>NZ_CP159813.1:130000-730000 GCF_047720265.1 Candidatus Pelagibacter sp. Uisw_134_02
TGATTAATGAATTTGACTCAAGTTTAAAGGATAATCACCTCACACTGTGCAGTGGTCACAGACCAACATCAGCTGACACTTATCCAATTTTGGGACCATTAAAAAAAAGTAAAAAAATCATATTTGCTACTGCAAATAAAAGGGATGGACTAACGTGTAGCTTAGAAATATCTCAATTAATTAAAAACTTTGTTAATGGTGATAACCAAGCTTTTGAAAAATATAAAATTTTTGAACCAAATAGAAATCTAATAAGCTATTTTGATACAACAACTGCAATAGATAAAGCAGCAGAAGCTTCTGTAGCTGGTTTTATTATGCACGAAGGAGAAAAATATCTTGATGATTGGAATAAATTAGTGAAATTAGAAAAAAAAAAAATAGAAAAAATGTATAAGAGATTAAACTTAAAGAAATTTGGAATACACCCAGAATTAATTAGTCTGTATGATTATAAAAGGTTATAGATTTTAGATGATTGGTAAAAAAATATATAATTTAGCAAAAACTCTTTTTCCAATTAATAGAAGTATAACTGGAGATGGAGTACGAGAAACTTTAAGAATTTTAAAAAAAGTTAACCCCTCCTTAAAAATAAAGAATATAGACTCAGGTACTAAAATTTTTAATTGGACTGTCCCCCAAGAGTGGAATGTTAAAGCTGCTTGGATAAAAGATTATAAAAATAATACAATAATTGACTTTAAAAAAAATAATTTGCATCTAATGAGTTATTCGGAACCTATTGATAAGATATTAAGTCTTAAGGAACTAAAAAAAAATTTATACTGCATGAGCTCTAGACCGAGTGCTATACCTTATGTAACATCTTACTATAAGTTAAAATGGGGATTTTGCTTAAGTAAAAATCAATTAGATAAACTCAAAAATGGAAACTATAAAGTAAAAATAGACTCGAGCTTTAAAAAAGGCTCATTAACTTATGGAGAAATTTTAATTCCAGGAAAATCAAAAAAAGAAATTTTTCTATCTACTTATATATGTCATCCTTCTTTAGCAAATAATGAATTATCTGGTCCGTGTGTAGCAATATATTTGTCGAACTGGATTAAAAGTTTAAAAAATAGAAAATATAGCTACAGGATAATTTTTATCCCAGAAACAATTGGTTCAATAGCCTATTTAAGCAAAAACTATAAAGAGATGAAAAAAAATATTATCGCTGGATTTAACTTAACTTGTCTAGGAGACAATAGGACATATTCATTTTTACCTTCTAGAAGAGAGGATACTTTGTCAGACGACGTTGCTAAACACGTATTAAAGTGGACACATAGAGATTATAAATCATACAAATGGATTGATAGAGGTAGTGATGAGAGACAGTATTGCTCTCCTGGTATTGATTTACCAGTTGCTACAATTATGAGATCAAAATATGGAGAGTATCCAGAATACCACTCATCTGATGATAATTTAAAAAAACTTGTTACGGCTGAAGGACTCGACGGGGGGTACAAAATAATTGAAAAAGCAATTTTATTAATTGAAAACAACTATTATCCAGTTGCAAATTATTTATGTGAACCAAAACTATCAAATTTTAATTTATATCCTACAGATCAAACAAACGACCAGAGTGATTATCCGGACCTTACAGGATTAAAATTAATTAACTTTTTATCTTATTGTGATGGAAAAAAATCATTATTGGAAATAGCTGAAAAATGTGAAGAACCGGCTTGGGCTCTTTATGATATTTCAAAAATTCTTCTTAAAAATAAACTCATCAAAATAAAAGATGTAAAGATTAAATAAATTTATTAAAATGTATAAAAAGCTTAATTTTATCAAAATAAAAACATATTATTCACTTAGTATGTGCATCATAAAAAAATATAATTTAATTTAAATATGAATATTACAAAAAAATTAAGCAAAGAAATTTTTTTAGATTTTAATGGAGTAGTAAAGAAAAGGACAATAAAACTTAAATTTAGTAAAAAAATATCAAAATCAGTTATATACATTTCAAAAAAAACAGGAAGTATTTTTCATTCACCCACAAATAATGCTCAAGAAAGTCTAGAAGCATGGTCAAAAAAAATTTATTCTAAAAAGATAGATACAAAAGAAGTCAAGTATACTTCAAATAATCCTATAATGAAATCTAGGCATTATTATTCTGCAATTTTTTTAAATGACATGCTTAAAAAAGGTAAAATAAATTTTTGTGATTATGGTACGGGTGAAGGCAATTTTGGAAAAGAATTAATAAAAATAAATAAAAATATTAAATTTAACTTTACAGAACACAGCCCAGCACTTTACAGTAAAACTGTAAAATTGATAAAAAAAATAAACAAAGGTATCTTTTATAGTCACAATGGGTCTATCGAGTCATCTGTGAATGATAAAAACTTTAAAAATTTTGATGCAGCATCATTATTGTGGACACTGTGCAATTGTGTAAAACCAGTCGAAGTTCTAGGAGCAATACACAGTTCGCTTAAATGCAATGGACTATTGATAATTTCAGAAAGCTCAAGAATTTTAGTACCATTTAAAAAACCAATCCATAATTTTTTTGTGTCAAGTCATCACACTCAAAATACTCATCCATGGTATTTTTCTTACAATTCTTTATCAAATTTACTTGAAATATGTGGCTTTAGAATAATAAAATTTAATAGGTATTATGACGAAAATGATTTAGTTGTAATTGCTCAGAAGAAAAATAAAAAGAGTCATAATCCTAAAATTAAAATTGATAATTACAATATGTTAAATAAATTTTTTAAAGAATGGGAAAAAAATAGTAACTTTTTTAAAAAGTTTTTTTAAAAACCTATGAATACTAAAAAAAGTAAAAATTATATGAATACAATTTTTAGAGCATAAATTGTTGGTAATCATTCAAGCAAGATCAAACTCAAGAAGATTTAGAAATAAAGTTTTATTTCCTATTTATGGAATACCAATTATTCAATATGTTGTTACTAGAGCAAAGGCATCTAAAAATGTCAAAAAAGTTATAGTTTCATCCTCAATCAATAAGTCTGACGATAAATTAATTAGATATTTAAAAGATAAAAAAATTAACTTTTATAGGGGTAATCTTCAAAACGTAGCTTTAAGATTATATAAAACTGCACAAAAGAATAAATCAAAATTTTTCATAAGAATAAATGGAGACAGTCCATTAATTGATACTCATTTAATAGATAAGGCTATAAAAATTCATAATAATGCAAAAAAAAAATTTGACCTTATAACCAATGTTTTTCCCCGCTCATATCCAAAAGGACAATCAGTAGAAATTATAAAAGTGTCACTTTTCAAAAAACACATCAAAAAATTTAGTGCTCTAGAAAAAGAACATGTTACAATGTATTTTTATAAAAATTTTAAAAACTTCAATATTAAAAACTTTGCTTTCAAAGGAAATAAAAAAATTATGAATTTATCAATTGATACCAAGATCGATTTAAAAAGAATTTTGAAAAATTTTACCAAAAAAACATTTAAAACCTTTTCCTTTTCCAAATGAAAATTATTGCTGGCATAATAGGGATGGGAATAGGTCAAAAACATTTAGATGCAATTGATAAATATAAAGGATCTATTGTAAAAATGATATGTGAGTTAGATAAAAAAAAGATTAGATTCCTAAAAAAAAAATATCCCAACAAGATAATAACAAATAACGAAAATAATATTTTTTTAGACAAAAGTATTAATTTAGTTTCGATAGCAAGTTTTGATAACTATCATTATAAACAAATTCTTAAAGGTATAAAAAATGATAAACAACTTATCGTTGAAAAACCATTATGCCTAAATATTGCACAACTAAAAAAAATAAAAAACTTATTAAAAAACAAACCTAAAATAAATATTACTTCAAATTTAGTTTTAAGAGTTAATTCTCTATTTCAAGAATTTAAGAAAAAAATAAATAATAAAAAAATTTATTATATTGAAGGTGATTATATTTGGGGTAGAAAAAAAAAACTTTTAGGGTGGAGATCTCAAATAAAAGATTACTCACTAGTTCTTGGCGCAGGAATTCATGTTATTGATTTGATTATGTGGTTAACAGGACTAAAGCCCACTTCAGTTTATGCAATAGGAAATAAAAAACCAACAGCTGGTTCAAAATTTAAAAAAAACAGTTTAGTGATAATGTTGTTTGAATTTCCAATGAATATTCTGGTTAAAATAACAGCTAATGGAGCAGCCATTCACAGCCATCTCCATGAACTAAAAATTTTTTCAAAAGATCAAACATTAGTTAATTCAGATTTAGGTTCATATATGTATAAAAATAAAAAAATCTTAAAAATAAATGCTGCTTATCCTGATAAATCAAATAGAAAAAGATTAATTCAAGCTTTTTTAGATAATTTAATGAAAAGAGATAAAAAAAAAATAATAACATTTAAGGAACAAATTGATTTAATGTCGGTTTGTTTTTCTGCTGAAAAATCCATTAGATTAAGTAAAAAGATTAAAATTAAATATTTATAAACTTATGAAAAATATTAAATTTTCAATTTCAAATATTTCACCTACAGATATAAAATTAGTTGGTGATATATTAAAAAGTGGTTGGCTTACTCATGGTAAATTTACATCTCTTTTTGAAAAAGAAATTAAAAAATTTACAGGGGCAAAATACGCAATTTCTGTTTCAAGTTGTACGGCAGGTTTGCATTTATCTTGCTTAGCATCTGGTTTTAAAAAAGGAGATGAAATTATAGTACCAGCGCAAACTCATACAGCAACAGCACATGCAGTAGAATATACAGGAGCGAAGGCTATATTTTCTGATGTAGAACCATTGACAGGAAATATAACTCTAAAAGAAATAAAAAAAAGAATTACAAAAAAAACAAAAGGTGTAATTATAGTTCATATGGCAGGTCATCCTTGTGAAGTTGATAAAATTTTAAAGTTTTGTAAAAAAAATAAAATAATATTAATTGAAGATTGTGCGCACGCAGTTGGAACATTTGTTAAAAATAAACATGCAGGAAACTTTGGAATATCAGGAAGCTTTTCATTTTATCCAACGAAGCAAATTACAACTGGAGAAGGTGGGGCTGTAATTACTAATGATAAAAAATTTTATGAAAAAATTAAAAAATTAAAAGCATTTGGGATTGATACGGATATTAAGGATAGAAAAAAACAAGGAGATTATGATGTGAAATCTTTAGGTTTCAATTATAGAATGACTGATTTTCAAGCTGCTTTAGGTTTTAAACAATTAATTAAATATAAGAGTAATTTAAAAAAAAGGCATTTAATTGCCAAAAGATATATAAAAAATTTTTCCAGAACAGAAGAAATCACACATATGCCTTATTCTACCAATAGTTCATTTTTTGTATTTCAAGTATTTTGTAAAAAAAGAGATGAGTTACTTAAGAAATTAAAAAAAGAAAAAATTGGAGTTAGTGTACATTATTCAAAACAACTACCTAAGATGACATATTATAAAAATAAATATAACCTTAAAGCAAAAAATTTTATTAATGCCAATGATTATGGCAATACAAATATTTCATTGCCAATTTATCCAAAACTCAAAAGTATAGAGGTGGATAGAATTTGTAAAATAATAAAAAACTATTTGACTTATGAAAAATAAAAAAATTCTATTAGTTGGTGGTTGTGGTTTTATAGGTCATAATCTTGCACTATATTTGAAGCAAAAAGGGCATGAACCCATAATTGTTGATAGTTTATCTATTAATAATATTTATTCACTGGATAACACTGAAATAAAAAATCAAAAATTATATAAATTAATTTTAGAAAATAGGATTGATTTATTAAAAACAAACAAAATTAGTTTAATAATTCAAGATGCGAGAAACTATCATGCAGTTTGTAAATTATATTCACAGATAAACCCAGATGTAATTATTCATTTGGCTGCTGTCTCACATGCCAATAGATCAAATAAAGATCCCCACACAACTTTTGATCATAGCTTAAGAACTCTAGAAAATACTCTTGATTATGCAAAAACTGAAAAAACACACGTAATATATATGTCATCAAGTATGGTATATGGAAACTTTGAGACAAAAGAGGTTGATGAAGACTCACCTTGTAAGCCTATTGGAATTTACGGTAATTTAAAATTTGCAGGCGAACTGATGATGAAGGCATACAAGCAAGTTTTTGATTTGCCATATACAATAATAAGACCGTCAGCCTTATATGGTGAAAGATGTGTTAGTAGAAGAGTAGGGCAAATATTTATAGAAAATGCAATTCAAAACCTAGATATAAATATTAATGGTGATGGAGAAGATAAGTTAGACTTCACTTATATTGAAGACCTAGTGAAAGGTATTGCTGATTGTTGTGATAACAAAAATGCATTAAATGAAACTTTTAATATAACATTTGGAAATGCAAGAAAGATAAATGATTTAATAGAAATATTAAAAGATGAATTTCCCAAAATGCAAGTTTTTTACAAAGAGAAAGAAAAGTTTATGCCTGAAAGAGGAACATTAAAAAATGATAAGGCAAAAAAGCTTATAAATTTTGAGTCCAAAAATTCTATTGAAGAGGGGTACATTAAATATATTGCATGGTATAAAAGATTTTGGGAAAATTTAAAATAACTCTCAAAATTAAAATATGAAAATAAAAAACTTTAATATAAATAAAAAAGTTTTTATAATTGCGGAGGTAGGAAATAATCATGAAGGAAGCCTTAAAGTTGCAAAAAAACTAGTTATTTTAGCAGCAAAAGCAGGTGCTGATGCTGTTAAATTTCAAACTTTTAAAACAGAGGATTTTGTACAAAAGGACGACATAAAAAGATTCAAACAGCTAAAAAAATTTGAATTAAGTCAAAAAAAATTTATAGTACTAAAGGATTTAGCACATAAAAATAAAATAAAATTTATCTCTACACCCTTAGATTTACCAAGTGCTAATTTTTTAATAAAAAATTCTGATATTATCAAAATAGCATCTGGAGATAACAATTTTTTTCCGATGATAGAAAAATTATTAAAATCTAAGAAGCCATTAATAATTTCTACAGGAATGATGACGCTTACTGATATTAAAAAGTTATCTAGATTTATTAATAGATTCTTGACAAAAAAAGAAGCCATTAAAAGAATTGCTTTCTTACATTGTGTAACAAGCTATCCAGTAGAAAATCAATATGCTAATTTAAAGTCAATTCCATTTTTGATAAAAAATTGTGAATTTTTAGTTGGATATTCTGACCATACAATTGGTAAAGATGCATGTTTAGCGGCAGTTGCAATGGGAGCACAGATAATAGAAAAACATTTTACTTTAGATAAAAGTTTTTCAAATTTCAGAGATCACTCACTTTCTGCCGATTTTAAAGAATTAGAATCTATTGTATCATCGATTAGAAACATTGAGCAATTAAAAGGAAAATTTGAAAAAAAATTACAATTACCTGAAAAAAAAAATATAAAAATAGTGAGAAGATCTGCTTTTGCAAAATGTAACATCAAAATAAATGATAAAATTGATTTTTCAAATACTATATTTGTTAGACCAGCCAAATCAAAAAATTTTTCGAATTTAATAAATTTAATGGGAAGAAAAGCTAAAAAAAAAATCAAAAAAAATCAAAAAATAACTAATCTAAAATTATACTAATGTGTGGAATTAGCGGCTATATAAGCAACAAAAATCTATTAAATGTTAATGGTATAGATCATACACTCAAATTAATGAGTCGAAGAGGGCCAGATTCAAGCAAATATTATAAAGAAGATTTTGGATCAAAAGAATTAGCTTTATTGCACACCAGGTTAAGTATCATTGATTTAAATAAAAGAGCAAGCCAACCTTTTGAAGATAAAAATTTTATGGTAATTTTTAACGGTGAAATTTATAATTATATAGAAATTAGAGAAGATTTAAAAAAAAAAAATTACAGATTTCAAACTAATTCAGATACCGAAGTTTTATTAAAAAGCTACCAAGAATATGGAAGTAAATGTGTAGATCATTTTGAGGGTATGTGGGCATTTGCAATATGGGATTCAAAAAAAAAAAATCTCTTTTTATCAAGAGACCCATTTGGTGAAAAACCTTTATATTATTTTTCTAATAGATACGGATTTTTTTTTGGTTCAGAGATTAAGTTTATTAAATCTTTATATTTAAATAAATTTAAAACTAATAATGATTTATTGAATAAAAATTTATTCTCAGGTTATAAGTCTCTTAACAAAAGTACAGAAACATTCAATAAAGATATTTTTTTATTAGAAAGTAGTTCAAATATGTCTGTCGATTTGAATTTAATACCTATTAAAAAAAAATACTGGACACCTAAGATTAATATTAATCAAAAAATGAAAGTTGAAGAAGCAACAGATGGTGCAAAATTACATTTAATTGAAAGTTTAAAATTAAGAATGCGATCTGATGTTCCCTTAGCATTTTGCCTTAGTGGTGGAATTGACTCAGGTATTTTGGTATCTCATGCAAAAAAAACATTTAATAAAAATGTTTCTTCATTTTCAATAATCGATATTGATGAAAGATATAATGAAGAGGAAAATATTAAGCATGTAGTTAATGACATTAATTGTGACTCACATTTGATAAAGATTAATGATAAGAAAGATATATTCTTAGATAGATTGAACAAACTTACAAAGTATCATGATGGTCCAATAGCTACTCTTTCTTATTATGTACATTCTTTCTTAAGCGAAAGTATTTCAAAAAAAGGTTTTAAAGTATCAATTTCAGGAACTGGAGCAGATGAGATTTTTACTGGTTATTATGATCATTTTTTATTGCATCTTGAGTCAATGAATAAAACAAAATATTTCAATGAAAATTTAGCTTCCTGGAAAGAATTTGTGTTACCCAATATACGTAACCCATACCTTAAAAATCCAAATTTATACATCGACAATAAAGATAATAGAGATATCGTTTTTGAAAAGCATTTTGAACTACACAAGTATTCTGTAATAAAAAAAGAACAGAACTTTAAAGAAATCGAATATTGTGATGAACTTTTAAGAAACAGAATGCTCAATGAATTATTTAATGAAGTTGTTCCAGTCATATTAAAACATGATGATTTAAATTCAATGTATCATTCAATTGAAAATAGAAGCCCATTTTTAGATAGAAAATTATTGGAGTTTACATTAACAATTCCTCCACATTTACTGATATCTCAAGGTTATCAAAAACAAGTATTAAGAAATTCTGCCAAAGATATTTTAGTAGATGATGTCAGACTTAGTAGGCAAAAAAAGGGTTTTAATACTTCAATTAACTCTGTCATTGACTTAAAAAATCCTGAAATTATCAATTTTATTTTTGATAAAAATTCTCCAATAAATGAGTATGTAGATTTAAAAAAATTAAAAGTGGATATAACTACTAAAACCATACCTAACCATTTGTCAAAATTACTTTTTTCAGTAATTAGTACAAAACTTTTTTTGGAAAATAAGACAAGTATATGAAACTTGGAATAATTGATTTAGACACAGGCAATCTTGCATCTTTAGTATCCGCTATGAATAAATTAAATATTAAATTCAAAATTTGTAAAAATAATTTTGATTTTCAGGATGTAGATAAGATTATTCTGCCAGGAGTTGGTGCCTTTAAAGATTTTATGAAAAAAATTAAAAATAATGGAATAGATAAAATTTTAAATAAAAAGATAGAAGATAAAATTCCATTATTGGGAGTCTGTGTTGGTTTTCAAGTTTTATTTGAAGAAAGCAATGAACATGGAAGAACTGAAGGCTTAAATCTACTGAAAGGGAAAATTAAAAATTTTAAGGATATTTCGAAAGACATTAAAGTTCCACATGTTGGTTGGAATGAATGTAAATTAATAAATAATAATAAACTATTTCAAGGTATTGAGAATTCTTTAGATTTTTACTTTACTCATTCTTATTTTTTAGATGATTGTAAAAGTGAACATATAATTTCTAAAACAGATTATGACACAAATTTTGTGTCATCTATCAATAAAGAAAATATTTATGGTGTTCAGTTTCACCCAGAAAAAAGTCAAGCAAATGGTCTTAAAATATTAAAAAATTTTTATGAGATTTGTTAAATGTTAAAAAAAAGAATAATTATATCTCTGACATTTTTAGACGGTGTTTTGTTTAGAACAAAAAATTTTAAACCTGATTATCGATATACAAAAAACTTTATAGATTTATGGAGTATAGATGAGTTAATTCTTATAGATATTTCTAAAAAAAAATTTTCAATTAAATTTTTAGATTTAATAAAATTTTTTTCACTTAACTGTTTTGTGCCACTGTCTGTTGGAGGCGGAATTAAAAAATTATCTGATGCTGATATTTTTTTTAAAAATGGAGCTGATAAAATTGTGTTAGGTACTAATTCATTGAATGACACAGATCTAATTGAGAAAATATCAAAAAAATATGGCAATCAGTCAATAATTCAGTCACTAGATTGTAAAAAAACCTCATCAAATAAAATGAAATACACGGTTATGTCAAACAGTGGAAAAGATGATTTAAATTTAGATCCTGTTATGTCTGGTGAAAAAGCATTAATATATGGAGCGGGAGAGTTATTAATAAACAGTATTGATAACGATGGCGGATTATTAGGTTATGATTTAGATTTAATAAATTTAGTTTCAAAAGCATTGAATTGTCCTATAATAGCCTCAGGTGGAGCGGGAAACTGGCAGCACTTTCTTGATCTATTTTTAAAGACCAACATTTCTGCTGCGTGTACACAAAATATTTTTCACTTTACGGAAGAAAGCATAATATCAGTAAAAAAATTTTTAAAAGATAATACAATTCAAGTTAGAAAATAATTTAAAATGATAAAATTTTGCAAAAAATGTATAATGCCAAATTCTCGACCTAGAATAGTTTTTAATAACGAAGGTGTTTGTAATGCGTGTCTTCATAGTGAAAAAAAAAAAAAATAAACTGGGAAGATAGAAAAAAACAATTTATCAAAATAATCGATAAGATAAAAAAAGATTCTAACATAACTGGATCAAAATATGACTGTGTGGTGCCTTGGTCTGGTGGCAAGGACTCAACTTCTATTGCTATAAAACTTAAATTTGAATTTGGGCTTAACCCTCTTTTAGTTACATTTTCACCATTAATGGTTAACGATTGTGGTAAATTCAATAGAAATGAATTATCAAAAATGGGGTTTGACTCAATCTTTTTAGATCCTAATCAAGATGTCTCTAGAAAACTTTCAAGAAGATTTTTTATAGAAAGAGGTAACCCTAAAGTTGCATGGGATGCAGGTGTTAATGCTGGGCCAATCCAAGTTGCATTAAATTATAATATTCCAACTGTATTCTATGCAGAACATGGAGAAAGTGAATATGGAGGATTAGTTTTAGATAAGGAAAGTGAAAAAAAAAGAAGTTTTAGAGAGGTTATAGAGCATCAAATAGGAGACTATCCAGAAAATTGGATTAGTAACCAAATAACTAATAAGGATATAGCCCCATATGTTTATCCTGATGAAAAAAATATTAATCAAATAAATTTAACTGCTTATTATTTTAGTTACTTTTTTAAATGGAGTATGCTTGAAAATTATGAATATGTGAAAAAAAAATTATCAAATTTTAAAACTAACCCTAACAAAAGAACTGAAGGCACATTTACTGACTTTGATAGTTTGGATGATAAAATCGACTGCTTATACTATTATATGCAATATATTAAATTTGGATTTGGAAGAGCTACAAGAGATGCATGTAGAATGATTCAAAACGATCAAATGAGTAGGAAAGAAGCAATAGAATTGGCAAGAAAATACGATAATGAATTCCCAAAATTTGATTTTATTGAGGTTTTGGAGTACTTAGACCTTGATCAAAATAAATTCGAAGAAATAGTAAATAAGCATAGAAATACAGAAATCTGGAAAACCAATTTAAATAATAAATGGGAGTTAATAAATTCCATATGAAAAAAAATCTTAAACAATCAAAAATAGATAGGCATGGCTTATGTCTTAATGAGTATAAAAAAAACTATAATAATGCAAAAGTTTACTTTGATAGAGCTACAGGCAAATCTCCAGAAATGGAAGTTTCAAAAGCAATGGCCAACATAGTAAAAAAAAAAATTAATTCCGACAACAAAATACTTGATGTTGGATGTGCTTGTGGTCATTTTTATAGGTCTATAAAAAAAAGAGTTAAGAAAAAATTTTATTATACTGGAACTGATCCATATCCAATTTTTTTAGATAGAGCAAAAATAGCGTGGGAGAATGATAAAAATGTTAATTTTGTAAAAGGAAACATATACAATTTACCATTTAAAAAAAATCAATTTGATTTATCATTCTGCAGTAATGTTTTTATTCATCTAAATGATGTAAAAAAGCCATTGAAAGAGCTTTTGCGAGTTACAAAAAAAACTATAATAATAAGAACTGTTCTGTATGATGTATCCTATAAAATTCAATTAGTTTACAATAATAAATGGTGGAGTGATACCAATGTTAGCCCAGCAGAAGAATTTGACAACAAGGGAAATCCAAAAGCCTATTCATACTTCAATGTACTTTCTTTTGACTATATTACTGCAAATATTAAAAAAATAAATCCAGATGTTAGTATAAAAATTGTTAAAGATAATTTTTTTAATAAAAAAGTTATAACAAAAAGTCAAAAAAAAGAAAAAAGACCTTTAGCTACCCGTATAATAGGAGATGAACAAGTCTCCGGGTGCATTTTACAACCACACTATTTTATAATTATTGATAAAAAAAAATAAAGAAATTATGAAATCTGATTTTTTTAAATTCATAAAATCTAATTTTAAAATTTTTGATATTAAGAATACCAAAAAAGAGTCTTGTATGATTATTGATAGAGGTAGACCCATGTCAATATTTTCCAATTCAATGGCAATGAGAATAATTAATCAAAGATTTCGATTTAAACCAATTATATTTTCACATAATAGGAGAACATCTTGGCAAATAAAAATGTATTCTGCATTTGGAAAATTTATTTTTATTAATCCAAAAAATAAAAAATCTTTTTTAAACTTTAATCTTCTGGCAATCTCATTAATCAAAACAATTATAAATTTTTTTAGATACTATAAAAACTTCAATAAATTTATAAATTTTTTCAAATTAGATGAAGTTGAAATTGGACACTGCATATATGATGAGTATATAAAATTCAATCACAGATATAAAGAAAGAAATATTTATAACTTAAATTTTTTTTACTTTCTTTTAGGAAAAATTTATCTTTTTTATAAAATGAAAAAAATTTTAGAAGTAAAAAATGTCAAAATCCTAATTTGTAATTCTTTAGATTATGCAACTTATGCCGCATTAGCAGCAAGAATAGCAGTAAAAAATAATATTAAAGTTTTTGTTGCAGACGATCAATTTAAAATTTTTACAAACCAAAAAGACATTAACAATTCTGTTTTTCAACTTGACAAAAAAAATGTAAAAAAATTTTTTTTAAACAGAAAAAAAATTAATTTTGATGATTATTTTAAAAAAAGATTTAAAGGATTAATTGATACAACATTAACAAGTGCTTTTGATTTAAAATTAGGAAATAAAAATAAAATCGACATAGATAAAAAAAATTTTTTAAAGAAATATATAAAAAATGATGAGTATGAATATGTTGCATTAATTGCACCTCACGCATTTACAGATGCCGTACATGGCTTTGGTAAAAACTTTATTTTTGATGACTATTATCAACAATTAGAAGAAACAATTAAATATTTATATCATGGAAAAAGAAAAAATATTTTATGGCTAATAAAGCCACACCCAAGATCAGGACATTATAAGGAGAATGGTATTGCAGAAAAGTTGGTCAGAAAATATAAAAGAAAAAATATAATTTTATTGAATAAAAAAATTAGTACCTTTTCAGCAATCCAATTTTCAGATATTGTCATAACAGGAAGAGGCTCTATTGGATTGGAAGCTGCAAGCTTAGGAACAAAAGTTATAATAGCAGGGTATGCTATCTACCAAAATTTAGGCTTCACCATAGAGCCAAAAAACAAGCAAGAATACTTTCGAGAATTAGAAAATATAAAAAATTTCACAAAACTAGACACAAAAAAAGCTCAAATAGCTAAAAAATATTTATTTTATTTTGATAACTATAGGAGTTTATTACCAAAAAATAAAATGAATGAAATTGATGAGGAGTCAAAAGATTTCTTCAAAATTTTAGAAAAGTATATGAAGAAAAAAAAATATTTAAGTGATAAATATTATATTTTTTTAGATGAGTTTTTGAAAAAAATTAAACATTAGTATTTAAATAAAACGTCAGAATTATCTTAATAAAAAAATTTATTTGATGAAAAAATTTTTAAATGAAAAAAATATAATTTTTTATAACCCATCTTTTGAAACTGGTGGTGTAGAAAAAAATATAAAATCATACATAGAACATGCTTATAAATTAAAAAATTATAATATAATCTTACTAACTCTTGATAGTACAGATATTCATAAAAGCTTATACACTCAATATCCGGTAAGAAAATTTAGATTTAGGAACAGGCTCATAAAGTATTTTATTTGCTGTTATTATCTTTTTAAAATTTCTTTAAAAAAAAATAATTATATAATAAGTTTTCAAAATAATATTTTTGCATTGTTTATTTCTATTATCACAAGAACAAAAATAGCTGTAAGGTTAAATACATCACCAGAAAAATATATTAATTCATACGTAAAAAAAAAATATTTAGTTTTTTTTATAGATTTGCAAATTTAATTATAGTGAATGATGAAGATTTCAAGAAAAGTGTTAAAAAATACTTTAATATAAACTCAAAAATTATTCATAATTTTGTAAATTATGATTATGTTAAAGATAAATCTAAAGAAAAAATAAATAATCAATTATTTAAAAAAAAAACAAAAATCAAAATAATTTCAGTCGGAAGACTAACAGAACAAAAAAACCACATAAATATTTTAAAAGCCATAAATAATCTCAAAAATAAAAATATTGTAGAATTAGTTATAGTAGGATCAGGACAACAAGAACATCAATTGAAAAAATATATTGAAAAAAATTTTTTAAATAATGTTGTTAAATTAATAGGGTATAAAAAAAATCCATTTAAATATATTAAACATTCAAATGTGTTTATTTTATCATCAGAGTATGAGGGATCACCAAATATATTATTAGAAGTAGCATGTTTAAAGAAATTAATAATAAGCTCAAATTGTAAAACAGGGCCAAAAAGAATTCTATTAAATGGTAAGGGTGGTTATTTGTATCAAACAAATAATTTTATTCAGCTTTCTAAAATAATAGATCGATTAAAATTTAAAGATACTTCAATTAATAAGAAAATATTAACATCATACATAACTGCAAAAAAATATAGTAAAAATAAACAAAGAATTGAATTTGAAATGGTTATAAAAAAATTTATATCAAAATAATGATAAAAAATAATAAACCTTTTTTTTCAATTATTACGCCATTAAAAGCAGGTGATAAAAACATGATAAAAACTTTAAACAGTCTCAAATCTCAAACATATAAAAATTTTGAACACATTATAGTCATATCTAGTAATTCGAGAAAAATACCCAATAATTTAAAAAAAAAAACAGTCAAAAATACAAAAATTATTATTGGTAGAGACAAAGGTATATACGATGGAATTAACAAAGGTTTAAAAATTGCCAAAGGGAGAGTTCTAGGAACACTTAACTCTGGAGATACTTACAAAAAAAATGGATTAAAAATTGTTAATAAATATTTTAGTGAAAATAAATTACAATTTGTTTTTGGAACAGTAAAAAAAGGAAAAATTAAATATGGATATTTCCCAAACAAGATATTTTGGTCTTTTAATTTTTACCCAGCTCATTCTTCTGGTTTTTTTATTACCAAAGGAGCACAAAAAAAAATTGGGTTATATGACTTAAGTTTTAAATGTTCAGCTGATTATGATCTATTTTATAAAATGATTGTAAAATATAAAATGAAAGGTATGGCTACTAAAAAAAAAGAAGTAATTGGAAACTTTATACTTGGTGGGTATTCTCAAAAAATTACTATGTTTGAGCATATTATTGAAGAAGCAAGAATAAGAATAAAAAATAAACAAAATATTGCTTATGTCTTAGTTCTTTCATTTTTAAGATTAATTAAAAATTTTCATCAACTAGGTTTAAGTAAGATTTTTAAATAAATGATAAATAAAAAAGTATATTATTGGTGTCCGTTTTTATCAAAAGTGGCAACTGTAGATGCGGTAATTAACTCAGCAATCTCACTTAAAAAATATAATAAAAAATTGTATGATGTGAGCTTAATTAACGTTTTTGGTGAATTTAGAGAATATGAAAAAAAGCTAAAAGAAAATAATATCAATTTGATTAATTTCAAAAATTCTAAATTAGTAAAATATTTTCCAAAACCCAGTTATTTAAGAAGTAGATTGCTTACAATATATATATTTTTTAGATATTTTTTTTCTTTAAAAAATTTATTGAAAAATGATCCACCTGAATTTTTGATTATTCATTTAATTACTTCATTACCCTTATTTTTATCGCTATTGTTTAAGCTAAATACAAAAATAATTTTTAGAATCTCAGGATATCCACAACTAAATTTTTTAAGAAAATTTTTTTGGAAAATTGCTTTCAAAAATATTTACAAAGTAACATCTCCGACCGTTGAAACAAAAAAAAATATGGTTAAAGAAAAAATTATTGATGAAGATAAAATTATTCTTCTAAGAGATCCAATTATATCACCTAAAAAAATTATCTCTTTAGTCAAAAAAGAAAGAAAAGAAAAAACAGAAAAAACAGAAAATTATTATATCTCTATAGGGAGACTAACACATCAAAAAAACTACCATTTTCTGATAGATTGTTTTTATGAATTGATTAAAAAAAATGATACAATTAAATTAATAATACTTGGTGAAGGTGAACTAAAAGAAGCTTTAACAAAGCAAATAAATAATTTGAAAATAAATAAAAATGTTTTACTTTTAGGTTATCAAGATAATGTTTATAGTTATTTAAAAAATGCCAAAGCTTTTATTTTATCTTCTTTGTGGGAGGATCCAGGTTTTGTATTAATTGAAGCAGCATTTTGTAATTTAAATATTATTTCAAGCAATTGTCCCAATGGACCATCAGAACTACTAAACAATGGTAAGGATGGATTTATGTATAAGTCGGACAATAAAGAGGATTTTTTAAGTAAATTTAATGAATATTTAACAACAAATAAAAAAGATTTATTTGATAAAAGATTGCGCGTCAAAATAAATTTAAAAAATTTTACTTTCTTTAAGCACAGTGAAAATTTAAAAGAGATTTTATGAAGAGATTATTTGGTTCAGAGTATAAAAATATATATTTAACAATATTATTTTCCATAATTTTTATTGTAGGAGTTTTTTCGTATAAAGACTACGGAGTTTCATCGGATGAACCAAATTCTAGATTAAAGGGCATGGTCACAGCAAATTATCTTGGTCAAATTTTTGCCCCAACAATAACTAATAATTATAAAAAAAAGTTCTCATTAGAAACAAATAAAAAATATGATAAAATTGACCAACTCCATGATTCTGGAAAAATAAAATATTATGGTGTTGTTTTTGAATTTCCTGCTTTTTTATTAGAAAGAATTTTGAAAGTTAATGAAAAGCATAAACAATATCAGTTAAAACATTTTTTAACATTTTTAGTATTTTTTATAAGTTTAGTTTCATTCTATAAATTATTAAATTTAAGATTTCAAAATTGGATAATAGCTGTGTTAGGTGTTATTATTTTATTATTAACTCCAAGAATATTTGCAAATAGTTTTTATAACAACAAAGACTTAATTTTTTTATCTTTTTTTATATTCAGTATCCACTCATCATTTATTTTTATTGAAAGATTAAATTTTAAATCATTATTATTTTCAGCTTTATTCTGTGCACTAGCTATAGATATAAGAATTTTAGGAATAGTTACTCCAATGATTTTATTAATGACATTGGCAATGAAACAGTTTTTTTATCAAAAACAAAACAAAATTTTTTTTAAATTGATACTACAGTTCATATTTTTTTTATCTTTATTTGTAATAGTTTTCTGGCCACATTTATGGTCAAATCCAATTAGTAATTTTTTAGAGGCATTCAATGTAATGTCTAAATATCCTCTAGAAACTTATAATTTTTTTATGGGAGAATATGTTTTGTCAACTCAACTTCCAAAAAGTTATTTATTTATATGGATTTTGATTACAACACCAGCATTATATATTTTATTTTTTATTATTGGGTTGTTTATATTTTTTATCAATTTTATCAAAAAAAAGAGAGAAAGATATAGTCATAATTTTTTTAAAGATTTTTTTTGTTTATCAATACTTTTTTCAGTATTTTTTGTAATTAGTTATTTTGAGTCAACTTTATATAATGGTTGGAGACAATTATATTTTCTAAATATTATAATTGTATATTTTTCTATTTTTGGAATTTTTGAATTATATTATTTAATAAATAAAAATTACAAAAAATATTTTGTTGCTTTATTATTGTGTTCACTAATTTTTATATCAAATTGGATGATAATTAATCACCCTCATCAATATGTATATTTTAATTTTTTAGCTGGTAAAAAATTTGATAAAAAATTTGAAATGGACTATTGGGGTTTAAGCTATAAACAAAATCTAGAATTTTTGTTAAAAAATGAAAAAGAAGAAACTTTTAAAATATTTAACTTAAGTACTAATAAAATATTTTATCATTCTTTAATAATACCAGATATTGATAGAAAAAAACTTCATTTTGTTGATAATCCTTTGGAAGCCAATTATTTAATAACTAATTATTTATATACACAAAAGCCAAAATATAAATTTTCAGAAAATGATTTTATTATATTAAATGATATTGTAGTAGATGGAGTGTCTATTAATACATTATATAAAAGAATAAAATAACATTTATGCATAAGCTAATTAGATTATTTAATTATAAAATAATGATAGCCTTATGCTACCTGGTATTAATATTTTTTTTTTTTAGTTTTTTTTTTGATTTTCAATTCAATAAGGAAGAAATAGTTAATTTTTTAATAACTAATAAAGATAAATTAGATCACTATATCGAAAATAATATTTTTAACTTATTTCTAGTTTTTTTTATTTTTTCAATTTTATGGACGATTTGTTTAGGATTTGGCCTACCCACTATGATGTTGGCAGCTTATTTATTTGATCCTTTAAATGGAACTTTGCTACTGGTTGCTTCAAAAACTATTGGTGTTGCTATCATTTTTATTTTTTATAAAAAAATATTTAAAGAAAATTTTTTCAAAAAAAGAACGTTCAAGCAAATCAATCAAAAAAAAATAACTAAATTAGTTAAGAAAAATGAACTTTACTATCTAATCTTACTGAGGCTATTTCCTGGAATACCGGTACAAGTTATAGATATTTTCCCATTATTTATTGGAGTTAAATTTAAAAATTATTTACTTAGTAAATTTTTAGGCTCTTTATTGCCTCATTATTTAATAATTAATTTTTTTAATTCATTTTATAAAAATTTAGAAAATAATCTATCAACAAGCTTAGATTTATCGGTTACTACTGATTTATTATTGGCTTTCTTAGTATTTAGTTTATTCATTATCTTAGGTAATTTTATAAAAAAAAAATTAAAATTAGATAAATAATGAAAATTAGTCTTGCTCTTCCTTTTCATAATGAAAAAGAAAACTTGTTTTTGCTTCTTCCTTTAATAGAAAAAAATTTATTACAAAATAAAGATTTTAATTATGAGGTCAATTTAGTAGACGACATATCAGATGATGGAAGCTATGAATTTTGCAAAGAATATATTGCGTCTAATAGCTCTTCGATTGTTTTTAATTTATTTAAGTTAGATCACAAAGGTTACCAGAGTGGTGCCCTTAAAAAAGCTTTTTATGAAAGTACAGGAGATTTTATTATCACTATGGATACAGATCTCCAAGATGATCCAAAGTATTTGCCTACTTTTTTAAACAATATATCAAAAGGAAATGATGTTATAATAGGAGTAAGAAAAAATAGGAAAGCCCCAGCTATATTGAGTGTTGGTCTAAAGGTATATGATTTAATTTTTGAAATAATGTTTCATAAAAAGATAACAACTTATAGGGCCCCTTATGTTGCATATAGATATAAATATGTTTCAAACTTGCCATGGTTTAAGAATGATCATAGATACCTTATACCTATGGCAATAAATAGAGGTGCAAATTTAATTTCAGAGTTTGAAGTAATATTAAATGAAAGAAAAATAGGTAAATCACATTATAACAAATACTTAAAAGTTTTTTGGGGCATTATTGAGTTGGGGATGTTTGTTTATCGAATGAAATCTGGCAAATATAAGTAAACTTTAAATATAATATGAAAAAAATCGCAGTTATAGGATCGGGTTTTTTTGGTAATTCAGTATCAATTTTATTATCAAAAAAATATAAAGTTGATTTATTCGAAATTCAAAAAAAAATATTTCAAGGAGCTTCAAGGTACAACCAAATGAGATATCACTTAGGCTTTCATTATCCAAGATCTCAAAAAACTTTTAATGAATTAAAACTGCATAAGAGAGAATTTGAAAGTTTTTTTAATAAAAAAATATTTGGAACAACTGATAATTATTATGGCATTGCCAAGATAAATTCAAAAACTTCATTTAAAACTTATTTAAGTTTTTTAAAAAAAAATAAATTAAAATATAAATGTATAGAAAGCTTAGATTTTAGCGAAAAAGTAGAAGGATCAATTATTTGTGATGAAAAAATATTAAATTATTATATTTGTGAAAAAATTTTTAAAAAGAAACTACAATCTAAAAACATTAAAATTTTTACAAATCAAACATTAAAAAAAAGGAATCTTAATAAATATGATAAGGTGATTATTTGTGCATATGATCAAAATAATAATGTTCTAAAATCAATTGGTATTAAACCTCAAAAAAAATATAGGTACGAATTAATTGAGAAAATTCTGATAAAACTTCCTAAAATATACAAGAATAAAAGTTTTATAGTTCTTGATGGTAAATTTGTTTGTGTAGATCCCCTGTTAAATACAAATTATCATTTACTAAGTGATAACAAAAATTCTAAAATTGAAATTTGCAGAGGTTATTATCCAAATTTTAAAAGTTTTAAAAAAAAATATTTAAAAAAAGGGTATATTAAAAAATTAAGTCATTCAAAATTTGACTCATTCATTGAAAATGGTCAAAAATACCTTCCCTTTTTAAAAAAAGCAAAATTTGTTTCAACTTCATTTGTGACAAGGGCAATTGAAATTAATAAAGAAAAAACTGATGAAAGGGTAAATAATATTAAAATAATTGATAAAAAATTTATTTCAATATTTTCTGGAAAGTGGAATACCTCGGTTGGTGTTGCTAAAAAAATCTATAAGATACTAGAAAGTGATAAATAAAAAAAAGTTTTTAATTATTGGGAGGGGTAAATGGGGAAAGAAAGTTATTAATATTCTAAATGATTTAGGTGAAATTATTGAAATAATCGATTCAAAAACTTCTTATAAAAAACTTTCTAAAAAAAATATTGATTGGGCTTTCGTATTAACGAATAACTCAAGTCATTACAAAATAACAAAATATTTCATTGAGAATAAAATAAATGTTTTTTGTGAAAAACCACTATGTTTAAATTTTAAAAAAGCAAAAAAATTATTAGATTTATCGAAAAAAAACAAAACAAAAATTTATGTAAGTGATATTGAAAATTTTAAAAATAAAAAAATTAAAATTTTAAATATTAATAATATTATTAGACAAAAGTTAGATATAGATAAAAAAAATATTATATTTAGACTTTTTTATCATGATCTATATTTAATACTAAACAATTTTTCAATTAAAAATATAAACTTTCTTAAAATTCAAGACAGCTTAAAAGGAAAATTAATTTTTTCTTTTAAAGCTAATAATAAAGATTTTAATTTTTCTTATAATTTAAACAAAAAATTTAAAATTCATAAAATTAATAAAATAAGTTTTTTAAATTTCAATAATGATCCACTTAAAAAAATGATTATGAATGTTTTGTTACAAAAAGTGAATTTTATAAGAAACAATAATATAGCTTTACAGACTTTAAAAATTATTGATAAAATTAAAAAAAATAAATTTTAGAATATTTTATTTACTAGTTCTTTATATTCATTCGCTATTTTCGAATAAGAAAAATTTTCTTTTATTTTATTATGTATAAAATCTTGGTTATTATTTATACAGTTTTGATTAAACCATTTTAGTAAAGAGTTAAAATTAAAATTCATTTCATTTTCTAGACTATATCCCATCTCATCAGACAAAATTAAATCATTTGTGCCAGTATTTTGATTTATTAATATCGGCAAGCCACATGCAAGAGCCTCTAAAGCAATTTGACCAAAGGACTCAATACGACTTGGATTTAATAGTAAATTAGACCCTGAGTAAATTGTCCTTAATTTAGTTTGATCATTTATATTTCCTAAAATATTAATATTTTTTTTGGATATATATTTTTTATCAATTTCCCCAAAAATATTTAAAATACAATTGTCATTATTTGCTTCATTAAACTTATCAAATAAGTTTAAAGCTATATCCAAACCCTTAATATTTCTTCTTGCGTAATCAGAGAATCCAAATAAAAAATAAATTTTATCGTTTTTCCAGCCAAGTAAATTTTTAGCATTATTTTTGTTAATTGGTTTCCATACACTCGTATCTATCGGCAAGGGTATTTTAAACACATCCCTATCTTTAAGTAAAAGACTCTTTTTTGCATTCTGGTGTTGCCAGTTAGAAGTAGATATAATTTTAATATTTTTATTTAAGTATTTCTTTTTTCTATTCCAGACCCATCTATTAATATCAAAACCTTTTTCCAGTTTGTCTCTATTATTTTTGTAGTAGCCATAAATAAATCTTTCATCAGAGGTATAATGTTCAGCACCTGTATAGAGCCACATATCGTGCATTGTCCAAATTATAGGTGTTTTTATTTTTGAAATTTGTTTTAAACTTATAAACTCATTTCCTATCCAATGAATATTAACAATATCAGGATTGAAATGATCTATCTGATCAAAAATGTTAGAATCAAAAAAACTAATAGTATGTGTGTTTTTATTTTTAGTTTTAAATAAAAATTTTAAATTTCTAGAAATTTTTTTTTTTGTTTCCAAATAAATTTATCAAAATTATTTTGATTACAAAAAACATCATCAAACTTGTTAAGTTTCTCAGCCACTAAAACTGTTGATTTAAAATTGTTTTGTTTTAGAGCATTATGAATTCTCATAACTGCTATAGCAGCACCTCCATCATCAGAAAAATTTAAATGCAAAATTTTTTTATTCATTTATAAACTGTTAAATATAAATTATATCTATTTTTAATAATAAATGAATTAATCTATTTAAAATAAAACAAAATAATGAAAAAAAAAATAAAACTTGGTTTATTAATAAATCCAGATAGAAAACTACAAGACTGGGAATATCAACTATTTAACTCATTAATTAACAGTAAGTATTGTGAAATTAAGGCAATATTTTATGAACCACAAAAATATATAAGTAAAAATTATTTAAAGAGAAATATATTAAACTCATTTCTTAATTTAATTATCAGATTAGTTGAAAAAAAATTCAAAAATACTAAAAATAAAAATAAAAATAATAATTTATTTAAAAAAATACCTAAAATAAAAATTTATTCAGTTAAAAAAACTTATAGCGATTATTTTAGCCTCAACGACATTAAAAAAATTAAAAATTTTAATTTGGATTTAATTTTAAGAAGAGATTTTCGTATCATAAAAGGAAATATACTTAAGTCAGCAAAACATGGAATTTGGTCATTGCATCATGGAGATAATGATTTTGTTAGAGGTCTTGCACCAGGTTTTTGGGAAACATATTTTAATTTCCCAACCACAGGAGTAACTTTGCAAAAAATTAATACAATCTTAGATGGTGGATTTATAATTGATAAGGGATATTTTGGAACTAAATTTTTTTGGAAACATAATGAGAGCTTTATAAAAGAAAAATCAATTCAAATTGTTCTAAAAAATATAAAGAAATTATATGATAATAATTACATTAAATTAAAAAAATCGAAAGTAACACTTAAAACTAGATACTATGGAAATCCTAAATTTTATAATTTAATAGTATATATCTTAAAAAAATACCCATATTTTATTTTTAAAAAAATGATAAGATTTTTATTTCCAGTCAATCTATTAACTAATAAGTGGAAAATATGTCAAATCAAAGGTTTAAATTTAAAAAATTTTGAAAATAATAAAAACAATACAATTTTTAAATCTCCATTTTATGAATATTGGGCAGATCCATTTTATTTAAGACATAACAAAAAAGATTATTTATTTTTTGAAAATTTTAATATTTTTAAAATGAAAGGAAAAATCACTTGTGCAGAAATAAAAAATAATAAATTAAAAGATATAAAAGAAATTATCAATAAAAGTTACCACCTCTCATATCCAAATGTTTTTAAGTTTGGAAAAAAAATATTAATGATTCCTGAAACTGCTAAAAATAAAAGAGTTGAAATATGGATTTGCGAAAAATTTCCAAAGAAATGGAAATTACATAAGACTATTTTCAAAAATGAAAGTTGGGTAGATTTAAATTTTTTTATAGATAGAAAGGGCAATAAATGGCTTTTTGGCAATAAATCAGTGGATAAATATTCTGATCATAATTCTGAATTATATATTTATAAAGTTGTTGATAATAATTTTAATAAATTAATTCCACATGAAAAAAATCCAGTAATAATAGACTCCAGAATTGCTAGAAATGCAGGAAAGATCTTTTATAACAAAAAAGGTGAAATAATGAGACCTTCCCAGATAAATATTTATGAAAAATATGGTCATGGATTAAATTTAAATAAAATAACAAAATTAACTATAAAAGATTATCAAGAAACTATAGTAAAAAAAATTCAAGTTGGTAAAAATTTAAGGTTAAAAGGGATACATCATTTCTCTATGGGTGAGAAAAATATTTATATAGACAAGTTATTTAAGTTTTAAAATGAAAAAAGATATTTTTTTTTTATTACCTGTTTTTACTTATGGAGCGGGACAATCTATTAAAAGGATCCTTATAGAATTAGATGACAAAAAATATAATAAAAATATTATTTGTTTAGGAAAGTGTCAATTTAAAAGAGAGTTAAAACATAAAAAAATTAAAATCTATGAGCTAAATTACAGTAAACTAATTTTTGCTATAAAAGATATTAGAAATATTTTGATCAAAAAGACAAATACTCAAAAGATTCTTATTTCAAATATTCATTATACAAATGTTTTAAGTTTAATTTTTTTTTCAAATATTCAAAAACTAAAGTTAATAGTGTCTGAAAGAACAGCAATAAAGGAATTAGACATTTACTTTAGTATTTTAGATTTTATTAAAAAAAAATTTATAAAGCTATTGATTATTTTTTTTTATAAAAAAGCAAATGCAATTGTTACAAATTCAACTAAATCATCGAAAGATCTTAAAAAAATTATAGGACTGAGAGTTCATACTATATTTTCTCCATCATTTATACCTAGTAATTCTTCAAAAAAAAAAAAAATAGAAAAATTAAAAACTTAATAGCTGTGTCGAGACTTTCCAGGGAAAAAAATATTTTATATTTATTGAAAGCGATCAATTTTATTAAAGATAAAAATATTATTTTAAAAATAATTGGAGATGGACCTCAAAAAATTTTATTAAACGCTTTCGTTTCTAAAAACAGATTATCACATAAAATCAAATTTTTGAATTTTAAAAAAGATGTAAAAAAATATCTAAAAGAATCTGACCTTTTTATAAATTGTTCATTTTTTGAGGGTTTTCCGAATTCAGTTGTTGAAGCTTTAAATCATAATGTTCCAGTAGTTTGTTCAAAAAGTCATGGTGGAGTATTTGATATTCTAAAGAACAATAAATATGGATATCTGTTTGATTTAAATAAAGTTGAAAACTTATCATCTTTAATTTTGAATTTTTTGAATAATGATAAATTATTTTTAGAAAAAACAAAAAATGCAAAAAAAAATCTTACAAACTTTTCAGTAAAAGAATGTGTTAATAAATATGAAAATTTGATTGATAGTTTATGACTTTCTTATTAATATCATTTTAAACCAAGATTTAATAAGTGATCTAAAAAAATCATATCTTAAATATTTTTATATAAAATAAATTTATTGTTAAAAGTTATTTTTAATATAAAAGTTATTTTTTATAATTTAAACTAACCTAATATAAAATAATTAGATTACTAGATTTTTTGTCATAGTGAGCAAAACTTTAAAAAAGAATACTAAAAAGAACAGTGATTTAAAAAAAAAAAAGATCGAAAATCTTTTAGTAATCACAAAAAACCATTAATTTCGATTATTATTGCAACGCATAACTCTGGTAAATATCTAGAAGGATGTTTGAAAAGTATTTTCAAACAAAGTTTTAAAAATTATGAAATAATAATAATTGATAATCAGTCCAAAGATAAAACTCTTAAAATAATTAAAAAATATGAAAAAAAAATAGGTTTTTGGTTAAGCGAAAAAGACAAGGGTATTTTTGATGCAATGAATAAAGGGATTAAAAATTCAAAAGGTAAGATTATATCAATATTAAATTCTGATGATGTTTTTTATCCCAATGCCTTAAAAATAATCAATAAATATTTTATTTCAGATAATAAAATTGACTATGTATTTGGAACTGTATTAAAAAAAAAAATATATTCAGGTTTTAGACCAGAGTTAATAAGATGGAGGTTTAATATCTATCCCTCGCACTCTGTTGGTTTTTTTATTAAAAAAAAAGTTCATAATAAAATTGGTCTGTATAACACAAAATATAGACACTCAAATGATTATGATTTTTTTTATAGATTAATAAAAAAAAATATTTTTTTTGGAGTTAGAACATCAAGAACAGAAGTATTGGGTAAATTTAGAGATGGTGGATTTTCTAGTACGTTAGGATTTTTTGATAGATTAATGATGGAATTAAAAATCAGACTTGATAATAAACAAAGTATTTTTGATTTATTGCTTATATTTTTTGGTAGATGTGTTTTTAAAGTTATTAATATTTTTAAATAATAGCAATAAGTCAAAAATATCAATTTATAAGATAAAAACTAATTAAATATAAAAACAAAGAAAATAAAATAAAAATTGTATAATCAATAAAATAAGATATTTATGTTTAACTAATATATCACTTTAATATTTTATAATGGAAAATACAGTAAATAAATTTGATACTCAATTAATTGAAAAACTTTTTCTTAACTCATCTGTAGAGATCAGTCTATCAAGTTTTATAACCTCATTGATTACAGCGGCAGTACTGTCATACTTAATTAAAAAATCTTATATTTTTAATTCTCAAAGCCTTAGTAATAAAGATTATTTTTCTGATGTATTTATCCCATTATCAGTAATTACATGTTTAGTTATAAGTGTAGTAAAATTTTCTTTGGCACTATCACTTGGTTTAGTGGGAGCTTTATCAATAGTAAGGTTTAGAGCTGCAATTAAAGAACCTGAAGAATTGGTATATCTATTTTTCTGTGTTGGTGTTGGTATAGCAACAGGGGCCAATCAAATTATAATTGCTACAGCCAGTACATTAGTTATAATTTTTATCTTATATATTCAGTCTGCATTTAAAAGAACAAAAGAAAAAGAAAATATTAATTTGGGTAGTAATAATATTTTAAAAGTAAATATAACCAATAAAAGATTATCAATTGAAGATATAATTAAAAGATATGAAAAATTTACAAATTATCTAAATTTAAAATCCTCATTCTTTGAAAAAAATCTTTCACAACATATTTTTTGGGTAGAATTTAAAAATAAAAAAGCCTACATAGCTTGTCTCAAAATGTCTGAAACTTTACCTGATAAAGGTGTCGAAATTTCATTTTATTCTAATTCTAAAATTATAGAATAAAAATGTTATATGATCAAAATTCATATCAATGTTAATAAAAAGAAAAAAAAAAATATTGTAAGTAAAGAAAAGATACATTTTTTAAAAAAAATATTTTTATATATCAAAAATCTCTCTTTTGTAGTGATCTTAACGCAGTTAGCTTTTTTATTACTAATTGTTATTTATTATCAATCAAGCCAATTAAGTAAAACCTATCCACCAAAAAAAATTTTAGAGAGAATAAACACTGAACAGCAAAAAGCTACTGGCTTTGATATTAAAAATATAAAAAACTACATGATAGTTACATTTAAAGGTGTAAAGACTAAAATTATGGGCAACGATATAGATTTAATTAATTTATCAATAAATCAAAAAAATATTCTATTAATTGAAAGTCAAAGATTAATAAGACATGGTTTAAGCGAACATAATGAAAAAACTATTAAAAAAATGGGAAAAGCTAAAATCAATATTTTAGAAGAGAGTTTTCCAATTAAAATTAGAGCCAAAGGAGTTAGAAAGCTCCATCATTTTGATAGCAAAGCAATTTCATACAAAATAGATGTGATAGGTGAAAAAAGAATATATGGAATGGAGGAATTTAATCTTCAGAAACCTTTACTGAGAAATTACAGTTATGAATATTTGTTTCATAAATTACAAGAAGAAGTGAACAACATATCGTTAAAATACTTATTTAAAAACTTATCAATTAATGGAGCTAAGCCAACACTTTATGTAATTGAAGAGGGAATGAGTAAAGAATTAATAGAAAGACACAATAAAAGAAATGGACCAATATTAAATGCAGACGAAATTTTATCTGAAATTTTTCCTGAACATGCTTTTGAGGCGCATTCTGAGGAATACTGGATAAAAGAAAATCCTGAACTTTTATCTAGCGCTTATTCAATAATTAATAGCTTTAGAGAGAAAGATTTTATGTATGAAAATTCATTTGCTTGGAAAAAATGGGCAAAATATTTTGCGGTAACTGATTTGATGGAAAGTTATCATGGATCATTATCTAAAAGTGTTAACTTTTATTATAATCCAACTACTGCTCAATTTGAGCCAATTGGTTATGATGCCCATGTTGGCGCCGGGACATTTAAAAATTTTTTAATATATGATTTCTTAAGCCCGAAACCCAATTGTTCATTTATTTGTGATAATAAAGAGTGGTATTTAAAATTTTTTTATACAAAAGATAATAAAATTAGGGAAGAATTCATCAAAACATATTTTCTAACATTAAGTAAACTAACAGATAAAACTTTCCTAGATAATTTTTTTAAAAAACATGAAGAAGAATTAGCAAAGATAAATAATGCAATTTATGCAGAATTTTCAAAAGTAGATAAAATTAATTGGATAGGATTAGCACCTTATGTATTTGATAAAAAAAATATTTACGATAGAGCAAATTATATTAAAGAAAAAATAAAATATTATGAAAATTTTAATCTTTCAAAAAACAAACAACATAAGTACAAATTGTCTTTAGTAAAAAATAATCTTTACTACGATTCAACTACAACAAATATTCCTATTAAAATTAAATTATTTTGTAATAATGGATTAGAAGAAGAACTTTGGATAAAAGGTAGAAATTTTTATAAAATAGAAAAATGTGACAAAATTAAGAAAAATGTTTTATTGTATGACTTAAATGATACTTTTTTAGAAGTAGATCTATCAAAAAAATATGAAACACAAAGGTATTACAAACCAATAATTTTTAGTGAATTAAAAAAATTAAATGAAATAACAGAATTAAAAAAAGAAAATGAAATTTATTATCCTGTTGATGATGAAATTCATATTAAAGAAAATATATACATACCAAAAAATTTAAATATTACATTTGGTGAAAATAAAACAATTTATTTTCACAACAATGCAATTTTATTCTCTGAAGCAAATTTGAGTTTTTTAGGAACAAAAAAATATCCAGTAAAAATTTTGGGTTATGGAAAAAAGAATGGATCATTAATTCATCTAAATGGAAATTTTAAATCTCAAAATTTATCAATTAAGAATTTACTATATCCTGATTTGACAGGGTACAAACTTTATGGTGGTGTTAATTTGATAAATTCAAAAAATATAATAAATGAAACATCAATTGTAAATTCATCCTCAGAAGATGCTATTAATATTATAGACTCAAATAGCTATATAAATAATTTAGTTATCAAAAATTCACAATCTGATGCTTTAGATGTTGATGGTGGTACTTTAAAATTTGATAAGATAATTTGTCAAAATATAATCAATGACTGTCTAGACATCTCAGGTGTTGAAATAAATGGAAACTTGTTATTGGTAAAAAAAGCTGGAGATAAAGCTTTTAGTGCAGGTGAAAATTCTTTTGGCTATATTAAAACAATCAAAGTATTTGATAGTGAAATCGGAGTCGCAGTAAAAGATTCATCAACAATTGAATTAAATGAACTAGTGTCAAAGAATGTCAAACTTGACATAGCTGTGTTTAATAAAAAATTAGAGTTTGGAGCATCTAAGCTGAAAATACATAAAACACAAAATACTTATAATTATCTAGTGGGTGATAAAAATGAACTAAATATTTCAAATTATAAAATAACTGACAAATTTAAAAATGATCTAATAAAAAAAAAATTATATGGAAATGAGTATGGTACAAAAACAATTAGATAGTTCTCTTAGGTTTGAAAGAAAATATGTTATTGAAAAAGGTTATGCATATATTTTTTCGGATTTTTTAAGAAAAAATTTTTTCAAAAAAGCTTTTGAGTCAAGATATGTTAATTCGATTTATTTTGATAATTTCATGCATGATGCATTTTCGGAAAACTTAAGTGGTATCTCAATTAGAAAAAAAACAAGGCTAAGATGGTATGATGGTCAAAAAATCAATTTAAATTTGGAGACAAAGTATAAAAATAACATGATGAATAAAAAAAAAATTGTGAGCCAGGGAACTTTTAATAGCTTTGTACAACTAAAAGTTTTTTTGAAAAAGAATTTTTTAGTGCTAAATAATGGAGCATCACAACCGATGGAACCAATTTTAAAAATTAGATATCTTAGAAACTATTTTCTTAGTAAATGTGAAAATTATAGAGCCACAGTTGATACAGCTATAACTGTAAGTGATATTTTCGGGAATTTTAATTTAGGTAAAAAAATATATTTAAGACAGGATGTTATGGAATACAAATATCCATCAGAAAAAGATTTTATATTTAGAAAAGAAAATTTTCAAAAAAAAAATCCCTTTAGACTCCAAAAAAATTCTAAATATGTTTCTGGATATTTATCTTTAAAAGAGGCAGGTATTAAATAACTAAAATAATTTAGATATTTGAATATGAAAAATTTGATTTCTGTCATTATCCCTTTTTATAAAAAAAAAGATTATTTTTTTAAAACAATCAGTTCATTAGAAAATCAATCATATAAAAATTTTGAAGTAATAATAATTTATGATGATCCTGATAAAACAGATTTATCACATGTAATAAAATCTTTAAAAAGAATTAAAAAAAAAAAAATCATAATTAATAATAAAAATTTGGGGGTAGGACTTTCAAGAAATAGAGGCATAAGAAAATCAAAAGGATCTTATTTAGCTTTTTTAGATGCAGATGATATCTGGCATAAAGATAAACTAAAAAAACAATTAAAATTTATGAAAGAAAAAAAAATTGATTTTAGCTACACATCATATCAAATAGTTAACATTAAAAATAAAGTGGTCAAAAAAATTTTTGCACCTAATGAAATAAATCATAGAAAACTATTATATTCATGTAATATTGGATTGTCTTCAGTTATGGTAAGACACAAATTGCTAAAAAAGAATAAGTTTAAAAACTTAAAAACTAAAGAAGATTATTTGTTATGGTTAATATTATCGAAAAAAAAAGTTAAAATGCTTGGAATGAATTCAATTTTAGTGTCTTGGAAAAAAACACAAAATTCATTGTCAAGTTCCACGGTGCAAAAATTACAAGATGCATATAAAGTTTATAATACTTATTTAAAATTTAATATTTTACAGTCTATATTTTTAACGATTGTACTGAGCTTAAATTTTATTCTGAAAAGATATTTATGATCCAAGTAGACAACTTTTTTTTAGTTGCAATAACTAGCCTTGTTATTACTTACTTTTTTTTATATTTTTTTACGAAAAATAAAATATTAATTGATGACAAAACATACTCTAATCATAAAAAATTAATTCACAATATTCATAAATCACCACCTTTATGTGGCGGCATTATAATTTTTACATGTGCGTTATTTTTTTTTCAAGATTTAATGTATCTAAACTGTTTTGGATTTTTATTGTTAACCTTAGGTATATTTTCGGACAATAATAAAATTTCATCTCCAACAATGAGGATCATATTTCAATTAATAATATTTATCAGTTTTATTACCTTTGTGGATTTATCTTTAATAGATTTAAGGATTAATTTTTTAAATGAATTATTGTCTATTAAAACTGTATCGATAATATTTACAACTTTTTGTATTTTAGTTTTAGTGAATGGTAGTAATTTTTTAGATGGCCTCAATACACTTGTAATTGGCTATTATATTTTGGTTTGCATTTTTTTACTAATCTTATCTAATAATCACGATTTAATTATAAACTTTAATATTATTTTATTACTAATATTTTTGATTATTCTTTATTTCTTTAATTTTTTTGGAAAATTATATTTAGGTGACTCTGGGTCTTACTTGATATCATTTTATATGGCATATTTTGTTTTAGAATTTTCTTTTAAAAATGAGTCAGTCTCACCTTATTTAATTTGTCTTTTGTTATGGTATCCAGCATTTGAAAATTTGTTTTCTATAGTAAGAAGATCAAATTTAAAAAAAAAAATACATATGCCTGACCAAAAACATTTACATCAAATAATTTATAAATTTTTTATAAATTCAGAAATATTAGATCAAAAAATAGTTAATTCATTTTCTGCTAATTTAATTAACTTATTCAACTTCATAATTTTTTTAATTTTTTACAAATATTTTAATGATACAAAAGTTCTATTAACCGGATTAACAGTAAATGTTATAATGTATCTGTTAATATACCATCTTGTAAAAAAGAAAATAACAAAATTTTGATTTAATGAATAATACTAAAGTTTCAGTTTTAATTTCAAATTTTAACAAGCAAAAATATTTAGAAGAATGCATTAATTCATGTCTTACCCAAGAGTATAAAAATCTTGAAATTATAGTTTATGATAATATGTCAACAGATAATTCTTTGAATATTCTTAAATCATATTCAGATAAAATTAATACTAAAGTAAAAAAAAGAGTTAGTTTAATTGCAGCAGAAAATCAAACGGATATTCTTATTGAGGCTTTTAAAATTTCATCAGGTGAGATAATTTGTTTTTTAGATAGTGATGATTATTTTATTCCAAGAAAAGTTAATGTGATTGTTCAAAAATTTTTACAAAATCAAAAATTAAAAACTTTATTTGATATTCCAAGGATAAAAAAAAAAGAAAATATAGAACCAATAAAAATAAAAAATAAAACTAATAAATATATTTGGCCATCAACAATACCAACTAGTGGAATAAGTTTAAGACGAGATTTTTTTAAAGAGTGCCTTGAAGTAAATTTATTTACAAATTATCCAAGAGTTGAGATTGATCTAAAAATAAATTTTTTTTCACAAAAAATAAAAAAAGATTATTTGATCATTGATGATTATTTAACATTTTATAGAGAAGTGAGTGATGGAATAATGTCTAATAGTAAAAAATTTTCAAAAAAATGGTGGTTAAGACGAATGGAGGCTCATAATTTCATAAAAGATATTTATCAAATAAATAATATTAATTATTATAGAGATTATGATTTTTTTATTACAAAATTATTTTCTAATTTTTTAAAGGATAATTGATTTAATGCATTCGTTTTTAATTCTTTTATCATATTATTGGCTTATTATTTTTTCAATCATTGGATACGGCCTATTATTAAAAAAATATTTTATAAAGGATGACAATATTGGAATTGGATATATAGGTATTTTTGGAATTTTTTTACTTATACTAATTTCATATATATCAAATTTTTTTATTGCTCATACCCAAATATTTAATTTAGTTATTTTAATTTTAGGATTAATGAATTTATATTTTAATAAAAATGATGAAATTTTCAAAAAGGATATAAAAATTCTCACAATTATTTTTTCAGTATTTATTCTCTTTATTCTTTCTGCAAAGAATCATGATGATTTTCCTTATTATCATTTTCCTTATACTCATTTAATAACAGAATTTTCAAATGTTATTGGATTAGGAAATTTTAATCATGGTTTTAGAACTCATTCATCAATTTTTTATCTGTCGTCATTATTTAATCTTCCAAAATCAGATTTATATTTACTGAATTTATCGCCAGTTTTTTTCATGGGCTTTGGTAATTTGATTTTACTCGATAGAATTAAAAAATGCATAAAATCAAATGAAATTAATTTTGTTTTATATTTATCTTTATTATCTTTCTTATTTATCAACGTTTTCTTTTATAGATTAGCTGAGCATGGCACAGATAGATCTGCAATGGTATTAATATTTATCTTAGTTATCGAGTTATTTTACTATATTAATCTAAAAAACAATTTTAATGAAAATCATTTATTAAAGTTGTTTATTGTTATTTCTTTAATTATTTCATTAAAACCTTTTTATATTCTTTATACTTTATTGTTTCTTCCACTTTTAACAATACTGCTAGCAAATAAAGTTTCAGTAATTTTTTTTATTAAACATAAGGTTTTATATCTATGTTTTTTAATGATTTGTTTTTTGTTTATTATTAATTTTTTTAATACTGGGTGTATAATATATCCAGTTAAAATATTATGTTTTGATAGTTTTTCTTGGTCAATACCCTTGAGTGAAGTTGAGTTAATGCACAATTGGTATCAACAATGGTCAAAAGCAGGTGCTGGTCCAACATTCCGAGTAGAAAACCCCGAGACATATATTAAAAATTTTAATTGGGTTTCAAATTGGATAGATGAATATTTTTTTAATAAGGTTTCAGATTTTTTATTAGGATTATTATTTTTGATTTTAATTACTTATCTTGCTTTTTATACAAAAAATAAAAAAAAAAATATTAAGCCAAAGTTTTATTTTTTATATTCAATTTTAATTTTGTTAATTATAGAGTGGTTTTATTTTCATCCAGCATTAAGATATGGTGGGTATCATTTAATAGCATTAATATTTTTTATACCGATTGCTATTTTGATAAGTAGGTTTTCAATTAATAAATTAAAATTACAGAAAAGAATTTATTTTTTAATTATTTTAACTTTAGTTATTTTTTCATCAAGAAATGTTTCAAGAATTTATAAAGAGTATCATGTATACAATTATAATATTTTTACCAAAGCTTTTTATAGATCAGAAGAACAGAATTTTAGTATATTTAAAAAAATTACTAACATTAATGAATGTTTAGTAATGATTAATAATGATAAGTGCAACGATATGAATGTTAAATTAAAAAATATGAATAATTTTAATATTTATTATAGAAAGAAATAGTGAAATTTTTATTTAATCTAATTTTAAAAATAGTAGATTTTTTTTATAAAAAAAAGATAATTTTTTTTTTCAAGAATAATTTAAATAATAATTTAGATATATTGATTGATATTGGTGCTCACAAAGGAGAAACGATCCAAGACTTTTTAAGTTTCTTTAAAATTAAGAATATTTATTCATTTGAAGCAAGTCCAAAAACTTTTGAAGAACTTCAGTTTAAAATTAAAAAAATAAAAAAAAAATTTTACTCAACGAATATTGAAATTTTTAATTATGGAATAGGAAGCTCAAATCAAGAAAATATTTTTTATGAATTACCTGATAGCAATTCGTCTACTTTTAATATTATTGATTTAAATTCTTCTTATTATAAAAAAAAAAATAAAATATTATCCTTTTTTTTTTAAAACATAAATCAACTATTAGAGAAACAAAAATTTCACTAATTAAATTGGCTGATTTTATTGATAAAAAAAAAATTAATAATATAGATATTTTAAAGATAGATACTGAAGGTTATGAATTTGAAGTATTAAAAGGTTTAGAACAGAAGATATCAAAGATAAAATTTATCTATTTTGAGCATCATTATGACAACATGATAAAAAAAAATTACAAATATTCAGATATTCATGATTATTTGAAATCAAAAGGATTCCATAAAGTATTTAAAATTAAGATGCCTCTGAGAAAATCTTTTGACTATATATATAAAAAAACTATATAAGAGTAAACTATGGCTAAGAAAAAAATTGCTCTCATTTTTGGAGTCACAGGTCAGGATGGATCATATTTATCTGAATTTCTGATAAACAAAGGTTATATAGTCCATGGTGTTAAGAGGAGATCTTCATCATTTAATACTGGAAGAGTTGATCATATCTACCAAGACCCATTTGAAAAAAATAGAAACTTTACACTTCACTATGGTGATATAACTGACTCAATATCAGTTTCTTCTCTGATAAAAAAAATTAAACCTACGGAAATTTATAATTTAGCAGCTCAATCTCATGTAGCAGTTTCGTTTGAAGTGCCTGAATATACAGCTAACGCAGACGCTATTGGAGCACTAAGAATATTAGAGGCCATCAAATTTCATGGCTATGAAAAAATTATTAAATTTTATCAAGCTGGAACCTCAGAGATGTTTGGTCGTGTTTTAGAGACTCCACAAAATGAAAACACACCATTTTATCCAAGAAGTCCCTACGGTGTGGCCAAAGTTTATGCTCATTGGATAACAGTGAATTATAGAGAGGCTTATAATATTTTTGCATCTAATGGTATATTATTTAACCACGAAAGTCCTAGAAGAGGCGAAACATTTGTAACTAGAAAAATCGTAATTGCTTTATGTAAAATAAAAAAAAATTTACAAAAAAAATTATATCTTGGAAATTTAGAAGCTAAAAGAGATTGGGGGCATGCCAAAGACTATGTTGAGGCGATGTGGAAAATACTTCAGCAAAAAAAACCAGATGACTTTGTAATTGCAACTGGAAAACAATATTCAGTAAAACAATTTGTAGAACTTGTTTTAAATGAACTAAAAATCGAATTTAAATGGAAGGGCAAAGGAAAAAATTCCAAGTGTTTTACAGAAAATGGTAAATGTATTGTTGCTTGTAGTAAGGAATATTATAGACCACTTGAGGTTGATACACTTCTAGGAGACTCAAGAAAAGCGAAAAAGAAATTAAACTGGAAAGCCAAAACAGACATTAAAACTTTGGTAAAAGAAATGGTCAGATCTGAGTTGCTCAATCTAGAAAAATGATTAACCAAAAATCAAAAATTTATATTGCTGGCCATAAAGGTTTAGTTGGAAGTGCCATATTAAAAAAACTTAGAGAAAAAGGCTATAGAAATTTGATAACAGAAGATAAAAAGAAACTAAATCTTTTAAATCAAAAAAAAGTTTTAGACTTTCTTAAAAAAAAAAGACCAGATTTTATTTTTATAGCTGCTGCAAAAGTTGGAGGAATTTATTCAAACAACAAATATAAAGCTCAATTTATTTATGAAAATTTAATGATACAAACAAACTTAATACATTCAGCTTTTGAGTGCGGTATTAAAAACTTAATTTTTCTAGGTTCTAGTTGTATTTATCCAAAATTATCTAAGCAGCCAATCAAAGAAATGTATTTATTGGATGGAAAATTAGAAAAAACCAATGATGCTTATGCGGTTGCTAAAATAGCAGGAATTAAAATGTGTGAAAGCTACAATGATCAATATAAAACTAACTACAAGTGCTTAATGCCAACAAATACATTTGGTCCAAATGATAATTATCACCCTCTAAATTCACATTTCATACCTTCGTTAATAAGAAAAATACACAATATTAAATTAACAAATAAAAAAAAATTATTACTTTGGGGCAATGGAAAAGCCAAAAGGGAAATATTGTTTGTAGATGAAATTGCTAATGCATGTGTACATTTCATGAAAATTAGGACAAAGCATTCACTAATTAATATTGGTAGTGGAAAAGATTATTCCATAAAAAAATATGCAGAAATTTTTTTAAAAGTTTTATTACCCAACAAAAGAATTAAAATTGAGTACGATTTGTCAAAACCAAATGGGACACGAAGAAAAGTTCTTGATATATCTTTAGCCAGACAATATGGGTGGAGCCCAAGCGTAAACTTTAAAAAACAAATTTTAGAAACATATAGTTCATATTTAAACCAAATAGAGAAAAAATGAAAGATTATATAGTTGTTACTGGAGGAGCTGGTTTTGTAGGATCAAATCTTATTGATTTTTTTTTAAAAAAAACAAAATATAAGATTATAAGTATTGATGACTATTCTTCTGGAACAAAAAAAAACCATATTAAAAATAATAGAGTTATTTATAAAAAAGGTAACACAAAAAATATTTCTCAAATACTAAAATTTAACAGAAACAAAATTAATGCTATTTTTCATTTTGGGGAATTTGCTAGAATTTATCAAAGTTTTTTAAAAATGAATCAGTGTTTAGAATCAAATTCTATTGGATCTCACGCAGTTTTTAATTTTTGTTTAACAAATAATATTAAACTTATTTACTCAGCAACATCAGCGTCTTTAGGCAACAATGGAAAAGATAAAAATCTATCACCTTATGCTTTTACAAAATCTAAAAATTTAGAATTACTCGAAAATCTAAAAAATTGGTTTAAAATGAAATATGAAGTAATTTATTTTTATAATATATATGGTCCCAATCAGATATGTGAAGGAGATATGGCAACTGTAATTGGAATATTCGAAAATCATTATAAAAATAAAAAATCACTACCAATTGTTAAACCTGGAACACAATCAAGAAAATTTACACATATATTCGATACTGTTAAAGTCTGTTATGATGCCTGGAAAAAAAATAAATGTAGACATTACAGTATCTCTAGTAAAAAAAATTTTACAATTATGGAAGTTGCAAAACTTTTCAATTCTAGAATAAGATTTTTAGCTCCAAGAAAAGGAGAAAGATATGCTTCAGCATTAACAAGCTTAAATTTATCTAATAAAGTTTTTAAGAAATTTGGAAATATTTCACTGGAAAGATATATTAAAAATTTTATTGAAAAGAATTAATTTTATTTATTAAAAAAACTTCTAATTATTTCTATTAAGATTAAAAAACCATCTTTAAATTCGTTGACTTTTTTTGTACCAGCAAATCTTTTTCTCTCAAACATTGGAATTTCTGTGTACTTAAATTTTTTTTTGCTTACATTGTGAGGAAGTTCAATGCACAGTCTAAAATCAGAACTTTTAAACTTAATAGAATTAAATTTTTTTGTGTTACAGAGCACATATGTGTATAATACATCAGTTAATCTTATATTTAAAAAATTTCTGCATATAAAAGAAAAAATTTTATTTCCAATAAAAGTTAATAGACTATCATCATCACTGCCAGAATTTCCTTTATAACGAGTTCCAAAAATAAAATCATTTTTTTTTGATAGAGAATGCATTTCATCTAAATATTTAGGTATGAATGAATGATCAGCATTAAATATACAACCATAACTATTTTTAGCTTTCTTAAAACCCTCAACTATAGCAGAACCATAGCCCTTATTTTTTTGAATAATGTATTTACACTTATTTTTCTTAACAATTTTTAGAGACCTGTCTTTTGTGCTGTCCAAAACTACTATAATTTCATCTATAAATTGAATCTTTTTTAACTCACCTAAAACTTTGTTAAGACTTAAACGCTCATCTTTACATGGAATAATGATTGATATTTTATTTTTGTTCATTTTGTAAATTTTTATGCATCTATAGATGAAAATTAAAATATAAAATATAAAAATGAATTCTAACTCTAATTTGTTAAATTTCAGTAAATTATCCCCAAATTCATGGAAATATGTATATTTTTTAGTAATATATATTATTTACAACGAATTTTTTTTATATATAAGTTCCCTGCCGGTGATTATTGCGAAGGGGTAATACCCGATCCCATTCCGAACTCGGAAGTCAAGCCCTTCAGCGCCAATGGTACTTTGTCTTAAGACACGGAAGAGTAGGACATTGCCGGCTAAAAAAAAATTATGAAAATAAAAAGCTCATTAAAATCACTAAAAAAAAGAGACCTAAATTCTAAGTTAGTTAGAAGAAGAGGAAGAGTTTATATAATCAATAAGACCAATCCAAAGTTTAAAGCAAGACAGAAGTAATTTTTATGGATAATAAAAACCATAAAGATGCTTGGATTAATTTCACTAAATTTGTGTTGTGGGGAACTGTCGCGGTTATAGCAGTTTTAGTTCTAATGGCAATATTCTTGCTATAAAGTTTACTTATGAAAATTGTTTCAGTTTCAGAAGATCAAAAAATTGAAAGAAGAATTGCAATCACCCCTGAAATTGCAAAGAAATATATAACTCTTGGTTTTGAAGTGTCTTTACCTGAAAATTATGGTGAACATTTAGGTTTTAGAGATGATGAATACAGAGAACTAGGTGCAAAAATATCTAGAGAAGAAAAAGAAATTATAAAAAGTGCAGATATAATTGTTCAATTAGGTTTGTTAACAGAGGATAAAATTTCACTTATAAAAGAAAACCAAACATTGATTGGTGTGTTTAATGCTTACAATAATAAAGAAAAAATAAAAAATTTAGTCAAAAATAATATTAATGTTTTCTCCTTAGAATTATTGCCAAGAATAACAAGAGCACAATCAATGGATATACTTTCATCCCAAGCAAACCTTGCAGGCTACAAAGCAGTTATTGAATCATTTGCAAATTTTGAAAAAGCTATACCTATGATGATGACAGCTGCAGGAACAATTCCAGCTGCAAAAGTTTTAGTTGTTGGTGCGGGAGTTGCTGGATTACAGGCTATTGCAACAGCAAAAAGAATGGGAGCAATTGTTTTTGCTACAGATGTAAGAATGGCATCTAAAGAACAAGTTGAAAGTTTAGGTGGAAAATTCTTAACAGTCGATGGTACAGAAAATCTTGAAACAGAAGAAGGATATGCAAAAGAAGCTTCAGAGGATTTTAAAAAAAGGCAAGAAGAGCTTTTGGGTGAAACTTTAAAAAAAATTGATATTGTAGTATGCACTGCTTTAATACCTGGAAAAAAAGCACCAGTAATTATTAAAGAGAAAATGATTTCAAATATGAAAACTGGATCTGTTATTTATGATTTAGCAGCAGCTCAAGGGGGAAATACAGCTTTTTCTGAAGTAGATAAAGTAATCTATAGAGATGGAGTGAGAATCATAGGTGAAACAAATATTTTAAATAAGTTGCCAATATCTGCATCAAGTTTATATGCTAAAAATGTGTTTAATTTTGTTGTAAATTTGTACAATAAAGATGATAAAAAAATTAACATTAATTTAGAAGATGAAATAATAGAAAAAACATTAATTAAATAAAATTATGGAAATAGATCCCTTTATATTCAGATTAAGTATTTTTATTCTTTCAATTTTTATTGGATATTATGTTGTTTGGAGTGTAACACCCTCATTACATACTCCTCTAATGTCTGTAACAAATGCAATCTCATCAGTAATAATAGTAGGAGCCATCATTGCCGGATTAGCTGGAAATTCTGAAAATATTTTTAACACCTCAAGTATTTTTGGATTTTTTGCAATATCTTTAGCAGCAATAAATATTTTTGGAGGTTTTTTAGTCACTCAAAGAATGCTTGCCATGTATAAAAAAAAAAAGGTAAGAAATGATATCAGCAAACTTATCAGCAGTTTTTTATCTTATTTCAGGTGTTTTATTTATTTTAGCATTAAGAGGATTGTCATCGCCAGAAACATCTAGGCAAGGTAATTTTTTTGGTATTTTGGGAATGGTAATTGCAATATCAGTTACATTTTTGTCTATTGGAAATTTTTCAAATGGTTTTATTTATGTTTTAATTTTTCTCTTAATAGGTGGTCTAATTGGAGCCTTCATAGCGTATAAAATACCCATGACAGCTATGCCAGAGCTTGTTGCTGGTTTTCACAGTCTTGTAGGTCTAGCGGCAGTATTTGTAGCAATATCAGCCTTTTTAAATCCAGAAGCATTTAATCTTGGATCGCCAGGAAATATTAAAATTGGAAGTTTAATTGAAATGTCAATTGGTGCTGCGGTTGGTGCAATAACTTTTTCTGGTTCAATAATTGCTTTTTTAAAACTTCAAGGAATAATGTCTGGCTCTCCAATAACATTTAAAGGTCAGCATCCACTTAATGCATTAATATTGACTTCTATACTATTTGTAGTTTATTTTTTATGTTCAACTCAATCTTCAAATTTATTTTGGATATTATTAGCTATTTCTTTTTTGATTGGTTTTTTACTAATAATTCCAATTGGTGGCGCAGATATGCCAGTCGTCATATCAATGTTAAATTCATATTCTGGATGGGCAGCTGCAGGAATAGGTTTTACATTAGAAAATTCTGCATTAATAATTACGGGGGCCTTAGTTGGCTCTTCAGGAGCAATTTTATCTTACATAATGTGCAAAGGCATGAACCGGTCTTTCTTTAATGTTATTTTAGGTGGATTTGGTGCAACTGAACAATCTTCATCCTCAGTTAATAAAGAACAAAAGCCCGTCAAAAGTGGAAATGCAGAAGATGCAGCATTCTTAATGAAAAATGCATCCTCAGTCATAATAGTTCCAGGGTATGGTATGGCTGTAGCTCAAGCTCAGCACGCCTTAAGAGAAATGGTAGATACACTTAAAAAAAATGATATCAAAGTTTCTTATGCAATTCATCCAGTAGCAGGAAGAATGCCAGGACATATGAATGTATTATTAGCAGAAGCAAATGTACCTTATGATGAGGTTTTTGAATTAGAAGAGATTAATAATGACTTTGCTAATGCAGATGTTGCTTTTGTGATAGGAGCAAATGATGTGACAAACCCGGTTGCAAAAACAGACCCACAAAGTCCAATTTATGGAATGCCTGTTTTAGATGTCGAAAAATGTAAGTCTGTATTATTTGTAAAGAGAAGTTTGTCCCCTGGTTATGCTGGTATTGACAATGATTTGTTTTATAAAGAAAATACGTTAATGCTATTTGCAGATGCAAAAAAAATGACCGAAGATATAACTAGAAATCTTTAAAACTTTATGAAAACTAAAATTTTTTGTGATATTGCAGAATTAGATTTAATCAGAAAATTTAATAAAAAGAAAATAGTAAAAGGCTTTACAACAAACCCTAGTTTAATGAGAAAAGCTGGAGCCAAAGATTATAAATCCTATTCGAAAAAAATTTTAAAAATATGTAATAATAAACCAGTATCTCTTGAGGTATTTGCAGATGAGTATAAAGATATGAAAATGCAAGCTTTAAAAATAAACACATGGGGAAAAAATGTTTATGTAAAAATTCCAGTAGTTAATTCAAAAGGAGTATTCACTGGAAGAATTATTAAAGAATTAAATAGTAAAAAAATAAAACTTAATATCACAGCAGTATACACTGCTAGTCAAACCAAAAAAATACTCAAATTAATTAATAAAAATTCTAAAGTTATTATTTCTATATTTGCTGGAAGAGCTGGAGATACTGGAAAAGATCCAGTTCCAGAATTTAAAAAAAGTATAGCAATAGCAAAAAAATTTAAAAATGTGGAAATACTTTGGGCAAGTGTTAGGGAACCCTATAACTATTTACAGGCCAAACAACTTGGATGTCATATAATTACTATTCCACCATCAACTATAGAAAAAATAGAAAATTTTGGGAAGTCATTCAATCAATTGACAAAAGAAACTGTAAAAGCATTTCTAATAGACACAAAAAAAGCAAAATTTATAATTTGATTTAGTAAAAGTATTATTATAGCAACATATAACAATGGTTAAATTTTTATTTATATTCTTTTTATTAACGTTCGATGCACAGGCTTATATTGATCCTGGCTCAGGAAGTATTATAATTCAAGCAATTATTGGAGCTATAGCAACAGTAGGAACTACAGCGACTATTTATTGGAAAAAAATAAAAGATTTTTTTAAAAAAGATAAAAAAAAAGACGAAGATGCAAAATGATACGTTTAAAGAGTCTTCATCATTTAGAGATAATTTTGGTTCCGTCTATCATTCAAATGGAAATATCTTAAGAACAGTTAATAAAGTAGCAGAAAAAAATTTTAATAATTTAAAGAAAAAAAATATTTTCAAAAATTCGATAGACAAAGGTTTTTTAATAGATTTTGATATATTAGAAAAAAAACTATATCCAAAACAACTTCAAAACTATGATATTGTCTTAAAGGCAAAAAAAATAAGTTTTATTAGTTATCCTTATGAATGGACGTTTAATCAATTAAAAGACGCTGCTATTCACCATTTAAATTTTCAAATATTTTTATTAGAATCAAATTGTGTTTTGAGAGATTCTTCAGCTTTTAATATTCAATTTTATAAGGGGAGGCCTATTTTCATCGATATCATGTCATTAAAAGAATACGAAGATGGTGAATATTGGAATGGTTACAAGCAATTTTGTGAAAATTTTTTAAACCCCTTATTAATAGGACATTTAAAAAATATAGAACATAATAATTTTTTCAGAGGATCTATAGAGGGGCTAGATACAGTTTTGTTAAATAAAATTTTAAATTTTATGGATAAAATTTCATTTAATGTATTTACCCATGTTGTTTTGCAATCAAAATTTTTACAACAAGATATAAAAAATCCAAAAGCTACTAGAGAAAAAAAGAATAGATTAAAAAAATTTAAAAAAACCTCTTATTTATTTATGTTGAACCAATTTAAGTCATGGATATCAAAATTAGAGTTTAAAAAAAATAAATCAATTTGGGGAAAATATGAAAAAAATAATACTTATAGTGAAAAAAGTTTATCTGAAAAAGAAAAAATTGTTTCACAGTTCGTGAAAAAAATCCAACCACAAAAGTTGATAGATCTTGGTTGTAATAATGGACAATTCAGCAAGATAGCATTAGATAGTGGGGCAAAAGAAGTTGTTGCTGTTGATTTTGATATAAACGCAATATCAAATACTTATGAAATATCAAAAAAAAATAATTTAAATTTACTACCACTTTTCATTGATCTCTCAAATCCCAGTCCAAATCAAGGATGGAGACAATTAGAAAGACAAGGTTTTAAAGAAAGATTTGAATGTAATGCTGTAATAGCTTTGGCAATTGAACACCATCTTATTATTGGTAAGAATGTACCGATTAATGAATTTATTGATTGGATAATTGACTTTGGAAAATTTGGACTTTTAGAATTTATACCTAAAGAAGATGAGACTGTTCAAGATATGCTATCCACGAAAGAGGATATTTATCTAGATTACTCAGAAAAAAATTTTGAAAAAGAATTATCAATTAAAACTAAAATTGTAAATAAATATAGATTAGCAGACTCACAAAGAATTCTTTATGAATACGAAATTTTATAATATTTATGGCGTTGTAAGTATTTTTCCAATTTGGATTTTTAAATCAAACTTAGCAATAACTGACCTTTTTAATTTATCTATATTATTCATAGTCCTACCAATTTTAGCCCATCAGCTAATATTAAGACTGAATATAAAAACATATTCAAGTGTAATATATATTTGGATAAGTCTAATTACTTTTTATTCCATTGATCAAAACTTGGGTTTATGGATTTTTTCTCAAGATTTTACATTTATATATACCTTCACACCCTATTATAGGTCTGTTTACTTCTCGATAGTAATAATAATTTTTTTAAGTTTATTTATTTTTTCATTAAAACAAAATGGTTTAAAAATTTTATTTTCATTTTTAATCACAATTTTTATTTTTAATATAATAGAAAATTCAAAAAATTTTTCTAATTTTCCTACTACAGATTTATCTTTTAAAAAACAAGAAGTTAGAGAAGATAACATAAATAAAAAAATAGTACTTATTTTTGATGAAATGTCAGGCTTAAATAGTTTAGATTCAAAAATCAAAAATGGTGAATATATAAATAAACATATTATAAATTTTTTTTTAAAAAATAAATTTGATATTTACACAAATGCATTCTCATTATTTAAAAGCACGGATCAATCTTTATCTTCGGTTCTTAATTTTATAACAAATAAACAGAGTTATACTAATATTGATATAGAAAAAAAAACTCATTTTTTAAAAAAATCAAAAAATTATTTCATAGTAAAAGATTTAATAGAAAATAAATTTTTTGATCTTGAGAATAATAAAAATATTGTGGTCCAACAGTCGATGTATATGAATTTTTGTGATCACCCAAAAGTTATAATTTGCAATCAATTTAATCCATTTAATAAAAATTTAACTTTTTTAGATGGATTTAAAGATACCAAATTAACTAACTATGTTTCTAATTATCGAAATAATGGATCAGTGCTAAGTCATTTGATTTGGAGAATTCTTGTTGAAATAAGAGCCATAGATACAAGGCTTGATCCAGCTGGAGAAAAAGCCTCTATTCGATATTTATTTAATGAACTTTTTGAAAATATTAAAAATAATAAAACATCTACTTTATTTTTCTCTCATATTTTAATTCCACATATACCTTATGGTTTTAAAAAAAATTGTGAATATGACGGAAACAAAGCTACCAATTTTAACAATATGTCTATTAAAGAAAAAAGATTGCAGCATAGTTTAGAAAAAATTTGTTTAATAAAATATTTAGATGAATTTTTTGAAAATCTTAAAATGATTTCTGAATTTAAAAATTTTGAAATAATTATATTTTCTGATCATGACTCGAGAATAGACCCATCTCAAAAAGAAAATAATGTAATATTTGTTCATAAAAAAAAGGAAAGTTTTAAAAGTGCAAATATAATAAAAGAAAAATTTTCAATTAATGAATTATTCTTTAATTTAAAATAATTCTTGTACTACAAAAGTGTTGCTAAGATTGGTTGCGGGGGACGGATTTGAACCGCCGACCTTCAGGTTATGAGCCTGACGAGCTACCAGACTGCTCCACCCCGCGATAATATTTAAATTCTATTTTTAAGCTTGTTAAGCTTTTTTACTCTTTTAATATTCTCCTGTAATATTCTTTTTTTCTTTTCAGAAGGTTTTTCGTAAACACTCTTTAATTTCACTACTTTAAAAAAACCATCTCTTTGAAGTTTTCTTTTAAGCACCCTTAGAGCCTGTTCAATATTATTGTCTTTAACTTCTATTTTCATAAATATTTTAAAAAAGATTAATTATCACTATAAAATTTTGATGTCTATTAAATTTATTCATTATTTGAAACTTCTCTGGACTTTTTTGCTTTCTCTTTTTCTTTTTTTTCTCTTTTTATTCTTCTTTCAGCTTTTTCAATAGCCTCAATTAGATTTTTTTGAGAAAAAAGACCTAATGCAACAGGATCTTTAGGATTTAAATTATTATAATTCCAATAACTTTTATTTTTAATTGAAGTAACTGAAGTTTTGGTAATTCCAACTAATTTTGCAATTTGAGAATCTTTTAATAAAGAATGATGTTTAATCAACCATAATGCTGAGTCTGGTTTATCTTGTCTTTTAGACAAAGGTATATATTTTTTAATTTTTTTATCTTCTGTTGATATTTCGATGTCCGTATTTTTAATCTGTAGTTCTTTATTTTCATCATTTGAAGCTAATTCAATTTCTTCTCTAGTAAGTTGGCCTGAAATGATTGGATTATATGCCATAATTCCCTTTGCGACTTCACCGTCTGCAATACCTTGAATTTCAACTTCATGTAGATTACAAAACTTCGCAATTTGTTTAAAAGTTAGTGTAGTATTTTCTACTAACCAAACAGCAGTTGCCATAGGCATTAATGGTACGTTTGACATTTAATCTTTCTTTTCTGATCTGAAATTTTGGAACTTTTTATTGAATTTACTAACACGACCCTTATCCATTAACTTTTGTTTTCCACCAGTCCAAGCAGCATGGGATTTTGGATCAATTTCTAATTTTAAAATTTCTCCTTCTTTACCCCAAGTTGATCTTGTTTCAAATTGAGTTCCATCAGTCATTTCTACTTTAATTGTGTGGTAGTTTGGGTGTATGTCTTTTTTCATATCGAGACTTATAGCAAAAGAATTTTATAAAACAATTAAAAGTTCTTTAATTTTTTAAGCATTTTTTCGTTAATTGCCATACTCGAGGCCCTTATTTGGATATTTTTATTTTGAGAAAGGTTTATTTCGTTAATGATGCCTCCAGCCTCTTTTAGGATAATTATACCTGCTGCTATATCCCATAGATTGAGGTCATTTTGGAAATAACCATCATATCTTCCTGAGGCAACATAGGCAATATCAAGGGCTGCACTTCCAGATTTTCTTAGAGGTAGATCAACTTCATCTTTAGATATACCACCTGTTGCGAACAAACAGCTATTAAGCTCTTTTTTTTTTGAAACTCTAATTCTTTGATTATTAAAAAAAGCACCATTCTCCTTTTCAGCATAGAACATTTCATCTTTTATGGGATCATAAATTAATCCAGAAACTATTTCGTCTCCAGATTTTAGAGCGATAGATATTGCAAAGTGGGGAACCCCATGTAAAAAATTAGTAGTTCCATCGATAGGATCTATAATCCAGGTATTATTCTTATCCTTGTTTATCTCAGAACCATCCTCCTCACTGATGATAGAGTAATAAGGTCTAGCTTTTTTTAACTCTTCAATAATTATTTTTTCAGCTTTTAGATCAGCATTAGAAACAAAATCTTTAGGCCCTTTAACTGAAACTTGAAGTTTTTCTATTTCTCCAAAATCTCTAATTAAAGCTCTGGATGCTTTTTCAGCAGCCTTGATCATTATATTAAGATTGGCTGATATTGATTGCATAAAATTTATATCTTTTTTATGTATTCCATAGTTCTGGTATCAACAATGATTTTATCTCCACTATCAATAAAGGGAGGCACTTGAATGTTTATTCCATTATCTAAAGTTGCAGGTTTATACGAAGAAGAAACAGTTTGGCCCTTAAGCGCAACGTCAGTTGTTTCAATTATACATGTAACTTGATTGGGTAATTCTATTGTTAAAGGGTTTTCATTATAAAAACTTATACTTACTTCTAAATTTTCAGTCAATAATTTTCCTTTTTCTCCAACAATTTCTTTTTTAATGCTAATTTGTTCAAAAGATTTAGGGTCCATAAAATAATAATCTGCCTCATCTTCATAAAGATAATTGAACTTTGTTTCGTCCAATGAGGCTTTTTCAATGGACTCACTAGATCTAAATCTTTCATTTAATTTTGTATTTTTATTTACACTTTTCATTTCAACTTGTGCAAAGGCACCACCTTTACCAGGCTTAACATGCTGTGTTTTAAGAACTTGCCAAAGATCACTTTTATATTCAACTAGCATTCCAACTCTAATTTCACTTGCGTATATTTTCATTTTAATTTTTTAATAGCTTCTAATGGTTTATATTTTTTATTATTCCAAATGTAGCCTGAAATAGCTAAAAAGTTTGCTTTATTCAATAAAAGTTTTTTATAATTATTGAACTTTATACCACCAATAGCAACAATTGGCAGAGTTGTTATTTTTTTAACAGATTTTAATATTTTTAAACTAGCTCTATATTTAACTATCTTGGTTTTAGATGTATAAAATGCTCCAAAAGCCAAGTAATCAGCACCAGCCTCAATAGCATTCTTTGCTAAACCAATAGAGTTGTGACAGGTGACTCCAATGATTTTATTTATTAGTAACTTCCTGGCTTTGATTAAATTCATATCTTTTTGACCTAAATGACAACCATCTGCATTAAGTTTTTTAGCAAGTAGTGGGTCATCATTGATTAAAAATTGAACTTTATATTTCTTACAAATTTTTTTTATTTTTTTTCCAATAATCAATTTTTTTGAATTTGTCTCCTTTTTCAGTCTTAGCTGAAAATAGTTTACTTTTCCTGAATTCAATACAAGAGCCAAGTTCGTATAAAAGCTTTCATCCATTATTTTGTTTGGAGAAATTAAATAAATAAATTTCTTATTTATCTTATTTTGCTTCAAGTTCTGCTGACCATTTCCCTTGAGCAGCAAGCGTACACATATTGGCTCTGTGGTTGAAAATTTTTTGAGTTCCATTAGTATCTTTAATATTTTTTGACCAAAATTTGAGTGCGCTTTTTTGTAAGGCTCTACCATATGAGTAAGTCATAATAAAATTTGTATCGTTATGCTTATTAATTAGGTTCAAATTTTTAGTTGCCTCTATTTCTGTTTGACCACCTGATAAAAAAGCAATTCCAGGCACTTCAAAAGGAACATTTTTTTTCAAGCATTTTAATGTAAGTCTTGCAACTTCTTCACTTGATATTTTTTTATTAGACTCAGTTCCTGCTAAGATCATATTGGGTTTTAAAATTATTCCACTTAAATCGATTTTGTGGATTGCTAATTCTTCAAAACACCTCCTAATAACTTCAGAGGTTTTATCAAAACAAACTTCAGCAGAATGATCTCCGTCCATTAAAACTTCTGGCTCTACAATTGGGACCATTCCACATTCTTGAACTAGTGCAGAATATCTTGCTAATGCATGAGCATTGGATTGAATAGAAAGTGTGCTTGGATATTTATTTGAAATATTATACACACCTCTCCACTTTGTAAATCTTGCACCAAGTTTATAATAGCCTTGAAGTCTTTCTCTTAAACCATCCAATCCTTCTGTGATCTTTTCTTCAGGTGACCCCGCTAGAATTTTTGCACCAGTATCAACTTTAATTCCAGGCACTGCACCAGATATAGAAATTAATTCTGGAATAGTTTTTTGTAAGTTAGATGTTTGGTTTATTGTTTCATCATATAAAATAACTCCCCCAATATAATTTTTCATTCCCTCGGAAGAGAAAAGTGTTTCTCTGAATAAAAGCCTATTTTCTGAAGTTGATGGAACATTTACAGAATCTAGTCGTTTAGTCATGGTTCCATTGCTTTCATCCGCAGCAAGGATTCCTTTGCCATTAGAGAGTATTTTTAATGCAATTTTATTTAATTCAGACATTTTAATTCAGTGCCTTTATACCAGGAAGTTCTTTTCCTTCAAGGTATTCTAGAAAAGCCCCACCAGCTGTTGAAACAAAATTAAAGTGATTAGTTGTTTCTAAAATATTTAATAATGCAACTGTATCACCTCCACCAGCTACAGAGTAAATTGCATTGTTTTTGTTTTTTTCAACAATCTTTTTTGCAATTTCCACACTTCCATTAGCAAATTTAGAATTTTCAAAATATCCAGCAGGTCCATTCCATAAAATAGTACTACTTTTTTCAATTAATTGATTGATAGTCTTAATTGTTTTTGGACCAATATCTAAAATTAACTCGTCTTTTAAAATATTATTTAACTCTTTTATTTCAGGTGATCCATTTAAGCTTTTACCTACTGCAACGTCTTCAGGAAAAATAATTTTACAACTCTCTTTTTTTGATAGAAAAAATATTTCTTCAATTATTTGTTCACATCCATTCTCTTGAATAGACTTTCCAATTTCATAACCTTTATATTTAATTATATTGTTAGCCATACCACCAACTATTATAATATTATCAAATTTAGGTATTAAGTTTTTAATAATATTAATTTTAGATGATATTTTGGAACCTCCAATGATGCAAGTAATGGGCTTTTTAATTTCAGACGTAATTTTTGTTAGAGCTTCAATTTCTAAATTAAATTGTAGACCGGCATATGATGGAATAAATTTAGTAATTTCAGAAATTGAGGCATGAGCTCTGTGCGAACATGAGAAAGCATCATTAACATAAATATCAGCTAAACTTGCTAAATGTTTTGCAAATACATTGTCATTCTTTTCTTCTTCTTCATAGAACCTAAGATTTTCAAGTATTACAATTTTTTGATCATGACTATTAAATAAATCTTCAGACTTCACTTCTTTTAAGTTTTTTGAAATAAGTTCTATATTTTGATTCAATTTAATTTTTAAATTTTCACATATTGGTTTAAGAGAAAGAGTTTTTTCAATTTTACCATTAGGCCTACCAACATGGGATAATATTATAATTTTAGTCCCATACTTTAATAAAAAATTAATAGTGGGTAAAATTTTATCTATTCTAGTTGTGTCTGTAATTTTTCCTTCACTTAGTGGAACGTTTAAATCCAACCTAAGTAACACTTTTTTTTGATTTAGATTAGGTTCGTCTTTTATGCTTCTCATTAAGAGATTTTATGAATATGTTCTGCAATGTCACACATTCTATTTGAAAAACCCCATTCGTTATCGTACCACGCTGAAATTTTTCCCATATTTTTCCCAACTACATTAGTTAAAGATAAATCAACAATCGCTGAAGCTGAATTGTGATTAAAATCAATTGAAACTAACTTTTCCAATGTAACTTCTAAAACTTTTTTTACCTGTTTTTTAGAAGCAGAAGTAAATGCACTATTAATTGCATCTTTATCCATTTCTTTTTTTGTACAAAAAACCAATTCTATAAGTGAAACATTGGGAGTTGGTACTCTCATAGCAATACCCTCTAGTTTACCTTTTAAGGACGGTATAATTTCACCAATTGCTTTTGAAGCACCTGTTGAGGTTGGAACAATTGATTGACTGGCTGATCTTGCTCTTCTTGGATCCTTGTGAGAATTATCTAAAATTCTTTGATCGCTAGTAAAAGCATGAATGGTAGTCATAAACCCTTTTTCAATTTGAAAATTTTCATTTAAAACATTTGCAACAGGTGCAAGACAATTAGTTGTACAAGAGGCTGCAGAAATAATTTGATCTTTTTTTGTCAAAATATTCTCATTAACCCCATAAACAATTGTCTTATCTGCATTTTTACAAGGTGCAGAAACTAGAACTTTCTTTGCACCATTTTTTATATGAATTAATAATTTTTCTTTTGAGTTGAATTTTCCAGTACATTCAAAAACATAATCAACATCAAATTTTTTCCAATTTATATCTTCAATATTAGATTCTTGTGAAAATGTTATCTTATTATTATTTATAATTAAGTGTTTTTCATCATAATCTAAATCTGCATTGAATTTACCATGAATAGAGTCATACTTAATTAAAGAACAACTTGCCTCAGAATTTGATCTATTATTAATATGTTTGATTTCTATATTTTTATTTTGGCTTTCAATAATAGCTCTAATTACCATTCTGCCAATTCTTCCCATTCCATTAATGCCAACTTTTATCGTCATATTTAACTCTTAATTAATTTTTTACTTCTTTGTGAAATATTTTGAACTGTTAATCCAAAATATTTATAAATTTCTTTATATGGTGCACTTTTTCCAAACGTATCAATTCCAAAAGTTAAACCCTCAGTTCCAATATATTTTTTCCAACAATCTGTTGAAGCAGCTTCAATAGATATCTTAAATTTTGTTTCATCAAGAATTTTTTTCTTATATGATTTTGGCTGTAAGTCAAAAATATCTTGGCATGGTACTGACACAACTTTAGAATATATCTTATCTTTGGCCAATTTATGACTAGTTTCAATTGCTAAATTAACCTCAGAACCACTAGCAAATATTGTTAAACTTATCTTTCTATTCGTTCTTAAAACTTCGTAAGCACCCAAAGAACATTTATTTATATTTGAATACTTTTTTCTAATAACTTGAAGATTTTGTCTAGTTAAAGATAATACACTTGGTGTTTTAGAATTTTTTAAAGCTAATTCCCAGCACTCAATAGTTTCCATTCGATCAGCTGGTCTAAAAACATTTAAATTAGGAATAGATCTTAATCCAGATAATTGCTCTATAGGTTGGTGAGTTGGTCCATCTTCTCCTAAACCAATTGAATCATGAGTCATTACATAAATAACACGTTGTTGCATTAAGGCAGACAAGCGAATTGAAGGTTTGCAGTAATCAGAAAATATTAAAAAAGTTCCACCATAAGGAATAAATTTACTATGAAGAGCTAGTCCGTTCATTATTCCAGACATTGCATGCTCTCTAACGCCATAGTGAATATAATCACCATTAAAATTAGTAGATTTAATAACATTATGATGCTTTGTTTTGGTATTATTAGATCCAGCCAAGTCAGCTGAGCCACCAATTAATGTATTATTTTCTCTAGTAAGTGCGTTAAGAATCAGCTCAGAAGCTTTACGTGAAGCTAGGCTTTTATTTTCTTTAATAGAATTTTGTTTTTCAGATTTTAAAGCTTTAGAAAAATTATTTTTAAAAACTTTATCTATAGTTTGTTTCTTTCTTTTATAAATCTTATTCCATGTAGATTCTAGTTTGGCACCCTTATTACCAATTTTTTTCCATTCATTTAAAATATCTTTAGGAATTTCAAAAGGTTTATGTTTCCAGTCCAAAGCTTTTCTAACTAGCTTAATCTCATCTGTACCAATAGGACTTCCGTGTGAAGAGGCTTTGCCAGATTTATTGGGTGAACCATATCCAATTTTTGTTTTACATGAAATAACGGTCGGTCTTTTTGCACTTTGAACTTTTTTTAAAGCTGTAAAAATTTCTTTTTCATTATGACCGTTAATTAGAATATAATCCCAACCATAACTTTCAAATCTTTTTTTAAAATTATCTGAAACTGCTAAATTAGTTGGTCCATCTATTGATATTGAGTTGTTATCAAAAAGCATTACTAGGTTTTTTAATTTTAAATGCCCAGCTAGACTCATTGCTTCATGACTAATGCCTTCCATTAAACACCCGTCACCAGCCAAAACGTAAGTTTTATGGTTTACTATTTCTTTACCTAACTTTTTCTTTAAAATTTCTTCTGCAATAGCAAAGCCAACTGAATTAGCAATACCTTGGCCAAGAGGACCCGTGGTAGTTTCAATCCCAGTACCAAGGTGATACTCGGGGTGGCCTGCACAAATAGATTTCAATTGTCTAAAATTTTTAATGTTGTTTAAAGAAATACTTTTGTATCCAGTTAAATGTAGCAAAGAGTAGAGAAGCATAGATCCATGGCCTGCAGATAAAACAAATCTATCTCTATTTAACCAGTTGGGATTTTTTGGATTAAATTTAAGAAATTTTCTAAATAAAACAGTTGCCACATCTGCCATTCCCATTGGCATTCCAGGGTGACCTGAATTTGCTTTTTGAACAGCATCTATTGACAAAAACCTTATTGCGTTTGATAAATCTTTATGTAATTTGTTCAAAAATATCCTATCTAGACTTCGAAGACTCAATTTAATAATATAAATATATATATATGAAAACAGGCAGTGAAAAAGAAAAAAAACTTAGTTTTGCACTTAATAGATTGAAGAGTTTAGATTTACAAAACCCAACATTAAAGTCTAATTTAGAAAATTTAAGTATTCAAAAAAATCAATTAGAAATTGAAAAAAAACAAATAGAAGAAAAGTATCAGAATTTAGAAAGTGAATTCAAAGCTCTTGATCAAAAATTAAAGGAAATCAATCAAAGAAAAATTGTTGAACGAAAAAAAGAGACAGAATTTTCAGAAAAAATAGATGAATTAAATCAAGAAACAGATACTTTATTAGAAGAAATAGACAAATGGCAAATGTAAATATTAAATTTAATGGTAAAAACTTTCTCCTATCTTGTGATGATGGGCAAGAAGAGCATTTAGAAGAATTATTAAACCATATTAATGAAAAGTTTAGTAATTTAAAGAATAATCTTGGAAACTTAGGAGAAAATAAACTTCTGTTAATTACTTCAGTTCAAATAATGGATGAATATTTTGAAACTAAAAAAAAAGTAGATCAAAAAAAAACTGAATTACAAAATCTATCAAATAAATTTAGAGAATTAAAATCTTTAGTCTATGATTATAAGGATAAAAAAGAAGAAGAGCTGAAACAATTATCTGAAGATCATGAGAATTTTAAGAAAGAGATAGAAAAGAACAAAGAAGATTATGAGAGAATAATTGAAGCAGCAACAAATGAAATTGAAAATTTTGTTGAAAAAGCAAATTTAGAAAATCCAGTTCAATAGACCTGTGTCAAAATCTAAATTAAGAAAAAAAATTCTTAAAATTAGAAAAAAAATTAATAGAAAAAATATTCAAATTAATTTTAATGAACTCATGAAAATTTTAAAAAAAGAAAAAATGAATAAAAAGGTTGTTGGTGGATACTATCCAGTAAACTTTGAAATAGATGACTTGGTATTATTAAAAAAATTTGAAAAAAATAAATTTGATATTTCTTTACCTGTAATTAAAAAAAACTTTCAGATGGATTATTATAAATGGTCATTTACCGAACCATTAAAAGTAAATAAATATGGTATTCCTGAGCCAGAAATCCAAAGTATAATTTATCCAGATATTTTATTAATTCCCCTGGTAGCATTTGATAAGAATCTGAATAGACTTGGATATGGTGGTGGATATTATGATCGATTTATTAAAAAATTTTCAAAAATAAAAAAAATTATTAAGATAGGGTTGGCTATTCAGGCTCAAAAAATAGATAAAGTTCCAACTAATATATATGATCAAAAATTAGATTATATTGTTACAAATAAATATGTTTTAAAATGAAAATACTTTTTTTAGGTGATGTAGTTGGTGTTTCAGGTCGATCAATGATTTTGAAAAATCTACTTCCAAAAATCAATGATGATAAAATTGATTTTGTAGTTGTTAATGGTGAAAATGCAGCTGACACAGGTGTAGGTCTCACTGAAGAGATTTGCAGAGATTTATTTAATTGTGGGGTAGATGTAGTTACAACAGGCAATCATGTGTGGGATCAAAAAGAAACAATGACTCATATTGAAAAAGAAAAAAGACTTCTTAGACCTAAAAATTTATTTGAGCCATCTCCTGGTAAGGGATTTGGAATATTTAAAGCCAAAAATGGAATGAGAGTTGGTGTACTTAATTTGATGGGAAATGTTTTTATGAAAAAATGTGAAGATGTTTTTGAAGCTGCTGAAAAATTTATGAAAAAATACAAGCTTAAAGAAGATTATGATTTTCTATTAGTTGATTTCCATGGAGAGATAACAAGCGAAAAGGGAGCCATTGGACATCTTTTTGATGGCAAAGCTACATTAGTTGTTGGATCTCATACACACATACCAACAAATGATGCTAGAGTACTAAAAGCAGGCACAGCTTATCAGACTGATGCAGGAATGTGTGGTGATTATGATTCTGTTATTGGTATGAATAAAGAGAATTCAATTAATAGATTTTTAAAAAAAAAATCTATTAAACATTTTCCAGCAACAGGAGAAGCTAGTTTATGTGGTGTGATAGTTGAATGTGATATAGAAACAGGGTTAGCAAGAAATGTAAAAAGTTTTATATATGGAGGAGAATTAAAAAATTCTCATTAATTATTATGTCAGGTCATTCAAAGTGGGCGAGTATAAAACATTCAAAGGGTAAAGCCGATAAACAAAGATCTAAAATATTTTCTAAATTATCAAAAGAAATTAGTGTAGCTGCAAAATTAGGTGACAAAGACCCCGATATGAATCCAAGGCTTAGATCTGCAATTCAAGCAGCCAAATCAGCAAACATGCCAAAAGACAATATTGAAAGAGCAATTGCTAAATCATCAGCTAATACCGAAACTAATTATGAAAATTTAAGATATGAAGGATTTGGTCCAGATAAAATAGCTGTAATCGTAGAAGCATTAACAGATAACAAAAATAGAACTGCATCTAATGTTAGATCTATATTTGTAAAAAGTGGTGGAAACTTAGGAACGCAGGGTTCAGCTTCACACAACTTTAATCAATTAGGTGTTATTAAGATTGATAAAAAAGAAATATCAGACGAGCAAATTTTAGAATTAGCAATTGAATCGGGTGCCGATGAGTGTATTTCAAATGAAGTTTTTCATGAGATTCAATGTCCTGTGAGTGAAATTTATAATGTAAAAAAAAATTTAGAAAAAACAATAGCAAATTTTATTTCAACTGAAATTGAGTGGGTGCCCCTGAATAGTGTTGATGTTGAAAAGGATAGAGAAGAAATTACAATTAATTTTTTAGAAACACTAGAAGATGATGACGACATTCAAAATGTTTATTCAAACGTAAATTTTGGAAATAATTAATGCTCATAATTGGAATTGATCCCGGTATTACAGGCTCTATTTGTTTTTTTGAAGATGGAAAAATAATTGATGTGGTAGAGATGCCAAATATGGCAGAGGGTAAAAAAAATAAAAAACAAGTTAATGGTGCACAAATTTTTCATGAAATTTCTTTACGCATTAAGAGTTTAAAAAAAGAAGAAATTAAAGTTGTAATAGAACAAGTATCAGCTATGCCCGGACAAGGTGTAACTAGCATGTTTAATTTTGGTCAGTCATTTGGAATTTTAAAAGGAATATGTTCAGCAATGCAATTGCCTATGTATTTTGTTAGACCAGCAAAGTGGAAAAGATATTTTAACCTTATAAATTCTGAAAAAGATGCAAGTAGAACTAAAGCGATAGAAGTATTTCCCTATTTTTCATCAGAATTATCAAGAAAAAAAGACTCAAACAAAGCTGATGCTATCTTGATTGCTAGTTATTTTTATGAAACGTACAAAATAGATGAGTAAATTAACTCTAATAAGGTCAAATTCATGACACATTTAAGTGTGAAATCTTAACAATGGAAGCTGACATCACATCGCAAGCAGTTGGACTTGCATCAAACACTGATTTTTCCCTATTAAGTCTCTTTCTACGAGCAGATTTTGTTGTGAAATCTGTAATACTTATGCTGATAGCTTGTTCAATTTACTCATGGGCAGTTATTATAGAAAAATATAAATTATTTAAAAAAATCAACTTAGAGTCTGAAGAGTTCGAAATAAAATTTTGGAAATCAAAATCAGCTGAATCTTTTTATAATAACCTACCAATAAATTTAGAAAATCCTTTGGCTTTATTGTTTAAGGATACCATGCAAACTGTATTAAAAGCCAAAACTAAAACTAATCTTAATGAAAGAATATCAAGTATGGTAGAAGTTAATATTGAGAAACAAATGTCAAAAATTGATAAAGGTTTTACGTTTTTAGCAACTGTTGGTTCAACAGCTCCATTTATTGGCTTATTCGGAACAGTTTGGGGAATAATGAATTCATTTCAATCAATTGCAATTTCAAGAAATACAAGTTTAGCAATTGTTGCACCCGGTATAGCAGAAGCATTATTTGCAACTGCATTAGGATTGTTGGCTGCAATTCCTGCGGTCGTTGCATACAATAAATTTAATAATGATTCAAAAAAATATTCTCAAAAATTAGAAAACTTTTCTAAACGATTTATATCAATAATATAAAATGGCTTTTAAACTAAATCGTGCATCCAAAGAACCTATGAGTGAAATAAATGTTACTCCTTTTGTAGATGTAATGTTAGTTTTATTAATTATATTTATGGTAACAGCTCCATTACTAACCGTAGGGGTACAGGTTGATCTTCCAGAAAGTTCTGCAGACACTTTACCAGAAGAACTGGAACCATTAACTTTATCTATAAACTCTAAAGGTGAAATATTTATTCAAGAGTCCAAAGTTGATTATGATAAAATTACTGCAAAAATTTTAGCGGTATCAAAAAATAGAACGGACACAAGAATTTATGTTAGAGGAGATAAATCAATAAATTATGGAAGAGTTTTAGAGATAATGGGAATGTTATCAGGCTCTGGATTTACAAAAGTAGCATTAATCTCTGAACCATATAAAGAGTGATAGTAAAAATGGATAGAAATATTTTTATTTCTTTTGGGCTACATATATTTCTTGTATTAATCACGGCTATGAGCTTACCTTTTCTTGCCAAAAAACCGATTGACTTACCTCCAATAGTCTCAGTCGAGCTTATTCAAATTACAGATAAGACTAACATTCCATTTGCCCCTAAAGCAAAAAAAATAATTGAAAAAGTTAAAGAAAAAGAAAAGAAACTTGTTTCAGAGCAGGCACCACCAAAAGCTATTAAAAAAGAGAAGCAGGATGCAATTCCTCTTCCAGATGAAAAAATAGATGAAGTTAAAAAAATTGAAGAAGACAAGCAAAATCCTGAAAAAGTAGAGACTGATGTTAAACAAGTTTCAGAATTTGAAAAAAAAGATTTGTTTGATCCAAACAATATCGCAGCTTTAATTGATAAATCCAAAATCGAAAGTGCAGAGACAGATAAAAAAACTGATAATATAACTCAAGATCAAGACAAAAGTATTGATTTTGCTGGATTATCATTAAGTGAAGAGGATGCTTTAAAAGCGCAAATTTTCGGGTGTTGGAGCATTCCTCTGGGTCTGCCTTATAATGAAAATTTATTAGTTAGAATTAAGTTACAATTGAAACCAGATGGATCTATTATAGACTCCGAGATTCTTGATCATGCTAGAATGAATAAACCAGGACAAGGATTTTATAAAGTTTTAGCTGAAAGTGCTCTTAGAGCAATAAAACTCTGTCAACCTCTTAGAGTTCCTAGTACTGGATATGAGAGATGGAAAGAGTTACAATTAAACTTTGATGCAAGAGAAATGTTAGAAGGATAAAATGTTATTTAGATATATATTTATACTATTAATTATATTTCCAATTAAAGCTTTTGCTTTAATAGAAGTTGATATTACAAGAGGAAATTTAAGTCCTTTACCAGTGGCTGTTTCTCCACTTTCAATTGACGCCAATTCAAAAGAAAACTTTAAAAAAATTTTAAATAAAAAAAATCTTGGATCTGAAATATCTTTAATTGTTGAGAATAATTTAAGACAATCAGGACTGTTTAATCCTTTAGATAAAAATGCTTTTCTCCAAAAGCCAGATATTGCAAATTTAAAACCAAGATTTGAAGATTGGAACTTGATTAAAGCACAAGCTTTAATAACGGGTAAGGTTACATTTGTAGATGACAAGCTAAGAGTAGAATTTAGATTATGGGATGTTTTAGCGGGAAAGGAAATGATGGCATTAGCATTTACTACCGTTCCTAGTAATTGGAGAAGAGTAGGCCACATAATTACAGACAAAGTCTATGAACGTTTAACTGGAGAAAAAGGTTATTTTGATACTAGAATAATTTATGTTTCAGAAGAAGGTCCAAAAACCAATAGAATAAAAAAGTTAGCTATCATGGATCAAGATGGTTTTAATAACAAATTTTTAACTCTTGGAAATGAGTTAGTTTTAACACCAAGATTTAGTCCAACAAATCAAATGGTTACATATCTTTCTTATTTTAGAAATTTGCCAAGAGTTTATTTGCTAGATATTGAAACAGGAATGCAAGAAGTTGTAGGTGATTTTCCAGGCATGACATTTGCACCAAGATTTTCTCCAGATGGAAAAAAAATTATAATGAGTTTTGCTAAAGATGGAAATTCAGATATTTACACTATGGATTTAGAAAATAGAATTGTTGAAAGAATTACAAACCACCCATCAATTGATACATCGCCTTCTTATTCACCAGATGGAAAGTATATCACTTTCAATTCTGACAGAAGTGGCTATCAGCAAATTTATGTAATGAAAAGTAATGGAAAAAATATAAAAAGAATTTCTTTTGGCACTGGTTTATATGGAACACCAGTATGGTCTCCAAGAGGAGACTTAATTGCATTTACAAAATTACACAAAGGTAAGTTTTACATTGGAGTAATGAGAACAGATGGAAGTGGTGAAAGGTTGTTAACAGAAAATTTTTATCAAGAAGCACCATCATGGTCTCCAAATGGAAGAGTATTAATTTTTTACAGAGAAACTAAAACAAATTCAAAAGGAGAGGGTTTTTCAGCCAAATTATGGTCTATTGATCTGACTGGATATAACGAAAAAATGGTTGAAACTGAAACAGACGCTTCAGACCCATCGTGGTCATCATTATTAAGCAATTAAAGACTTATCACTTGATTTTTTAACTTGAAACATCTATTTAGTTGTGAAAAGGTAAGCAATTCAATTAAGAATTAAGGAGCAATAATGAACTTAAGTAAAATTTTAAAAAGAGGATTTTTAGTACTCACGGCAGGTTTGTTGTTAACAGCTTGTGCTACACAACAAAAACAAACAGGACAAATGCAAGGCGACGTTTATACTGGTAATGATACGGTTGAGTATCTAGCTTCTGGAGTTCCAGATAGAGTTTTCTTTGCAACAAATGAGACTGTACTTACAACGGCTTCAAGGGAGACTTTAAGAAAACAAGCTTCTTGGTTAAGAAAAAATTCAAAAATTAATGTTGTATTAGAAGGTCATGCTGATGAAAGAGGAACAAGAGAGTACAACTTAGCATTAGGTGAAAGAAGAGCTAATTCAGCTAAAGACTATTTAATGACATATGGAATTTCTTCAGACAGAATATCTGTATTAAGTTATGGTAAAGAAAGACCTGTGGACTCAGGATCAAATCCTTTAGGTTGGTCTAAAAACAGAAGATCAGTTACTGTTAAAGCTAACTAATTAGTAAAATAATTTACAAAAGACCCTTTCACTTAAAAGTGCTTAGGGTCTTTTTTTTGCCATCATTATAATTACTACTCATTATATTATGTTCAATTATAAAAAGATAATTCATATAAAAATAACCTTTTTGTTTATTTTTTTTTCTAATATTGCTTTAGCAGACAACCACAGTATTAATGAAGTTTTAGAATTAATACAGAAAGATTTAAAAACACTAGAGAAAGCAGTTTATTCAGGATCAATTAATACAAGCAATTTAAATAATCAGGAAAGTTTTGATCAAAATTCTGAAGATGTTTTAACAAGACATCTGCTAAAACTAGCAGATATTGAAAATCAATTTCAAGAGCTTACAAATAAGTTTGAAGAAATAAACTTTAAATTAGATAAACTATCTAACAGAATTTCTAAAGTTCAGGCTGACAATCAATTAAGATTTCAGGATATTGAAAATACTTTTTCATCAGGAGAAATTAGCCAAAAACTAACCTCAAACCAAAAAGAAAAATTAAAAAAAAGTTTACCTGGATCTTCACAACCACAGGATTTAGGTTCAATCTCATACAAAGATACAGAAAGTAATGAAAGCACTCAAAAAATACAATCTGTAGAAACTACATCTTCAATAGTAACTGAATCATTTGAGGCAGAGCAGAATGTCCTTCCCGAAGGTGCACCAGAAAAACAATATGATTTTGCAACTAGTTTTTTAAAAGTGGGCGATTATAGTATGGCAGAGAGAGCTTTCAGAGAATTTGTAATAGCTAATCCAAAACATAAACTAGCAGGTAATGCGCAATATTGGTATGCTGAAACATTTAGAATAAGACAATTATATACTGATGCAGCGACTGCTTATCTTGAGGGATATCAAAAATATCCAAAAGGGGAGAAGGCTCCTATAAATTTATTAAAACTTGGTGTATCAATGGTACAGATAGGAGAGAAAGAACAAGGTTGTAAAATGATTGAGGGAGTTGAAAAACAATACCCTAAAGCAAATCAATCTGTACTTCAAAAAGCAAAGTATGAATCTAAAAAATTTGAATGCTCAAAGCAAAAAACATAAAATAATTTTAAGTCAATTAAATAAAAAAAAGATATCTAAAATTTATAATGAATTTTCTTCTTCACTAAAGGTCAAAGAAGACTTAGCAGTTGCTGTTTCTGGAGGGCCAGATAGTTTAGCATTAGCTTATTTAGTTAAATGCTATTCACTAATAAATAAAATAAAAGTTAAATATTATCTAGTTAATCATAAACTCCGAAAAGAGTCGTCTGTAGAAGCTAAAATGGTTAAACAAGTTTTAAAAAAAATAGATATTCAATGTACAATTTTAAATTGGAATGGAAAAAAACCTTCTAAAAATATTCAAGCAATAGCTAGAGAAAAAAGATACTCCTTATTAGTAAACCAATGTAAAAAAAATAAGATTAAACATTTGCTGTTGGGTCATCATTTAAATGATCTACATGAAAATTTTCTAATAAGAATTGTAAGAGGCAGTGGATTAAATGGACTAATTTCATTTAGTAAAAATATAAAATATAGAGATCAAGATTTGAATATCATAAGACCTCTTTTAAATTTGGAAAAAAAAAATATGCTTTATATCTCAAATAAAGTGTTTGGTTTTTTTGTTAAAGATCCATCAAATGTAAATGAAGATTATAAAAGAACTAGAATTAGAAACTTATTGCACTCACTTGAAAAAGAAGGATTGGATATAAAAAAATTAGAATTAACTATTAATAATTTAAAAGATTCTAACGAGTCAATTAAATTTTATGTAGAAAAGAATTTAAAAAAAAATGTAATTTTTTTAAAAAAGAAAAATGTCTATATTTTAAGCCATAATTTTTTTGATCAATCACACGAAATAATTTTTAGATCACTAACAAGACTAATTCAAAAAATTGGAAAAAAATATTATCCCGTTAGGGGAAAAAGTATTAATCAATTGATTGAAAAAATTAATAACAGATCTTTAACGAAAGTTACGTTGGGTGCTTGCTATGTTGAGAGAGTTAATGAAACTATATTAATATCTCAAGAAAGTTCACCTAAAATCTAAAATTTGTAACAATTTGACACTTGTTTAATTGATAATAATTATTATCTTATAGTTATGAATATAAAAAATTTAGCAATGTGGGCAGTAATTGTTTTCTTAACAATTGGTCTTTATAATATGTTTAAAAACCCGCAAGCTAACGTTGGCAAAGGTAATTCGATAATTTTTTCAGAATTCTTAAAAGAAGTTGATAACGGTGGAGTTGTAAAAGTAGACATCCAAGGTAATAATATAAGAGGAGTTTTAGCTAATGGAAATTCTTTTTCTACATACTCGCCAAACTATCCAAACTTAATTGAAAAATTATCTAGTAGGGGTGTAAGTATTTCTGCTGCTCCGTTAGAAGATAAGATGCCATCTTTGTTTGGTGTATTACTATCGTGGTTTCCAATGTTACTTCTGATTGCTGTTTGGATTTTTTTTATGAGGCAAATGCAAGGTGGCAAAGGTGGAGCCATGGGCTTTGGAAAGTCTAAAGCAAAAATGATGAATGAGCTGAAAGGTAAAGTAACTTTTGACGATGTCGCTGGAGTAGAAGAAGCAAAAGAAGAAGTGGAAGAAGTTGTTCAATTTTTAAAAGACCCTAAAAAATTTAGTAGGCTAGGAGGAAAAATACCAAGAGGATGTTTATTAGTAGGTCAACCAGGAACAGGTAAGACTTTACTGGCTAGAGCAATAGCTGGTGAAGCAGACGTTCCATTCTTTACTATATCTGGGTCAGATTTTGTTGAAATGTTCGTGGGTGTTGGTGCATCAAGAGTAAGAGATATGTTCGAGCAAGGCAAAAAAAATTCTCCATGTATTATTTTTATAGACGAGATAGATGCTGTTGGAAGAAGTAGAGGTGCTGGTTTAGGAGGAGGTAATGATGAAAGAGAACAAACCTTAAACCAATTATTAGTTGAAATGGACGGTTTTGATACAAATGAAGGAGTAATAATTATTGCAGCCACTAACAGACCAGATGTGTTAGATCCAGCATTATTAAGACCAGGAAGATTTGATAGACAGGTAGTTGTTGGACTGCCAGACATTATAGGAAGAGAAAAAATATTAAAAGTTCATGTAAAAAAAATTAAGATGGCTCCTGACGTAAATTTAAGAGTAGTAGCAAGAGGAACTCCTGGTTTTTCAGGCGCAGATTTGGCAAATATAGTTAATGAAGCAGCATTACTTGCTGCAAGAAAAAATAAAAGAATAGTTACATTAGTCGAATTTGAAGAAGCAAGAGATAAGGTAATGATGGGTTCAGAAAGAAGATCTATGGTTATGACAGAAGAAGAAAAAACTTTAACAGCTTATCATGAAGCAGGACACGCAATAGTGACTATTAATGAAGACGCAGCACACCCTATCCATAAAGCAACAATTATTCCAAGAGGCAGAGCATTAGGAATGGTAATGCAGTTACCAGAGAGAGACGAGTTATCACAAACAAGAGAGCAATTACATGCCCAGTTAGCTATAGCAATGGGTGGAAGAGTGGCAGAAGAAATTATTTTTGGTGATGATAAAGTTACAACAGGTGCTTCAAGTGATATTGAGCAAGCAACCAAGAGAGCAAGAGCAATGGTAATGAGAGCGGGACTTAGCAAAGAATTAGGCCCCGTTTCATATGGAGAAAATGAAGAAGAAGTATTTTTAGGCAGGTCTGTTGCTAGAACTCAAAATATGTCAGAGGAGACTGCTAAAAAAGTAGATTCTGAAATTAGAAAAATTGTAGATAAAGGTTATGAAAGAGCAAGAAAAATATTAACTGAAAAAATTGATGACTTGCATAAATTAGCAAAGGCTCTTTTGACTTATGAAACTCTTTCAGGTGAAGAAATAGAAAATTTAATTAATAAAAATATATATCCAAATAATAAAGAAGATTTAAAAGTTGAAGATGAAGATAAAGGTTCAGCTTTAAGCTCAATGGGCCTTAAGCCAAAAATAGTTCATTAAAGAAAAATGAAAAAGTATTACACAAGAGCGTGTAATTTTTTTTATGGCAAATTATCAATAGAACTAGTAAATCAAAAAAAAACATTTCCATTAAATGGTAATAAAGAAATCTCCTTCAGTAAGATTGAGATAATTTCAAGAAACTCAAAGAAAATAATTTCTCTTAATGACATAAAAAAACTATCAAAAAATTTAAAAAAAAAAATCAAAAATGATATTAAGATTATTATTAAAAAAAATAAAAATTTTTCTAATTTAGATTTTAAAAAAATTATAAATATAATGGGTGTTTTAAATTTAACACCAGATAGCTTTTCTGATGGAGGTAAATTTATTAAAAAGAAAAAAGCAGAAGAACATGCAAAAAACTTATTTGAATATGGCGCAGACATAGTCGATGTAGGTGGAGAGTCTACAAGACCAGGATCTAAGTCTATAAGTAAAAAAAAAGAGTGGAATAGAATTGAAAAAATTGTAAAAAAAATTAGTAAAAAAATTCCTCTATCACTTGACACAAGAAAAGCAGATATAATGAATAAAGGGATCAAATTAGGGGTTAAACTAATTAATGATGTCTCAGGATTAAGTTATGATGTTAAAACGATTGAAGTTTTAAAAAAAAGCAAATCTCCATTTGTAATTCAACATTCACAAGGAACTCCAGAAAATATGCAAGATAATCCGAAATATAAAAATGAATTATTAGATATATATGATTTTTTTGAAGAAAAGATAAAATTTATAAGATCTAAAGGTATCAATCATAATAATATTATACTTGATCCTGGAATTGGTTTTGGAAAAAATTTGAAACATAATATGAATTTAATTAAGAATATTTCCATTTTTCATACACTTGGTTTTCCTATATTACTTGGTCTTTCGAGAAAAAAATTTATTAAAGAACTGTCTGGAAAAAATGATACTAAAAAAAGAATGGGTGGAACGATTGCTTCATCTTTATACTCAATGATGCAAGGAGTCCAAGTTTTAAGAGTACACGATGTAAATGATTTAATGCAAAGTATAAAAGTATTTAAACAACTGGTAAGAAGCTAATGAAAAAAAAATATTTTGGAACTGATGGAATAAGAGGCTTCGTAAATAGCAGAAACATTACTGGAGATATGTTTTTTAAATTTGGTCTAGCCTCAGGAACATATTTTAAAACTCAAAAAAAAAAGAAACAAGTTGCTATAATTGCAAAGGATACCAGGTTATCTGGTTATACACTAGAACCTGCTTTAGTGTCTGGACTTACATCAGCTGGAATGCATGTTTATACATTAGGCCCCTTGCCCACAAATGGGTTAGCGATGTTAACAAAACTAATGAAAGCGAATATGGGAATTATGATTACAGCTTCGCACAATCCATATTATGACAATGGATTGAAGTTATTTGGTCCTGATGGATTGAAATTATCTGATAAAATTGAAAAAAAAATTGAAACTTTAATTGATAAAAAAATTGTAAATTCTCTGTCAAAACCTAAAGAATTAGGAAGAGTCAAAAGGTTGGAGACTGCAAACAAAGATTATATTGAGATATTAAAAAAAAACTTTCCTACAAAATTTAATCTTAAAGATTTAAAAATTGTTATCGATTGTGCAAATGGCGCTGGATACAAGGCAGGACCAGAATTGCTAAAATCTTTAGGAGCCAAGGTATTTTCAATTGGAGTTAAACCTAATGGTCTCAATATTAATAAAAGTTGTGGTTCTACATTTCCAAATAAAATCAAAACTGCAGTCAAAAAATATAAAGCTCATATAGGAATTTCTCTTGATGGTGATGCTGATAGAATCATCATGTGTGATGAGAATGGCATGATAATTGATGGAGACCAAATAATAGCTGCGTTAGCAATAAGATGGAAAAGAAAAAAAATGTTAAGAGGAGGGGTGATTGGTACGTTAATGTCCAATTATGGATTGGAAAAATTTTTTAAGTCAAAAAATATCAAATTTCTAAGAGCAAATGTTGGTGATCGTTTTGTAAAAGAAAAAATGCAAAGAAATAATTTTAATTTGGGTGGTGAACAATCGGGGCATATTATTTTAGGTAAATTTGCAACTACTGGTGATGGTTTGTTAGTTGCGCTAGAAGTTTTATTTGCTTTAAGAAAAGGAAAAAAGGCTAGCAATTTTTTTAATACATTTAAAAAAACTCCTCAAATACTAGAAAATATTGAAGTTAAAGATAAAAATATAATTAAAGATATTAATATAAGAAATTCAATTAGAATTGCGGAAAATTTGATGAAGGGACAAGGTAGAATATTGGTTAGAAATTCAGGAACAGAATCAAAGATTAGAGTAATGGGTGAGAGTGAAAATAACTTACTACTTCAAAAGTGTATAAAGATTATATTAAAAAAAATTAAATAAATTGAAACCAAAGTCTAAAATATTAATTATTGCTGGATCAGATTCATCTGGAGGTGCTGGCATCCAGGCTGACATTAAAACTATTACAGCTTTAGGCTCATATGCTATGACAGCAATAACCGCTGTAACAATTCAAAACACAACAGGTGTGAAATCAATTATCCCAATTGAGCCAAAAAGAATTTCTCAACAAATAGAATTTACTTCAAATGATATTAAGCCTGATGCAATAAAGATAGGAATGTTACATTCTTCAAATGTTATAAGATCAGTAATTCACTCACTAGACTTTGTTAAAGTAAAAAAAATAATTTTAGACCCTGTTATGATAGCTAAAGGAGGAGCAAAATTAATTGATGATAATGCAATTCAATTATTAAAAACTAAATTAATAAAAAAAGTTAGTTTAATAACCCCCAATATTCCCGAAGCCGAATTATTAACCAAAACTAAAATAAAAACTAAAGAGGACATGATTTTTGCTGCAAGTATATTAATTGAATTAGGGGCAGAAAATGTTTTTATAAAAGGTGGTCATTTAGAATCCAAAGTTGTGCAAGATATTTTTGTTAATAAAAAAGAGATTCTTATTATTGAGAATAAAAGAATTACAACTAGCAATACACATGGAACTGGTTGTACACTATCATCTGCTATTTCGACTTTTTTTGCTTGTGGAAAAACCTTAAAGAAATCTTGTGAGCTAGCTACTAAGTATGTAAATAATTCCATAAGATCTAACCTTAATTATGGTAGAGGCCATGGTCCCATAAATCATTTGAGTTCAATAATTATTAATAAAAAGTTTAGATAATGAAAAATGTAGTCGTTGTTGGTTCACAGTGGGGAGACGAGGGAAAAGGCAAGATAGTTGACTGGTTATCAGATCAAGCAGATGTTGTTATTCGTTTTCAAGGTGGTCATAATGCTGGACATACATTAGTTATTGATGGAGTTACTTATAAATTAAGACTACTTCCTTCTGGTATTGTAAGAAAAAATAAAATTTCAATTATAGGTAATGGAGTGGTTGTTGATCCTTGGGCTCTATTAGAAGAAATAGAAGAAATTAAATCTAAAGGCGTTAATGTAGAGATAGATAATTTTATTATTTCTGAATCTGCTACTCTTATTTTACCTTTTCACAGAGAAATGGATGAAATAAGAGAAGATGCTGCTGGAAAAGGAAAGATTGGCACTACGAGACGTGGAATTGGACCCGCTTATGAAGATAAGGTGGGGAGAAGATCTATTCGTGTTATGGATTTAAGATCTGAAACAAATCTTGATCATAGACTAGAAACTGTACTTCTTCATCATAATGCAATTAGAAAAGGACTCGGCAAAAAAGTTTTTGAGAAAGATAAGCTTAAAAAAGAATTATTAAAAATTGCTCCAGAAATATTAAAATTTTCTCAACCTGTATGGCTTCGAATTGATGAATTTAAAAAACAAAAGAAAAAAATTTTATTTGAAGGTGCGCAAGGAATTTTATTAGATGTAGATCATGGAACATACCCTTTTGTCACATCATCTAACACTGTTGCTTCAAGCGCTGCTACAGGAACTGGATGTGGACCAAATTCTATTCACTATGTACTTGGTATAACTAAAGCATATACAACTAGAGTTGGAGAAGGTCCTTTTCCTACAGAGTTGACTGATGATATAGGAGAATTACTTGGCTCAAGAGGAAAAGAGTTTGGAACAGTAACAAGCAGAAAAAGAAGGTGTGGTTGGTTTGATGGAGTTCTAGTCAGACAAACTATAAAGATATCAGGAATAGATGGAATTGCATTAACTAAACTAGATGTTTTAGATGAACTTGATGAAATCAAAATGTGTGTTGAGTATGATTTAGATGGGAAAAAAATTGATTATCTTCCTGCTGCAGTTGAAGACCAATTAAAGATAAAACCAGTTTACAAAACTTTCCCTGGTTGGAAAAGCTCTACTCAAGGGATCAAAAATATTGAAGCTTTACCAGAGAATGCAAAAAACTATATTTATGCTTTAGAAGATTTTATTGGAACAAAGGTTTCTAGTATTTCAACAAGCCCAGAACGTGAAGATACAATTCTTTTAGAAAATCCTTTTGAAGATTAGTTAACTGGAAGTAAATTTTTAGATTTAGCAGATAAAAGCATATGTTTCTGAATTTTTTCAAAAGCTTTATTTTCTATTTGTCTAATTCTTTCTCTACTAATTTTGTATTTTTTACTTAAATCTTCAAGTGTTGTTGGTTCATCACTTAGCCTCCTAGAGTATAAAATTTCTCTTTCTCTATCGTTAAGAATTTTTATAGAATCTTTCAGTAAGCCTTGTCTTTGTACCATCTCCTCTTGGTGGGCAAATTTTAGATCATGATCCAGTTCTTTATCAACCAGCCAGTCTTGCCATTCATCACCATCTTCGCCAACTTGTGCATTTAGAGAAAATTCTTTACCAGAAAGCCTCCTATTCATAGAAACGACTTCATCTTCACTAACATCTAATTTATTTGCTATTTCATTCACATGCTCAGGTCTTAAGTCACCTTCAGACTGAGGGGCAATTTGATTTTTAATTTTCTTTAAATTAAAAAATAATTTTTTTTGCGCTGTTGTTGTGCCTATTTTAACTAAACTCCAAGATCTTAATATATATTCTTGAATAGAAGCTCTAATCCACCACATTGCATAAGTTGCTAATCTAAAACCTTTTTCAGGTTCAAATTTTTTAACTGCTTGCATTAACCCTACATTTCCCTCAGAAATCATTTCATTAACTGGTAGGCCATACCCTCTATAACCCATCGCAATTTTAGCAACAAGTCTTAGATGACTTGTTACAAGTTTTTCAGCAGCTTTTACATTTCCTGTTGTTTTCCAATTCTTTGCTAACATATATTCTTCCTCTGCAGCCAACATTGGAAACTTTTTAATTTGTTCAAGATAAGCAGATAGTCCACCTTCATTTGAAAGTGTAGGAAGATTTCTATGCATTGTAGTGCTCATAAGTTGTATTTATTTAATTAAATATAGTAATATTTCAAGGCTTTATTTACTAGTGTTTCTAAGCAATAATAAAATATTTTCAAGTTCATGTGGCAAAATTGAGGTAAAAAGCATTTCTTTATTAGTTTTGGGGTGAATAAAACCTAGTGTTTGTGCGTGAAGAAATTGTCTATCCAACTTATAAATTAATTTTTCTAAGCTGGTGTCTATATCTTTGAGTTTTTTATATTTTTTTTTATATTTACCATCACCCATAATACTATTACCCATATGAGTCATATGAACTCTTATTTGATGTGTTCTTCCCGTTTCCAATCTACATTCAACCAAACTTAGTGTAGGAGTTTTATCATTTTCAAAAATCTCTATGGTTTTGTAATTTGTTATTGCCCTTTTACCTTTGGACCCACTAACCTCCATCATTTGCCTATTTTTTGAACTTCTGGTTATAAAGGTATCAATTCTTCCAGATGATGGCCTGAGTTTTCCCCAGATTAATAGTTGATAAATTCTTGTGATAGAATGTTCGCTGAATTGAAGAGATAAATTTTCGTGAGTTATATTATTTTTAGCAACAACTATTAATCCAGAGGTATCTTTATCTATCCTATGCACAATACCAGGTCTCAATTCATCACCTATTGTAGATAATGCATCCTTGTTATAATGCATTAAAGCGTTAACAATTGTTTTGTCATAATTGCCTGCACCAGGATGCATAATTATTCCAGCTGGTTTATCAATTACTAATAAGTCATCATCTTCATAAATAATCTTTAATTTAAAATTGTAGGATTTTAATGAAGCCTCTTTTGGTTCTGGAATTTGAAGGTGAATTTTGTCACCTGTATAGATTTTTTTTGATGGACTATTAATGATTATATTATTTAATTTTAGTTTTTCTTTTAAAATTAAATTCTTGATTCTAGTTCTGCTAATCAACTTTTCTCTTTTATTGATGAAAATATCTAACCTGAGATTGTTTTCACTTTCTTCAACTATTAAATTAATGTTTTTTTCCATAAAATGTAATATTAATACTATATGCGCTTGTAGCTCAACTGGATAGAGCGCCTGACTTCGGATCAGGAGGTTCTGGGTTCGACTCCTAGCAGGCGCACCAAATAAAACAATAAATTAAATTACAAAAAAAGAGATATTATGGTTATAATTTGTCATGATTTATTTAATATTACCGTGTTTTAATGAAGAAAAAAATTTAATTAAGATTTTTGAAAAAGTTAATAAATTATCAGATGTAAAAAAATTTACAGTAGTAGTGATTGATGACTGTTCAAATGATAAAACACAATTCTTAAAAAAAAAATTTAATAAATTTAAATTAATCTATAGAAGACATAATAAGAATAAAGGTTTAAGCCAGAGCTTAGAAACAGGTTTTAAGGTTATTAAAGAAAAATTAAAGAAAAATGATTTAGTAATAACAATGGATGGGGATAATACACATCCAGTAAAAATTATTCCAAAGATGATTAGGCATATGAATGGAAATAAATCAGATATTGTTATTGCGTCTCGATTTACAGCGCATTCAAAAGTAAACGGACTTAGTACTTCAAGGAAGTTATTAAGTATATTTGCAAAATATATTTTTACTTATCGTTTCCCTTATAAAAATTTAAAAGAGTATACATGTAATTTTAGAATTTATAGATCATATTTAATAACAAAATTATTAACAAATAAAAAATTTTTTAAAAATGAAGATTTTAATATAGCAGTTAAAGTTTTATTATTTATGACGCATAATTTTAAAAATATAAAATTATCTGAATTTCCTTTAGTTTTAAATTATCATTATAAAATTGGCTCAAGTAAAATGAGAATCTTTAAAAATATATTATTAACATTAAGACTTATCTTTTTTAAAAAATTTAATAGCTAATTAGAAGCTTAAAGATAAGCCATATATATTGTTAAATGAAGCTAAAACAAAATATGAAAAACAAAAAAAATAAAAAATAAGTGAATTATAACTATTAGTAATAATATTTTTTGAAAAAAAATTTTTATTTAAAATTAAAATTAAAACTATTAATAATGGCTCAAAATATTTTTGAGATGTTGCATAACCTATAGCAGTAAAATTACAAAGTAAAATTATGTAAAATAGTTTTTTATCAATAAAGTATAAAACATAAAAAATTATGATACCTAATAAAGCGGTAAAATAAAATAATGAATTATTATTGAAAATAAAATTAGATAATTTATAAAAAAATCCGCCACCACTACCAGCAAAATTTTCATAAGTAGTAATCAAAATAAAAAAAAATAAAAAAGATATAATTAATAAAACTTTATTAATATTCAAAATATCTTCTTTAATTTTATAAAAACTTTTTTTATTAGCTAAAAAAAATGAGAGACAAAAAAATATTATAGAAAAATTGGTAATTATTGTGTAGGAAACATTATAGGAAAATTCTAATCTAGATCCTCCAGAAAAATTGAAAAGGATATAAAAACCAGGAATAGAAAATAACAAACAAAAAAACAAAGAATAAAGAAAGGAATTTATAGAGTCTTTTTTATAATAGTTAAAAATATAAAATAGAAAAAGAACAGCATAAGATTGTAAACAATAAGTTGAAAGAGCTAAAAAAAATATATTTATAAATTTATAAAAAAAATTTTTTGAATCAAGTCCAACTAAATAAAAGTAATTTGCAAACAATAGAAAAATTAAGGCTGTTAAATGAGCATTAGGCCAAATAGCAGATGCCCTATAAAATGGAAGAAACATTAAAGATACAGCAATCAATAAACAATTAAATTTATTTTCTGGGTATATTTTTGAAATATTCAAATAAACCAAATAAGGAAATAATAAAGAAAAACAAAAATAAATAGTTTTTGTAATTAAAATATTATTAAAAATTAATTGTGGAATTGATAACAAATAATAATGAAGTGGGAAGTGCCTAGTGTATTCATTTGTTGTATTAAAGATAAAATGAGAAAAGTCAATTACTGCAGGAAATGTTCTAATAAAATCATTTTTACTTCCACCAGTTGAAAGGTCTTCTTGAAAAAAAAAAGCAAGGAATATCGATAAAAAGGGAATTATAATGTAAATAATTTTTTTATTATTAAAGAAATCTATCATTATGTTTAATAAGATAATAAATTATTAATGATCAATAATCAAATAAATCTATTTATTAAATAAAATTAGCTATTTAAAATTCAAATTTTTTATTTGATTTGATATTTTAAATTTTGAAGCTCTTTTTAATTTATCGTTTATTGATTGTCCAATCCCAATATTTTTAATTCTTTCTACAGAAATTGATTTATAACCTTTTTTTTTAATTTTTCTTAATGATGAGTATAAATTTTTAGCTGCTTCGTTGAGATTATTTTTTTTACTTAGATAAAAGTAGTTGTCTAAACTAATTTTTCTTTTTTTAATTAAAAGAAATGCTTCATTTGTTTTGGGGTATTTAACATTCATTCTTAAGGGTATACCTGGTGAATAATGAAGAAGTGATTGTCCAGGTGTAATTTTTTTTTTAGGGTTTAAATTAAGAATAATTTTTTTACCTAAAACTTTTTTTATTCTAGAAACACTTAAGCTACCAAGTCTTAATATAGTTGGTTTATTTGTAAGGCTAATAATGGTAGATTCTAATCCAATACTGGATTTCCCACCATCTAAAATATATTTAATTTTAGAACCAAACTCTTCTTTCACATCTGTTGCTTCAACAGCGCTTAGTCTGGTAGAGATATTTGCACTTGGTGCTGCCAATGGATAATTCAATTGTCTTAATAAGTTTCTAAATATCTGATGTTTTGGAAATCGTACTGCTAAACTTTTTTTTTTATTAGTAACATATTTTGATATTTTTGAGTTTTGCTTTAATTTTAAAATATATGTTATGGGTCCTGGAGAAAATTTCTTATATAATTTAATGAAATCATCATTTATTAAACAATCTTTTTGAAGAGAGTTAATATCTAGATAATGAACTATTAGAGGGTTATTTTTAGGCCTTTGTTTCAAACTAAAAATCCTTTTTACAGCCAAATTTGCATAAGCATTAGCTGCTAAACCATAAACTGTTTCAGTTGGGACACCTATACAGTAATTTTTATTAAGATATTTTTTTGCTTTTTTGATATTTGATTGATTAATTTTCATGTATTAATAATTATTATTATATGAAAGATAAAAATTTACCACCTGATAATGTATCTCTATCTCTAGAAGAATTAACGAAAGAAGCAAACAATATTATTGAGTCTTTGGAAGCTGAAAAAGATCTTCAGAACTCAATTGATTCTTACCACCAGCTATTAAAGTTAAACAACATTATTGAAAAAAAATTTCATAAAACAACAAAAATAATTAATGAAGAAACAAAAAAAAAGATTAAAGACATATCTTTAAATAAAAATGAAAAGTAAACTTATTAAAATAGCAAAAGATACTAATTTTTTTTTAAAAAAATTTATTAATAAACAAAAAAAAACAGAGCTAGTTAAAGCTATGAAGTATGGTTTATTTCCTGGAGGAAAAAAAATTAGATCAAAAATTTTATTTGATATGGGAGTTTTATTTAAAATTGATTATAAAACTTTAATTGCTATAGGTGCTTCAGTAGAGTGTATCCATGCTTATTCACTTATCCATGATGATTTACCTTGTATGGATAATGATAAACTAAGAAGAGGAAAGTCATGTACGCATATAAAATTTGGAGAGTCTACAGCAGTGTTAGCAGGAAACTCGCTTCTAACAATGGCTTTTGAAATCTTAACTAGTGCAAACTTAAATATTAATAAAAAAACTAAGGTAGACCTAATTCAAAAACTATCAGAGTCTTCAGGACATCTTGGAATTGCAGGAGGTCAATATTTAGATTTAAGCTTTGAAAAAAAGAAAGTATCTAAAAATAAAATTATAGATATGGAGATAAAAAAAACTGGAAAGTTATTTAGTTTTTGTTGTGCTGTCCCTGCTATTATTAAAAAAAAAAGCAATAAAGAGATAAAATTTTTTGAAAATATTGGAGCAAATATTGGTCTTTTATTTCAAATAGCTGATGATCTTATTGATATTAAAAGCTCCTATAAAGTGGCTGGAAAAAAAACAGGAAAAGACAAAAAAAAAGGTAAAGCAACTTTAATCAGTTTACTAGGCTATCAAAATGCTGTTATGTATAGTGATAAAATAAAATCTAAAATAATTAATGACCTAAAGAGATACAACTTGAACACAAATAATTTAAGTAAAACTCTAGACTATATTTTGACAAGAAACGGATGACACAAGACTATAAATTTTTAAAAAATGTTAATTTTCCCTCTGATTTAAGGAAGCTATCAGAAAATAACCTTCAAGAGTTATCCAATGAAGTTAGAACAGAAATGATTAATGCCGTTTCAGAGACAGGTGGACACCTAGGAGCAGGACTGGGTGTTGTTGAGCTAACGGTTGCTTTGCATTATGTTTTTGATACTCCCAATGATAAACTAATTTGGGATGTTGGTCATCAAACCTATCCTCATAAAATTCTAACAGGAAGAAAATCTAAGATTAAAACTTTAAGACAAGGTGGTGGATTGTCTGGATTTACTAAAAGATCTGAAAGTGAATTTGATCCTTTTGGAGCCGCTCATAGCTCAACATCTATATCTTCAGCACTCGGAATGGCTGAGGCTAACAAGCTATCAAATAAATCAAATAACGTAATTGCTGTTATTGGAGATGGAGCAATCAGTGCAGGTATGGCCTATGAAGCAATGAACAATGCAGGCGCTTCAAAAACAAAAATGATTGTTATTTTAAATGATAATGACATGTCCATTGCAAAACCAGTTGGAGCAATGAGAACTTATTTAGCAAAACTTTTAACAGGAAAAATTTATTTTAATTTAAGAGAAACATTTAAATTAATTACTTCAGCTTTTTCTAAAAGGTTTAGTGTAAAAGCTGGAAAAGCTGAAGATTTTTTACGTTCAGCTGTAACTGGGGGTACACTTTTTAATTCTTTAGGATTTTATTATGTTGGACCAATTGATGGTCATGATTTAACGACCCTTCTACCAATTTTAAAAAATGCGAGAGACTCAAGGCACCAAGGTCCTATTATGATTCATATCAAGACTCAAAAAGGAAAAGGTTATTCATATGCTGAAAAAGCTACTGATCATTATCATGGTGTTTCAAAATTCGATGTTACAACTGGAGAACAGGTAAAAAGTTCAACTAATCTACCCGCTTATACAAAAGTTTTTGCAAATACTTTGGTTAAACATGCCGAAAGGGATAGCAAAATTGTAGGTGTTACAGCTGCAATGCCAGGTGGAACAGGTATGGATATTTTTGCTAGAGAGTTTCCAAAAAGAATGTTTGATGTTGGAATTGCTGAACAACATGGGGTTACTTTTGCTGCAGGATTAGCTACCGAAGGGTATAAGCCCTACGTTGCAATTTATTCAACTTTTTTACAAAGAGCTTATGATCAAGTAGTTCATGATGTGGCTATTCAAAGTTTGCCAGTCAGATTCATAGTTGATAGAGCAGGTTTAGTAGGTGCTGATGGATCAACTCATGCTGGGTCATTTGATATTACTTATCTTTCAACTCTTCCAAATTTTATAATCATGGCTCCAAGTGATGAAGCAGAACTAGTAAAGATGATAAATACTTCTATGTTTATTAACGATAAACCCAGTGCCATTAGGTATCCAAGAGGTACTGGAGTTGGATTGGAATTGCCATCTATAGATGAAAAAATAGAAATAGGTAAAGGTAGAGTTATCCAAGAAGGAAAACAAGTTTGCATTTTAAGCATAGGAACAAGATTGGAAGAATGTAAAATTGCAGCTGAAGAATTAAAAGATAAAGGAATTCAATCAACAATAGTTGATGCACGGTTTGCAAAACCGTTAGATCAACAACTTATTCTAAAGTGTGCAAGAGAACATGAGGTAATGATTACTGTAGAAGAAGGGTCAATAGGAGGTTTTGGATCACATGTTGAAAATTTATTATCTGAAAAAGGTATATTTGATAAAGGTTTAAAGTTTAGATCTATGACATTACCTGATATTTTTATTGAGCAAGATAACCCAAAAAAGATGTACGATATTGCAGGTATTAACGCATCTCAAATATCAAAAAAAATACTTGATATTTTATTCACAAAAGATTCAATTAAAGTAGTTAAAAATTAAACTTAAAATGTTAGCTGCACTGAGCTTTATTCATTAAATAATGATCTAATAAAACACAATTCATCATTGCTTCTCCTACAGGGACCGCACGAATACCAACGCAAGGATCATGCCTACCTTTAACAGAAATCTTGGTATTTTTTCCATACTTATCTATGGTTTTTCTCGTTGTTAAAATGGATGAAGTTGGCTTAACAGCAAATGAAGCAATAATTTCTTGTCCTGTTGAAATTCCACCAAGTATTCCACCTGCATTATTAGAATTAAATTTTAATTTTTTACCTTTTTGTGAAATTTCATCTGAGTTTTGTTCTCCACTTAATTGTGCAGAATTCATTCCAGAACCAATATTGACGCCTTTAACAGCATTAATACTCATCATTGCAGAAGCAATATCCATATCTAATTTAGAATAAATTGGAGCGCCTAATCCAACAGGAATTCCTCTAGCTCTTACTTCAATAATCGCACCACAAGATGATCCAGATTTTCTAACATCTAATAAATATTTTTCCCAAAGTTTTAATATATTTTGGTCCGGACAAAAAAATGGATTTTTTCTAATTATTTGATCATTCCACTTAGTAGTGTTGCACCCCAGTATTCCTAATTGAGTGACAGCACCAATTACTTTAAATTTTTTACCTAACTTTTTTTCTAAAACTTTTTTAGCAACTGCACCTGCCGCAACTCTTGCAGCTGTCTCTCTTGCAGAAGATCTTCCGCCACCTCTATAGTCTCTTATTCCATATTTTTTAAAGTATGTGAAATCTGCATGACCAGGTCTAAACTTATCTTTAATATTTCCATAATCTTTTGATCTCATGTCTTTGTTATAAATAATTAGAGAAATAGGTGTCCCAGTAGTTTTGCCGTCAAACACTCCTGATAATATTTGAACTTTATCGTCTTCTTTTCTCTGTGTTGTAAATTTTGACTGTCCTGGCTTTCTTTTATCGAGTTCAACCTGGATATCCTGTTCATTTAAGATTATATTGGGTGGACATCCATCAATAACACATCCTAATGCAGGACCATGAGATTCTCCCCATGTTGTGAAACGAAATTGCTTTCCAAACGTATTAAATGACATTATCTATATTATATAGATTATTTTGTTAAAATTATGAATCAAAAAAACTCATTAGGCCTTAATAACTGCTTTTTAGATAAAAATGATCCAATAGATTTATTTGAAGCCTGGATGAACGAAGCAAAAAAAACTGAATCAAATGATCCAAATGCATTAGCGTTAGGAACTTCTGATCAAAATAACTCTCCATCAGTTAGGATGGTTTTATTAAAAGACTTCAATAAAGATGGATTTGTTTTTTACACTAACTTAAATAGTCAAAAGGGCAATGAATTAAAAAATAACCCAAAGGCAGCTATGTGCTTTCATTGGAAAAGCCTTTTAAGACAAGTAAGAATTAATGGAACAGTTCAAAAGGTCTCTGACAAAGTAGCAGACGAATATTACAGCACTAGAGGTTATGAAAGTAGAATTGGTGCATGGGCCTCAAAGCAAAGTTCTGTATTGAGTAATAGAGATGAACTTTTAAGTTCAATCGATAAATATAAAAAAAAATATAATAATCAAAATGAAGTCCCAAGGCCAGATCATTGGTCAGGATGGATTTTAATTCCTAAAAATATAGAGTTTTGGTTGGATGGTGACAGTAGAATTCATGAAAGACTCAAATATATTAAAGATGATGTTGGCAATTGGAGAAAGTCTTTATTGAGTCCTTAGAAAGTTCTTTCTAAACTAAACGAAGTAAGGTTTTCCAAATTTTTTTTTTCATCACTATCTTTGAATACCGTTAGAGAATTTGAGGCAAGGTTAATAAAATGCTCGGCTTTTTTATAACATTCTTTGATTATGTTATATTTCTTAATAAGTTCTAAAGTAAATTTTAAATCTTCATCTGATCTTATTTCTTGTTTGAAAATATTCTTTAATTTTTCTTTTTCTATAGAAGTTACACTTTGAAACAATAGAATTATAGGTAGAGTAATTTTACCTTCAAAAAAATCTTTACCTATTATTTTACCAAAAAGTTTTAGATCAGAATTATAATCTAAAGTATCGTCAGCAATTTGAAATGTTAAACCTAAGTTTTTTCCATAAAACTCTAGTGCTTCTTTTTCCTTCGTCTCTTTATTAGATAAAATTGCACCAACTTTAGTTGCAGCGGAGAAAAGTTCAGCTGTTTTTGCTGTAATAATTTTAAAATAGGTTTCCTCTAACATATCAACTTCACCCTTGTGTTGTAGTTGTAATACTTCTCCCTGAGCAATCTTTGAAGAAGTTGAGGATAAAAGTTTTAAAACTTCTATATTTCCATCATCAACCATCATCTCAAAACATCTACTTAAAAGATAGTCTCCAATTAATACAGAAGAGTGATTCCCCCAAATTGAATTTAATGTTTTTTTACCCCTTCTAATATTTCCAAGATCAATGACATCATCATGCATTAAAGTTGCCCCATGTATCATCTCTACACATGCAGCTAAATTAATGTCTCGGCCTCCTTTAGTGTAGCCACACAACTTAGCAGAACCAAGAGTTAATAAAGCTCTTAATCTTTTTCCACCTGAGTCAATATGATATTCAGTCATTTTTTGAACCAGTTCAACTTCACTCAAGAGTTTTGATTTAATTTTTTCTTCAACTAAAACTAATTTTTCATCAACAGAATCCTTTAGCTGAAAATAAGAATTGTTTATTTGGTTTTTAAGCTGGACTACTGTTCCCATAAAAAATAAGTTAGTATAATTAAGTTATATTTATTACTTATCAATTGACGCACCTTAATCTTCAACTATAAGTAGGCTTTATATTAAATCAAAAATTCTATAAGGATTAACAATGTTCTCTTTTTTTAAAAAGAAAAAAATAATAGCTCATATCAAGCTAAATGGTGTGATTGGTAATGCTGGAAAGTTTAAACAAGGCATAGATTTTGCAGGACAAGAAGAGATTATAGAAAAAGCTTTTTCACTAAAAAAAGCTAAAGCAGTTGCAATTACAATCAATTCACCAGGTGGATCACCCGTACAATCACATTTAATCTATAAATTTATTCGAGCTCAAGCTAAAAAAAACAAAATAAAAGTAATAGTATTTGCAGAAGATGTTGCAGCTTCTGGTGGATACTTAATAGCTTGTGCAGGTGATGAGATATATGCAAATTCAAGCTCAATTATTGGATCTATAGGAGTTATTTATTCATCATTTGGATTTACAGAATTGATTAAAAAAATCGGTGTTGAAAGAAGAGTTCATACTGCAGGGAAAAATAAAAGTTCACTAGATCCATTTCAAGAAGAAAAGTCAGAAGATATTGAGAGACTTAAGAACATTCAATTAGACCTACATAAAGACTTTATTAAAGTTGTAGAAGAAAGCAGAGGATCTAAACTTAAAAAAGATGGTATTGAATTATTCTCAGGAGAGTTTTGGGCAGGCAGCAAATCAAAAGAGCTAGGTTTGATTGATGGATTGGGTAACGCTAATGAAATTTTAAAAGAAAAATTTGGTGAAGACGTTGTTATTAAAAAATTTGAAAAATCTAAAGGTTGGTTAAGTAAAAGACTTTCATCTTCTAGTAATCAAATGGATCAACTAGCAAATATTTTAGAGGAAAGATCTATCTGGCAAAGATATGGCTTCTAAAGAAAAAATTATAAAACCTAAATTTCAATCATTTCAAGATACTATTTTGAATCTTCAAAAATATTGGGGTAAACATGGTTGTGTTATTCTTCAACCTTATGACGTTGAAGTAGGGGCTGGAACCTTTCATCCTGCTACAACCTTAAGATCTCTAGGGTCTAAACCTTGGAAAGCAGCATATGTGCAACCATCAAGAAGACCTACTGATGGAAGGTATGGAGAGAACCCCAATAGATTACAACATTACTATCAATTTCAAGTTTTAATAAAACCGTCACCAGACAATATCAAAAAACTTTATTTAAATAGTTTGGCTGTAATTGGTATTAATCATAAAGAACATGACATTAGATTTGTTGAAGATGATTGGGAAAGTCCAACTTTAGGTGCGGCAGGTTTAGGATGGGAAGTTTGGTGTGATGGAATGGAAATTACTCAATTTACATATTTCCAACAGATGGCCGGATTTGAATGTAAACCTGTTTCAGTTGAAATTACATATGGTCTTGAAAGAATTTGCATGTTTACTCAGCAAATGAAAAATGTTTATGATCTGTTATGGAATAATGAAGGTGTAAAATATGGGGATGTATTTCTTCAAGCAGAAAAAGAATTTTCAGCATATAATTTTGAACACGCTAATACAGATAATCTATTCAAAATGTTTGATATGCTTGAGCTTGAAGCAAAAGCATTGGTAGAAAAAAAAATTTCACTACCCGCATATGATCAATGTTTAAAAGCAAGTCATGTATTTAACATTTTAGATGCAAGAGGAGTTATAAGTGTTGCTCAAAGAGCCGAATACATTGGGCGAATTAGAGATATCACAAAAGCAGTTGCTGAGAGTTGGTTGAGTAGTCAAATAGATTAATGTCAGAATTTTTTTTAGAACTATTTAGTGAAGAGATACCAGCTGGTTTACAGCGTAATTCACGTAATGCCTTGATTGCAAGCTTTCAGAAATTATTTGAAGAAAAACAAATTTTGTTTAAAAAGAGTTCATCTTTTTCAACACCAAATCGCCTTATAGTTCTCTTCGAGGGGCTATCTAAAGAAATAACCCAAAAAGCTGAAGAAATAAAAGGACCAAATGTTAATGCTCCAGAAAAAGCTATAGAAGGTTTTTTAAGATCAAATCAGATAGATAAAAAAAACTTACTTAAAAAAAAAGTTGAAAAAGGAGAGTTTTATTTCTTTAAGAAACCTTCGAAAAAGATTAACACAATTAATTTACTAGAAGAACATGTACCCATAGTTATTGATAAACTTCAATGGAAAAAATCAATGAAATGGGGAAATTACAGTCTTAATTGGGCAAGGCCCCTGAAGTCTATTCTTGCTGTTTTTGGTGGTAAAAGTTTGAACTTTAAATTTCATCACTTAACATCTTCAAATACAACATTTACTGACAAAGAATTTGAAGATAAGCAAAAAATATTTAAAGATTTTAAAAGTTATAAAATTTTTTTCAAACAATCAGGCATAATTATAGATCATAACTTAAGAAAAGAATTTATTGTTAAAGAATTTGAAAAAATATCTAATAAAAAAAAATTCACTATCGAATCTAATAATAAACTTTTAGATGAAGTTACAGACATAGTTGAGCGGCCTAATGTCTTAATATGTAATTTTGATGAAAAATTTTTGAGTATTCCAAAAGAGATTTTAATAATTACAATGCAATTTCATCAAAAATATTTTCCAACTTTTGACAAAAAGGGTAAAATTACGAATAAATTTTTAGTAGTAGCAAATAATAAAGATATAGAGGGCTTCATAAAAGTAGGAAATGAAAGAGTTGTAGATGCAAGATTAAGTGATGCTCAATTTTTTTGGGATAAAAATAAATCTCAAAATTTAGTTAAGCAAGTATCAAAACTAAAAACTATGAATTATTTTAAAGGTTTAGGATCTTATTTTGATAAGATTCAAAGAATGAGAAAACTTGGAGGAATGATATCTGATGAGTTATTAATTAGCAAAGATCAGGTCGAACTATCAGCATCAATTTGTAAAGTTGATTTAATTTCAGATTTAGTTGGTGAATTTCCAGAGCTTCAAGGAATTATGGGCGGATATTTTGCTATGGAACAAGGTTTTGATAAAGAAATAGCTTTAGCGTTAAGTGAACACTACCTCCCAACAGGCCTTGATAGTAAAACACCTAAAAAACCATTTAGTATTGCTTTAGCTCTAACTGACAAAATTGATACATTAGTAGGATTTTTTGGAGTCAATCAAAAACCAACAAGCTCAAAAGATCCTTATGCACTAAGAAGGTCAGCATTAGGCATTATCAAATTATTAATTGATAATAATAAAGAGTTTAAGATTAAAGATCTAATTAGTTATTCGTCGTCACTACATAGAGATCAGGGTTTTGAAATATCAAATGATTTATCACAAAAAGAGTTAGCAGAATTTTTGATGGATAGGTTAAGATATTATATGAAGGAAAAAAAAATTAGAAATGACATTATTGAAGCAAGTATTAGCTCATATGGAATAGATCATATGAATAAAATATATAAAAAAGCCTCAACTTTAAATGAACTTATAAAGAAAGCAGTAGGTGAGGATATAATTGCAAGCTACAAAAGAGCATCAAACATATTAGAAAGTGAATTAAAAAATAAGGATTTGGAGTTATCAAATACAACTGACCCTGGTATTTTTAAAAATGATTTTGAGAAAAATTTATTCAAAAAAATTAATGAATTAAGAAAGTATTTTACAAATATAAATAAAGATGAAAATTACACCGAATCTCTTACAAATTTATCAGGGGCTAAAAAAGTAATTTTTGAGTTTTTTGACAATGTAAAAGTTAATGATGAAGACGCCTATATTAAAAAAAACAGATTGGAACTTTTACAAATGTTATGTAGAACCTTTGATAATTACATAAATTTTTCAAATATAGAGACTAAATAGTGAATAAATTAATTTTAAATTTTAAATCTAAAGACTCAAAAAAAATAAAAAATCCAAAAAATTTTTTAGGTGGAAAGGGTGCTAATCTTTCAGAAATGGGAAGAATTGGGCTACCCGTTCCCCCTGGATTTACAATATCGACTAAAGTTTGTGAATTATTCTATAAAGATAAAAAAAAATTAAATTCACAAATTATTAATACTATAAAAAAAGAATTAAAAGTTATTGAAAAGGAAGTTGGAAAAAAATTTGGTGATTTAAAAAACCCACTATTATTATCTGTTAGATCTGGTGCTCGAGTTTCTATGCCAGGTATGATGGACACAATTTTAAATTTAGGTTTGAATGATAAAACAGTAATTGCACTTGCAAATAAAACTTCTAACATAAGATTTGCAAAAGATAGCTATAGAAGGTTTATTCAAATGTATGGAAATGTTGTAATGGGAGTTGAAGGTTATCATTTTGAGGAATTAATTGAAAACTACAAATTAACTAAAGGTGTTCTTTTAGATACCGATTTAGATGCAGATGATTGGGAAGGTCTAATAAATGATTTTAAAAAAGTTGTTAAAGATCAAACGAAAAAAGATTTTCCTCAAAATGTGTATGATCAATTATTAGGCGCCATTAGTGCTGTTTTTTTATCTTGGGAAAGCAATAGAGCAAAAGTTTATAGAAAATTAAATCAGATTCCTGCTGAGTGGGGAACGGCTGTTAATGTTCAGTCTATGGTATTTGGTAACATGGGCGATGATTGTGCAACTGGTGTTGTCTTTACAAGAAATCCATCAGATGGTGTTAATGAAGTTTATGGTGAATACTTAATTAATGCACAAGGAGAAGATGTTGTAGCAGGAACAAGAACACCTCAATACATTACAAAAAAAGCTAGAAAAGATGCAAAAGCAAAAGAAGCTTCAATGGAAGAGTCTATGCCTAAAGTATTTAAGCAATTAGACAAAATTTTAAAAGTTTTAGAAAAATATTACAAAGATATGCAAGATGTGGAATTCACTGTTGAGAATAATAAATTGTGGATGCTACAAACAAGGTCTGGCAAAAGAACTTCAAAATCTTCAGTTAGGATAGCAGTGGATATGGTTAAAGAAAAATTAATTTCAAAAAAAGAAGCAGTAATGAGAATAGACCCAAGTTCTTTAGATACATTGTTACACCCAACATTAGATGAAAAAAGTTTAGTAAATGTTATAGCAAGTGGATTGCCAGCCTCACCTGGTGCTGCTAGTGGTAAAGTTGTCTTTTCATCTGAAGAAGCTGAGAGATTAAATGATATGATGCAAAACACTATCTTGGTGAGAGTTGAAACATCACCAGAAGATATTCATGGAATGCATGCCGCTAAAGGAATTTTAACAGCAAGAGGTGGGATGACTAGTCATGCTGCAGTTGTGGCAAGAGGTATGGGCAGACCTTGTGTATCTGGGTCTAGTGAAATTGATATTAATTATGAAGCTAAAATTTTTAAAACATCCTCTATCGAAGTTAAAGAAGGAGACATTATTACAATTGATGGCTCAACAGGTAGAATTATCTTAGGAGAAGTACCAACAGTTAAACCAGAAATATCTGGATACTTTTCAAAATTGATGAGTTGGGCTGATAGTTTTAGAAAACTAAAAGTTAGAACTAACTCAGAAACACCACTTGATACCAAAACTGCACGAGATTTTGGAGCGGAGGGTATCGGTCTTTGTAGAACAGAACATATGTTTTTTGATGAAGAAAGAATTTTATCAGTAAGAGAAATGATTTTATCAAAAACTGTGGAGGACAGAAATAAAGCTCTAGCAAAACTTTTACCCCATCAAAGAAAAGATTTTGTTGAAATATTTAAAATTATGAGTGGTCTACCAGTTACTGTAAGATTATTAGACCCACCATTGCATGAGTTCCTCCCAAAAACTGAAAAAGAAATTAACGATGTTGCAACTGTTGTAGGTCTGCCTTTAAAAGAAATCGAATCTAGAATTAATGAATTGCATGAGCAAAACCCAATGTTAGGACACAGAGGATGCAGATTAGGAATTTCATTTCCAGAAATTTATGAAATGCAATGTAGAGCAATTTTTGAAGCTTTGTCTGAACTTAAAATAAAAAAGATTAAATCGGCATTTCCTGAAATTATGATTCCATTAGTATCGACAGAAGCTGAAATTAGAATAATGAAGGACTTAGTTATAAGGGTTGCAAAAGAAGTTCAAAAAGATAAAAAAGTTAAAGTTGATTTTTTAGTTGGCACTATGATTGAATTACCAAGAGCAGCTATTAAAGCAGGTGATATCGCAAAACACGCAGAGTTCTTTAGCTTTGGTACCAATGATTTAACGCAAACAACATTTGGATTAAGTAGAGATGATAGTGGCAAATTTTTAAATGATTATATTGAAAATAAAATATTTTCTATTGATCCATTTGTATCAATTGATGATGGAGTAGGTGATTTAGTTGAAATTGCAGTAGAAAAAGGCCGAAAACAAAATAAAAAAATTAAACTTGGAATTTGTGGAGAACATGGTGGTGACCCTAAAAGTATTCACTTTTGTTCAAATGCAGGCCTAGATTATGTTTCTTGTTCACCTTATAGAGTTCCAATTGCGAGATTGGCTGCAGCCCAAGCAGAGCTGTCTAAAAAAAATTAAATTTCTAATTTAAAATCTATAGCAGGCACACTATGAGTGATGCTACCAATAGAAATTCTATCAACACCAGTTGCTGCAATTTTTTTAACTGATTTCAGAGTTACATTTCCTGAAGCTTCAGTTTCATAATATTTTTTGGCTAATTTAACACCAGCTTTAAGTGTTTTGTTGCCCATATTATCAAATAGGACTGTATTAAATTTTAGACCCATTATTTGTTTAAGCTGATTTAAATTATCAACTTCAACTGTGATTTTTCTTCCTTTTTTATTTTTGATTGCAAGAGACACTAAAGTTTTAATATCAGAGCTTGCAATGTGATTATCTTTAATAAGAAATTCATCACTTAAGTTGAATCTATGGTTTGTACCACCACCTAACTTAACAGCATATTTTTGTATTACCCTTAAGGTTGGAGTCGTTTTTCTAGTACAACAAATTTTACACTTTTTATTAACCAATTTAACAAATTGATTAGTTTTAGTGGCAATTCCAGAGATATGACTGATAAAATTTAAAGCAACTCTTTCACCAATTAAGATATTTTCTGCCTTACCTTCAATTGTTGCAATCAGTTCATTTTTTTTAACTAATGAACCTTCTTTTTTCTTAACGGTAAATTTAATTTTGCTATCTATTAATTTAAATGTTTGTTTAGCAAACTCTAATCCAGCAACCACTGCTTGTTGATTAGAAATTAATTTAATTTTTATGATGTTTTTATTCTTTACTAAGTTTGAGGTAATATCACCAGAAGGATATAAATCTTCATTTAAAGCAAGCTTTACAATATTCTTGATATAATAATTACTTAATTTAATTTGAGACACTTTTATTATCTGCCTATTGCAGCCATTCTTTCAACGGGAATTCTTGCTTTTTCTATTGTCTCTTTATCCATTATGATTTCACCTGTTTCATTTTCTAGGCAATCTAAAATTTTTGGTAATGTAATTTTTTTCATATGAGGACAAAGGTTACACGGTCTAATAAATTCTACATTTGGGTTTTCTACTTGAATATTGTCACTCATTGAACATTCAGTAACCATCATAACTTTTTTAGGTTGATTGTCCTTAACATATTTAATCATTCCACCAGTTGACCCAGCAAAGTCACTTGCTTTAATTACATCGGGTGGACATTCTGGATGAGCTATTATTTTGATACCAGGATTTTTTGCTCTAATATCATGTATTTCTTTTTCAGTGAACTGGTCATGAACCATACAAATACCTTTCCAAGCGATAATTTCAACATTAGTTTGAGAGGCAACATATTTTGCTAAGTAATCATCTGGTAAAAAAATAACTTTTTTAACACCAAGAGATTCTACAATTTTAACTGCATTTGCTGATGTGCAGCAAATATCTGTTTCAGCTTTTACATCTGCAGAAGTGTTTACATACGAGACAACAGGTACACCTGGGTATTTTTCTTTTAATAATTTTACATCTTTACCTGTTATTGATGATGATAAAGAACAACCAGCCGTCATATCAGGAAGTAAAACTTTTTTTTCAGGACTCATCAACTTAGATGTCTCGGCCATGAAGTGAACTCCTGCCATTACAATAATATCAGCCGTAGTTTTTGAAGCCTCAATTGCAAGAGCTAGCGAGTCTGCAGCAACATCTGCAATACCATGATAAATTTCTGGTGTTTGATAATTGTGAGCAAGTATAATTGCATTTTTTTCTTTTTTTAATTGATTAATTCTATGAATATAAGGAGCATGAACTGACCATTCAATCTCAGGCATAACCTTTGAGATTTTTTGATAAATAGGATCAGTTGCTATTCTTACTTCTGGTGTAAATTCCATGTCAAAACTTATCAATTAGGTTAATACTTGTCATTCCTTATTATGCCACACTACTATATCCAATGAGGCATTTTTATTCTTAAAACTGCATTTTCACTTTTTAATTCACTGTCTTTTTTAAAGTTTTCATCTAGATATTTGATTAATCCAAAAGGATATTCATCATTAATCAATACTTTACCTATTTCAATATGCTTAGCATAAATTGAAGCACCTTCAGTTAATTTTCCACTGATTAATTGTATAGCTAATAATCTTTTAGAAAGTTTGTTTTTTAGTTTTATTCTGGCTGTATTTTCTTGTCCAACATAACAGCCTTTTTTAAAATCTATTCCATTTAACTCCTCAAAATTACACTCAATTCCAAATAATTTATTTTGTAATTTATTCATTTCTTTTTGAGCAATTCCTAATTCATGACTTAATTCATAATATTCATTAATTGGGGAATCTTTTAGCTCTAATTTTTTTAAAGACAGGTAAAGTTTTTCTAAATTAATAATAAGCCTTGCACCTAGGTCTTTATTTCTTGGGTCTAATAAAATAGGGTCTTCCCTATATTTTATTGTGTTTCCAAGTTGATTCTTGGCACCTTCAAATTTTAAAAACTTTTCACGACTAAATGCTGCAATTACAAATTCATTGCTTAAATTCATAATTTCAACTTTTGATCTAAGCTTGTAGATACTCAGTTGCTTAAAGAGAGCCTCTGTTTGAGATTTTTCACAATCTATGAAATAACCAGACTTATGTTTTACAACAATAAAAGCAAATAGAAATTTTCCTTGAGGAGTTAGTAGTGATGCAAAACAACTATTGTCTTCATTAACTTTATTAATGTCATTACTAATCATATTTTGTAAAAATTCATTAGCATCTGCTCCATTTATGTAGAGAATTCCTCTATCTTCTAAAATATATACTTTCTGCATATTCATAATTGATTGATACATGGATATGATATAATTACTTTTTTCTTAAATGTTAGATATAATAATTAAAAATGGCTCATGCTACATAGATAGAGATCTTAAAGATCAAGATATAGCCATTAAAGACGGTAAAATTATAAAAATCGGCAAAATTGACAGTGAAGCGAAAGAGACTTTTGATGCTAAAGGATTAACAGTTTTACCAGGGTGCATTGATACACAAACTCATTTTAGAGAGCCTGGGTCAACAGATACAGAAGATTTATACTCAGGAAGTAGGGCTGCAATAGTAGGTGGCATAACAAGTGTGTTTGAGATGCCAAACACTAATCCACCAACATCCACAAAGGTAGAATTTCAAAAAAAATTAGATTTAGCTAAAAATAGAATGTATTGCAATTACGCATTTTATTTTGGAGCAACAGCTGATAACGCAAATGAGTTAGCAGATTTGGTAAATTTAGAGGGTTGTTGTGGAATTAAACTTTTTGCTGGATCGTCAACTGGAAACCTTTTAGTTGCTGAGGAAGAGGATATTGAAAAAGTATTTCAAAGTAGCTCAAAAGTTGTTGCAGTGCATTCTGAAGATGAGGCAATTTTAAATATTAATAAAAAGTTAATTAAAGATGGAGATGTTCATTCACACCCAATTTGGAGAAGTGATGAATGTGCAATCTCATCTACCAGAAGAATAGTTAGAATTGCTGAGCGATATAAGAAAAAAGCACATATTCTTCATATTACTACAAAAGAGGAGATTGATTTTTTATCACAACATAAAGGCAACATAACATTTGAGATTACCCCACAACATTTAACAATCTATGCTCCAGATTGTTATGATAAACTTGGAACTTATGCTCAAATGAATCCACCTTTAAGAGACAAATCCCATTATGATAGATTGTGGTATGGAGTAAAAAATAATCTTAATGACACGATTGGTTCTGATCACGCTCCACACTTAAAAGAAAACAAAGAAAAAAAATATCCAAACTCACCATCTGGCATGCCTGGTGTTCAAACACTTTTACCAGTTATGTTAAATCATGTTAATGATGGAAAGTTAACTTTAGAGCAATTGATGAATTCTATATGTGAAAATCCAATTAAGATTTTTGGAATTAAAAACAAAGGTTTTATAAAAGAAGGATTTGATGCTGATTTCACAATTGTAGATATGAACAAGACAATTGAAATTAAGAATGAAAATATTGAAAGTAAATGTGGCTGGTCACCTTTTGATGGATATGAATTTAAAGGTACACCAGTATCAACAATTGTTAACGGTCAAGTTAAAATGAGAGATGGTAAAATTTTAGGTGATCCTGAGGGCAAGCCTTTAAAATTTTAAATAGTTTTTATAGTAAAACTATTCACAAGAATAACACCAATAACAATTAAAAATAATCCTAATATAGCCTGCCAAGATAACGATTGCTTAAAGAAAATGTATCCTAAAATTGCAATAGTGAAAATTCCAAGCCCACTCCATGTTGCATAAACAATAGCAATTGGAAGTTTATCAACTACAAATGTTAAAAGATAAAATGATGACAAATAAAAAACTGCAAGAGCAGTTGTTGGAATAACTTTAGTAAAATTCTGTGAAACAGGTAATAACAATGTTCCACTAACTTCAAAAAAAACAGCAAACATCAAAAACAAGTATGTTTTAGTCATTATTTAATAATATTATTTTTAATTAAGTCTTCTTTTATCTCGATTAAGATAGCAGGATCATCAATAGTTGCTGGCACCTTATACTCTTCATTATCAGCAATTTTTCTAATAGTTCCCCTTAATATTTTGCCAGATCTTGTTTTTGGTAGTCTCTTGATAACAATTACAATTTTAAATGCTGCTACTGGTCCAATAGCATCTCTAACCATTTTGATACATTCTTTTGAAATAGTTTCGTTATCTTTTTTAACACCTGTTTTAAGAACTACCAGACCAATTGGTAATTGTCCTTTTAATTTATCAGCGATTCCTAATACTGCACATTCTGCTACTGATTGATGTTCAGAAAGAACTTCTTCAATTGCTCCAGTTGATAATCTGTGGCCTGCAACGTTTATAATGTCATCTGTTCTAGACATAATCCAAATGTAACCATCTTCATCTATATGACCCGCATCATAAGTTTCATAATAACCATCATAATTAGTCATATAATTATCTTTATATCTTTTGTCTGCATTCCATAATGTTGGAAAGGTTCCTGGAGGCAGAGGAAGTTTAACAACTATATCTCCCATCTCATTAGGTTTTGCTAAAGTTTGATCTGGTTTCATGATTTGAACATCATATCCAGGAACTGCCTTACAAGCTGAGCCATATTTTGTTTTCATCATTTCAATTCCTGTACAATTAGAGCTAATTGCCCAACTTGTTTCAGTTTGCCACCAATGGTCAATTACTGGAACTTTTAATAAATTTTCTGCCCACTTAATGGTATCTGGGTCAGCTCTTTCACCAGCTAAAAACAATGACTCAAATTTACTTAAATCATATTTGGAAAAAAATTTGCCCTCAGGGTCTTCTTTTTTAATAGCTCTAAAAGCAGTCGGAGCAGTAAAAAGTGATTTTACTTTATAGTCAGAAATTATTTTCCAAAAAGCACCAGCATCAGGAGTGCCAACAGGTTTTCCCTCAAACAATACTGTAGTGCAACCCTTAAATAAAGGTGCATAAACAATATAAGAGTGTCCAACAATCCATCCAATATCACTTGCTGACCACCAAACATCATCTGCATCAATATTATAAATATTTTTCATAGTCCATTTAAGAGCAACTATATGTCCACCGATGTCTCTAACAATTCCTTTTGGCACACCAGTAGTTCCCGATGTATACAAAATATAAGCCAAATCATTTGAGTTCATTTCAACACAATCTACTTCTTTTGCATTTGAAAGTGCCTCACCCCAACTAATTTCTTTTGGAGCATTAAGCTCAACTGTATGATCTATTCTTTGGAATAAGATCATCTTATCTATTTTATGAGAAGCCATCTTAATTGCTGCATCAACCAATGGTTTATACTCAACAGTTTTTCCAGGTTCAAAACCACATGAAGCAGTTACTATTACTTTTGCTTTACTATCATCAATTCTGCTAGCAAGTTCATTCGAAGCAAAGCCTCCAAATACAACGGAATGGATTGCACCAATTCTTCCACATGACAACATCGCTATAACAGCCTCGGGTATCATAGGCATATAAATTATAACTCTATCACCCTTGTTTACTCCTTGATTTCTAAGTGCTCCTGCAAATTTTGAAACCTTCTCTCTTAATTCCTTGTAAGTAAACTGTTTTTTATTTCCAGTTATTGGGCTATCGTAAATTAAAGCTAGCTTATCACCTCTACCTTGGTCGATATGGATATCCAAAGCATTATAGCAAGTGTTGGTAACACCATCTTCAAACCATTTATAAAAAGGGGGATTAGATTTATTTAAAATTTTAGTTGGCTTTTTAAACCAAAAAATGTCATTTGAAATTTCTTGCCAAAAACTCTCAGGGTTTTTTAAAGAATTTTGGTAAATATCATTAAATTTTTTTGACATACGATTTGATTCTATTTTGCTATTTTTTTTGGTTATTAAATTAAAAATTGTATTAAAATTTAAAAAGTAAGTAAAATCAATACAAATTAGTCATAATTAAGACTTCTAAAAACTAAATAACTTTGATAGTTAACCCTCAACATGATTTAAGCGTTTGTTTAAGTCTAGTTTATATAAACTAAAAAAGTAAAAACTAACAAAAGAGGGAGTTTTTTATGAAAAAACTAAAATTGTTTGCTCTTACAGCTGTTGCCCTAATGGGTGTTACAGGTGCAGCAAACGCAGAGACTACGCTGTTAGCGTCTGGTGACTTTGTTGGAATCTCGTTTTGGGTGATTTCAATGGCCATGCTAGCAACAACTGCTTTCTTTTTCTTAGAAGCAGGAAGTGTTGCTTCTGGTTGGAGAACGTCAGTAATCGTTGCTGGTCTAGTAACTGGTATCGCTTTTATACATTACATGTATATGAGAGAAGTATGGGTTATGACTGGTGAATCACCAACAGTTTACAGATATATTGACTGGTTAATCACTGTTCCATTACAAATGATAGAATTTTACTTAATTCTAGCTGCTGTAGGAAAAGCAAATTCAGGAATATTCTGGAGATTGTTAATTGGTACAGTTGTAATGCTACTTGGTGGATACTTTGGAGAAGCAGGATACATTAACGCTACACTTGGTTTTGTTATCGGTATGGCTGGATGGTTCTACATTCTTTATGAAGTGTTCTCAGGTGAAGCAGGTAAAGCTGCAGCAAAAAGTGGTAATAAAGGTCTTGTTACTGCATTTGGTGCAATGAGAATGATTATTACAGTAGGTTGGGCTATCTACCCATTAGGTTACGTATTTGGTTACCTAACTGGTGGTGTAGACGCTAACGCACTTAATGTTATTTATAACCTTGCTGACTTCATCAACAAGATTGCATTTGGTCTAGTAATTTGGGCTGCAGCAACGCAATCAGGTGGTAGAAAAGCTAGATAATTAGTAACACGTAAATAATTTAAGAAAGGGCGAGTACATTTCGTGTACTTGCCCTTTTTTTTAAAATTACTATATATAAATTTATGGCTAAAGTAACATACATAGAACATAGTGGAAATTCACACACCATAGAAATAGCTAATGGACTGAGTGTAATGGAAGGTGCTGTTCAAAATGATATTCCCGGAATAGATGCAGATTGTGGAGGAGGAATGGCTTGTGCTACTTGCCACGTTTATGTCAAAGAAGAATGGTTTGATAAACTTACAAAAAAAGAAGATGGAGAAGAGGATATGTTAGATATGGCGTATGAGCCTAATAAATTTAGCAGATTAAGTTGTCAATTATTAATTTCAGATAAATTAGATGGATTAATAGTTAGTCTTCCATCAAAACAAGGTTAAATGATTAAAACAGATACTCTAATAATAGGTGCAGGGCCAGTTGGATTATTTTGCGTTCATCAATTAGGAATAATTGGATTAAAATGTGAAGTAGTAGACAACCTAGATAAAATTGGTGGTCAGTGTATTGAGCTTTATCCAGATAAACCTATTTATGATATTCCTGCAGTTCCTGAATGCACAGGTGAAGAATTAACTAATAATTTAATTGAACAAATAAAAGCATTTAAAACAAACTTTCATTTAAATGAAAGAGTAGAAGAAATTAAAAAAGTTGAAAAAAAATGGATTACAAAGACTAATAAAGGGACTGAATTTGAGTCATCAAGTATAATTATAGCAGCAGGAGTAGGTTCTTTTGAGCCAAGAAAATTTCCAACAAAGGAAATTGATAAGTTTGAAGGAAAACAAATACTTTATTCAATTAAAGATAAAACAGTCTTTAAAGATAAAACAGTTACTATTTTTGGTGGAGGAGACTCAGCATTAGATTGGGCGATTGAACTTTCAAATACCTCTAAAGTTACATTGGTTCATAGAAGAGATGACTTTCGAGGAATGCAGGCAAGCATTGACAAGGCTAATCAATTAAAAGAAGAAGGAAAAATAGAAATTTATACAAAATATCAACTAGACTCTGTTCAAGGAAAAGAGAAAGTTGAAAGTATCAATATAAAGCATGATGATAATTCAATTAAAGAAATTAAAACAGATTATGTATTAGGTTTCTTTGGATTAATAATGCAACTTGGACCTATTGTGGAATGGGGTTTAAATTTAGATAAAAAAACAGTTCCAGTTAATACTGAAAGTTTTGAAACCAATAAAGAGGGAATTTTTGCAATTGGTGATATCTGCTCTTATCCTGGAAAACTTAAACTAATTCTATCAGGCTTTCATGAGGGAGCTCTTGCTGCAAGAGGATGTTTTAAATATGCAAAACCAGATGAAAAATACAGGTTTGAATTTACTACTTCTTCAAAAACAGTTAAAGAGCGACTGGGTGTAAAGGAGTGATTGAACTATTTAGTGCTGACACCCCAAATGGAAAAAAAATAAGTATATTATTAGAAGAAATAGGCTGTGATTTCAAAGTTACAGCACTGGATTTATTAAAAGATGATCAATTTAAAACTGATTTTAAAAAGATAAGTCCATTTAGTAAAATACCTGTAATTGTAGATCATAAAAATAATGAATCTATATTTGAGTCTGGAGCAATTCTTATATATTTAGCAGAAAGATATAATAAATTTTATGAAGCTAAAGATCGTAATGTTATAAACCAATGGCTGATGGCACAGATGGGAACTATAGGTCCAATGCTTGGTCAGCATCATCAGTTCCATCATTATAATCCAGGTAAAAGCCAATTTGGAGAAGAAAGGTTTTTTAAGATTGCGAAAAGACTTTATGGAGAGCTAGATGAAAGATTGTCTTCATCAAAATACTTGGCTGGGAATAATTATACAATTGCGGATATTGCAACATGGCCTTGGATTGCAAGGCATGAGTGGCATGATATTGGGCTTAAGAATTATAAAAATTTATCAAGATGGTATATTGATATATCTAAAAGAAAAGCTGTAATAAAAGGATATCAGTTTATGAATAAAAAAGAATTTCCTCCTCAACCTTAATTTTTAACCTATCAGTCTGTATATAGAGCTTAAAATACCATTTCCTGATAGCTCGATAACCAACACAATAACAACAATTAATATCAATTTTTTATTCATTAATAAAATAAATATAATAATAAAATTATCCAGATCAAAGCATAATAATAAAAAATATGTTTTTTAGCAAAAGTATAAGAAATTGAATTTTTTCTAGAGTTATTTTTTTTCATTTTTAATTATAGATCTCTTTTTTTTATAGATCCAGGATAAAAAATTCTTTGAAGATCGTCATTTGCTTTCTTTCTTGTTTCAATATCCTTTGAGTTCATTAGGCTAATTGGTCTTTTAGTGTGTTGATGGTATTTAAAAGAATCATCTCCTCTTGCTTGTTGAACATACATTGTACCCAAAACTTGATTTACATTACTGCCAATATAGCTTTGAACAACAAATCCAATTCTTCTATCATTACTTTTGTTTAATCCTGAACCATGAACTATTGTTGGATGATGTAATGACATTTGTCCTGCTTTTAGAACTAAAGGTGTTGTTTTATCTAATGGAACATTTTCAACAGTTTGACCTCTTGTTAACAAGTTACCTTCATCATATTTTTGCTCATGATGTCTGATATTATCTTTATGAGAGCCAGACCACATTCTCATACAACCATTTTCTTCATTAGTATCAGTTATTGCCAACCATGCAGTTACCCAATTATGTGGTTCTAATCCAATATATGTTGCATCTTGGTGAAAACTTACAAATCCTTTTTCATGTGGGTTTTTAATAAACAAAGTTGTTCCACAGATAAGAATATTTTTTCCAATTATGCTCTCAACAGCATCTAACATTTTAGAATTATGACAAACTTCATCGAGTATTGGAGAAATCATATGTACATAATTTCTTCCAGCTCCTTTAAGTTCATCAGGCCATTTAGTTTCAATATTTTCTATTTCTTTTCGTATCTCAAAAGCTTCATCTTTAGTTAAGACTTCTATCGGTGCCACATAACCATTATCATTATATTCTTGAAGTTGATTTGAAGATAATTTAGGCATATTATTTAATAATATTATATGAGTGCTATTATTTCTTCAATAAATTATTGCCCTGTTAAATCTGTTTCATTTCAGACAATTGAAAAGTGTAAAATTAAAAAAGATGTTGGAATTATTGGAGATAGAATTTTTGCATTTGCTAAAGATTTAGAAGCAGACAAGGCACTATTATTTGAAAAAAGCCCAGAGGAGAGAAAGGGCAAATGGAATAAAGTTTTAACTCTTAAAAATTCCCCGGTCTTAAATAAATATAACTTTTTGTTTAAGGAAAATAAATTATCACTAACTTTTAAAGATAAGGAAATTTTAACAATTAATGCAAGTGAATTAAGGGAACGTCAATTACTCTCAAATAAAATTATAGAATTAGAAAATTCTTTAAAGGAACCAATAGTTTTAATGACAAATGAAGAGTCCCCATTTTTTGATACATCAATTTCAAACAAAGTTGATTTTATTAATTCAGTTTCCCTTATAAATGTACAAAGCATCAATGATTTTCAAAAAAAGATAGATAAAAAAGTAGAAATATCTAGATTTAGAGGCAATATATGTATTGATGGAATTAAGCCCTGGAAAGAGCGAGAGTGGATAGGAAAAACTATAAAGATTAATAATATTTCCTTTAAAGTTGAAAAAAATATCCCAAGATGTGTTGCAATTAATTTAAAACCAACAACAGATGACAATTCTTTAAATTTACTTCAATCATTAAAAAAAAATTATAATCATTTTGAAATGGGAATTTATTTGACTGCACTTGATGATGGTGAAATTAATTTAGGTGATAAGGTTGAGATAATTATTTAATAAAAATATTTTATTAAGCAACTTTAAGTTGCATTTATTTTTTTGGTGTACAAACAACTTCAATTTTGTTTTAATTATTAAAATAAACTTAATAGAGGAAAAAAAATGAATAGATTTTTAAAATCGGTTGGAGCTTCTCTTGTACTTCTTTTTAGTATTTCTGCAGTTAGCGCAGAAACGTTAACTAGTAAACTAGAAGGTGGCCACAAGTTAAGACTTGGTTTTGGTACTGCTGTACCGTGGGCTTATGCTGGAGATAATGGTGAAGCCCTAGGATTTGTTAACATGATTGCATTAACAGTTCTTGAAGAAATGGGAATTACTGAACATGAAACTAAAGTATTTGAATGGTCAGGATTAATTCCAGGAATAAATGCTAATAGATCAGATATGGTTACAGGTGGTATGTATATTCTAAAAAGTAGATGTGCAAACATGAACTTTTCAGATCCAATTGGTGTATTTGGTGATGCTATGTTAGTTCCAAAAGGAAATCCTAAAGGAATTAATAACTATGCAGACGTAATCAGAACAGGTGCAAAACTTGTAACTGGTGCTGGTTTCAACACTGTTGAAGCTGCTAAAAAGTATGGTGTTCCTGAAAGTCAAATGATGTTAGTTGAAGGTGAAGTTGGAATTCTAGCTGCAATGAAAGCTGGAAGAGCAGATGTTGCTGTACAAACTTTCTTTGGTGCAAAAGAGCATGAAGAAAAAACAGGTGGTGCATTTGAAGTAACTGATCCTAAATTAATGCCTAAGGAAACTTTAAACGTAGTTGGTATTGGTTTTAGAAAAACTGATGTTGAATTTAGAGATAACTTTAATAAAGCATTAGCAAAAGTTATGGCTAACCCAGCAACTATGTTAGAAAGAGCTGGTAAGTATGGGTATGATAAAGCTCAATTACCACCTCCTGAAATGAGCACTGAGTGGGCTTGTACAACTAAATAATATAAGCAATAATAAAAATTTAATCAGGCGATGAAAAAAAGTCGCCTGATTTTTTTTTAAAATTTACTATAAAGGTTTTAACTTTGAGTTATTTTTCATTTTTAGCTGAGCATGGATCTACAATGCTATTAGGGACGGTAACTACACTTAAAGTGTTAGTTTGTGCTACTATTTTATATGTAATTATCTCTATAATTTTTGGGTTGATGCGTGTATCTAATAATTCACTTATTCAAGGAGTTGCAACAGTATATATAGAATTTTTTAGAGGAACCTCTTTACTAGTTCAACTGTTCTGGTTTTATTATGTCCTACCTTTTTTTGGTATTTCACTAGAGGCATTTACTGCTGGAGTTGTTGCAATAGGAATGAATTTTGGAGCTTATGGAGCAGAGATTGTTAGAGGTGGAATATTGGCAGTACCTAAAGGACAGTGGGAAGGAGCTCACGCATTAAATTTTAGTCCTTTTAAAAGAATGAAAAATATTATTATACCTCAAATTTTTCCAATCATACTACCTCCTGCAGCAAACTTAACAGTAGAGCTTTTGAAGGCAACAGCATTAGTGGCATTGGTCACTGTAGTAGATTTAACGTTTGAAGCAAAACAAATTAATGCAATTACATGGCTTTCAGCTCAATGTTTTGGTACCGCACTATTAATATATTATATCATTTCTAGATTCTTTTTAGTCCCATTCTTGCGATGGCTAGAGGTTCTTGCTGCTAGAAAAGTTGGGAGGGAAAAAATATAATGAATTCAGAATGGAAATGGGATTTTGCTTTTCAAATTCTACCCCAAATGTTATGGGCAACACTAAATACTATAATGGCAGCTGGCATAGGTTATGCTATTGCAGCCATTGTAGGTTTATTATTTTTATTAGGTCAAAGAACTCCATACAAAATTATAAACGTAATGGTTAGAGAAATAGTTGAATTTATTCGCTCAACTCCTCTTCTTATTCAATTGTTTTTTGTCTATTTCGTTGGCCCACAGTTTGGTATTACTCTATCTGCCTGGGTATCAGCAATGATAACAATAGGGCTTCATTTTGGAACTTATCTTTCAGAAGTTTATAGGGGAGCTCTTGAGGGTGTACCCAAAACACAATGGGAAGCTTGTAGAGCTCTAAATTTCACAACATTATATACATATCGAAGAATTGTTTTACCTCAGGCTTTTCCTATAGCAATTCCAGGCATGGGAAATTATTTAGTAGGAATTTTTAAAGATACACCACTACTTTCAACGATTGGTGTGGCAGAATTATTTCATGCAGCAACAGCTGTAGGAGGTTATCACTACCGTTATCTAGAGCCATATACTATAGTTGGAATTATTTTCTTAATTCTTTCAGTGCCAGCTGCTATGGGTATTAGAAAATTAGAAAGATCAGTAAATAAAGCACAAGGAAAGGTAAAAAGTTAAATGAGTAATCAAAAAAATTCAAGTGATATACTGGTAAAATTTTCTGATGTTACCAAACAATATGGAGATCTTATTGTTTTAGATAAACTGAATTTAGAAATAAAGAAAAATGAAATGGTTTCGATTATTGGTCCATCAGGATCAGGCAAGACAACAGTTTTAAGAGTTTTAATGACTTTAGAAAAAATTAATCAAGGTATCATTCACTTAGATGGTGAGCCATTAACACATATGCTTGAAAAAGATAAACTTGTTTTTGCTAACGAAAAGTATCTAAGAGAAAGACGTTCAAAAATAGGAATGGTGTTTCAGCAGTTTAATCTTTTCCCTCACATGACGGCTCTTCAAAATTGTATTGAAGCACCAATAGAAGTACTTGGATTGAAAAAAGACGAAGCTGAAGAAAGAGCATTAGATTTACTAGATTTAGTTGGGTTGTCAGATAAAAAAGACGAACACCCTTCAAGATTATCTGGTGGGCAACAACAAAGAGTTGCAATAGCTAGAGCTTTAGCTATGAGACCAAAAGTTATGCTTTTAGATGAAATTACATCTGCATTAGACCCCGAAGTTGTTGGTGAAGTTCTAAATGTAATTAGATCTTTAAATAAAGAGCATGATCTTACAATGATTATGGTCACACACCAGATGGGTTTTGCTAGAGAAATATCAGATCGTGTATGTTTTTTTAATGAAGGAAAGATATTTGAGCAAGGGCCTCCCAAACAGTTATTTGATAATCCTCAAAATGAAAGAACTAAACAGTTTTTACATGCAGTTCTTGATGCCAATTAAAGAAAGTAATTAAATCTTAATCGTCAGCGTATACTTTTTCATCTTTTTCATGTTTTTCTTGAGCTGCAATACAAAGATCAGCAACAGGTCTTGCCATTAATCTTTTTAATCCAATTGGTTCGGCAGTTTCAGCACAAAAACCGTAAGTACCATTTTTAACTCTTAATAATGCATGATCGATTTTGGAAATTAATTTAATTTGTCTATTAATCGCTTTCATCTCTACAGTTTTATCTGTGTAAGAACTTGCTTGGTCGACAATATCAGCTGAAACACTATTATCATCCATTGATCCATGGTAAAGTGCTTCATTATTAGCCTTTACTAATTCCTTTTTCCATTCAGTAAGTTTTATTTTAAAAAATGATAAGTGCTTATCACACATATATTTTTCAGTATCCCTGGGGATATAATTCTTTGAAATTTTAATTGGTGATTTTACTTTTTTTTCAGTAACAGCAACTTTTTTAATTGTTTTAGTAAGCCTTTTGATTGTGGTCGTAACTTTTTTTGCTTTAGGTGTTGTTTTTTTAGTTGATGATTTTGAGATTTTAGGCATATATATAAAATTTTGTGGCCGAAGTATATTCAGCAATAAATAGGTGTCAAGTAAGCTTAATTCATATAAATTCTATCAAATGTCACCTAATAAAAAAAATATACAAAATTTATTTTACATTTTTATTACGGCTCATTTAATTTTATGGACTTTAATACCATCATTAACAAATAATAATTTACCACTTGATACAATTGAAGCTTTAGCTTGGGGAAGTAATTTTGATTGGGGTTTTAATAAACATCCACCAGTAAGTGCTTTTTTTACTGAAATTTTTTATCAAATATTTGGATCACAAGATTGGGCTTATTATTTTTTAAGTCAAATATTTGTAGTCATTGCTTTTGTTGTTGTATTTAAATTTGCAGAGGGATTACTTAAAAACAAAACTTTGAGCTTAATTTCTGTACTTTTATTAGAAGGTATTTATTTTTATAATTTTACCACTCCAGAATTTAATGTAAATGTTTGCCAGTTACCTTTCTGGGCTTTGTGTGTTTATTATTCTTGGAAACTATTTGACAAGCAAGAAGTAACTTTTAAAGATTGTTTTTGGCTGGGAGTATTTTCAGCAATAGGATTTTTATCAAAATATCTTTTTATTTATCTTTTAATTACAATTGATCTATTATTTTTTTATATTATTTTTATAAAGAAATATAAAAAATTTGATTTTAAATATCTAATTTCTGTAGAAGTTTTTATTGTTTTACTAGTTCCACATCTAATTTGGTTAACTAATAATGATTATATAACTATTACCTACGGATTAGCCAGAACTGGATTAGAGAACTCAAGTTTACTAGATCATATAATTTATCCATTAATATTTTTAGGTAAACAAACTGGAATATTAATTCCATTTTTTATTATGTCATTCCTCTTAGTTCAAAAATTTAAATTTAAAATTTCTTTAAAGGATAAAAAATTATTATTCTTGATATTTATTAATTTAGTTCCAATAGGCTTAATGTTTTTAACTTCAATATTAACTGGATCTAAAATAAGAACAATGTGGATGACACCATTTTATTTATTCTTTGGTGTTTTAATTGTCTATGTGTTTCAAGCACAAATAAATCTTAAAAAATTAAATAGATTTATCTCAGCGTTTTTAATTTTATTTATTTTTTCGCCTTTTGCTTATGCATACATTTCAATTAATGAAACGGATAAGAGAACTGACTACAACGGTGCTACTGTAGCATTTATAGTGGAATCTGAATGGAAAGATTATACAGATACAAATATTGTATCTATAGTTGGAGATGAGTGGTTAGGAGGTAATTTAGTATACCACTTAAAATCAAGACCAAAATGGTATGATACATCAAAAAATACTTTGAGTTTAAAAGGTGGATTTATTTTGGTAAACCATCCCAAGGTCAATTGTAATGCATCTTTTGAACCTATTTTAAAATCAATAAAATTTGTTGCTTATGACATTGAACATTGCTTTGTGATGTACAGAAACCTAAAATAAATGAATAAAATTAAAATATTAATTCCTATTTATAATGACTGGCAGTCAGTTTTTAAGTTATTGGAGAATATTAACTCAGAAGTTTTAAAGTTAGATGCTGAGTTTTCAGTGGTAATAGTCAACGATGCATCCACTGAAAACAGACCAGAGTTTTCAACTAATTTAGGTAATCTTAAATCAATTCAAGTCCTAAATATGAAAGAAAATAGGGGGCACGCAAGATGTAATGCCACCGGGCTAAAACACATTAATGAAAAAGAACAATTTGATTATGTAATTCCAATGGATGGTGATGGAGAGGATAGACCAGAAGAACTTAGTTTGTTAATTGAAAAGATTAAAGAATATCCGGATACAGTTATTACAGCTGAAAGAGTAAAAAGATCTGAAGGATTCATATTTAAGTTTTGTTATTCAGCTCATAAGTATTTGACTCTAATTTTTACAGGACAAACAATCAAATATGGTAATTACACATGTCTCCCTAAGTCTGTGGTTAATGAAATGGTTAATGAATCTGCAACATGGAGTAGTTTTTCAGGATCATTAGCAAAAATAATCAAAGATAAAAAATCTGTTCCATCTGAGAGGGGTACACGTTATTTTGGACCATCAAAAATGAGTTTTATTAATTTATTAAAACACTCTCTTTCAATTATTGCAGTTTTTAAATCAACTTTATTAGTTAGATCTATATTATTCTTAATCGCCTACTTATTTTTAGTTATAGGAAGAATATCAATTATTACATTAATACCTGTCATCGGAGTTATCATGATGATGATTTTTGTGATCATATTGTCTAGAAGAGAAAATGTAGCAGAATTTAATAACTCTTTAGATAATATTGAAAAAATAGATACACTTAAGTAATGTCTTTGTTAAATCAAAAAGATATAGACCTCCTTGCACAAAAAATTTTAGAAGACTATGATTTAAAAGATCCTGGAAAGATATTTAAGAATAAAATACAGATAAATAATACTGAAGCCTTACTTATTCAGTCAACTGTTTCTAAATTAAGAAAAAAAAGGGGAGAGGAAACTATTGGTTATAAGATAGGATGTGTTTTGAAAGAAACTCAAAAGAAAATGGGTTTTACTCAACCTGCTTGGGGAACACTTTGGCAAAAGGAATTACATACTAGTGGAGTATCATTAAATAAAAAAGATTATTCAAACCCTGCAATGGAGGCAGAATTTGGAATTATATTAAATCGTGATTTAAAACCCGAACTTATTTCTTTTGAATACATATTAGAATCTATTGAATCTATTTACCCCCTAATAGAGATTCATAATTTAGTTTTTTATGGAGGTGCTCCTTATGGAGCAGAACTTCTTGCAAACAACGCTATTCATGCTGGGGTTATTTTAGGGCCTGAAAATAAATTTCCTAAAAATAATCAGTCTACCGACCTAAAACTTATTTATGATAAAGAAATAGTAGATGCCTGGTTTGATAAAGAGTGGCCTCATGATATGTTATCCGAAGTAGTTTGGTTAGTTAAGGAACAGGCTAAGCTTAATAATATTTTGAAAAAAGGTGATTTGATATTAACTGGTGCATATGGATTTCCAGTTCCAATTAATGAAAAAAAAGTAATAGAAGTTACATCATCAGCATTTGGTGATGTAAAAGCAATATTTGACTAAATAGCCTTTATTATTGGTAACGAATGAAAGTCAGCCGTATCTATCTTTGAGGAGTGGTCTCTTCTCATATTCCACTTTTTGTTGACCCCAGCACTAGCCAAACTTAATGTTGATCGGCCATATCTGTAATTTGTACTATCAATAGATCTCATTAAACCTTTAATTTTCTCATCTTTTTCTGATGAGAATAAGTTTTTGCTACCATCTGAGCTAACTAAGCCAGTTAAAGTTATCCCTGCCTTTTGATATCTGTATCCATTTATAAAGATTTCATTTAATGCACTCAAAGCAGTTTTAACTATTTCAATACTGTTATTTGTGGCAATTGGAAAATCTATAGTTTTAGCATTAGAATAATAAACTCCTCTATTTTGGAAAGGACTTGTTCTAACAGACACAGTAATTGATTTTGCAATTAACGACTCTGACCTAATTTTTTCTGAAGCATTTAAACAGTAACTTGCAACTGCTTCTTGAAGTTCTTGAAATTTTTCAACTCTAGTACCAAATGATCTTGATACCACACAACTTTTTCTTTTTGAAGTTTTGGTTTCTAATGGAATACAGGGAATACTTCTAAGCTCCAATGCAGTTCTAGAACTTAAAACATTGGAACTTTTTTTAATCCAAGTGTTTGACATGTTCTTTAATTGTTTAGCATTGTAAATTCCATTTTGGTGATAAAATTTTGTCATCTGCTTACCAACCCCCCATACATCATTAATATCTATTTTTTCTAATAGTGGATCAATATTTTCAATTCCTATTAAGTTGGTTACACCAGATTGCTTTTTCTTCGCTATATGATTTGCAATCTTGCTTAGTGTTTTTGTTTTTGCAATACCAATGCTTGTAGGTATCCCTGTCCACTGTAAAACAATGCTTCTAATTTCTTTTCCAACATCCTCAACTTCATCGTCAGGATAATTACTTAAATCTAAAAAAGCTTCATCAATAGAATATATTTCTAATTCAGGGTTAAATCTTTTTAGAGTTCTCATTACTCTTCTAGATAAATCTCCATATAAAGAATAGTTTGAAGAAAATACATAAACTTTATTTTTAAGCATTATATCTTTAGCTTTAAAGTAAGGCTCTCCCATTTTTATACCAAGGGCTTTTGCTTCAGTTGATCTTGAAATTATACAGCCATCATTATTGGATAAAACGACCACAGGTTTATTTCTAATTTTAGGATTAAATAACCTTTCACAAGAAACATAAAATGAATTACAATCTACTAATGCTATTTTTTTAGTACGTTGAATGGATAACATAAGTCACAACCCCCCAAATGAATACTTCAGACTCATCACCAATGATTATTTTATCTTCAATATTTTTTGAACCAGATGTTAAAAATTGACCATCTTTAGATTTAACAAAACTTTTAACAACTAACTCGTCATGAACATTTGCAACAACGGTTGAAAAATTTTTAGGCTTTAAACTTCTATCAATAACCAATAAGTCACCATCATAAATACCAACATCAGTCATTGATTTTCCCTGGACTCTAATGATGAAGGTGGCAGGAACATTTTTGATTAGATGAACATTAAGATCTACATCTTCTTCAATGTAATCTGTTGCTGGAGACGGAAAGCCAGCACCTGCTTTATGAAGATAAAAGGGAATAGTTAGTTTCATGTTCTTGTTTTGTTCTTATTTATAGACCAGTTATACAATACACGCAAGAGATTGTATTTTGAGTCTGTAACTGAATCAAAGGTGAATCAAAAGGTGAACATCCAAACTATATTTTGTGCTCTTGTGGATAACTTCAACCAGGGATAGGTTAAAAACAATGAATTTTTTTTCCTTAATTATATTTACAATACTTTTTTTTTCTAACCTAACTTACGCTGATCAACACAAAACAAAATTTAGAGATATCAAAGGATATAAAGAACAGTTTCTTTCAATGTCTTATAAAAAAACTAATAGGATAAAAACTGTTAAAAAAAGTGATGGGTTTCCAGTTTATGAGGGAAAAACAAGTATTCAAGTTACAGTTAATAGGGAAGACGCAGGTTGCGGAAAGGGAAAGGCTCAAACAACACAAATTCAATGTGATGGCAAAGGCAACAGAAGTAGACAAGAAATACATCTTGGTGATTTAAGATTAAAAAATAAAGAATATATTTACGAGTATGCAGTTTACTTTGATGAAAGTTATAAAAGTTTAGAAAAAGGGGCAGTAGCAATTATTGGTCAAATGCATACCGATAACAAAGCAAAAGGTTGTCACAGTTGTTGTCATTTTTGGGCACAAGATTTTAAATATAAAGGAGAAAATGTTTATAGCTGGGTAAGTAAAGCAGCTTATTCATCTGAACCAGTTGTTATAGGAAAAATTGAGGACTTGAAGGGAAAATGGACGCATTTAAAATTTCATATTTTATGGAAATTAGATGAAACAGGTAGAGCAATAATATATAAAAATAATAAGATTATTGCAGATTTAAAAAACATAAAAACTTTGGCAGACACATGTACTGGTGGGTATATTAAAATGGGTATATATAGACATAGGACTATAAATTATTGGAATTCTGATTGGGAAAGTTTACCAGATCAAAGAGTTTACTTAGATAGTATTGTTTTAAGAAAACCAAAAAAAGAGGAAAGGATAAAAAATAAGTGAAAAAACTTACTTGCCACTGCAAAGCTGTAGAAGCAGAAATAAATATAGATGGAGATTTAGCTAAAGTAATTAAATGTAATTGTTCTATTTGTAAAAGAAAAGGAGCAATTATGTCGATGGTAAAAAATGAAGATTTTAAAATTGTAAAAGGTGAAGATAAATTAAAACTTTATCAGTTTCATTCAAAAGTTGCTAAACATTATTTTTGTTCTATGTGTGGAATTTACACACATCACAATCCAAGGATCAATCCTGCAATGACAGGATTTAATCTAGGCTGTATTGATGAAATAAATACTTTTGATTTAAAAGATATTGCTGTAAATGATGGTCAAAATCATCCTCTTGATAATAAATAATTTTTTATGCATCAAGTTAACAATTGTTTTATTAAAGTAAAAAAAGACTGTCTTAAATTTATTACATCTCAAGAAACAAAGAGAGACAAATTTAGAAATAAAGACAAGATGATTAAATCTTTTTTAATTCCAGTAAGTTTTTGGATAGCAAAGAGAGCTAATAAGAAAAAACCTCTTATGATAGGTTTGGCAGGAGGTCAGGGCTCAGGTAAAACTACTATCTCATCAATTTTAACTTTAATTTTACAAAAGTATTTTAAATTAAAAGTTTTTAAAGTTTCAATTGATGATTTTTATAAGACAAGAAAAGATAGAAAATTATTATCTAAAAATAAGCACCCTTTATTAATGACAAGAGGAGTTCCAGGAACTCATGACGTAGATTTAATGTTAAAATTTTTTAAAAAAGTTAAGTCAAAGAGCTTTAAAAACCTAACAGTTCCAAAGTTTAATAAGTCAATTGACGACCGCTATAATAAGAGTTTATGGTATAAACTTAAATCTAAACCTGACCTAATAATTTTTGAAGGCTGGTGTGTTGGTGCAAGAGCCCAAACAAGTAAACAGCTAAAAAAATCAATTAATCTACTAGAGAAAGTTTATGACAAAGACACCAAATGGAGAACTTATGTTAATAATCAATTGAAAAAAAAATATAAGGTATTATTTAAACAATTAGATGGATTGTTGTATTTAAAAGCAAAAAATTTCAATTTATTAAAAAAGTGGAGACTAAAACAAGAGAGGAAGCTTTGGGTACAAACAAAGAATAAAAAGAACTTAAAGATTATGAGTAATGGAGAAGTAATAAATTTTATGCAAACCTATCAAAGAATAACTCAACAAATGTTTGAAGATGCTATAAAAATTTCATCTATAATTATGAATTTAAATAGTAATCATCAAATTCAAACTATAAAATTTAAAAAATAATGAAAAAAGTATTATTAACATTATTAACTTTAATTTTGGTTAGTCAAAAAGTTTTTGCAGCTTCATTATCAGAAGCATTACTTCAAGCTTATATTAATAATCCAGAATTAAATGCAGAAAGAGAAAATATTCAAGTTTCAAAAGAAGATTTTAATATATCAAAAAGTAAATTTTTACCAACTATCACTCTTTCAGCTACCAAGAGCCAAGAAAATACAGAAAAACTAACTGATAGAAGCGGAACAAACTCTACTTTCACAGATGTTGATCCTGAAAGTGAATCAATAGTTATAGAGCAAAAAATATTTCAGGGATTTGCGGGTGTAGCTGGCATAGAAAAAAGCAAAATCGGAATAAATTTAGCTGATGCAAGACTTTTAAAAGTAGAACAAGAGATTTTATATAAAGCTGTAGAAGCTTACTCAGGATTAATATTTGCAAATGAAAAATTTAAGATCAATCAATACAATTTTAATTTATTGGAAAGACAAGTAGAAGCAGACCAAGCAAGATTAGAGAGAGGTCAAATTACTTTTGCAGATTTGGCACAGTCTGAGTCATCACTTGCTGGCTCTCAAGCAAAATTCATTCAAGCAAGAAATGAAGTTGTTACAGCTAAATTATTTTATGAGAAAATAATAGGTCCAATTAATAATCTTAATAGTTTAGATGAAAATTTAGACTTAAATTTTGAAATTCCACAGGATTTAGATAAAGCAATTGATATTTCAAAGATAAATAATCCAAACTTAATTATATCTAAACTTGAATACGAACAATCAGAGAAAGATGTAACAATTGCAAGATCAGAACTTTCTCCTTCTGCAACCTTATCTTTCAATAGCTCAAGAACAGATGACACAAGTTCGACAATTAATGAAAGAGATAAAGAGATATTAAAAGCAACAATTTCTTGGCCAATTTTTAGTGGTGGTAAAAATACTGCTTCTTTAAATAGAAGTAAAAATTTAAAAAATAGAAATAAATTATTGCTTGATAATGCTATAAAAACAAACCAAACTAATGTTGCAAGTGCATGGTCAAACTTACAGTCTTCAAAAAGTTTATTAAATTCTGTTGAGTTACAAGTAAAAGCTGCAGAAATTGCAAATGAAGGAATTACAGTCGAATATGAATCTGGCATTGGAAGATCAACGCTGGATGTTATTCAATCAAACTCAATTTTGTTAAATTCAAAAATAAGCCTTGCAAACTCTAAAAGAAATTATTTACTCTCAAAGTTTAGTTTACTCCAGTCGGTAGGTCTCCTAAACAGTAATTATCTAAAACTTCAGTAATTTAGGCATTTTTTTAATAAAAAATTTAACTATTGCAAATAAGAACAAAATGTGTACATTTAATACACGATTCGAACACTAATTATTTAATAAAAAAGGCATAAAATGACTAAAAACAACTTAAAAGTGGTAAAAACTACAAAAGCACAACAAGCAGAAGGTGGCGAAAAAAATAAAGCATTAGATGCTGCAATAGCACAAATTACTGACAACTTTGGAAAAGGCTCTGTAATGAAACTTGGCCAAAGAAGAGCTATGGATGTTGAGTCAGTGTCAACAGGATCATTAAGTTTAGATGTGGCTCTTGGAATAGGTGGACTACCTAAGGGAAGAGTAGTTGAAGTTTATGGACCAGAGTCATCTGGAAAAACAACCTTAGCTTTACAAGTAGTAGCAGAAGCTCAAAAAGCTGGTGGAATATGTGCATTTATAGACGCAGAACATGCTTTAGACCCAGTGTATGCAAAAAAACTTGGTGTGGATACTGAAGAATTATTAATTTCACAACCAGATACTGGTGAACAAGCATTAGAAATAGCTGATACATTGGTTAAATCAGGTTCCATTTCTGTAATTGTTGTTGATTCTGTTGCCGCATTAACTCCTAGAGCAGAAATTGAAGGGGAAATGGGAGATCACCATGTAGGACTTCAATCAAGATTAATGAGTCAAGCTTTAAGAAAGTTAACAGGTTCAATCTCGAGCACAAATACTATGATGATTTTCATTAACCAAATTAGAATGAAAATTGGAGTAATGTTTGGAAGTCCAGAAACTACTTCAGGTGGAAATGCACTTAAGTTTTATTCATCTGTAAGAATGGATATTAGGAGAATTGGTGCAATTAAAAATGGTGATGAGATTATCGGTAACTCAACACGGGTTAAGGTAGTTAAAAATAAAGTAGCACCTCCATTTAAAGTTGTAGAATTTGACCTTATGTATGGAAAAGGAATTAGTAAAGTTGGTGAGCTAGTTGACCTTGGAGCAAAAGCCGGAATAGTTGAAAAATCTGGTGCATGGTATGCATACAAAGGTGAAAAAATTGGACAGGGCAGAGAAAATGCTAAAATATTCCTAGAAGAAAACTCTAAAATTGCTGCAGAAATTGAAATGGCAATAAGAGAAAAAGCTGGAGTAATAGCAAAAAAAATTGAGGGAAATCCACTTGATCCAGAAAAAGCTGCAAAAGATCAAATAGAAGACCCTAAGGTGGAAACTGAAGAAGAAATTACACCACCAAAAAAGAATTAGTTAAAGTAAAGTCATCTTTAATTATTAAAAGGCGCTTAATTTAAGCGCCTTTTTTCCCTTACACTTATATAGACATCAAATAAAAAAGCTGTATTTTAAAAATATGGCTGACAAATCTTTAAATGAAATAAGAGATACATTTTTAAATTATTTTAAAAAAAATGATCATAAAATAGTTGAGTCTAGTAATTTAGTTCCAAATAATGATCCAACATTAATGTTCGCAAATTCTGGTATGGTCCAGTTTAAAAATGTATTTACTGGACTGGAAAAAAGAGATTATGCTAGAGCTACTACTTCACAAAAGTGTGTACGTGCAGGAGGTAAGCACAATGATCTTGAAAATGTAGGCTATACACCAAGACACCATACTTTTTTTGAAATGCTTGGAAACTTCTCATTTGGAGATTATTTCAAAGAAGAGGCAATTACCTATGCGTGGAATTTAATAACTAAAGAATTTGGAATTGACAAAAACCGACTTTATGTAACAGTTTATCATGATGATGAAAAAGCTTTTAATTATTGGAAGAAAATAGCTGGTTTTAGCGATGATAGAATAATCAAAATAGCAACATCTGATAATTTTTGGTCTATGGGTGACACAGGACCTTGTGGCCCGTGCTCTGAAATTTTTTATGATCATGGAGATCATTTGGAAGGTGGATTACCTGGTACAAAAAATGAAGACGGCAACCGATTCATTGAGATATGGAATTTAGTATTTATGCAATACGAACAAATCTCAAAAGTTAAAAGAATAAATCTACCAAAACCTTCTGTTGATACGGGTATGGGTCTTGAAAGAGTAGTGGCATTATTGCAAGGAACACATGATAACTATGAAACCGATCATTTTAAAAAATTGATTCAATCAGCCTCAGATACATTAAATATTAAAGTAAATGAAGCTAATCAATCTAGCTTTAGAGTAATAGCTGATCATTTGCGTGCAAGTTCATTTTTATTAGCAGAAGGAGTTTTGCCATCAAATGAAGGTAGGGGTTATGTACTTAGAAGAATTATGAGACGCGGAATGAGACATTCTCATTTATTGGGATCTAAGAAACCAATTTTCTATGATATTTTTAAAACTTTATTAGAGGAAATGTCCTATAATTATCCAGAATTAGAAAGAGCACAGTCCTTAATAAAAGAAACTTTAAAAACAGAAGAGGAAAAATTTTTAGTTTTACTAGATAGAGGAATAAAAATTTTAAACGAGGAACTAGAAAAAGTAAAAAAAGTATTACCAGGTGAAGTTGCTTTCAAACTTTACGATACTTATGGTTTCCCATTGGATTTAACTCAAGATATTTTAAAAAATAAATCATTAACTATTGATGGTAATAAATTCGATTTTTTGATGAAAGAAAGTAAAGAGCTTGCAAAAAAAAATTGGAAAGGATCAGGTGATAGCTCGGTTGATCAAATATGGTTCGATATAAAAAATCGTTTAGGAGCAACTGATTTTTTAGGTTATGCCACAGATAAAGCTCAAGGTGTAATAACCTTAATCCTTAAAAAAAATAAAGAGGCTCAAAATCTTCAAGAAACTGATGAAGGAATAATAATTACAAATCAAACTCCTTTTTATGGAGAATCTGGAGGACAGGTAGCTGATACAGGAACAATTTCTAATGAAAATTTTGAATTTGAAGTATCTGATGTTCAAAAAAAATTAGGAGATTTATTTGTACATTATGGAAAAGTTAAAAAAGGGTCAATCGAACTAAATGATAGTGTCGAACTAAAAATAGATATTGAAAGAAGAAATAATATTAGAGCTTATCATTCTGCTACTCATTTATTACACGAGTCGTTAAGAAGAGTTTTAGGAAAACATGTAACTCAAAAAGGATCATTAGTTGAATCTGATCGATTAAGGTTTGACTTTAGTCATATGAAACCTATCTCAGAAGAAGAAATTACAAAAATTGAATTTTATGTGAACTTAATAATTGAAAAAAAATCTGAGGTAAAAACAAGAATAATGACACCCAAAAAGGCGGTTGAGAATGGTGCCTTAGCTTTATTTGGAGAAAAATATGGTGATGAGGTAAGAGTTTTGTCCATGGGTGATGAAGATGGTCAATTTTTTTCAACAGAGTTATGTGGAGGAACACACGTTTTAAATACATCGGATATTGGAAAATTTAAAATAATTAGTCAATCCTCTATTGCTGCTGGTGTAAGGAGAGTTGAAGCATTAAGAGATAGACAATTAGAAGATTTTTTAAAAGATAAAGAAAACCAATCCAATTTGTCTAGCCAAAAGAATGAAACAACTTTAAAAGACCTAATATCAAAAATTATTCAATTAGGTGGAAAGCCTAATCTTAAAAATAAGGACCAGGCAGTATTAATAAAAGAACTTAATAAACAATATAACCAACTTTCTGTTGGCTCAATCTTAAGTGATAAAGCAAAAAATAAAATTAACGATCAAATTATTAATGGAATTAAAGTAAGGTTTCAAAATATTTCAGATTTACCATTTAAAGATTTGCGTAGATTAATTGATGAGGGAAAAAAGGAAATTGGTGAAGGATTAATAATAATTTATGCGATCAATGATAATAAAGTTGGATTAGCTGTAGGTGTCACTAAAACATTAATAAGTAAGTTTGATGCTGTAAAGATTGTTAGAGCAGGTTCAGAAGTTATAGGTGGAAAAGGTGGAGGAGGAAGGGCTGACTTTGCACAAGCTGGTGGAACATTACCTAATAAAATTCAGGAGTCCTTTGAAAATATTAAAAAATTGATTAGTTAAGTTTTTTTTTAAGACTACCATCTAATTCATCTAAAAATTGATTGGTAGTTAAATAATTGCTAGAAGGGCCAATTAAAATTGCTAAGTCTTTTGTCATAGATCCATTTTCAACACAATCTATACAAACTTTCTCAAGTGTCGTTGCAAATTTAATTAAGTTTTCATTACCATCTAATTTACCCCTGTGAGCTAAACCTCTAGTCCAAGCAAAAATTGAAGCAATAGGGTTAGTAGAAGTTTCTTTACCTTGTTGATGCATCCTATAATGTCTAGTTACAGTTCCATGGGCTGCTTCAGCTTCCATAGTTTTTCCATCAGGAGCAAGAAGAACACTTGTCATTAAACCTAATGATCCATAACCTTGAGCTACGGTATCTGATTGAACATCACCATCATAATTTTTGCACGCCCATATATACTTGCCGCTCCATTTCATAGCACAGGCAACCATGTCATCGATTAATCTATGCTCATACGTAATATTAAGCTTTTCAAAATCTGTTTTAAATTCATTGTCAAATATTTGTTGGAATATATCTTTGAACCTACCATCATAAGTTTTTAAAATAGTGTTTTTGGTAGAAAGATAAACAGGCCATTTTTTAATTATACCGTAATTAAAACAAGATCTTGCAAAATCTTCTATGGATTTATCTAGATTATACATTGATAAGGCAATCCCAGGTCCAGGAAAATTAAAGACTTCATATTTAATCTCATTACTACCATCTTCTGATGTCCATTTAACTTCCATTATTCCTTTTCCAGGTACTTTAAAATCTGTTGCTCGATATTGATCACCAAAGGCATGTCTTCCAATAATCAAAGGATCGGTCCAAGTGGGAACAAGTTTTGGAATATTTTTACAAATTATAGGCTCTCTAAATACTGTTCCTCCAAGAATATTTCTAATAGTTCCATTTGGCGACCTCCACATTTTTTTTAATTTAAATTCTTGAACACGTGCTTCGTCTGGAGTGATAGTTGCACATTTAATGCCTACATTGTGCTCTTTGATAGCTTTAGCCGAGTCTATTGTTATTTGATCGCCTGTATTATCTCGGCTACTCATACCAAGATCATAGTATTTAATGTCTAAATCTAAATAAGGTAAAATCAGCTTTCCTTTAATGAATTCCCATATGACTCTTGTCATTTCGTCACCATCTAGTTCTACAATCGAATTTTTAACCTTTATTTTAGCCATAAATGAATAATATATATTAGTAATTGTAATTTAGTGCTTTATATACATATTAATAAAAAATTATCAAATAGAAGCTTATGTTAGAGAAAATTTTTCCAAAAATTCATACAGAAGGTTATAAATTTTTAGCAATAGCTATTCTTTCAACATTTTTTTTGTATTTCATAAGTATCTTTTTAGGAGTGATTGGTTTTGTACTATCTATATGGGTCTATTATTTTTTTAGAGATCCTGAACGAATTTCAATAAATGATGACAATTATTTAACAAGTCCAGCTGATGGTGAAGTTTTAATGGTGCATGAAGTAGATGGACCGATAGAGCTAGGCCTAGAAGATAAAAAATTTACTAAGATAAGTATTTTTATGAATGTTTTTGATTGTCATGTTAATAGAACACCATGCGAAGGTAAAATTTCAGAAATACTTTATAAACCAGGAAAATTTTTAAATGCATCATTAGATAAGGCCAGTGAACACAATGAGAGAAATTATTACAAAATATTGAATAATCATGGCGAAGACATAATTGTTGTTCAAATTGCAGGTTTAATTGCCAGAAGAATTGTTTGTGAGTCCACCAAAGATCAACAGCTACATCAAGGTGAAAGAATTGGAATGATTAGATTCGGGAGTAGAGCAGATGTATATTTTGAAAATTATAAAACTTTAGTAAAAGTAGGGCAAAAAACAATTGCTGGTGAAACACTATTAGCTAAAAGGTAGCTCATGGAACAACCAAAAAATAATTTTAAAATTGTATCAGATAAAAAAACAAGGATGCTTTTACCTAATGCATTAACACTAATTAATATTTGTATTGGATTAAGTTCAATTAAATTTGCACTAGATCAAAAATTTGAATTATCCATTATTGCTATAATTTTTGCTGCAATATTTGATGCATTAGATGGTAGAGTCGCAAGAATGTTAAAAGGAACCTCATTAGTCGGAAAAGAATTAGATTCTTTAGCAGATTTAATTAGCTTTGGTGTGGCCCCTGCTTTTATAATGTATTTTTGGTCACTTAATAATTTTGGAAAATTTGGATGGTTGCTTACAATGATTTATGTTGTTTGTGTTGCTTTAAGACTTGCAAGATTTAATGTGAGCTCAAGCTCAGAACCTTCATGGAGAGATGAATTTTTTGAAGGCATACCCTCACCGGCTGGTGGTATATTAATATTAATGCCATTAATATTAAGTTTGAGTGAAATAAATATAGTTAAAGTAAATTATGACGTTGTAGTACCAACATTTTTTATTTTAATTTCATTTTTTTTGATTAGCAAGATTCCAACATTCGCATTTAAAAAAATTTCAATTCCACGCCGTATGACAATTTTTGCATTATTTGGAATTGTATTATTTTTTGGACTTTTATTAATATATACTTTTAAAGTTTTATTAGTTTGTGGATTAATTTATATTTGCTTAATACCCATTGGATATTACAATTATAAAAAGATTAATAAGCAAAAAACTTTAGATGGTGAAAATAATGATAACGAAGACCCTGAAGATATACTCTAGATGAGAAAAAATGTAATAGTATCTCTTGCTGATTCAAATTATTTTGAATTGCTAAATGAATTAGTTGACTCTATTAAGAGTTTTGAGAAAAGCAAAGATACAGCAATTTGTATTTTAGATGCTGGGTTGTCTGAGCAGCAAAAAAATATATTGTCAAAAAAAGTTGATGAGATTAAATCAGCAGAGTGGGACATTGATGTTCCAGAATTTAAAGTTAAAGGGCGTGAATGGTTAAAGAGTCAAGTTTCAAGAGCTTTTTTACCCAAATATTTTCCTAATTATGAAAAATATTTATGGATCGATTGTGATGCATGGGTCAACAATTGGGATTCTGTAGAGCTATATTATAAAGCCTGTGAAGATGGTAAATTAGGGATCACTCAAACATTGGGACCTGGATACAAGATAATGTCAAAAGTGAATTGGTTATTTGGAAAACTAGCAATAATTAAATCTCAAAATTTTAAACATGCAGTAAAATCAAAAATAGGAATAAACAAAGCAAGAAAACTAGCTTTCGCGCCGCATATAAATATTGGTGTTTTCTCTTTGGAAAAAAATTCTCCAGGTTGGTTATCATGGCAGAAAAATCTCGAACAGACTTTAAAAAGTGGAAATATTTTTGGATCAGAAGGTCTAGCCATAAATATGTCAGTATACATAGATGAATTAGAAACAGAATTTTTACCGTTAAATTGTAATTGGATTGCTAGTAACCTACTACCAAAATTTGATGAAATTAAAGATACTTTTGTTGAACCATACTTACCAAATTATAAAATAGGAATTATGCACTTAGCTGCTGGATTATGGGATGGTGATAAAGATATGAGATTGAATAAAGAAGTCAAAATTAGGATTCAATCTATTAAAAAAGAAGTTTTATTTAAAAGTTTAAGATTTGGTCGTTAATTGAAAAAGAATAAAATATCTAAAAATTGGATTAATAAACAAAAAAGAGATATTTACGTTAGACAGTCTCAAGTAGATGGTTATAGAGCAAGATCAGCTTATAAATTAAAAGAAATTGATGAAAAATTTAAAATATTTAAAAATGGAATATCAGTTATTGATCTCGGTGCATCTCCAGGAAGTTGGTCTCAATATATATCAAGAACTGTAAAGAGTGGAAGGTTAGTGTCAATTGATTTAAAAGATATGGAAAAGATTGATAACACAGTTCAAATAAAAAGTGATTTTACTGAGATAGATTCTCAAAAAAAAATAAAAAGTTTTTTTAATTCAAAAGTTGATGTAGTTGTGTCTGACATGGCAGTTAATACAACAGGTATAAAAGATATAGATGCAATTTATACTGGTGAGTTAGCAATGGAAGCAATGAATTTCTCTAGAGATATATTGGTTAAAAAAGGACGTTTTGTCTCTAAAATTTTTTTAGGCTCATCTTTCAATGAAATTGTAGCTTTAGGAAAAAAAATATTTAAAGAAGTTAAGGTTTTTAAACCTAAATCTAGCAGAAAAGAATCTAAAGAAAGTTTTATTATTTGTAAAAACTTAAGATAGAGACTTTTTTTTCAAAAGGAATCATATATAAAAGATTATGGATCCTATAAAAGAAGCACTAACCTTTGATGATGTTACAATGGCACCAAAATACTCTGAAGTTTTACCTTCTGAAGTAAGTACTGCTACTAAACTATCTTCGAACTTAACTTTAAAAATTCCTTTATTATCATCAGCAATGGATACAGTCACTGAAAGTAAAATGGCTATAGCTATAGCTAAAGCAGGTGGGATAGGTGTCATACATAGAAACTTAAATATCGAAAAACAAATTGAAGAAATTAAAAAAGTAAAAAAATTAAAATTACTAGTTGGTGCGGCTGTTGGAGCTGGCCCATCAGAACTTAAAAGAGCTAAAGCAATTTTAAAAGAAAAAGTAGATTTAATTGTAGTAGATACAGCACATGGACACAGCAAAAAAGTTGCAGAAATAATAAAAGAAATAAGAATAAATAGAACCAAAAGAACAACATTATGTGCTGGAAATATAGCAACAGCTGATGCAGCAAAATTTTTAATAAAATTAGGAGTAGATATTGTTAAGGTCGGGATTGGACCTGGATCAATTTGCACAACTAGACTTGTAGCTGGAATTGGTGTGCCTCAACTTAGTGCAATACTGGAAGTCAAAAAAGGTATAAAAAATAATAAAACAAAAATTATTTCAGATGGTGGAATTAAATATTCAGGTGATATTGCTAAAGCACTATCAGCAGGAGCAGATGCTGTAATGATTGGCTCACTATTTGCTGGTAGTACAGAAACGCCTGGTAAATTAATAAAAAAAAATGGTAAACTATTTAAAAGTTTTAGAGGCATGGGATCTGTTGGAGCGATGAACAAAGGATCAGCCGACAGATATTTTCAAACAAAACAAAAAGATGTATCTAAATATGTTCCTGAAGGAGTAGAGGGTTTTGCAAAATATAAAGGAGATGTTAAAAAAATAATTTATAAATTAATTGGTGGTCTAAAATCATCCATGGGATACTTGGGTGCAAAACAAGTTCATAATCTTAAAATTAAACCTAATTTTGTAAAAATTACCAAAGCAGGTTTTTATGAGAGTATGGTTCATAATGTTGATGAAATTAAAAATGATAATAAATATTAATGTTAAAAATAATTAAATTAATCTCAATTTTTTTTATAGCTTTAAATCTAGTAAATTCTGTAATAGCTGAGAATAATTTTTTTGAAGAAGCTAAAGTAAAATATAATGAAAAAAAATATGAAGAATCTAAATTTTTATTTCAAAGAAATATAGTTTTTAATCCTAAAGATCATAAATCATATTTATATTTAGCAAAAATTTATAAATTAGAAGAGAACAAGAGAGAAGAAGAAAAAAATGTTAAGACAGTTATTTTATTAGATCCAAAAAATGAAGAAGCAAATTACTTATTAATAAATATAGAACTTAAGAAATCTAATTATTCAAAAGTTAAAGAATTAGTAGAAAATTTTACTAAAATTTGTAACAAGTTATGTAATAAAAAAATTTTGATTTTGGAATCCTTAAAGAATTTAGAACCTAAAAATGAGTCTTAGTAATAATTTAAGCAAAATTTTAATAATAGATTTTGGTTCACAATTTACCCAGCTAATTGCAAGAAGAATAAGAGAATTTGGGGTTTTTACAGAAATTATTAGCCATAAAAAAATAAACATTAACAATATTATTAAACAAAATATAAGTGGTATAATTCTTTCTGGTGGTCCCCTTAATGTTTATGAAAATGATAAATTTAATTTTGATAAGAATATTTTAAAATATGGTTTACCTATATTAGGGATATGTTTTGGACATCAGATATTATCAAAAGAATTAGGTGGAAGAGTTAAAAAATCAAAACATAGAGAGTTTGGACTTGCGACTATCAAAAAAGTTTCTAATAGTGTTTTAACAAAAAATTTTTTTAATAAAAAAAATATAAGTAATGTTTGGATGAGTCATGCAGATCAAGTATCAAAAATGCCAAAAAATTTTAAAATTATTGCTTCTACAAAGAATTCTAAATTAACTATAATTGAAAATTCTAGAGATAATTTTTATGGTGTTCAATTTCACCCTGAAGTAACACATACAAAAAAAGGTAAAATTTTATTACGTAATTTTATTTTTCAAATATGCAAAATTAAAAGAAATTGGTCTCCTAAGGATCAAAAAATAAAACTAATTAAAGAAATTAAAAAACAAGTTGGTGATAATAAAGTTATTTGTGGTCTCTCTGGTGGAGTTGATAGCAGTGTGGTGGCACAATTATTAAGTAAAGCAATTGGTAAAAACTTAAAGTGTATATTTGTAAACAATGGCCTGTTAAGAAAAAATGAAGAAACACAAGTGGTTAATACATTTAAAAAAAAATTAAAGATAGACTTAATCTATGTGAATGCAGAAAAAGAATTTATTAAAAGTCTAACCAACATATCTGACCCTGAAAAAAAACGAAAAATAATCGGAAACTTATTTATAAAAATATTTGAAAGGTATGCGAAAAAAATTAAAAATGTTAGATTTCTTGCACAAGGGACTTTATACCCAGATTTAATTGAAAGTAAATCAGTAACTGGCAGTCAAACCTCAAAAATAAAATCACACCACAACGTAGGTGGTTTACCAAAAAGAATGAAATTGGAACTGGTAGAACCTCTTAAATTTTTATTTAAAGATGAAGTAAGAAAATTAGGATTAGAACTTAATTTATCAAAAGATATAATATCTAGACACCCATTTCCAGGACCTGGTTTAGCAATAAGAATGCCAGGTGTCATAACTAGTGAAAAAATTAAAATTTTGAAAGAGGCAGATTTTTATTTTATTAATGCTTTAAAAGAGTGTGGATTGTATCATAAAATTTGGCAAGCTTATGCAGCTTTACTACCAGTAAAGACAGTAGGTGTTATGGGGGATAATCGTACCTATGAGCACATCTGTTTACTTAGAGCAATTACATCTGAAGACGGCATGACAGCTGACTTCTTTAATTTCCCCAAGGGTTTTATGCAATCAGTTTCTAACCAAATTATTAATAATATTAGAGGTATTAATAGAGTAGTTTATGATGTCACCTCAAAACCACCTAGTACTATTGAATTAGAGTAAGTATTTATTGTAGAATGAGAATTTAAAAATAAGGATGTATTAATGGAAAGCAAATTTTTAAAAATTCTTAATAAGAAAAATAGATCAAAGATTGTTTGTTTAACTGCCTACTCTAAAAATATTGCAAAAATTATAGACAATCATAGTGATATTGTTTTAGTTGGAGACTTTTTAGGGTCCGTTTTGTATAACTATAAATCCACAAAAAGTGTAACGATTGATATGATGATTGAACATTCTAAAAGTGTAAGAAAGGGAGTAAAAAAAAGCCTCATGGTTGTTGATATGCCACATAACACTTATAGAAATAGTAACGAAGCTTTAAAAAATGCAAAAAAAATTATTCAAAAAACAAAATGTGATGCTGTTAAGTTAGAAGGAGGAAAAAAGATTTACCATATGATTAAAGTATTGGTTAAAAATAAAATTCCGGTAATGGGTCATTTGGGCGTTCTTCCTCAGTCTGCTAAAAGTTTTAAAGCAAAGGGAAAAAAATTATCTGAGAGAAATAATCTATTAAAAGACGCTAAAGTTTTAGAGGAACTAGGTGTGTTTTCTATTGTATTAGAATGTGTAGAAAGTTCATTGGCAAAAGAAATTACAAAAAACATACGTATTCCAACTATTGGGATTGGTGCTTCAATTCATTGTGATGGACAAGTTTTAGTTACTGATGATTTAATTGGATTAAATCCAATAAAAGTTAGGTTTGTTAAGAGATTTGCAAATATTACAAAAGAAATAAACACTGCTATAGTTAAATATAAAAATGAAGTTAAAAATAAGAAGTTTCCTAAAAAAGTTAATAGTTTTTAAAATATGAATTTTAGCAAAGAAGAATTTAAAACTAGATTAAAGAAGGTACAAAATTCTATGCAAGTTAAAGGCATTGAATTATTGATCACTCATGATACAGCCAACATGAATTATCTTACTGGTTATGATGCTTGGTCATTTTATTATGCACAAGCAGTAGTAGTTCATGTTAATGCTGAAGAACCATTGTGTTGGGTTAGAAAACAAGACGCAGGTGGTGCTTATATAAAAACATATTTAAAAAATGAAAATATTTTAGTTTATGACGAAAAATATATCCACACATGGCCACTTCACCCTTATGATAACCTTGTGGATATTATTAAAGAAAAAAAATGGGATAAACTTACAATAGGTTTAGAAATGGATAGTCATTATTTTACTGCCTATTGTTATGAGAAAATAAAACAAGGATTACCAAACGCAAAACTTAAAGACTCTGAAAGATTAGTCAATTGGGCACGAGTCATAAAATCTGATTCTGAAATAGAACTTATGAAAATAGCAGCACTTATTTCTGAAAAAGGAATGAAAACAGCAATTGAAGCAATAAATCCTGGTGTAAGACAATGTGACGCCGTTGGTGAAATTCAAAAAACTTTATTTTATGGAACTCCAGAGTTTGGTGGAGAATACTCTAGTATAGCAACTCTATTACCAACAGGGAAAGGTACTTCAGCATCTCATTTAACAGCCACTCAAGATAAATTTGTTGAGGGGGAAGCAACAATAATTGAGCTTTCGGGTACATACCAAAGATATCATTGTCCAATGGCCAGAACAGTTTTGCTTGGAAAGCCTGACCAATTAAAAATTGATACTATGAGCAAAACAAATGAGGCATTACAGGCTGGTATTGATGCTGCAAAACCAGGAAATACAGCAGATGATGTTGCACAAGCTTTTTGGAAAATACTAGATAAATATAAAATAGAAAAAACATCAAGAACCGGCTATTCAATAGGAATTGGTTATCCGCCAGACTGGGGTGAACACACTTTGAATATATCGAAAGGAGATATGACAATTTTAGAACCAAATGTTACTTTTCACATGATAGCAGTTATGCAATTTGGAGATTGGGGCGTAGAAGCTTCGGAAGCAATCAGAATAACTGACAAAGGGTGCGAATTATTCTGTGATTTCTCAAAAGATTTACACATTAAATAGTTGAAATAAAAAAACTTGAAAAAAAACGCTACAAATGTTTTAAATCTTAAATAAATTATGTCTAAAAATAAAGAATTTGTTAAATTTGATAATGTAGATAAGAGTTACGATGGGAAAGTTTTAGTTGTTAAAGGTTTACAATTAGATATTGCCGAAGGTGAGTTTGTAACTATGTTGGGCCCCTCTGGATCTGGTAAGACAACATGTTTAATGATGTTAGCAGGATTTGAAACACCTACGCATGGTGAAATTTATTTAGATGGAAATGCGATTTCAAATATTCCACCTCATAAAAGAGGTATTGGTATGGTTTTCCAAAACTATGCTTTGTTCCCTCATATGACAGTATATGAAAACTTAGCTTTTCCATTAAGAGTTAGAAAAATTCCAAAAGATGAAGCAGATAAAAAAATTGATAAAGCATTATCTATGGTGTCTCTTCAAGGTTTTGAAGCAAGAATGCCCATGCAATTATCTGGTGGGCAACAACAACGAGTTGCTGTGGCAAGATCATTAGTTTTTGATCCACAAGTAGTACTTATGGATGAACCACTTGGAGCTCTAGATAAAAATTTAAGAGAAAGCATGCAGTATGAAATTAAACATATTCATGAAAGCATTGGTGTAACAGTTGTGTATGTTACTCACGATCAAACTGAGGCACTAACAATGTCAAGTCGTATTGCAGTTTTTAATGATGGAAAAGTTCAACAATTATCAAGCCCTGATGAACTTTATGAGAAACCAGTTAATTCTTTTGTTGCTGAGTTCATTGGAGAGAACAATACATTTGGTGGAACTGTTAGTGATATCTCAGGTGATACCTGTAAAGTTAAATTAGTTAATGGTACTGAAATTTTAGCAAATCCAATTTCGGTTAAAGCTAAAGGAGAAAAAACAACTGTATCATTAAGACCTGAACGAGCTTTAATTAATCCAAAAGACAAAATGGATAATAATCATAAAGGTAAAATAGAAGAAATTATTTATCATGGTGACCATACAAGAGTTAGAATTAATCTATTAGGCAATGATCAATTCATCTTAAAAATTCCCAATAGTAAATCTAATTTAGATATTAAATTAGGTAATGAAATTAGTGTTGGCTGGAACACAAAAGACAGCAGAGCTTTAGATCCTAAATAAATTTTAAAATTTTCCAAAAAATAAAGGCAAATTAGCCATAATTGACTGTTGACTCATGGAACCGATGTTGTTTTACTTTCACTTTATAAAATAATAAACGTTAACGTTAAATAGGAGAATAAATGAAAAAATTAAGTAAATTATTACTTGCTCTATCTTTTGTGCTTTCTATCACAACTTCAGCATTTGCAGTTACTGTAGTGTCTTGGGGTGGTGCTTACACTGAAAGTCAGAAGTTAGGATACGGTGATCCTACTGCTAAAAAACTTGGAATACCTGTTAATTGGGTAGACTACACAGGTGGATTATCTGAAATTAAAGCTCAAAAAGAAGCTGGCGCAATTACGTGGGATATTATCGACGTATATGCAAAAGACACTATCATTGGTTGTGACGAAGGTATTTTTGTTGAATTCGATTTCGACAAAGACTTTGCTCCTGCTCCGGATGGAACAAAAGCTTCTGAAGACTTCTTTACTGGCATGCCTTCTAAATGTGCAGTTGGAAATATCTTGTACTCTTGGAACTTTGCTTACAACAATGACACAATAGGAAGTAAAAAACCTAAAACTGCCAAAGACTTTTTTAATACTAAAAAGTTTCCTGGAAAAAGAGCAATCTACAAAGGTGCAATGTCTAACATAGAACTTGCAACTGTTGGTGCTTTAAAAGTGAAACCAAAAAAAGGTAACGGTAAAGTTTGGGAAGCTCTTGAGAAAGATGGTGGAGTAGATGCAGCAATTGCAGCAATCAAAAAACTTTGTACTGATCCAAAAGGTGGATGTGTATTCTGGAATGCTGGAGCTCAGCCGCCAGAACTACTAGCTAATGGTGAAGTTGTTATGGCTACTGGTTGGAATGGTAGATTCTTTAACGCGCAAATGGAAGGAACTCCAATAACGCAAGTATGGGATGGTCAAATTCTAGACTATGAATACTTTGCTATGGTTAAAGGTGGACCTAACGATGCTAACGGTAAAGCTATGAAAGTTCTTAGAGAAATGACAAGTTCTGAAGGTCTAGCAGGAAGTGCTAAGTATATTGCTTACGCTCCTTGGAGAAAATCTTCAATAGCTGTTATGGAAGCTGGAGAGCCTTGGTTTAAAGATGGTAAGACTAACATGGTACCACATATGCCAACAGCACCTGCCAACACTAAAAACTACATGCTTATGAATCCTAATTTTTGGGCTGATAACCAAGATGAAATCGGCGAAAAATGGGAAGCAATGAAAGCTGCACTATAATTTAGTATTATAGATTAAGTTTTTATTATAAAATACTAGGGCGGTTACACAATAACCGCCCTTTTTTTTTGAGAATTTTAAAATATGAGTACAGAACAAATATTATCATCAGACGGAGTACCTTTAGAAATCAGTTTAAAGAAAGCTGAGAGAAGAAATAAGATTAAAGCGATGCTGCTTGTAGGGCCATTATTTTTATTTCTTTTAATTACATACGTGTTTCCAATAGGTGATATGTTATTCAGAAGTGTTGATGATCGTATGATCACTAAAATGCTACCAAATACCTTTACAGCGATTGAAAAATGGGATGGCAAAGATCTTCCAGAAGAGCCAGTTTATGCAGCTCTTTATAAAGATTTGTCATATTTAAAAAAAACAAAAACATACGGTAAAATTATAGCAAGACTAAACTATGAAAAAGGTGGATTTAGTAGCTTAATAAAAAAAACAGTAAGAAAAATTAATAAATTTGAAGAGGGAAACTATAAAGAGCAGTTTATTAAAGTTCATAAAAGATGGGGTCAAATAGAGTATATGGGTGCTCTAAAGAATGCCTCTCCAAACTGGAGTTATGCTAAATATTTAAAGGGTGTAGATTTAAAGTTTGATCAAGAGAGAAACATAATTCAACAACCAGAGGACAGAAGAATTCATAAAATACTATGGTTAAGAACTCTCAAAGTTGCTTTTTGGGTAACTATATTTTGTTTCATTCTTGCTTATCCAATTTCATATTTATTAGCTACATTACCAATGAAATATAGTAATTTACTGATGATATGTGTACTTCTTCCATTCTGGACATCACTATTGGTCAGAACCTCAAGTTGGATGGTTTTACTTCAGCAGCAAGGCCCAATTAATGATTTGATTGTATGGCTTGGACTTGCAGCAAATGATGCTAGACCAGAACTAATGTATAATGTAATTGGAACCTTTGTTGCAATGACTCAAATTTTATTACCATTTATGGTTTTACCGCTTTACAGTGTAATGAAAACAATATCTCCAAGCTTAATGAGAGCTGGAAAATCTTTGGGTGGAACACCATTTGTAGCATTTAAAAAAATATATTTTCCATTAACAATTCCAGGAATAGGTGCTGGATCCTTGTTAGTATTTATTTTAGCAATAGGTTATTATATAACTCCTGCATTAGTTGGAGGGGCAAGTGGGTCTTTGATTAGTAATACAATTGCCTATCATATGAAAAGTTCTCTAGATTGGTCATTTGCTGCTGCATTAGGTACCATGTTATTGATTGGTGTCTTAACTATTTACTGGATCTATAATAAATTAGTAGGGATAGATAATATTAAATTAGGATAAATTATGTCATTACCAAATTATACATCATGGAACTACAGAGTTTGGCACTACACATATCTAACGATTTGTGCGTTAGTATTTTTCTTTTTAATTGCACCTTTGTTTATAATCTTACCACTTTCATTTAATGCAGAGCAATACATTCATTTTTCTAAAGGAATGATAGCACTCGACCCAGACGCATTTTCATTAAGATGGTATGAGGACATGATTTATGGAACTAAAAACCCATGGGGACTTGCTGCAAAAAATAGTATTATCATTGCTTTCTTTGCAACTATTGGCTCAACAATTCTTGGAACAGTTGCAGCATTAGGTTTAAGCAGTAGGCATATGCCTTACAAGGCAGCGTTCATGGCTTTATTAATATCACCAATGATTGTTCCTTTAATTATTTCTGGAACAGCAATATTTTTCTTCATGGCAAAAGTAGGTTTAGCTGCAACCCATACAGGAATAATTTTAGCACATATTATTTTAGGCACGCCATTTGTAGTAATTACAGTAACAGCAACATTATCAGGTTTTGATCATAGTGTTACCAGAGCTGCCGCAAGTTTAGGTAGCAATCCAGTAAACACTTTTATGAAAGTAACATTACCTTTAATTTTACCAGGTGTTATTTCTGGGGCACTTTTTGCTTTTGTAACTTCATTTGATGAAGTTGTAGTTGTATTATTTTTAGCAGGACTTGAAAATACCACTATTCCGATTCAAATGTGGGTTGGACTAAGAGAACAATTAAGCCCAACAATAATGGCTGTGGCAACTTGTTTAATCATAATGTCTACCTTAATTCTAGTTACAGCTGAATTACTTAGAAGAAGATCTGAGAGACTAAGAGGGATTAATCAGTAATTTATTTTACTAAATTTATTTTTTTTATTATAAGTAACTTTTCAATTATAAGATCTTATGCAAATTAAAAAAGTGGTAGTTATAGGTTCTGGGACAATGGGTAGTGGAATTGCAGCACATTTATGTAATGCAAATATACCAGTAACTTTATTAGATTTAAAAACAGAAATAAGTGAAAAAGCAAGAGACAGAATTCATAAATCAAAACCTCCCCTATTGCTTGATAAATCAAAGATAAATAATATCAAAGTTGGTAATATCTCAGACAATTTTTCAGAAGTAAAAGAAGCAGACTGGGTAGTGGAAGCTGTCGTTGAAAGAATAGATATTAAACATGATATTTATAAAAAAATATTTATGGAAAGAAAAAAAGGTGCGATAGTTTCCTCAAATACCTCATCTATACCTATTAAGGTTTTATCTGAACATTTATCAAAAGAGGAAAAAAAAGATTTTTGTATTACTCACTTTTTTAACCCAGTAAGATACATGGGGTTATTAGAGATAGTTAAAAATGAAAATAATGATTTAAATAAAATAAACTCTTTAAAAAGTTTTTGTGAAACAGAGCTTGGAAAAGGTGCAATTATTTGTAATGACACTCCAGGTTTTTTAGGAAACAGAATAGGTGTTTTTGCAATGCAAGTTGCAATGACTGAGGCTTTTAAAATGAAACTTAGCATAGAAGAAGCCGATGCTATCTTTGGAAGACCAATGGGTATACCAAAAACAGGTGTGTTTGGTCTTTATGATTTAATTGGCATAGATTTAATGGCTGATGTTTTAAAAAGTTTTATTAAAGAATTATCAGAAAATGATCCTTTTCAAATAGTTGCAAAAGAAATTCCTCTAGTAAAAACCTTAATAGAAACTGGGTACACTGGTAGAAAAGGTAAGGGAGGGTTTTATCGGGTTAATAAAACTGGTGAAGTTAAAGTCATGGAAGCAATTAATCTTGAAACTAGAAGGTATGTAGCAAGTAAAAAGATTAATATTAAATCAGATAAAGTTGATCTTAAAAAATTAATCTCAAGAGAAGACAGGTATGGTGAGTATGCTTGGTCTGTTATTTCTAAGATTATTAAGTATGCTTCTTCTTTAGTTCCATCAATTACAAAAGATTTTAATGATATCGATGAAGCAATGAGGTTAGGCTTTAATTGGACTAAAGGCCCTTTTGAAATGTTAGAAGAAATTGGAGTTGAAACTTTTTTTGATAAGATCGATGACTTTAAAGGAAATGTTTTTTTAGAAAATCTATTTCAAAGCAAAAATCAAGATTTTTATGGATCTAGACAAAAATATACTGACATTGAAACATTTGGAAAAGAAAAAAAGAAAGCAGTAAGCGTAGATGGAAATAGCTCTGCTCAGATATATAGATTTAATGATTTTAATATTGTCGAGTTTACAACTAAAGCAAATGCGCTAGATTATGACTCAATGGATGCTTTAAAAAAAGCTACAGATAAACCTTTGATTATAATAAATGAAAGTATGCAGTTTTCTGCTGGAGTAAATTTAAGTTATACGATGGATTTTGCAAATAAGAATGATTTTAAATCTATAGAAAAATTTATTAGATATTTTCAAGAAACCTGCAAACACCTTAAGTATTCTAATCACCCTGTTGTTTCTGCACCATCAGGATTAACACTTGGTGGTGGATTTGAAGTTATGGTCCAAAGTAATTTTGTAGCCTCACATACAAACATTGTAGTTGGATTAGTGGAAACAATAGTTGGGTTAATACCAGCTGGTGGTGGATGTAAGGAAATGTTAGCAAGATGGCTTGATACAGATAAAGCTAAAAAAGATCCTCATTATGCTCCTCTTAAAGTATTTGATATTATTGGATATGGAAAAACTGCAACTTCACCAGTTGAGGCAGAACCATTAAAATACTTAAAACCTGAAGATAAAAAAATAATGAACAGAAATAGTTTATTAGAAGTTTCAAAAAAAATCTTAAATAGTAATAAAGAATTTAAAGCTCCGTTGGAGACAGAATTTAATCTTCCAGGAAAAAAAGTCTTAATAGAAATGAATAAAATTGTAGAAAAACTTTACAATGAAAAAATAATTCGTGAGCACGGTGTTACAGTTGCAAAGGAATTGGCTTATGTCTTGAGTGGAGGAGATACAACTACTGATAAAATTTTATCAGAAGATGATTTATTTAAGTTAGAATTAGATGCTTTCATGAGACTAATTGAAACAAAAGAAACACAAGATCGTATTAAACACACATTAGCAACAGGAAAACCTTTAATTAACTAATATTTTCTATCTTCTTCTTTCTTTAACTCATTATCTATTATTTCTTCTACAACTTCTTCTTTTTTAAATTCTATTATCTTTTCATTTTCTTTTTTTTCTCTAATTAATTGGTCATTAAATTTCTTTATCAATTCCTCTTCTTTGGCTATTTGTTCCTTATCAAATTTCCTTTCCCATTCTTTTATTCTTTCTTCTTCATCTTTGACTCTTTTTTCCTCAAGAAACCGAGCTTCAGTTATTTTTTTTTCTCTTAGATCTTCCAATCTTATCTCTTCTTCTTTTAATTTTAATTCTTCTTCTGTTTTTCTATGATTGGCATCTTTTAGTCTTAATTCTTTGAGCTCTTCTATTTCTAATTTTTCTTTTAGCCTAAATTCGTTCTCTTTTTCTCTTAATTCATCGGCTTCTTTTAATATTTTTATTTCTTTTTCTCTTAATCTATCTGCCTCAATTTTTTTGATATTTTGTTCCAATTCATCGAGTTTTTGTTTTTGATAATTTAATTTATGCTCTTCTTCTTTTAATTTTTGCTGATCCTTTTTTTGTTTATCAATTTCAATTTCTTTTAATCTTTCCTCCTCATCTTTTATTTTTTGTTGAGCTTCACGAGCATTCTGTCTCTCAAGAGACATTAACTCATCTTTTTCAATTTTGGCTCTTTGTTGTTCTTGTCTTATTCTTTGCTTTTCAAGAAATTCTAGTCTTAGTTTTTCTTCTTTTAATCTTAAATCTTCTTGTCTTACTTTTTCCTCATCTTCATCTCTTAGTTTTTGCTCTTCAGTTTTGATTCTTTGAGCTTCAAGCTTAATCTTTTTTTTTTCAATTAGTTGTTGTTGTTTTATGATTTTAATTTTTATTTTTTCTTGATCCTCTATTCTTTTTTTTTCTTCCTTTATTAGATTTAATTCATTTTGTTTAATTAATTTTATTTCTTCTATTCTTTGTTTTTCTTGTTCTAATTTTTCTTTTTTTAATTCTTTAATTTTTTCTATTTTTAATAACTTGATTCTGTTTAGTTTCTTTTGTTTAATATTTTTTTTAAAATCTTCATATTTTTCAGTTAAAGAAAATGATTTGATATTTTTAAGCTTATCTAATTTTATTTTTTTAAAAATTTTTAATGGGCTTTCAAATAAATTTTTACTGTCCATATTGACCTTCTTAAGCTTTTTCTTAAGCTGATTTTTCATAAATACATCTTGATTGATTTTACCTCATACAAAAAGCATTATAGTGTCTATATTGGGTACAACCTGTAATTTAAAAGTGCTTTTTATTGGTCTATTTAACTATGTTAATAGTTCTGCAATATTTTGATCTAATTTTTTTTGAAAATTCTTATCATTACCTGGATTTGCTGCACAATGCCCATAAGGTGAGTCAATAGGTTTTAAAGAAACTCTTTTAATAAATTTTTCTTCATACATATTATCTTCTGTTTTAAAATATAAATCCTGATTACATGGCATCAAAATTGTTTTTGCTCTAATTGATCTTAAAGCTTTAATATAGTTTCCTTTATAGAGTGGGCCGTTGCTTATATTGTTTAGTTGCCAAGTCCTTAGTTTACTTAAAAGATCATTTGCATCCCAATTTTTTTTGTGCTCATTGGCCCAATCCTCTAGTAAATCATCAGCACTTTTAAAGCCAAATTTTTTATAAAGTTTTCTTCTATAAAAATCCTGAGAGAAGGCCCAACCAGCATATACACGCCCAAATGCTTTTAAGCCTGCAACGGGTTGTTTTTTATAATTTCCTTTATTCCAGTTTAGATCTGCAATTAATGCAGCTTTTACACCTTCTAAAAAAACATGATTATGTATTGAAGTTTTTGCCGATGCACAAAAAGGTAAAATCGCTTTGACCATATTAGGATACTGAGCTGCCCATTGGTAAGATTGACATCCAGCCAAAGACCAACCAGTCACTAATGCAATTTTTTTTATCTTAAGTTTTTCATTTATTAATTTATGCTGACAATAAATATTATCCCAAAGCGTTATTTCAGGAAATTGAGAACCACGCTGCAATTTATTACTATTGCTTGGTGATGTTGAAAGACTGTTACCAAACATATTTATTGAAATAATAAAATATCTATTTGGATTCATTGCCCTATTTTTTCCGATAAAACCTTCGTTACGAATATGAGTACCTGTATAAAAAGTTGGAAGTACAATTACATTTGATTGATCTTTATTAAGCTTGCCATAAGTTTTATAAACTAATTTCGCAGACTTTAAAATTTTACCAGATAAAAGCTTAACATTTCCCAAGTTAAACTCCTGATATTTTTTCATTAATAAAGTCTAAGATACTCTTTTACTTCCCAATCTGTAACTGCTTGATGATATCTTTCCCATTCATCATTTTTATAGGCAAGTAATGATTTTTTCATTACGAGACCTAAAACCTCATCAGTCAATTTATCATTTTTGAGAGCTTCAATTGCTGCTAATAAATTTCTTGGAAGTCTTTTAATTCCAAGTTTTTTAAATTCACTCTCAGACATATTGTATAAATCCTGATCAGTAGGTTCTCCTGGATGTATCTTATTTTCAATTCCCTCAATAGCAGCTGATATTGTCATCGAAAGTGCAAGATAAACATTCATCGTCATATCTGCTGCTCTATTTTCAATACAGTATCTATTTTGAGGTAATCGAAACTGTGCAGATCTATTATTATGTCCGTAAGTAATGTTTGTTGGTGCCCAAGTAACTGTCCCACCTTCAAATCCACCAACTCTAGGTACTAATCCATTATATGAATTCACAGTTGAGCAAGTGATTGAAGTTATTGCTTCAGCATGTTTCATGAGCCCACCAACAGCAAAGATTGACTCTTTAGACCATTTATTTCCACCATCAAATACATTTTTCCCATCTTTATCTACCATTGAGAAATTTATGTGGGCTCCAGATCTCCAATCACCTATTGTTGGTTTTGGCATAAAAGTAATAAACATGTTATTTTTTTTAGCTATTTCTTTTAAAAGAATTCGAAGGAAAACCAATCTATCACCCATCTCTAAAAGGTTTGTATAATGAAAATCCAATTCAAATTGAGAGTAAGCTCCCTCTGCAACCACATCATGTATCATCCAGCCTAGATCATTTAAAATATCTATTAGTTCTTTTAAAAAATGCATTGAATCTAATGTGTGTTCTACATCGTAACCAAAAGCCTGCCGTCTAGGTCTGATACCTTTAGCTGGATCATTATCAATGGCTTTAACTGGCTCACCATTTTCATCATACTTCATTGCAATAAATTCTGGCTCTATCCCAGCCATTCCTTTATATCCAGCATCTTGTGCTTTTTGCACAGCACGCTTTAAAGCTTGCCGGGGACAAACATTGTAAGGTTTATCTTCCCAAAAAAGATCTGCAAAAATAATAGCAGTAGTAGTGTCCCATGGACAAATATACACTGCATCTAAGTCTGGTAACATTACTTGATCAGAATCTGCAGGCGTGAGTTCAGGCACGAATGAAATAGAATGAACAGCAAATTGAGGTCCTTTACCCAAACATAATGGTTCAAAATCAGTCATTGGTACAGGTTTTGATTTTGGAATACCATGGAGATCAATCCAACTCGATAAAATATACTTTACACCAGCATCTTTTAGTCTTTTATGAACAGAAGGTATTTTTTTTCTATTACGTTCAACTGCATCTTTAAAGTTTTCATAATAAATTTTTTCATTTTTGTTCATATAGACCTCCTTTTTTTACTATTGTGGCATATCTTCAGGATCTATTCCTGGTACAAATGTAATACCAGCTTGTTGTTTCCAATCGTGAGGATAAGCAGCATAAAATATTACACACTTTTCATCACATTCATAAGCAATATGATTATCTTTTGGAATATAAAGCACATCTCCAGGGTTACAAATATAAGACGCCCCATCACATGTAAGACGAAAAGTTCCTGTCATACAATATATGATTTCATCACAAGTTAAATCCCAAGGTATAGAAGCTTTATTTAAAAAATTTAACCCTCCACACATTGTGTTACTTACTTTGCTAGTCACAAAAGGTTTAATATAACTTTTTCCTGGCTCTAAAGTATGAAGTCTATTTTCAATATCTTTAAACTTATATAATTGTGGTTTTTTTGACATTTATTTTCCCTTTCTATTTATACTTTTACTGGTTCATTTAACTCGACTTTGTATCCATCTGGATCTTCACAAAAAGCTATCACTCTAGTCCCATGCTTCATAGGACCTGGTTTACGGGTAATATTTATGCCTAATTTTGTAAGATCATCACAAGCTTTGTAAACATCTGGCGTTTCTATACAAACATGTCCCCATCCATTACCTTTATCATAATCATCTTTCTGTTCCCAATTACAGGTGAGTTCTAGACATGGTGACTCTGTCTCAAGACCATACCCAATAAATGCATTAGTAAATTTTCCTTCAGGATAATCTGTTTTTCTTAAAATTTTCATCCCTAAAGTTTTGCAGTAAAAATTAAAAGATGCTTCTAAATCTTTAACTCTGATCATCGTATGTGCAAGCCTGTAACCCTCTAGGTTATTTTCTTTAGACATTTTTTACCCTTCTTGTAATTTTAAAAGATCTTTTAATAGAACTAATTATAAGTTTTTGAAATGCTTGAACTCCTTTTTCCCACACTGGAGATAAAAGACCACCATTATTTGATGCTGGTGAAGATCTTCCTTCTTGTAATCTTTCACACATCTCATGATCTTCTTTATGAACACTCCACCATATATCTTTTGTTGTTTGGATCTCTTTTTTAGTCATACTCTTACCATCAGTTGTATAGATCACTCTTTTTTGCAAAGTTATACCTGGGCTTACAGGGATATTTAGATAAACACCAACTTGGTTTGGAAAATAAGTTCCCATTATAAAATTTGGAAAAAGTGACAAGTATCTTGATGTAACAGACAAAGCGCTATCATTTTTTTCATCTTCTTTTTCAACATCAATACCACTTCCATAACATTTACCATCCACAAAAGTATAATGATCCTTTAAGGGTTGATTTGTAGTTGTTTTATGGACAAACTGAACATGATAGGGTTCAATAAAATTTTCAATAAGGAACTTCCAATTAGTATTTATTTTTCCAAAATCTAAGGTTGCAACATATTTTAATTTTGTTAAGTCAATATCATTAAATCTTCTGATAAGAGGTTTAGCATACTCATTAAATTTTTTTGCCTTACCATTGAAATTTATAAAAATCCAATCGTGCCAAATATGAGTTCTAATTGGTTTTAATCCATGATCTGAAAAATTAAATCCATCAGGTTTATGATGATTTGTACCACCTATATGTGGCGCAGCTTTTAGCTCCCCGTTCAAATTATAACTCCAAGCATGATAAGGACATTTAATAATTTTTCCTATATTCTTTTTTTCATCAACTAGTTTCAAGCATCGATGACTACACACATTATGAAAAACAGAAATTTTGTTTTTAATATCTTTAACAATAAATATAGGCTTACTCGCAATGGATAAAGGAATTACATCACCAGAATTTTTAAGTTCATGAACCAGACCAACAAACAACCAATCATCAGACAAAACTGTATTACATTCTTTTTTCCAAAAACTCTCATCAGTATAAGATTCTGGAGGTAGTCCAAATATAGTATTTAAATTTTTAGGCTTTTTAATTTTAGTAAAGTTTCTTTGTTTCACCATCTGCTGTTCTATTAAATAAGCTCTGTTGATATATTGAAAACCTTATTGGAGAAATTTGGAGTTTACAATAAAATAGTTTCAGAGAACCAGTAAATTGGAACAAGAAATATAGAGTATTAAAATATGCAAATAAACGGTTTCTAAATGATTTAATTAAGCATTTTAAAGGTATTAATGAAATCAGGTCTCAGAACATACTCAGAATTATCTAAAAATTTAATTTTATTTAAGACTTTTATTCCATATATAACTCTACCAACTGGAGTATATTCACCCTCATACAATGGTTCATCCTCAAGTATTATAAAAAATTGACTATCTTCTGTATTATTTCTAAAAGTTCTAGCTAAACCAACACTTCCTTTTGTAAAGTTAAATTCACCTTCTAACTCAGAATTGATATTTCCTAATCCAGATTGACCTGTTCCTATTTTTCCATAATCTAAACTATTTTTTCTACCAAACTCTAAATCTCCAGCTTGAACTAATTTATTTTCAATTACTCTGTGAAAAGCAACATCGTCATATCTATTAGCTCTTATTAATGTTTTAAACCTTTCAACCGCATTTGGAGACACATCCGGATAAAGTTCTATGATAACATTTCCACATGGAGCATTAAGTATTGCTATATTCTCTGGATTGCTAAATTGAATATCATTTGGATTATAATTTTTGACAAATAAACATTTATTTTTGATAATTATATAAGAAGTCAAAGAAAATATTGCTAGGATCATTAAAAAGATCAATAGAATTTTTTCAGATATGGAGGCCCTAATTTTTTTTATCATTTCCTAAAACTTAAAAGTTTTATCCACTTTCAATATATTTCTTATTATAAACTCCTTTTTTTTTTGAAGAATTGAATCATTGTTAGGAATATTTATATCAAACATTATATGTGAAAAAACTTCTGCCATATCCTCGGAGGGTGTTGTCTTTGAGTATTCTGTTAAAAATCCATCTGTATCAATATACGTATTAAGATCAATTTTGTCAGTACATGTTGAGCAATCAGCATATTGAAAATTTTTTTTATTAAAATCCATCCATTCTTCTTCATTAAAAACTTCTTTATGCTGAAGATGCATTACATGAAAAACTTCATGATGGATTACTCTTTCAAAATAATCTTCATTAAATTTAATATCCAATATTAATGTTTTCATTACATTATCTGGAATACCAGCTGTATATAATTCTGAAATTGATAAATTTTCACACATGACAATATATTTCAGATTAATTTTTTTTAAAAAATCATAAGAATATCTATTAAGATTTTTATGAATAATTTTATATTTTACCTCTAAATCTTTCTTATTTGAATCTGAACAAACAATATTTTTTTGAGTACCCAGCCTAAAAGGTCTAGCAGCATAAAAATACTTAAGTTTATTTTTAGTATTTATTTCATAAATCTCTAGATTGGGTATTTTGATGAGATTATAAATGGTATTAGCTTTTAGTGGGGTAATAAAAATAATTAATAATAAAAAGGCTTTAATTAGGTTCATAATTCTGAAGATAGAATATATTCCATTCTCAAAGAATGTGGTACATTTTATTTATAAATGAAAAAAGATAGAAATAAAAACCCAATTCAACCTGTTAGTGGAACTAAAGTCCCAAGATTTGCTGGACCATCTACTTTTGCAAGATTACCGGAATTAAGAGATGTTGAAAGTTGTGATGTAGCTATCGTAGGAATTCCGTTTGATGCTGGTACTAGTTACAGACCTGGAGCTAGATTTGGACCAATGAGCATTAGACAAGCTTCTAGACATTTAAGAACTAATTATCATCCAAGTTATGATGTTGAACCTTTTAAAGTACAACAAGTAGCTGATGCTGGTGATATTACTTGTAATCCATTCAGTATTGACGAGTCGATAAAACAGATTGAAGCAGGAGCGACGGATTTATTAAATAAAGTTGGTGGTATAATTAGTTTAGGTGGAGACCATACAATTGCAGTACCTTTATTAAGAGCAATTAATAAAAAATGTAATGGACCAGTTGCTCTAGTGCATTTTGATGCACATTTAGACACTTGGGATACTTATTTTGGTGCTCCATATACACATGGAACTCCTTTTAGAAGAGCAAGAGAAGAGGGTTTATTTTTAGACGATGCTTCAATGCACGTAGGTATTAGAGGTCCACTTTATAGTAGGGATGATATTAAAAATGATGAAAGTTTTGGATTCAAAATAATTCATTGTGATGAATTTCAAATAGAAGGAACTGACAAAATAGCAGAAAGAATTAAAAAAAGAGTAGGCAATAATCCTCTATATTTATCAATAGACATTGATGTGTTAGATCCAGCTTTTGCTCCAGGAACTGGAACACCAGAAATTGCTGGCATGACTACAAGAGAGATGGTTAATGTTTTAAGAGGATTATCAGGTTTAAATCTTGTTTCTGCTGATGTGGTTGAAGTTTCACCTGCTTACGATCATGCTGAAGTTACCTCATTAGCTGCAGCAACAATTGTTTATGAACTAACAAATTTATTTGCAAAATCATAAAGAAAGGATAGTTTCACAAAATGTTAGATAAAAAAAATTTTTATATTAATGGTGAATGGATTTCCCCAAAAAAACCAAATGATTTCAAGGTAACAGACCCTTCAACAGAAGAAGAGTATGCCATTATATCTTTAGGTGGAATAGAAGATATAAATGATGCAGTAAGCGCAGCAACTAAAGCTTTTGAGACATGGGCATTTTCAACAAAAGAAGAACGTTTAAAATATTTAGAAGCCTTATATGTAGTATATAAAAAGAGATGGGCTGATATGGCTAAAGCTATAACTCTTGAAATGGGAGCACCAATTGACTTTTCGACTCAATTACAAGCTGGAACAGGAGCCAGTCATATCAAATCTTATATTAAAGTTTTAAAAGAATATACGTTTGAAGCAAAATTAGGAGAGCATGCTCTTAATAATAATATTTTACACGAACCAAAAGGAGTTTGTGCGTTAATTACTCCATGGAACTGGCCGATGAACCAAACTTGTTTAAAAGTTATTCCAGCAATTGCAGCTGGATGTACAATGGTGCTTAAGCCATCTGAAATAGCTCCATTATCATCAATGATTCTAGCAGAGATGATAGATGAAATTAAACTACCAAAAGGTGTATTCAATTTAGTTAATGGAGATGGCGCAACTACTGGAAATGCATTAACAAGTCATCCTGATGTAAATATGGTTTCATTTACAGGATCTACTAGAGCAGGTGCCTTAATTTCTCAAAATGCAGCAAATGATTTTAAGAGAGTTAGTCTTGAACTTGGTGGAAAAGGTGCAAATATTATATTTAAAGATGCCGATTCTGAAGCTGTTGAAAGAGGTGCTCTAAGATGTTTTAGAAATTCAGGTCAATCTTGTAATGCACCAACAAGAATGTTAGTTGAAAAGTCTATTTATGATGAGACAGTTGAAAGAGTAAAAAATTTTGCTAACTCTATGAAAGTTGATGTTGCAACAAAAGAAGGTGATCATATTGGCCCAGTAGTATCAAAAACTCAATTTGATAAGATCCAAGCTTTAATTCAAGTTGGTATTGATGAAGGTGCTAAATTAGTTGCTGGTGGAACGGGTAAACCAGATGGCCTTGATAAGGGATATTTCGTTAAGCCTACTGCTTTTGCAGATGTTAATAATCAAATGCAAATTGCAAGAACAGAAATATTTGGACCTGTTTTATCAATTATACCCTTTGAAACAGAAGAAGAAGCCATTGCTATAGCTAATGACACTCCTTATGGATTATTGAACTTTATTCAAACCCAAGATCAAGAAAAAGCCAATAGAGTTGCTAGAAAATTAAGATCAGGAATGGTTGATATTAATGGTGCAGGCTTAGCTCCAGATGCGCCATTTGGTGGTTATAAACATTCAGGAATAGGCCGCGAAGCAGGTAAATTGGGTCTAGAAGAATACTTAGAAGTTAAAGTAGTAAGTGGTTGGAACGACTAACTAGCATAGTTAATGTTCATAATAGGTTTGTATTAGTTAAATAAACCTTATTTTATGGTGTTAATTTTATAAACCTTAGGTTGTGCTATTTTATTCTTTACAGCAAAATTTTAATCCATAATGTCACAGCTAGAGTTACCGTAACTTATAAATAGTTAATAAGAGTAACAAAAATAATAGGGAGAAATAATATGAGTAGATCATCAAAACTCTACAATTCAGATTTAGCTCCAACTCCAAGTGGTAAAAAAAATTGGGGATGGTTTGAAATCTTTAACGTGTGGGCTAATGATGTTCAAAGTTTATTTGGTTATACTTTGGCAGCATCATTATTTTTAGCATCAGGACTGAATGGTTGGGCTGTATTTGCTGCATTAATTCTTGCAGGATTTTTTATCATGTGGCTAGTTAACCTTTCAGGTAAACCAAGTGTAAAACATGGAATACCATATCCAGTTTTTGCCCGTGTCAGTATGGGTGTATTTGGAGCTAACTTTCCAGCAATGGCTAGAGGGCTTGTTGCAATGTTTTGGTATGGAGCACAAACTTATGCAGCATCAACTGCTGTAGCACTTTTAATTACTGGAATTACAGGAATAGAAGGTGAGGTTATGCTTCTTGGTATGACAGGTGTAATGTGGGTTTCATTTATATTTGTTTCAGCATTCCAAGTTTATTTATTTTGGCAAGGTGTAGACCTTATCAAAAAATTTTTAAACTTTGCTGGACCAGCTGTTTATGCTGTGATGATACTTTTAATGATAGTAATATGGGCAAAAGCTGGTGGAGGACTTTTTTCAGAAGTAGGAACTATATTTTCTGGAGGAGAACGAACTGGTGGTTTTGAAGGCTTAGGATCATTTGGAGCATTCATAGCTGTATTTGGTATTATGGTTGGATATTTTGCTGCCGTAGTTATTAACTTTGGTGACTTTGCTAGATTCGTTAAAAATGAAGATGAAATGAGAAAAGGTAACCTATGGGGATTAGTAGGAAATGTAATTTTATTCTCTTTTATTACTTTAATGATCACTGGTGGAACAATCGCAATTTTTGGTGAATATGTTGCAAGTCCTACAGAGATGGTAGCTAAAGTAGATAACCTAGGTTTAACAATTATTGCTGCATTTGCTTTCTTTGCTGCAACAGTTGGTATCAACATGGTTGCAAACTTCATACCTCCTGCTTATGACCTTGCCAATTTAATGCCAGATAAAATAAACTTTAAAACAGGTGGATTAATTACTGCTGGTTTTGGTTTTATTATTGGTGGTATGTGGGTTGCTGTTATCACTCAAATGGGTTTATTTCCATTTGTTAATACACTAGGAGCAATTCTCGCGCCTGTATTTGGTATCATGATGGTTGATTACTATATCATTAAAAATGAAAAATTAGATGTTGATGCATTGTTTGATGCTAGCCCAAAAGCTAAATATCATTACAGTGGTGGCTTTAATACTAAAGGAATGTTAGCTTGGGTTCTTTCAGGTTATATTGCTGTAGGTACTGTCTGGCCAAACATTTTAATTTTAGGTTTAGATGATTTCTTCGCTAACTTAGGTGGTGGTGGAGGATATGCATGGATAATTGGAGCATCATTAGGTGCTGTAGTTCATCTAGCTATATCTAAAAGATAATTAAAGTTTTAATTAAAAGCCCATCAATTAACTGGTGGGCTTTTTTTATATTTGAAATTCTAAAGTAATGTTTTCTTTGTTTAAGTCGTGAAGAATCAGGTTGTCACCTTTACCTTGTCTATCTACTACTAAAAAGTTCATGTCTTCAGTTGCAATTAGAGGAAAATGCCAAATTCCAGCATTGTAATTAACACCAACTCCTTTTGGAACAATGAATGCTTCTACTTTATTTAAATCAGGCTCATCTCCTTTAGGAGCAACAAAAGCTAAAAAAGTAGTTTCTTTCATAGGGATAAAAGCTTGGCTACCTAGCGGATGTTTTTCCATCATATCAACTTTCATAGGAAAAGATCTTTTTAAAGCAGAAAAAATACTAATTATAGATTCTCCATCATCTTTTTTAGCATCTAGATTAGCTATTCCATCATATCTTTTTGCATAGCCATTGTTTATTTCTAAAGGCTTAATATCATCTGTTGTGATCATATCACCAAATTTTTTAAAATTTTCTTTATTAATAATCTTAGGTTTAATCACAAAACTCGTCATACATTCTTTCCATAAATTCTAAATCGAGAAATTCCACCATCTGGAAAAATATTAATTTTTATAAAATTAATTTTATCTTTTTTCATTAGATTATTTTTAAAAATATGTAATTTATTAGAGGATAGTTTTGCATTTTTTAATAAATATTTCCATTTAACTGAAGAATTTACAATTGATTTAAAATTTTTTGACTTTGGTATGAAGGTTGCCTGTAATGAACAATGGCTTGGAAAATTACCTTTAAAATGATGAGTGGATATTTCAATTTTATCAATTTCTTTTCCATCTAAAGAATTTAATATTAACCAATCAAATCCCGGGCCACGTCTTCTCCTTGTTTCCCATCCATCTCCCATATTCTTAGCTTTACCTGGAGCCAAAATATTTTCAGCCTTGCCAAAGTGTTCATTGTTACAAGCAATTACAGAAGCACCATCCAATAGCGATGCAAGATTTGTTTTTTTATTTTTTAATCCATTAGATTTAGAAATTGAGCCAAATAATCTTAATCGAGCAACTCCACCATCTGGAAAAATATTAAATTTTATATGTGTAATTTCTTTTTTACTATTTATGGTAAAGAAGTGATGGCAATTTGCTTTAGTTTTTTTCTTAGAAAGCAAAGGTTTCCATTTTAATTTACTTATCTTATTTGAACTTGAGCTTGTTCCTTCAATAGAAATCATTGCAGGTTGGTTTCCGTTAAAGTGTGATGTATCAACATTAACCTTTTTGATAGAACCAGGTTTTCCTAATCTTAAAATTATGTAATCATGCCCTTTTGTCCTTTTTCTTCTAGATTCCCAACCATCCATCCATTTACCATTTTTATCAAATAACCCCTCCTTAAAAACTGCAGGTAAAGGATTAATAATTCTATTAGCTGAGGCAAAAAAGTCATCAGTTTTAAATATAACTTTAGAACCTAATCTAGGTTGAGCTAAATCAATAAGACCATTTGTAAAAATAATTTTTTTTGTCATAATTAAGAATAGTTTTTAATCCAATGTTTGGCTATATCAATTCTTTTACATATCCACACATCTTCATGTTTAAGAATATAATCTAGAAATTTCTTTAAAGATTGAATTCTTCCAGGTTTTCCAATCAATCTACAGTGTAATCCTACCGACATCATCTTAGGGTTTGTTTTTCCTTCTTCATATAAAACATCAAAGCTATCTTTTAGATAAGAAAAAAAATGATCACCTGTATTAAACCCTTGATTGGTTACAAATCTCATATCATTGTTATCTAAAGTATAAGGAATAATTAATTGTTTTTTTTTATTTCTAGTTTCCCAATAGGGTAAATCATCGCTATACGAGTCACTATCATATAAAAATCCACCATCTTCCATAACTAAGTCTCTAGTATTTGGGCTACATCTACCGGTATACCAACCATCAGGTCTTTTCCCAAAAATTTTTGTATGAGTTTGGATAGCAAGTTTCATATGTTTTTTTTCTTCTGTTTTTTTAATATCTTGATAGTCAATCCATCTCCACCCATGAGACGCAACCTCATAATCAGCTTCTATTATAGCTTTACAAACTTCAGGATTTTTTTCTAAAGCCATACCGACTCCGAAAACCGTTATAGGAATTTCTTTTTCTTTAAATAGTTTGTGCAATCTCCAAAATCCTGCTCTTGAACCGTACTCATAAAGAGACTCCATATTTAAATGCCTACCTTTTATAGGTTGAGCACCAATAATTTCTGATAAGAAAATTTCTGAGTTATTGTCACCATTTAAAACACAATTTTCAGCTCCCTCTTCATAATTTAAAACTATTTGAATAGCAATACGTGCATTATTAGGCCACTTAATCTTTTGATCTTTGGAGCCATACCCAATCATATCTCTTGGATCTTTTTTAGACATAAAAAAATTATAATTTACTTCGTATTGTTTAACAATTTATTAATTTGAAACAGATTCTGCTTTGATACCATTAAGCAAGTTTAAACATTTTTTAAGTTCATCCAAAACAATAAACTCATCAATTTTATGAGCTTGATTAATTGATCCTGGACCACAAACGACTGTACTAATCCCAATTTCTTGAAATAAACCTGCTTCAGTTCCAAATGAAACAACTTGTCTAGAATTATCACCTGTTAAATTTGAAATTAATTCACAAGCATCTGACTTATCTTCTCTATCAAATCCAACTATTTCACCTATAATATCTTTCTCAATTGAAGCATTAGGAAAAATTTTTTTCATTTCAGGTAATAACACCTCATTTGCATACTTGTCGATTTCCTGATTTAAAAATACACCATCTTCTTTAACAACTGGTCGTGTTTCCCAATTAACATGACATTTGTCTGCTATTACATTATGAGCAATACCACCAAACACACCACCAATTGATAGTGTAGAATGAGGTGGGTCAAAAATAGAGTCTTTAGGCGCTCTACTCTTAAGTTTATCCCTAAGTTCAATTAATTTATTTACATATCTTGAGGCATATTCAACAGCACTTACACCTTTATGAGGTGCAGAACTATGTCCTGCTAAACCTTTAAAATAAGTTGTGTATTCATAACATCCCTTATGAGCGTCAATAATTTTCATGTTAGTCGGTTCACCAATAATACAAATACCATCTTTAATTTCTCTTTTTTTTAATTCCTCTATTAGTATAGGGGCACCCTGGCATGCTGTTTCTTCATCGAATGTAAATGAGAAATGAATATCTCTATCTAAATTAGATTTAGAATAAATAGGCGCATAAGCTAAAGTACATGCAATAAAACCTTTCATATCACATGAGCCTCTTCCATATAATTTATCACCTTTAATGGTTGCAGTAAAAGGGTCAGAGCTCCAACCCTTTGATACTGGAACAACATCAGTGTGGCCTGATAAAATAATTGGCTTCTTATTGTTTGATTTTTTAGCTTTTAGTGTAGCAAATAAATTTACTCTTTTTTTTTCATCATCGTAAGTTCTAAAAGAAGTGGCACCTAACTTTTTTAAAATATCATCACAATAATCAATTAATGTACTGTTATCTTCTCCTGAAATAGTTTTAAAAGCTATTAAGTCCTTTAAAATTTTAACTGAATTATCATACAATAGCTCTGAATTATTTTCTGTACTCATATTTACCAATCATTATATATTAAATATATGAAAGAACAAATAACCTATGATGACTTTGATAAAATAGATATTAAAGTTGGAACTGTAATCTCTGTAAAAAAAAACGAAAAAGCACGTAAACCTTCTTTAGTTATTGAAGTTGATTTTGGTAAAGAAATTGGAATTAAGCAGTCTTCTGCTCAAATTACTCACTACTATAATGAAGATAATTTAAAAGGAAAACAAGTTGTGGGTATTTGTAATTTTCCTGAAAAAAATATCGCAGGAATAGTTTCACAAGTTCTTATTTTAGGATCAATTGATAAAGAGGGAAAAGTTATATTACTCCATCCATCTCAAGAATCTGAAAACGGTCTTCCAGTAGCTTAATTTTATATGCATCCAGAATTATTATTATTAATAGGAATTTCTTTATCGTTAGGTTTTACACCAGGTCCAAATAATGCTGTTGCAGCTTACTCAGGTTTTAATTTTGGTATCAGAAAAACTTTACCATTAATCTTAGGAGTTGGTTTTGGTTACACAGCCTTAATTATATTAATTAATTTTGCTTTAATATCAACTTTCAAAAATTATCCAATCATTCAGGAAATTATTAGAGTTCTTGGAACAATCTTTTTAATTTATCTAGCTTATAAAATTTCATTTTCAAATATTTCTTCAGATGGAAGAACAGAAAATCCGGTAAAGTTTTTAGATAAATTTATCTTTCAATTTATAAATCCAAAAGGAGTAATGGCAGGAATTACATTGAGTTCAAATTTTGTAGAACAAGGGGAAAACTATTTGAATCACTCTATTTGGGTAATTGTAGTTTGTAGTGTAACAGCATTTTTAAGTATCTCTTCGTGGACATTTTTAGGTAAGTTTTTAAGGAAATTTGCTACAAATAATAATTTTATTAAACGATTTAATTATGCTATGTCATTGCTACTTATCGTTTGTATAATAGGGTTCTACATCTAAAACTAAATGAAACCAGGAAATAAAAATTCATATAACTCTTTAAAATCTATCAGTATAAATGATACTGAATACAAATATTATTCTTTATCAGAAGCAGAAAAAAACGGCCTAGATGGAATTTCAAAACTTCCAAAATCCCTTAAAGTTTTATTAGAAAATTTATTAAGATACGAAGATGACTTATCAGTTACTAAAAGCCAAATAAAAGCAATTAAGGAATGGTTAAAAACAAAAAAATCATTAACTGAAATAGCTTATAGGCCAGCTAGAGTTTTGTTACAGGATTACACAGGAATACCAGCGGTTGCTGATCTTGCAGCAATGAGAGAGGCTGTTAAAGAAAAAAACAAAAATCCAAATACTATTAATCCACTATCTGCAGTTGATCTTGTAATTGATCATTCAGTTCAGGTAGATAAATCAGCAAATAAAGACTCTTTTGAAAAAAATGTTGATATTGAATTTAAAAGAAATGGTGAGAGATATTCATTTTTAAAATGGGGTCAACAAGCATTTAATAATTTTAGAATTGTTCCTCCTGGAACTGGGATTTGTCACCAGGTTAATTTAGAATACTTATCAAAAGTAGTTTGGTCTGAAAAATTTCAAGACGAGGACTATTTATTTCCTGACACGTTAGTTGGAACTGATAGTCATACCACCATGGTTAATGGCTTATCTGTTCTTGGATGGGGAGTTGGTGGGATAGAAGCTGAAGCTGGAATGTTAGGGCAACCAATTTCCATGTTAATTCCTGAAGTAATTGGATTTGAAGTTAAAAATAAAATGCCAGAAGGTACTACTGCAACAGACTTAGTTTTAACAGTTGTAAAAATGTTAAGAGACAAAGGGGTTGTTGGAAAATTTGTTGAATTTTATGGAGAAGGTTTAAAGAATTTAACTCTAGCTGATAGAGCAACAATTGCAAATATGGCACCAGAATATGGGGCAACATGTGGTTTTTTCCCAATTGATGAAGAGACATTAAAATATTTAAGATTTTCTGGAAGAGATGAAAATACAGTTAATATTGTTGAAAAATATGCAAAAGAACAAGGTTTGTGGGCTAATGATCAAATTGAATTTACAGACACCTTATCATTAGACATGTCTACAATTGTTCCGACAATTTCAGGACCTAAAAGACCCCAGGATAAAGTTTTATTAACAGATGCATCCGCTGGATTTAAAAAAGTTTTTGAGGACGCAACCAGTAGAAAAGAACAACATGTTTCAAAAGTGTCAGGAACAGATTATGAAATTAAAGATGGTTCAATATTAATTGCAGCCATAACATCATGCACAAATACATCTAACCCAAATGTATTAATTGGAGCAGGATTGTTAGCAAAAAAAGCTGTTGAATTTGGCTTACAAACTAAACCATGGGTAAAAACATCATTAGCTCCAGGATCACAAGTGGTTACTGATTATTTAGCAAAAGCAGGATTAAATGTATTTTTAGATAAACTTGGTTTTAATTTGGTTGGATATGGTTGCACAACTTGTATAGGGAATTCAGGACCTTTACCGGAAGAAATTATTCAAGCCATCGATAAGGAAAACATCTACGCTGTATCAGTCTTATCGGGAAATAGAAATTTTGAAGGAAGAATATCTCCACATATAAAAGCAAATTATTTAGCATCACCACCACTTGTGGTAGCTTATGCACTTGCTGGTCATATGGAATTTGATTTATACAAGGAACCTTTAGGAAAAAGTAAAGATGGAAAAGATATTTTTCTAGAAGATATTTGGCCATCAAATAAAGAAATTGAAGACACATTAAGAGAATCTCTAAATGCTGAAATGTTTGTTAAGAGATATTCAAATGTTTCAGAAGGCCCTAAACAATGGCAAGAAATTAAAACTGAAAATACAAGTATTTACAATTGGGATTCTGGCTCAACTTATGTAAAAAAACCACCATTCTTTGAAAATTTATCTGATCAACCTGAGGGGTTTAAACCTATTAAAGATGCAAGACCACTTTTGATTTTAGGAGATATGGTTACAACTGACCACATTTCTCCAGCAGGAAATATTCAAAAAGAAAGCCCAACAGGTAAATATTTTATGGAACATCAAATACTTCCAACGGATTATAACTCTTATGGATCAAGAAGAGGCAATCATGAAGTAATGGTGAGAGGAACTTTTGCAAATATTAGAATAAGAAATGAAATGGCACCAGGAACAGAGGGTGGGTTTACAAAACTATATCCAGAAGAAAAAGTGATGCCAGTTTATAATGCTGTAGAGGAATATAAAAAAAGAGGAACAGACCTTGTTGTTATAGGTGGAAAAGAGTATGGAACAGGATCATCAAGAGATTGGGCTGCGAAAGGAACCAAGTTATTAGGTGTAAAAGTTGTAATAGCAGAAAGTTTTGAAAGAATTCATAGATCAAATTTAATTGGAATGGGTGTTTTACCTCTTCAATTTACCGAAGGGAACGATAGGCTAAACTTAAAATTAACTGGATCAGAATTGATAACAGTTCTTCAAATTGAAGAGGGTATAAATGCATCAGAACATGTTCAAGTTGAAATAAAATATGCTTCTGGAGATATTAAAAAGATTAAAACTCTATGTAGAATAGACACGAAAAACGAATTAGAGTATTATAAAAATGGTGGAATACTTCAATATGTATTAAGGAATATGATTTAGAGATGGATGAAGAAATTACAATTATAGATTCAAACACAAGAAATGAGAGAATAAAGAATTTTTTTATAAATAATAAAAAAAATTTACTTATTAGTATTTTGCTAATAATAATATTGTTAATAGGCTACCTTTCTTTTGATGTCATTAAAGAAAAAAAAGAATCAACTTAGCCAACAAATTTAATTTAGCTGTAATGAATTATAAAAATCATAGTGAAAAAAAATCAACAGAAGAATTAATTGATATAGTTAAAGAGAATGACACGACATATTCACCATTAGCTCTATATTTTTTATTAGATAATAATTTAATTAAAAATAAAGAAGAAATCAATTTTTTGTTTGATGAACTAATAATAAAAACGAATTTAGATGAAGAAATTAAAAACTTAAATATATATAAAAAAGGTCTTTTTAACTCAAATTTTGTATCAGAGAATGAATTGATTAAAATCCTTAATCCTATAATAAACTCTAAGAGCATATGGAAATCGCATGCTTTATATTTAGTTGCAGAATTTTTTTATGCAAAAGGTGAATATCAAAAAGCAAAAGAATTTTTTAATCAAGTATTAATGTTAACTAATTTAAATAGTGATATTAAACAAGCCTCACAAAAAAGAATAAATAGAGACATTAGTGAATAATATATTAAAAATATTATTAATTTTTTTATTTATTACAGGCTGTTCTTTTCATAAAAATTCAAAATTTTGGAGTAAAGAAAAGATAGTTGAAGAAAAACAAAAAAATATCACAGAACTTTTTAAAAAAGATGCAGCTTTATCACTTGAGTTTAATCCAGACTTAAAAATAAAACTAAATTCAAGGATGGTAAATAATAGCTTTTTAAATAACCATCACAACAATGACGGTAGAATTAATTATAATGGTAATCTTAAGAGTATTTCAAAATATAAATTTAAAAAAATAAAAGATATTTACCAATATGAACCTGAAATTACATTTAACCAAAGTAATATTATATTCTTTGATAATGAGGGATCCATTTTAAATTTTGACAACAATTCAGACTTAATATGGAAAAAAAATTATTACTCGAAATCAGAAAAAAAACAAAACCCAGTTTTATTTTTTGGTCATAACGAAAACATTCTAATCATTGCAGATAATATTGCAAAATTATATGCTGTTAACATAAACACAGGTAAATTATTGTGGAAGAAAAAAAATGAAGCACCATTTAACTCACAGGTAAAAATTTATAAAGATAAATTTTATGTAGTAGATTTTGAAAATACATTGAGAGCTTATTCTGTAAAAGATGGTAAAGAAATATGGAATAATAAAACTAAAAGTTCTCTTATAAGATCTCAGAAAAGATTATCCATGGTAATTTCAAATAAAGTAATTTATTTTAATAATTCACTAGGAGATATAAGTGCTATTGATATTGATTCTGGTAAATTATTGTGGCAAACACCAACTCAAAGCAGCCTTGCTTATGATACGGGTTTTTATTTAAAAACTTCTGATATTGTTGCTAAAGATGATACTTTATTTTTTTCTAATAACCAAAATCAATTCTTTTCATTAGATATGCAGACTGGAAATTTAAATTGGAAACAAGAAATAAACTCCAATTTAAGACCAATAATAATTAATGAATTTATATTCACTGTATCTCTAGAAGGATATCTAATTGTTTTAGAAAAAAATAATGGCAATATTATAAGAGTAAATGATGTGTTTAAAAATTTTAAAGCTAAAAACAGATCTAAAATAAAGCCAACTGGATTTATTATTGGAAGTAAAAATATTTATTTATCAACTAATAATGGACGACTTCTCGTGATAGATATTAATAGTGGTCAAACTCAAATTAAATTAAAAATAGACAAGAAGAAAATATCAAGAGCTTCTGTTTTTAACAAAAATTTATACGTAATTACTGATAATTCTATTATAAAATTAAATTAATATGTTCCTAAGGTTTTTGGATACATTAGGAAGAAAAAAAGTAGTTTTAGACAGAGGTCCTTCTCATCCAAAATTTAATGAGGCAAAACCTTGGATGAATAGGTATTATATTTTGCTAAGACACAGACCCAAATGGTTTCCATTTAACATTTTGATACATGAAATGTTAGCAGATGATCATGGTGAAGGGGTACATACACATCTATGCCCTTATATAACAATTATATTAAGAGGAGGTTATTGGGAAACAACAAAAAAAGGTAAGTTTTGGAGATCACCAGGATATATTGGTTTTAGATCAGCAAATAATCTTCATAGAGTTGATCTTGAACCAGGCACAAAGCCAATGACAATTTTTATACCAGGTCCATTTGGGTTAAGAAAAGGAGCGAGATCTGAATATGGAATAGATTTTAAAAAAAAAAAATGAATTTAAAAAAATTATTTTTAAAATACTGCACAGATAAAAAGTTTGAGATAAATCAAAGTCAAGTTGAAATTATTAATCTTCTCCAAGATTATCATATACAAAATTTCAAGCAGTCTTTTTTTAACAATTTATTCAAGAGAAAATCAAAAAAAATTGGCTTTTATTTAGTTGGAGATGTAGGTGTTGGCAAGACAATGATTTTAAATTTTTTTTTTAATCGATTAAAACAAAAAAAATTAAGACTCCATTTTAATGAATTTATGATTAATTTTCATGATTTTGTTTTTCAAAACAAAAATGATAATAAAGAAAATATAATTGACACTTTTGTAAAAGATTTAAAAATTAAAACAGAGATAATCTATTTTGATGAATTTCAAGTCACAAATATAGTTGATGCAATGATTTTAGGAAAATTATTTTCAAAAATATTTGAAGAGAATATTAGAGTAATTTTTTCTTCAAATATAAATATTAATAACCTATATAAAGATGGACTCCAAAAAGATCAATTCAAACCTTTTATTATGATTTTAAAAAAATTTTGTTGTGAAAAAGATTTACTAATCAAAGAAGATTATCGAGCTACCAAAAATATAAATTTAGAAAGGTTTCTCTCACCCACAAATGAGTCAACAAGTTTTATTTTTAATAAATTGTTTAGAAAAATAACAAAAAATAAGATAAAAAATTCAAAAGTAATCGAAATAAAAGGACGTAAAATTATTTTAGAAAACTTCCATGATGGAGTTATAAAATTTGATTTTGAGGAACTTTGTAATAGAAATATTGGTTCTGAAGATTATATTAAGATTGCAAATAATTGTAATTTCATCTTTATTGATAATTTGCCTATTTTTGATGAAGATAATTTAAATCAACAACAAAGATTTATTACTTTAATTGATATTTTATATGAAAAAAAAATACCTTTAACAATTAGATCAGAAATTAATTTAAACAAAATTGCGTCATCAAAAAGTTTGATTGATCCATTTAAAAGAACAACTAGTCGTTTATATGAATTAACATCTATAAATTATGATTACCTGTAAGGGTCGTAAGCCCACTGTAATATAGCTTGTCTCTGCCTTCTTCTACATCCTAAATCACCTTTTTCACAATTTTTTTCAATTGCTATGACGTGTCTCCTAAAATTTTTCCATCTTTTAATTTGAATTTTATCCATATGAAGAATTCTTCTTCCATTACAAAATCTACAGTACCACTGGAACCAACCCAAGGGATCTTCCTTAAAAATCCAACCTTTTTCTATCCAATGCTCTCTAGATAGTCCCGAGACAACTTTAAATTTGTTTAAATTTACATCAAAAGTTTTGCTTATCCTCGCATTTTTAAACCATGATTGAGGATATTCTTTAAGGTTTAATCCAAAGTAGGCACCTCCAAAAACCCCTAGTTCCATCATTTTTTTTGGAGTTAATTCAGGTTTAAAAATTTTATAAAAATCTAAACTATCTTCTTCATTTTTTAAAATTTTTTTCATTTGTATTTTTTATTGGTTTATGAGTTTTTGATACATTTCCTTATCCGTATCGCCCTCACAACCGATTATCAAAATATTAGATTTTGAACTTAATTTTAGCTTTTCTTTAATTTTACTATTTACACAAGAAGCTATTAAGCTAATTACTCCTGGTGCTGAGTTTTCTCCTGCAATTATTTGTTCTTCACTAAATATAGAATTTCCAAGAAATTTCATAGTTTTGGCAATGTCACTATCTGGCAAACTAATACAATATTTAACAGAATTTTTTAGAATTTCCCAAGGAACTAAAGATACCTCACCACAAGACATTCCACCCATTAAACTTTCTCTTTTAATATCAATTTTTTCGATTTTTCCTGTTTTGATACTTTCCATTACACATGCAGCACTGTCAGGTTCAACAATTATAGTTTCAGGTATATTTCCTAAATATCTTGCTATGCCAGCAATCATGGCACCAGCCATACCACCTACACCAGCCTGTAGTATTATATGAGTAATTTTATCATTTTTTATCTGATCAATAATTTCCTTCATCATTACTGTATAACCAGCCATTGTATACTTTGGCACTAACACATAATCATTCCAGGCAACATCTTGAACAATTTGCCAATTATTTTCTGTAGATTGTTTAATACATTCAACTAAAGATTTTTCATAGTTACCTTTAACCTTAATAACATCAGCACCAAGGTCTGACATAGCCTGTCCTCTAGCATCACTAACATACTCACTGATAAAAATTTTACATTTTAAACCAAGTCTTCTTGCACCCCATGCAACAGACCTGCCATGATTTCCAGCTGTAGCTGTTGCAACAACAATATTCTTGTTACCTTTTGTAACTTTTTCTACAGCATAGGCTCCACCAAGAGCTTTAAAAGATTTAAGTTCAAATCTTTTACTTTCATCTTTATAAAAAATTTTATTTAGATCCAGTCCTTTTGAGAGTTTATTTAATTCGATTAGTGGTGTTGGAGAATAACTTTTCCATTTTGAAATACTTGTGTAAGCTTCATCAATATCATTTATTGTTAGCGAGTTTAAAATTTTTATTTTATCAAATAAAAAATTTTGATTTTCTAAAAAAGATGTAATAGACCAAAGATCTTTCTGAAGAATTGATTTCATTTATCAACAATCAAGAGTGCTATTTTTTTCCCAGTGAGTAACTGAACTTTTTTTGTCAAATCTTTCGTTTTGATTAAAGTTTTCAATTTCAGATCTCTTCAACTTTAAGTAACTATTAATAGTATCATGACCAAATGCCTCACTAATTTCTTTGCTACTTTCTAGTTGTTTTAAAGCATCTTCAATTGTATCAGGTAATTTTTTAAGATTAGGGTAATTTTGATGATCGGTATACATATTACAAGATAAAGGATTACCTGGATTTATTTTATTGTTTATTCCGTGTAAACCAGCGGCAACTATTCCAGCTTGTAGTAAATAAGGGTTTGCTGCACCATCCATTAATCTTAATTCAAACCTACCTTTGTCTGGAACTCTTATCATGTGAGTTCTATTATTTCCTGTATAAGAAATGCTACTAGGCGACCATGTAGCACCTGATTTTGTTGGTGGTGCATTTATTCTTCTATAACTATTTATTGTTGGATTAAAAAAAGCAGTTAAAGGCTGAGTAAGCTCCATAATTCCACCCAGAAAATTATATGCTAATCTGCTTAAACCTAGTTTATTTCCATTATCTAAAAATTTATTAATTTTTCCATTCCATAAAGAAATATGAGCATGACAGCCATTACCCGTTAGATTACTAAAAGGTTTTGGCATAAACGTTGCTCTTAAACCATGTTTTTCAGCTAATGATTTGACCATGTATTTAAAAAATACATGTCTATCAGCTGTAGTTAAACAATCTGTATAATCCCAATTCATTTCAAACTGGCCGTTAGCGTCCTCATGGTCATTTTGGTATGGGTTCCAACCCATGGTAATCATGCTATCACAAATTTCTTTAATCAAATCATACCTTCTCATTAAAGCAGATTGATCATAGCAAGGTTTTGATTGAGTATCTCTGGTATCAGCAATACTACTGCCATCTTCTGATATCAAAAAATATTCACACTCTACACCAGACTTCATGACTAAGTTTTTTTTATTTAATTTATTAATTTGCTCTTTAAGCATTACTCTAGGTGAAGCCTTAACAGGCTTACCATACATATATAAATCAGAAGCTAACCAGCCAATTTCTTTATTCCAAGGTAATTGAATTAAACTTTCAGGATCTGGCAGGGCAAACATATCTCCATCTGCAGGAGACATATCTAACCATGTTGCAAAACCAGCAAAACCTGCTCCGTTTTTTTGCATGTCATCAATCGCTTGAGCTGGCACTAATTTTGATCTCAATACACCAAAAAAATCAACAAAACTAATCAAAAAATATTTTATTTTTTTAGCTTTGGCAATTTTAGACAAATTTTTAGGCATGTTTTATCATTTAATTTACAACTGTTAATTAATCTTCACAATACTATTTTTTATCTTTTAGTCCTGGTATCCAGCTAGTTCCTGCTAGCGGAACTCTAGCCATAGCAGCAGATTCGACTGTAAGTGCACATAAATCCTCAGGTTCTAAATTATGTAAATCATTTTTACCAGAAGCTCTAGCTATTGTTTGAGCTTCAAGTGTCATCACTTTTAAATAGTTTGATAAACGTCGTCCACCGGCAATAGGATCAAAACGTCTCATTAGTTCAGGCTTTTGAGTTGTTATACCCGCTGGATCGTTTCCTTCATGCCAATCATCATAAGCACCTGCTGTAGTTCCAAGTTTATTGTAGTCTTTTTCCCATCTAGGATCATTATCTCCCAATGCAATCATTGCTGCAGAACCAATTGAAACTGCATCTGCTCCAAGCGCCATTGCTTTTGCAACATCAGCACCATTTCTAATTCCACCAGATATAATTAATTGAACTTTTCTATGTTGGTCTAAATCTTGAAGTGCGTCTACGGCAGGTCTAATACATGCTAAAGTAGGTTGACCAACATTTTCTATAAATACTTCTTGAGTAGCAGCTGTTCCACCCTGCATTCCGTCTAAAACAACAACATCTGCCCCAGCTTTAACGGCAAGAGCAGTATCATAATATGGTCTTGCTCCAGCAACTTTAATGAATATTGGAACCTTCCAACCAGTAATTTCTCTTATTTCTAAAATTTTAATTTTTAAATCATCAGGACCTGTCCAATCAGGATGTCTACATGCAGACCTTTGATCTATACCCTTTGGTAATGTTCTCATTTCTGCAACACGATCACTAATTTTTTGACCTAATAACATTCCTCCACCACCTGGTTTTGCACCTTGACCTATAACAATTTCAATAGCATCTGCTTTTCTAAGGTCATCAGGATTCATTCCATATCTTGAAGGTAAAAGTTGATAGATTAAATTTTTAGACTGTCCTCTCTCTTCCGGTGTCATTCCACCATCACCAGTAGTTGTAGATGTACCAGCCATACTCGCTCCACGCCCCAAGGCTTCTTTAGCTCTACCTGATAATGCACCAAAACTCATTCCAGCAATTGTAATAGGAATATCTAATTCTAAAGGTTTTTTTGCATAACGTGTTCCTAAAGTTACTTTTGTATTACAACTTTCTCTATATCCTTCCAAAGGATATCTGGACATTGAGGCACCAAGAAAAAGTAAATCATCAAAGTGAGGAAGTTTTCTTTTAGATCCTCCACCTCTAATATCGTAAATTCCAGTTGCTGCTGCTCGTCTTATCTCTGAATTTGTATATTCATCAAAAGTCCATGATATACGAGGATGAGTTTTTTTATTATCTGACATTATTAATAGCTTGATACATTATCGATGTTAAAGTTATATAGTTTTCGTGCTGAACCATATCTCTTAAAATTATCTGGTTTAATATTTTTTATTTCACTTTTTTTTAAAAGAGCTGAAATTTTATTTAAATGCTTCTTTTCCATTTTTTTTTCTATGCAATCTGCACCCAAAGATTTTACTGATCCTTTAACAAAAATATCTGTTTCATAAAGACTATCACCCAAAGCTTCACCAGCATCACCACAAACTAACATTGTTCCAGATTGAGCCATAAATGCAGACATATGACCAACAGAACCTTTAACCACGATATCAATTCCTTTCATTGAAATACCACACCTTGAGCTAGCATCTCCATCAATTACAAGTAAACCACCATGAGCAGTTGCCCCAGCAGATTGTGAAGCATTACCTTTAACATGCACTTTTCCAGACATCATATTTTCAGCAACACCTGTTCCAACATTTCCATTTATTGTTACATGTGCTTTTTGATTCATACCCGCACAATAATAACCAACATGGCCTTCGATTAAAACTTTCATTTCCTGGTTTAATCCAGCACATAATGCATGACTTCCTTCAGGATTTATAATTACAAAGTCTCTATCATTTTTTTTATTATCTAAATTTTGTAAAGTATTATTAATTTCTCTTAATTTTATTTTTTTTAAATCTAATTTCATCAATTCCCCCAAGAATAAACAATACCAGGCTCTGGTTCAAAAATTTTTGCATTATTTACATCTGGTAAATGAGCCATTGCTTGAAATTCTGATGCAATTGCAACATAGTTTTTTGTCTCTGCTATTACTGCAGGTTTACATGCTATTTCATCTCTAACAACTGCAAAACCTTTTCTAGTTCCTGTAATAAAAGTATAAAAACCATCTAAATCTTTAAGACCAGAAGTGAGTGTATCTTTTAATGATTTATTATTTGATAAACTGTTAGAAACATATCCTGCTGCAACTTCGGTATCATTTTCAGAGTTAAAGACACTACCTTTTTTAGTGAGTTCTCTTCTTAAATTATTATGATTTGATAGCGATCCATTATGAACCAAGCATTCATCTTCACCAGTAGAGTAGGGGTGAGATCCATCAGTAGTTATTGCACTTTCGGTTGCCATTCTTGTATGACCTATTCCATGAGTACCACTAAAACTATCTAATTTAAATTTTTTAACTACATCTTTAGGATTGCCAACTTGTTTAAATATTTCTATTGATCGGCCGTACCCAACTACAGATACTTTAGGAAAATTAGAATTAAGTATTTCAATCACCTTCTTTGGCTGTTCAAGAGTTTTTAGAATTACATGATCTGAGATTTGAGTAAGTTTAGCTTTTTTAAGTTTTTTAGATATCTCTTTCTTGAAGCTAGTAAAGTTTAAATTATTAATACATAAAGAAAATTTGTATATTTTTTTACTTTCATCTTTGTAAATAGCAAAGCCAGCACTGTCTGGTCCACGGGACTCCATATTATTAAGCATACCAGATAGCATCTTTCCTAAATTTTTTTCAAATTTTTTATTTTTTAAGTAGATACCAAGAATTCCACACATAAATTTTATTAAGTTTATTTTATTAAAGACAGTAGAAATTCTTTATAATATAAAACATTTCCTACTACAATGATGATAATAGCCGCTATCACTCCATACTTTGCTTTTGGAAAAACGACACCTCTCATTTTACTCGGTCTGTGATCTTCGTTATTATTTCTATCCATGATTGTATAATTTTTGAAAAAAAAAGGGCGCCACAATTAAGTAGCGCCCAAATTTTTAGTTGATATTACCAGTCGGTAATATTGCTCTTATGATCATTAGCACCATGTCTTTTTCTAGCCAATCTTTCGAGCTTTTCACTCTCAGATTTGTTAGTAAGGACATGCCAGCCAATCCAGAAAACTACACCTAGAATAACTAGTAAAGTTTCACTAGATCCTGCTCCTGGGTAAACTGCCCCAACAACTTCCTTAGCACTTAAATGATCTATCCAGTTTGTTACTGTAGCCATATTTTTTCTCCTTTACCTAGTTGAAGAGGCGACCGCTTTTTCAGCATCTCTATCGTCCTCCATCATTTCATAGTCCAGTCCAGCTATTTCAACTTCACGAGGGATTCTTAATTTACCCATTCCGTTTAGCACTTTAGCTATGATATAGCCTGGTAGCATCCCAAGAACACCGAACATTATAATTGCTCCAAGGAATTGACCCAATGGATTGATTGATGCATAAGTTGATCCGTCCCACATAGCTCCAACACTGTATCCAGATGAAGGATAGCCATTTAAAACAAATCCACAAATTACAAGACCAACAAATCCTGCATAACCATGTACTGCTACTGCACCAACTGCATCATCAATTTTGAACTTACGTTCAACCCAGTAATGCATTTTGTATGCTATAACAACACCGATCGCACCAATAAGCATTGCTTGTATCGGGTGATACAAATCATTACCTGCAGATGCACAGATGATTCCAGCTAGTCCACTTGAGTAAGTCCAGAATGGATCACCTTTAGCGACCACGTATCCAGCCAATAATCCACCTGATAATGACATCAGGAAGTTATAGGTTATTCCACTCAGTGTGGTTGGGGTTACATATATGTTTGTTGCTGTCCAGTACGTTACACCTTCCATTCCATACTCGGGTCCAAGATCAAATATCGGTATATTACATGCCGCATAAAATCCCCAGAAACCAGTATAGATTAAAAATAATCCAACTGTAACTAGCCATGGGTTTCTTGGTCCTATATTTCTTGGTTCACCACTTGATGAGAATTTTCCAATTCTAGGTCCTAAAACGATTAGAACACCTAAAGCAAATCCACCCGCAATTGCATGAATTACTCCTGATGCATAAGCATCATGATAGCCTAAAATTTTGAGCATCCATCCATCAAAGTGCCATCCCCAAGCAGCATCAATTGTCCAAAATACAGATCCTATTGCAATTGCTAAAATACCAAATGCAAAAGTTGTAATTCTTTCAATGATTGCTCCAGAAACAATTGAAGCAGCTGTCCATGAAAATAGTAAGAAAGCAGCCCAAAAAACTCCACTTATGTGGTCACCTAAATTGACCGCCATAAATTCAGAGTTAGCTAAATACCATTTTGCACTAAAAGTGCTTTCGTCAGTAATTAGTGCTGCGCTCTCATTCATTATTGATGGAGCTATTCCCGGTCCTGTTGGAAATGCCCAGTAAATCCACCAACCAAAGAAAAACCACGTTACCGTAACTAGTGGTATGACCATGGTATTTTTCATTAAAGTATGTTGGTGATGTTTATAACGTGAGGCTCCAACTTCATACATACAGAACCCGACGTGAATTAAAAACATCAGTACTACTGTTACCCAGTAATAAAACTCTGTAAATATGACTGTAAGAGCACCTAATTGATCAGTCATAATATCTCTCTCCTTATTAGTTTAAGAAAGCTTATGAAATTTTAGGAGGTGTGACAAATGTTACTTTACTTAAATAAATAAGCAATGACAGCAGATTCAAAAATATTATCAACTTCTGATTGATAACTTAGAATTTAAGGTAAGCTTTTTTCAAATCAACAAGAGGGTGCTTTTTAGACATTTGAAACTTAACCAAAAGCTCTCTTGCAATCATATCTCTATCTTGTTGGTTGTCTGGTAGTTTGATTGATTTTGGAATTGTAACCCAACCATTTGCGTTTCTACAAAATACAGCAGGTCTATCTTCTTCATAACCCATATGAATATCTTCTAACCAGTTAAGATCATCCCAACCCATAGCTTCTACATATTTTTTTAAGAATGGAGTCATTTTCTTATAATCAGGCAATAAGTTAACGTCATATCTATAACCGATATGCTGCCCAATCATTTTTTCTCTAGCAGTCTCTTTAGATTTTCCACCTAGATTTTCTTTTTTAACTTTTGTTTTTGTTTTTTTCTTAACCATAAATACTCCTTATATTTTGTGAAAGTTATCTACACCAACAGTATAGTTAGTTCCTGTTAGTGGAACTTTAGCTAAAGCAGATGACTCCATTGTTAGAGCAGCTAAATCTTCAGGCTCTAAAGAGTGAATGTTTGTCTTACCACAAGCTCTTGCTAATAATTGAGCCTCTAATGTCATTGCATGAAGGTAATTATAAACTCTTAATGCAGCATCATCGGGATTTAATCTAGCTCTTAATTTAGGATCTTGTGTTGCAACACCAACTGGACAACGACCAGTATGACAGTGATAACATTCACCAGCTTTTACACCCATTTCTTTTTCAAAATTTGCTTCTGGTATATCTTTATTACAGTTTAAAGCCATTAAAGCGCCAGTCCCAATTGCTATTGCATCAGCACCTAAAGCTAAAGCCTTCGCCATATCTGCACCATCTCTAACACCGCCTGCATAAATTAAAGTTACTTGTCCAGTTTTACCAACATCATCAATAGCTCTTCTAGCTTCTCTGATTGCAGCAATTCCTGGGATACCAGTATTTGCAGCAGCTATGTGAGGACCAGCTCCTGTTGAACCTTCCATGCCATCTAAAAAGATTGAGTCAGGATTACATTTTGCAGCCATACGAACATCATCATAAACTTTTGATGCACCTAGTTTTAATTGAATGGGTACTTTGTTTTTTGTAAGTTGTCTTAATTCTTCAACTTTTAAAGCTAGATCATCTGGACCTAACCAGTCAGGGTGTCTTGCTGGAGATCTTTGATCAATACCAGAGGGTAGAGATCTCATTTCTGCAACTTGATCAGTAACTTTTTGACCCATTAAATGTCCACCCATTCCAACTTTTTGCCCTTGACCAATAAATACTTCAATTGCATCAGCCAATTGAGCGTGATGAGGATTAAAACCATATCTTGATTGGATACATTGGTAATACCATTTTTCAGAATATCTTCTCTCATCTGGAATCATTCCACCTTCACCAGAACATGTCGCGCTTCCAGCCATTGTTGCTCCTCTTGCTAAAGCAGTTTTCGCTTCATAAGAAAGTGCACCAAAACTCATACCTGTAATATAAACTGGTATATCTAGTTCAATTGGGTTTTCACAATTTGGTCCGATTATAGTCTTTGTTTCACATTTTTCTCTATAACCCTCAATTACAAATCTTGTAAGAGTTCCTGGTAAAAAAACTAAATCATCAAATGTAGGAATTTTTTTCATTAATGCCATTCCACGCATTCTGTATCTTCCAAGTTGAGCTTTAATATGAATGTCGTCTATAACTTCAGGAGTAAAAATAGCGTTGTGACCTAATAGACTTTTGTTTCTTTTACCATCTTCGTGTGCATGAACATCAGCTTTTCCGCCAACACTTCCATTAGTTTTTTTTAATTTTTTACTATTTTTTTTAACTTTCTTTTTAGCCATTAGATAGCTCCTTTCTTTTCATGAGGTTCTAGATTATCATAGTTCCAAAGTTTTTTCCCTGCGACTATTTTTGTCATTTTACTGACGTCAAATTTTTCACCTATCTCTGCAACTTTTAATTTTCTTTTTAACCAATCTTGATCACTAGCTGATAAATCAGCTGGTACAGCATCACTTCCAAATGATCCTATCTTCCCACCAATGAATATTGTTCCATCATACATAGAGTCACCTAAATTTATTCCAACATCACCAAGAATAATAATTCTCCCTCTTTGCATCATAAAACCAGTGAATGCCCCAGCATCACCGCCAACAATGATAGTTCCACCCTTCATGTCAATTCCGGTTCTTGCACCAACACTTCCTTTGCAAATTAAATCACCACCTCTTATAGCAGCACCAAAGCAAGATCCTGCATTTTTCTCTATAACAACTTTTCCTGCCATTAAGTTTTCAGCACAAGACCAGCCAACTCTACCATTAATTCTAACTGTAGGTCCGTCACAAGAACCCATACCAAAATAACCCAAACTTCCTTCAAAAATTAAGTTTAATTTATTTAAAATACCAACACCTAAACTATGTTTACCTTGAGGGTTTTTAATAACAATCGTTCCAAAACCTTGGCTCATTAAGTTGTCAATTTCTTTATTAGCTTCCGGAGCTGTCATTTCTTTAACATCTAGTTCTGTTCTTTTATTAAAATCTACATCATAAGTTCCAAAGTAATAAAGATTTTCACCCTCGTCAGGATTAAAAAACTTTTGTTGAGTTCTACCTGTTAGTACCTCTGTGTGCATACCCATTGATTGGGACTTTGTTTTTTTTTCTGTAGTCTTTAAATTTGCCATACTTTTACCTCTCCATCAAATGGATCATATGTGTCTATCTCTTGTGGTAGAACTGATCTGATTGCTATTTCTTCTGAACCCATTGCCACTAAATCATCTGACTCATAAAGAACCAAAGGTTTTGCAGCCATAGTATCTTTTGCCATTCCTAAAGAGTCTTTAGTTGCAACAAAATATGTAAATACTCCATCAAGACCTGTTAAAGATGCCCTCATACCCTCTTCAAGTGATGCGCCTTCTCTCATTTTCTGAGCAATGTATACAGCAATTAACTCTGAATCACATTCAGACATAAATCTCATGCCTTTATTCTCAAGCATTCTTCTATTATTCCAATAGTTAGTTAATTGACCATTATGAACTACAGATACGTCGCTAAAAGGGTAACCCCAAAACGGATGAGCAGATTTAATATCCACACCAGATTCTGTAGCCATTCTCGCATGACCAATTGCATGAGTTCCAACAAGTTTGTCTAAATTATATCTATCACAAACCATTTGAGCATTTCCTAAATCTTTAATTACCTCTAATGATTTTCCCATAGACAGAATCTCAACTCCTGGAATGCTTTCAATTTTTTGTGAAAACTCTAATAAATCATTTACATCATATGCAAGTTCGTACCTTAAAGAGTAGGGTAGCACTCTTTCTTCTTTTACTATTTTAGCACCTAACTCAGATAAGTATTGATCAACAATTTTTTTTCTTTGATCATAAACTGAAACATCTTCCATTATTGATGAACTTCCCTCACCAACATTTTCACCAACCTTAAAACGCATGATAAAGTTTTTACCATCTGTATCTCCATACAAAGCGTAACCTGTAGAATCTTCTCCTCTATGTTTTAAAGCTTGAAGCATTCCCTGTAGTTCACTTCCTACATTAGACGATTTTCCTCTATGTATTAATCCTGCTATTCCACACATATATTTCCCCTGTTTCTATTAAAGATTATGGTAGACAATCCAGATAAGTATCTAGATCCCACTGAGTTGTTGCACCTAAAAATTTTTCCCATTCATCATTTTTGTACCAATGAAATACTTTATACATTTCATCTGGCATTGCTGATTTGATAACCTCATCTTCTGCTAAACGATTTAGTGCTTCACCAAGACTCAAAGGTAATTTTTTAACCTCTTTACCAGCTGCCTGTGCATCATACATACTTCTAGACTCTGGCTTTCCAGGATCAATGTTATTTGTTATTCCATCATCAAAACATTTTAATAGTCCTGAACCCATTAAGTATGGATTGTGCATTGAATCTACTGAACGATATTCAAATCTTCCTGGTGCAGAAACTCTTAAACCACAAGTTCTGTTTTGAAATCCCCAGTCAGCATAAACGGGTGCCCAAAAACCAGTATCCCATAATCTTCTGTATGAATTTACTGTAGAAGAACCAATTGCAGTTAGAGCTCCCAAATGTTTCATCACTCCACCAATAGCTTTTAATCCAACTTTACCTGGTAGCTGAATATCTTTAGTATCTGGCATAAAAGTATTTGTTCCACCTTCTACATAAGTAAATACTTCATCCATAGCCGGTAAAGATTTATGTGATAATTTATTAATCTTATCTTTTCCACCTGTCCACAAAGACATATTTGTATGACAACCACTTGCAGACACACCCATAAAAGGTTTTGTCATAAAGCAAGCTATTAAATTAAATTCTCTAGCAACCTGTGCGCAAATTTGTCTATAAGTTGATAGTCTGTCAGCATTTCTTAAAACATCATCATACATCCAATTTAATTCTAATTGTCCTGGTGCATCTTCATGATCACCTTGAATCATGTCAAAACCCATTGCTCTAGCATATTTAAAGACTTGCATGAAAACTGGTCTTAACGATTCAAATTGGTCAATATGATAACAATAAGGCTTAGAAAAACCTTTACCTGTAGGTGAACCATCTTCATTCTTAGTTAACCACATCATTTCTGGCTCTGTTCCTACTCTTAATTGGTAACCATGTTTCTTTTTAAATTCTTGGGCGTGTATTCTTAAATTACCACGACAATCTGAGGTTAAATGAGCGCCTGGGTTTTCTCTTTCTTCTCTATTTCTAAAACATGTAACAAATACTCTTGCAACTTTTTTATCCCAAGGAAGTTGACAAAAAGTTTCAGGATCAGGAATACCAACTAACTCCTTAGCTTCTGGCCCATATCCAATATAATTACCATGACGATCTGTAAACAAGTTTGCTGTAGCACCGTAAACTAATTGAAACCCTTTTTCACAAGTTCTCTCCCAATGATCAGTAGGAATACCTTTACCTACAACTCTTCCAGTTACTGAAATAAATTGAAAAAATATATATTCAACACCTAGTTCGTTGATTTTAGCTCTAACTTGTTTTACCAACTTGTCTCTGCCAGGTTGTCTAACGTGTCTGTCTAAATCTGTCATTATCTCTCCCTCTAATGAATTTTTATTTAAGGAACCGTAACTGAAAAAATTATTTGTGTCTAGGCTTGAAGTTTAACTCCAAGGGAATGGACTATTAGAAGTTGGATGAAGTTCACCCTTCTCGTAACGGTTGAATCTAAACGGTTTTAATAATTCACTCTCTGTTCCCAGAATTTCTTGTGCAACAAGCTCACCAACACCAATCATTTTGTATCCATGGTTTGCATCTGCTATCATGTAAACATTTTCTAAAAATCTATCAAAGATCGGAAAATTGTCTGGTGTCATACATCCAAGACCACCTGACGGTCCTTTTCTATATAAACCAGATTTGCCTTCAAATCTTTTATGACAATGAGCTAAAGCTGAACACCACATATCGTTAAATGATTCCGTTGTTTGAAATTCAGGAGACTCAAGTCCGTAAGGATCAATATTTATTTTATCAAAATGTTTATCAACTATGTAAGGAGATGTTCCACCTTGAACACCAAGACCTTCAATATCTGGCTTATAATAAATTCCCCAAAGTTCATCTGTAATTAGTTTTTTAGTTGTGTCAGAATATAGCGGGGCAGTAGAGTCAACATGCATTACAGGAGGCTGACCACCATCATTCATTCTTAAATAATCTTTATCAACACCAATAACACCTTCTTGTAGCATCCAATATTTCCACATATCTTCTTTATGAAATTTTCCATCTTGCCCTTTAATATTTGCAAACTTTGGAAGTTCTAACATATTCCAAAAATCTCTAACCCAAGGACCAGCACCAACAATTACTTGTTCACATTCAATAATTCCCTTGTCTGTTTCAACACCTGTAACTGCCTTACTATTACTTCCTCTTTTGAATCCTGTAACCGTTACACCTTTGATAACCTCAACACCGTTTGTAGTAGATTTTTCTTCTAAAGCTTTTATGGAAGCTTTATTGAATGCGTAACCACCTTTTTTTTCATGTAACACAGAAGTTATTCCTTGTGCCTGCCAATCATCAAACATTCCCTTCATATATTTAGTGCAGTCTGCTTCACCCTCTATAAATTCTGACTCATATCCAATAGCTTTTTGCTGATCATAAATTGTAGCAACATCTTCGTGCATAACTTCTGGAGAAATTTGCAAATATCCAACAGCATTATACTTCCAAGCTTTAGGATCACTTTCCCATACAGAAACTGAATGAGCCATTAATTCTCTCATAGCTGGTTGAAAATAATTATTTCTTATAACACCACAAGCAATTCCACTTGCACCTGCTGCAGTGTCTTTTTTTTCTAAAATTACAATGTCACCTGAATTTTTATAAGTTTCTGAAAGTTTCCAAGCTGTGCTTAGCCCATGAATTCCGCCACCGATAATAACTACTTTTGCTTTAGTTGGTAGTGTTGACATATCCAAACAATATTTTTCTTAAAAAGTAATTAATATAATTATTTTTATAACTAAATTTTATATATAAAAAATACTAACTAAAAAAGATTGTTAAATAAGGAGCTAATAGCTTAACTTTTTCAAAGTGGCTAAATATTGTTTAAACTCATTAATAAATGTCTCACTCGGCATAATATTTTTTATTCGCTGATCAGTTGAAGTTTTTTCTAAACGAAAGAATCCTTTTTCACAAGCTTCATTAATTATCAAAGCTGATTTTGGTCTTGAGGTTTTAAATAATTTTGTCTTTAGTCCTTCAACAGACAGTTTTTCATTATGTTTGTAAGCCGACATTACAAGTAGCATCATATGATAATGTGAAGGAGATTTTCTAAAAAAATAGTTACTTGAAGTATGAGACTGTTTCATCTGGTCTTCCCAAAAATTTAAAAGATCTTTGTTGTTATCAGGCATCTTATTATACTTTTACTCTAGATTTTGTTGGGTCATAGAAAGGGAAAGGAACAACTTTTGCAACAATTCTTTTTTGATGACCATCAAGTTTACCAATCTCAACTTCCGTTCCTATCTCAGCATACTTTACATCAATTTTACAAAGTGCAATATTTTTTCCAAGTTTGGGTGATAACATTCCGCTTGTTATTACACCTACTTGACCACGGCCCATATGAACACAATCTCCATTTATTGCTGGCTCATGACCCACTAATTCTAGACCAACTAATTTTTTTTGTGGGCTCGCCTTTCTTTTTGTTAACTCTTCTTTACCTATGAAATCATCTTCTTTAGTTTTTAAAGGAACAGTAAAACCAATTCCTGCTTCAAAGGGATCAGTTTGATCATCAAATTCATAACCATAAAAAATTAGTCCAGCCTCAATACGAACCATATCTAGAGCTTCCAAACCTAATGGAGTAATATCAAATTCTTTTCCTGCTTCCCAAACTTTATCCCAAACTTCTGAAGCATCTTTTGGATGACACCATATTTCATAGCCAAGTTCACCAGTGTAACCTGTTCTTGAAATCATAATTGGAGTACCTGTTTCATGATCTATTCTTGCAATATTAAATTTAAACCATTCCAGTTCAGTAATTGAAGGCTGAATAGGAGCTGTCCAAACAAACTTTTCTAAAATTTTTCTACTGTTAGGACCTTGAACAGCAATATTGTGAATATGATCTGTTGCAGACTTTATCCAAACTTTATAATTTTTCTTTTTAGCTTGTTCTTTTAACCATTCACCACTGTATTCATCTCCACCGATCCATCTGAAATTATCTTGCCCCATTTTAAATAAAGTTCCATCATCCAGCATGCATCCATTTTCATAACACATAGCAGAGTAAACAACTTGGCCTACTGATAATTTCTTAACATTTCTAGTTAAAGTGTATTGCATTAAGTTTTCTGCATCAGGACCTAAGATTTCAAATTTTCTAAGAGGTGAAAGGTCGGTCGCTATCGCGCTTTCTCTACAAGCCGTGTATTCTTTTATTGTTCCAGAATTAGTAAAATTATTTGCCAGCCAAAAACCTTTGTACTCAATAAAGTTTCTAGTTAGTTCAGATGTTTTTTTATGAAAACCAGTTTCTTTAGTTAGTTTTGGTTCGGAGTCTGTTTTCATTCTAAATGCTATAGCTTTTGAATATTTGTTTTCTTTTGGATAAGTCCTAACAAATATATCGGTAGGATTCCAGCCATTTGCAGCATCCACATCACATGGACAAGCCGAAGAAATACAAGTTAGATCTTTTAAAGCTCTAAACAAAACATAATCCCCTGGCCTTGACCAGGGTTCATCAAAAGTTGCAACATTATTTGAATCAATCCCTGTATTGAAAAAAAGATTTATAGCCGACCAACTTTTGCGGGAATTTATGTCATATTTCTCTAAGCCTTTGTTAAAGTTATCTGTGCAATTAATATGACCCATATAACCCATATCCTCATAATATTTTGAGGTACAAGCAAGATTGAATGTATCATGTCTTCCAACAGTATCTCTTACAACCTCAACCATTGCTTCATGATTGCCATCATAAAATTTTGAAAATAAACCAGGCCCGGGATAAGCACTGCCCATAAAGGTTCTAGTTGCTTTATCATCTATAATACTTTCAATTCCATCATTTAATTTATGTGTATCGAAAGCTAAAAAATCAGAACATTGTCTTCCGCCAGGGTCAATTATTTGAATATATTCACCAGTTTTAACATTATAAGTTTCTGCAGTTCTTCTTTTAATAAGTTGCTCTATAATTGGATCGCTCAGTGGGTCTGGCAAGATAAATTGCTCATCCGTTTCTGTAAATTTAGCTTTTTTTAAAAAAATTGTAAAATCTGTTGGTGGATTTTGCTCATGAACATTCATTGCATCACCAGGTGCCGCAATCATAACCATACATTTATCTTTTGATGTTAGTATTATTTTTTCACCCATAAAACAATCATCATTAAAAATAATTGATGCTTTAGCTTTATCTAAATCTAAGTTTTTTTTCTTTAAAATTTTTGAAATTTTATTATCATTTGAAATAGTTTTTTTTGAAAAATCTGCATTAGAATTTTCTTTTAAATTTAAAATAGATAGATCAGATTTGCCTTTTGAATTGAAAACAATTATTTCACAAACTTGTCTTCCTTCATCGTTAATTATTTCTATTTTATCTTCTGGTGAAATTTCTATTATTGAAAGACCACCTCCTTTTACAAAATATCTTTCAACCCCTGGTGGTAAAGTTCTTAAACCCGGATTTCTTATATCATTACTAGTATGTAGCATTGCCAGTATAAATTTAAATAATTTAACCTTAGCATAATATAATCATAGGGGATTGACTATAAATTTAATAAGTGAGAACATACCATCTTAAACTTAATATTGAGGGAGAAAAAATAATGAAAAAAGTAATATCATTGATATCTGCCCTAGTAATTTCAGTAGTTAGTTTTGCTGGAATTTCTAATGCAGCAGATAGTAAAAAGCCTATCGTAATTCCAACTCATAACTGGTCTAGTCAAATTGTAATGGCTTACGTTATTGGCGGAATTTTCGAAAACATGGGTAACAACGTTAAATATGTAAACACAAACTCGCAAGCAGTTTATGAAGCAATAAGAATTGGGGATGTATCAATTTCTCACGAAGTTTGGGAATCAGCTTTTGGTAAATCATTTACCACTGCACTAGATAAAGGTGGTTTACTTGATTGGGGTGATCATGAAGCAAGAACTTTAGAGGATATGGGATATCCAAACTGGGTTGCTGAAAAAGGATTATGCCCAGGTCTACCAGACTGGACTGCTTTAAAAAATCCAGCTTGTGCAAAAAACTTTACAACTCCTGATTCAGGTGGAAAAGGAAGAATGTTGGAAGGACCTCAAACTTGGCATGGAGATCTGATACCTCAAAGGGTTGATGCTCTAGGTCTAGGAGATCTTTGGACAGTTAAATTTGCTGGAAGTGCAGACGCACTTTGGGCAGAATTAGTATCTGCTGAAAAAGAAGGAAGAGGAACTATTATTTTTAACTGGACACCAAACTTTACAGATGGTGCTGGTTTTACATTTATTGACTTTCCTCCATATACAGCTGGTTGTAGACCAGAAGATGGTGGTGATGGAAAATGTGGTTCACCAGATGGTTACTTAAAAAAAGCTGTTAACGGTGATTTTCCTAAAACTCACCCAGCAGCTGCTGCGGCATTTAAAAAAATGTCATTTTCTACAAGTCAAATTGGTGCAATGGCGTCTTTAGTTGACATTGATAAAATGACACACGAGGATGCAGCCAAAGCTTGGTTAAAGAAAAACAAAAAAGTTTGGAAAGCTTTTACTAAGTAAGGCAAAAACCAATAAATTTTGAATCTCTCCCAACATGGTTGGGGGAGATTTTTTTTATGTTAATTTCTATATGGTTACAAAAAAAATTAATTTTATGTTAAGATATTTTTTATATTCATTTCTTAGTTTACTTTTTTTTAATTTATCATTAGCTCAAGATATAAATATACAAGAAAATATTAATTTAAGTTTTGTATGTAATTTAGATAAAAAAATAATTAAAAATTCAGAACATAATTATCAAACTTTTTTAGCTAAAGATTTAGATGAAAAAGGTTTGGATAAATTAAAAATAAAGTCAAGAAAGCCTGAAACTCTTTTAATAGAAGGATTATCAATATTTCTTTCAAATTCAAAAAGATTAAATGTTAAAGTTGTAAATAAAGACATAGTTTTGTTTAAAGCAATTAATCAAGAAAAAAAGTATTCAGAGTCAGCTATCATAGATAGAAAATCTGGTGAATTAATTCATGAAATTACTAGAAATATCAAAAGTGATAATTCTGAAAAAGATATTTTTTTTTATTCGTGTAGTAAAAAGGAAAAAAAAGTATAATTTTTTTATATGATTTTTTGTAGAATGTTAAAATGAAAAAATATCTTATTAGCATAATCTTAGGTTTGTTGATCACATCTTCTGCTTTAGCTAGAAGCACAGGATGTAAAGAGGGCAATTGTGAAAATGGTTATGGCAAATGGGTTTATACAGATAAAACAACTTATGAAGGTGAATGGGTTGGAACAAAAAAGCATGGACAAGGAACTGAAACTTGGCCAAATGGATATATTTATAAAGGTCAATTTCTAAATAGTCTATGGAATGGCATAGGAACATTAACTTTCCCTGATGGCTCTACTTATGAAGGAGAGTGGACTAATGGGTTTATGAATGGGGAAGGAACTTTTACCTGGGCTGATGGAAAACAAAAATCAGGAATTTGGACAAATGGAAAGTTACAGGAATGATATTTGCTGAAAAATATTTAGATAAAATAAAAGAGTTGCCAGAAACAGTTAAACAGCTTGCTGGTTTAGTTACACTAATGATCGTTATATTCTTATCTTTTTTTATACTAAATAATATTTTTGGAGAAGGCGATGAGCTAGTTGCTAAAATGAAAATAGAGGAAGACAGAATAGTTCAAGAGAGAAAGTTAAATAAATTAATCTCAAGTTTGCCATCTGGAATTTTAGTATCTTTTGATGGAACTGATCATTTTAAATTAACTGTTGAATTGTATGAAGCTGTTTGTAATGCAACAAAGCTCATACCACAGCGTGCAATTATGGGTGCTAATTTTTTAAATTATAGAGCACATGAAATTTATACAATGAATGGTAATAAAATTAGTGAAACCTTTGTTAAATGGGACAAAGAAAAAAATAAATGTTTTACAGGTTTTATTGTTAGTGGAAAAAATGTTGGTGTAGATGAGACAATTACTGTTAGTGGTGAAGCTTTAAGTTTTTTGAGCACAGGAATTGATACAAGAGTGTATTTTATTAAAAACTTTTAAGAGAGAAAGGTAGCAAATTATATAGATTTTAATTTAACTTAATTTCATATAACCTAATATAAATTATGTCTGATCCTGTTATCAAATGTGAATCTGTTTACAAAATTTTTGGAGAAAATGCTAAAAAAATGCTTGAAGATTCTAATGGCAATGTTGATGCTAAAACATTTCAAGAGAATGGGTGCATAGTAGGAGTTAACAATGCTTCATTTGAAGTTTCAAAAGGTGAAATGTTAGTAGTAATGGGCTTATCAGGTTCTGGTAAATCAACATTGTTAAGATGTATTTCTAGATTAACAGATGCGACTGGTGGAAAAATTTTTATAGAAGGTCAAGACTTACTTCAATTAAATAACAAAGAATTAATAGATCTTAGAAGAAACAAAATGGGAATGGTTTTTCAAAGTTTTGCTCTACTGCCTCATAAAACAGTTGTAGAAAATATTGCCTTTCCACTTCAAGTTAAAGGAATAAAAACTAAAGACAGTATTAGCAAAGCTATGGACATGGTTAAACTAGTTGGACTTGATGGGCGAGAAAATTATTTTCCAAGAGAGCTTTCAGGTGGTCAACAACAAAGAGTAGGTATTGCAAGATCATTAGCAGTAGAGCCAGATATTTGGTTTTTGGATGAACCTTTTTCAGCATTAGATCCATTAATTAGAAAAGAAATGCAAGATGAGTTTTTAAGACTTCAGGAAAAATTACAAAAAACAATTATGTTTATTACTCATGATTTTGATGAAGCTTTAAAACTTGCAGATCGAATTGCGATTATGAAGGATGGAATAATTGAACAATTAGATACACCAGCCAATATTGTACTGAACCCAGCAACTGAATATGTAAAAAAATTTACTGAAGAAGTTCCAAGAGAAAAAGTTTTATTAATAGAAGATGTGATGGATATATCCATTTCTAATAATCTTAGTGATTTAAAAGTTTTAAAAGATGAAATAATAGAAAATGTTGCTGAAAAAATTTTAAATCAAGATAAATCAGTTGCTGTAATAGATAGAAATAACCAAATTGTTGGCTCTATTGATCCTGCAAAAATAATCAATACTGTTTTTGGGGGAAGAAAAAATAATAATTAAGTTATGGAATTTATAAAAAAACATCCAAAATTATTTCAATGGATATTTTTATTAATTGTATTTTTTGCCTTATGTTTTTCAATTGATGTTCCTGAAACATACAAATTTATTAGAGGTCAAGCAGAATTTATTAAAGACCCAAACCAAAGTACGTACGTATTATTTGGTAAAGAGGTAAGATATTACGCTTTTGATGTCTTTTGGAGATTACCTCCATTACTTGGATGGCTACCTATTTGGATTAATGACTCATTATTCTTCTTAATGAATGAGTGGATGCCTATGGAATTTTGGAATGAGGACACTCAAGAATTTAAAACTCGACCATTAGTTTTACAAATAACTCGAAATTTGACTTCATTTATGACGTTTCTAATAGAGTTAATTAGAGAGATTTTATTAGGAGGAATGGAAACTGTTGTTGCATTTACTAGTTGGGATTGGATAGATGAAAATCCTTGGGCTGAGTTACCAGGTTTACCTTGGACAATTGTTGCAGCAGGTGCTGCAATATTAGGTTACAAACTAAGTGGCAAAGGTCTAGCGTTATTTGCCGGTTTAGTAATGATTTACATTTCTATCTTTGGTCAATGGAAACCCTCAATGCAAACTCTATCTTTTATATTAGTTGCTGCACCACTTTCTTTTATTTTTGGTTTAAGTTTAGGTATCGCAGCGTTTAAAAGTAGACGCGTAGAAAAATCATTGAATCCAATACTTTTAGTAATGCAGACTATGCCACAATATGCAGTATTAGTTCCCGCTATTGTTCTTTTTGGTGTTGGTGATCATGCGGCAGTAATTATAACCATGGTTGTTGCTGTTCCCCCAATGATATTATTGACTTTACTAGGTCTTAGAGGAATATCATCTGAAGTTATTGAGGCAGGTAAAATGAGTGGATGTAATAATTGGCAGTTAATGTTCAAAGTATTAATTCCAACTGCAAGAAGAGATATTTTAATTGGAGTCAATCAGGTAATTATGGTGTGCTTTTCTATGGCAGTCATTTCTGCTTTTATTGGAGCAAAAGGATTAGGATTTAATTTATTATTAGCACTCAATCAGTTAAACATTGGGTTAGCATTAGAAGCAGGTTTGTGTATCAGTTTAATTGCAATATTATTAGACAAAATGTCATTAGCTTGGGCTAATAAACAAATAGATTATTTTGGAAGCTTGACTTTCTTTCAACGAAACAAAAATGCAATCTTTTTTGGAATTGCAGTTACTCTAGGAATTATGTTTTCTTATTTTGGATCTTTTTATTTTAAAGAGGGTTATAATTACTTATTTGAGGTTCCACACAACAAAGGTATATCAACAGCAGACTTTTGGAATAGAGGTGTTGATTGGATTTGGGATACTTTTTTTCAAACATTAAAAATATTTAATACCTGGTTGATAGTAGATGTTCTTCAGCCAATGAGAGCATTATATTTGAGGATGCCAGCAGTTGCCACTTTGGTATTAGTTGTAGGAGCGGGTTATATAATTGGTGGAATTCGTTCAGCTTTTGTAGTCGGAATGCTAACATTATTTATTGCGTTAAGCCCGTGGTGGGATAGAGCTTTGGTCACAACATACATGGCAACGTTTGGAGTGATTATATCTTGTATAATAGGATTTACTGTTGGAACTTTAAGCTTTCAAAACAAACATACAGCTAGTTTTATGCTGGGCGTTTGTGATATTTTTCAAACATTTCCTTCATTCGTATATTTAATTCCTGTGATGATGCTTTTTGGAGTTACAGATACTTCAGTATTAATAGCAGTAATAGTTTATGCAACAATCCCTGCTACAAGGTACACTATTGAAGGATTAAGAAGTGTTCCAGCTTCATTGCATGATGCAGGCTCAATGTCAGGTGTAACAAAAATACAAAGACTGATGAAAATAGAATTTCCTTTAGCTTTTCCTCACATGATGCTTGGTTTAAATCAAACAATTGTTTTTGCTTTATTCATGGTAATCATTGGTGCATTCATTGGAACTGAAGATCTTGGACAGTATATTCTTAAAGCTTTATCAGATAAAAAGGGAGCAGGTATAGGATTAACATTAGGTCTTTGTGTTGCTTTTATAGGTCTAGTATTTGATCATTTAATTCGTACTTGGGTAAATCAAAGAAAAAAACATCTTGGTATAGATTAGTAAAGATATCCAACTTCTGAAAAACTATCTGTAGGAAAAATCCAATAAAATTTTAAGGTTTCTGATCCATTGTTTTTTAAAGCATGTTTTGCATTTCCAGCTATATAAACAACATCACCTTTTTTGATTTCTTCAAGTTCACCAGATTTGTTTAATGTTCCCACACCATCTGTAACCACATATATTTCTGCAGGTGAATGATAATGAAGAATTAAGTCGCCACCTGGTTCAATTTCCGCAAAACCAAGCGAAAGTCCAGAACTTCCCGTGTAATCTGAGTCAATTAAAAATTTCCACCTAACACCAGGATATTTTTCAGTCGTTGACCATTCTTGATCAGAGACAGATTTAAGATTTTTTATAAAGATCATATAAAATAATAACCTATGGTATATTTTTTTTAAATATAAATAACCTAATTGATGTATTTTAAACCAATAACACTTAGAAAAATCAATATAATTACAAAAAATTTTTCACCTTTGATACTCAATAAATTTTTTTAGAGATTTATTTAAAAACTTTTCAAAAAGTATACTTTTGGTATCACTTTTTGAGGGACTATTTAAAAATGAATAAGACATTTTAAAATCATAAGAAGGTTCAAAGAAAAAAGGAACAGATATTCTTTTCGTTTTATTCCATAGTACTCTGTGATTAGTAGCTTTAAATTTACCCTTGCTTAAATACTCTAAAGCTAAACCAGTATTAACAATAAGTGCATTTTTATTAAAAGGGACATCATACCATTTTTTATTTTTTCTGTTTTGAACTTGTAGACCACCTTTTTTATCCTGGTAAAGAACAGTAAACACCCCACTATCGACATGTGTTTCACAACCAAGAGCTACTCCATCTTGTTTTGAAATTTCTACTGGTTTTATTTGATTTGGATAATAATTAAATCTTAATGTGCTTAGTGATTTAATTCTTGAGAAAGCAAAATTACTAATATTTTCATCTTTTTTATAAAGTGTAATAATACTTTTAAATAATATTTCACTTAAAAAAAAATTTTTATCAAAATAGTTGGATAAATTTTTTATAGACGCTTTACTGAATGATTTACTGAGATTTAAATATTCAATATATGGAGATTTATATTCTTTAGAATTTTTAGATGTTATTTTGAGATCTCCCAGATCTAACCCTTCTTTGCCATTTACAGTGTTTGGAAAATAACCTCTGTATATATTTTTATTTTTTTTATTCCATTTTTTTGGTGCTAACTTTATTTTATTTTTTTCTGAGGAATTGAAAAATGTATTTCCTATTTTGCAGATATTTTTTATTTGCTTAATACTTATTCCATGTGCGGTGACTTGAAAAAAGCCAACTTCAACACATGCCTTTTCAATTTTTTTTATAGTATTTTTTGCAGATAAAGAATTAAAATCGCATTTTAATAAAGAAGAAATATTTATAGTTGGTATATAACTTTTCATTATCTTGTTGGAGTATCGGTGGCTATCAATTGGTCTTTTGTTTTTTCTCTTAAATAAATATATATCCCAGCTCCTATAATAATTGAAACACCAACAAAAGTTCTTGGTGTTGGAATATCATTAAACAGAATATACCCTGTTAATATTGACCAAATTATTAAAGAATACTCATAAAGAGAAACAACAGAAGGTGATGCAATGCTGTATGCACTAAAAACAAAAAAGAAAGCAAAAGCACCAATACAGCCCATAGCAATAATGAATGGCCAAGCATAGGAACTATTAGTAAACCATTCTCTAAAAATAAACTGAAATGTTGGATTAGTAAAATCATTAAATTGACCCTCACCAGTAAAAATAAAAAATAAAATACTAATTAAGATTGCACCAAAATATAAATGTAGCATTTGAGTATATACATTATCTTTATCCGAAGTAGTTTTAGTGATTATCATTGATATTGCATAACATAACGCGCATGCAACAGGTGCTAACTTCATGTAATCAAAATTATTAAAATCTGGATTTAAAACAATATATACTCCAATAAATCCAATAAAAATTGCAGACCATCTTCTGATACCGACTTTTTCTTTTAAAAAAATCGTAGCTAAAATTGAAACAAAAAAGGGACTTGAGAAAAATAATGCATTTGCCATTGCAAGAGACATATATGTTAATGAAATATAAAAAAAACTAAACCCAAAAAAGAAACATATAACTCTTAAGATTGTTAAAAAAGGATAATGAGTTTTTAAAATAATTTTTTGTTTGGAATATTTGAGATACCCCAACAACAAAATTAGCGCTACAAAAGTTCTACCAAAATATAGTTCATATAAAGCTGCATCTTTGTAGATGAATTTAATTAAAGCATCTTGAACAGAAAATAATGCCATTCCAAGCAAAATAAAAAGTATACCTCTAGGATTATTCTGTGCTTGGGTCATGAATGAAGGATAAAATCTGACGCTCTTTCTGCTATCATTAATGTTGGAGCATTTAAGTTTCCGCTTGTAATTTCTGGCATTACCGATGCATCAACCACTCTAATATTTTCTAGTCCGTGGACTCTAAGTTTTTCATCAACTACAGCCATACTGTCAGTTCCCATTTTAAGAGTACAAGATGGGTGGTAAGCTGTTTCAGCTTTAGATCTAATATATTTTTCAAATAATTCATCTGTTTGCACATGGTCTCCAGGCCCAGTTTCTTTTCCAGCAAATGGTTTTAAAGAATTTTGACCCAGAATTTTTCTTGCTACATGAATACATTCGATTGTTTGTTTGAGATCATCCTCATGTTCTAAATAATTAAATTGAATTTTTGGATAATCGTAGGGATTAGAGCTATTTAAAGTAATGTGACCTCTACTTTTTGGGTGATTTGGACTTGCATGCAGTTGATAACCATGACGATCAGGATCAACTAACCCGTGATCAATTACAAACGCAGGAAAAAAATGAAATTGGATATTTGGATATTCTCTTTCAGGTGAAGATTTACAAAAGCCACCAGCTTCTAAAAAAGAAGTAGAGCAAGGACCAGTTCTAGATAAAAACCACTGGATACCAATTCTTAACATATTTAATTTATTCACATAGGAATACAAAGTGTCAGAAGTTTTACATTCTTGCTGAACATAAGTTTCTAAATGATCTTGTAAATTTTTACCAACACCTTCAAGGTTATGAATAACATTAATTCCTTTATTTTTTAGATGTTCATTTGGACCAACTCCTGAAAGCATCAACAATTGAGGAGAATTTATAGCGCCACCACTTAGTATAACTTCTTTATTAGCATAAATTTTTTCAATTTTATTTTTAATTTTTACCTGAATACCTATTGCTTTTTTTCCATCAAAAATAATTTTTTCCACAAATGCATCAGTAAAAATCTTTAAATTTTTTCTTTTTTTAGCTGGATTTAAATAATATTTTGAAACACTAGCTCTTTCACCTTTATGAATTGTTACATCATACATTCCAAAACCCTCTTGATCTTTACCATTCATATCATCGTTAATTTTGTGCCCAGCCTCTCCAGCTGAGTCGACAAATGCTTTAAATAAAGGATTTTTATTTTTTGATTGATTGACTGGTAGAATTCCATTTCCACCTCGGAAATCATTTTCACCACCAGACCAAGTTTCTATCTTTTTAAAATAAGGTAAAACTTTTTCATAAGACCAGTCCCTCAAACCAAATGAAGCCCATCTACTATAATCGTTGGGGTTTCCTCTGACATAAACCATTCCATTATGGGCAGAACAACCACCTATCATTTTTCCTCTTGGACAAAATAGATTTCTATTATTTAAGTGAGGCTCAGGTTCTGAGTAATATTTGTAATTATATTTTGGATCATGCATTGTATAAAGAATTGCAAGAGGCATGTTTACTTTCCAAATATCACTTGGCTTTCCTGCTTCAAAAATAGCTACGTTGTTTTGGCTATTTTCTGATAATCGATTAGCAAGAACACAACCTGCTGATCCTGCTCCAATAATTAAATAATCAAATTTCATATTGATTTTATTGAGGTTGATCACCTTCAATTGCAATACGATCCATTATTCTCTCATACCCGAGACCTCTACCAGGAAAAAAATCTGCAATAGCATAATGAATGACACTTCTATTATCCCAGATAGCAACAGTATTTTCTGTCCAGTTAAATCTACAAGTAAGATCTAATCTAGCTTGATGTTCAAATATTTCTTTTAATAATTGGTCACTTTCATTCTTATCAAGACCAATAATTGCTTTTGTATAAGTCCAATTAACAAATAAAATTTTTTTACCTGTTTCTGGATGTGTTCTAACAATTGGATGTTCATTAGAATAAGAGTCGTAATTTCTCTTTTCATTTCCTTCCATGTATTTGTAGTTATCAATGAAAAATTCTGCTCCCAATGAGCTATGAACTGCTTTTTTATCTTTTATCTTTTCTTGAATTTTAGGATCTAATGTTTCCCATGCTAATTCCATATTTGAAAAACATGTATCACCACCAACTGGTGGTATCTTTAATGATTTAAGAATAACAGCTTTAGTTGGCTTTGCGTTGTAACTTACATCACTATGCCAATTTTCCCCCCATTGATTTTTTTCCTCTTTTCCTTTTACTATTCTCACAATCTCTGGAAATTCATTTAATCCTTTCACATAAGCATGAGTTTCTAAAGGCCCAAATTTTTCTGCAAGAGCTACTTGTTGATCTTGAGTAATAGGTTGGTCTCTAAAAAAAATCACTTTATGCTCTAAAAGTAAATTATTAATCTTTTTAAAATTTTCGTTTGAAACATCTGTTAAATCAATACCTTTAATTTCAGCACCCAAAGCGCCTGATAATAATTTAACTTCCATCATTTTTTTAATTTTCCAGTAATCACTAAATTATCTTTATTAAAATTTGTTTTATTAAGATTTATGAAATTGTCCATTATTTTTAATTTTTCTTCTTCGAATTCTGACACTTTTCTCTTGTTTAAGTCAATATATAAAGACAACATTTCAAGAGTTGCTGATAATTTTTGTGAGGATTTTTCAATCATTTCCATTTTAAAATGTAATCTTTTTTTATCGTGATCAAAAAATGTTAAATTAATTTCAACTTCGTCGCCTTCTTTAACCTCATTATTATAAGTTGTATAAGTCTCAACAACCATGGTACTCATATTTTTTGTCTTAGCCGAATTTTCACCCATTTTAAATTTTGCAAGCATATTTTCCCATACTTGATCAAACACCAACACATAATAAGCCATGTTCATATGATTGTTATAATCAGTCCATTCTTTTTTAATAATTTGATTTGCTATATGTACAGACATTTAATTCTTATATTCCGGTTCTTCTTTATCTAAAATTAATTTTATTTGATCTAAGTGCATCTTAGCTAAATCAATTGGATAATTAGCTGTTTCTTGAGCCGTTTTTTCAGCCACCTCGTTACTTGCTATATTTAATTCTTGGTTTGTAGATAAAGCAGTTAAATAAGTTTCTGCTGCTTTCTCGAAATAATACAAATAATTAAAACCCTCTGCAATTGTTTCTCCTGTAGTGATAATTCCATGATTAGCTAATAGCATATGCTGTTTATTCCCTAGAGCAGTTGCCATCTTAATAGATTCGTCTTCAAACCCCAATCCACCAAATTCATTAAAAATCGAAACTCTATTATAAAAAATCATTGTATTTTGATCAATGGGTGGCAAGGTTGGATTTTTAAGTGTTGATAAGGCTGTTGCATATTTCGAATGCACATGAAAAATACATTTTGCATGTGGAACTTTTTGATGAATTGTACCATGAATATTAATTGCTGTTGGGTCAATTAATCCAGGTTTATTTTTTAGATCACTTATATTTTCTTTAGTTACTAAAATTAAATCACTAGCTTTAATTTGGCTAAAATGCACACCAGCTTTATTTACATAAAAATCTGTCGAAGAACCAGGAACACATGCACTAAAGTGATTTGCAACACCTTCGTGCATATTTAATCTTGCAGTCCATCTAAAAGTAGCTGCTAAATCTTTTTGTAATTCAGTTATTTCCATTTTTGTTAAATTAAACTATATTTAAATTATAAATTATGAGCAATAAAGTTTTTATATCATGTGCAGTAACAGGATCAGGTGATACTGCAAGTAAACACCCGGATTTACCAAAAACTCCAGAACAAATTGCAACAGCTTCTATTGAGGCTGCAAAAGCAGGGGCTGCAATAGCTCATATTCACGTAAGAGAAGAAGATGGCACTCCAAGCAGAAGATTAGAATTATACAAAGAAGTAGTTGATAGAGTACGCTCAAGTGAAACAGATGTAATAATAAATTTAACTACAGGTATGGGTGGTGATTTAGATATTGGTCAAGGAGACAATCCTTTAGATTTTGGCCCAATGACTGATATGGCAAATGTAATGGAACGAATAGCAAATGCAGAACAATTTCTTCCAGAGATATGTACACTTGATGCAGGAACTTTGAATTTTGGTGATGGTTCTACAATCACTGTTAACACGCCCAATGATTTAAGAAAAGCTGCAAAAAAGTTAAAAGAAATTAACGTTAAACCAGAAATTGAAGCTTTTGATTTAGGCAATATGTGGTTTGGAGCACAGCTATATAAAGAGGGACTGTTAAGTGATCCACCAATGTTTCAAATGTGTTTAGGTATTCCATGGGGAGCACCTGCCACAACATTGGCAATGCAAGCCATGAAAGATATAATGCCAAAAGAGGGTGTTTGGTCTGGTTTTGCAATTTCAAAAAATGAAATGCCTTTTGTTGCCCAAACAGTTTTAATGGGAGGTAATCCAAGAGTTGGATTAGAGGATAATTTATATTTATCTAAAGGTAAATTAGCCACAAATGCTCAGTTAGTTGAAAAAGCAGTAAGGATTATTGATGAAATTGGTTACACACCCATGACATCTGTTGAGACTAGAGAAAAGTTAAAGCTTGTTAAACACAAGTAATGTCTTCCATTAAAAAAGTAGCAATAATTGGAACTGGAGTAATTGGAGCAGGGTGGATTATTCGATGTCTAGCACATAACAAAACTGTTTATGCATTTGATAGAGATTTAAAATTAAAAAAAAATTTAGTGGCTGAAATTAAAAGAACTTGGCCTAATGTAAAAAAACTTTTTAATAAAAAAACACTAAATCTAAAAAATTTTAAATATTTCACCTCTATTCAAGAAACATTAAAAGATGCAGATTTTATTCAAGAATGTGCAAGTGAAAATTATACTTTGAAAACTAAATTAATGAGTACCATTGGAAAATATGCAAAATCTAGTGCAATTATTTCTTCAAGCTCTTCAGGGCTACTGCCAACAAGAATTTACTCGAAATGTAAAAATCCAGAAAGAGGACTAATAGGACATCCATTTAATCCTGTTTACATGTTGCCAGCAGTTGAAATTGTACCTGGAAAAAAAACAGCAAGAAAATATTTAAACAAAGCCAATAAATTCTATAAGTCAATCTCTATGAATCCAATAATGGTTAAACATGAATTACCTGGTTATTTGTCTGATAGGTTACAAGAAGCTTTATGGAGAGAAGGGCTTCATATAATTAATGAAGGACATGCAACTACCAAAGATTTAGATAGAGCAATTGAGGATGGGCCAGGTTTAAGATGGTCTTTAATGGGTACTTTTTTAACATTCCACTTAGCCGGAGGAAAATCTGGAATGAGACATATGTTAGAGCAATTTGGACCTGCCTTAAAACTTCCATGGACAAAATTAAAAGCTCCAAAACTATCAAATAAGTTAATAAATAGATTAGTTGAAGGAACCAAAAGACAATCTAAAGGAAAATCAGTTACTAAGATTTCAAATATTAGAGATGAATATTTAGTTGAACTTCAAAAACTCAGAAAAAAGTACGAAAAAAAATTAAGATAAATTAATCATTTCTTTCTGTGTGACCATCAACAGAAATAACTTGCCCTGATACTTTATTTGAGTCATCAGAAATTAAAAAAGAGCACATTTTTCCTATATCTTCCTCTAAAACCCACTGTTTCATTGAACTCATTGAAACAAAATCTCTCTCAATTGCTTTTCTTGAAACTTTAGTAAATTTAGCCTTATCTCTAATTACTCTTTTCATTCTATCGCCCTTAATTGTTCCAGGGCATACTGCATTAACTCTAATATTAAATTTACCTAGCTCCATTGCTAATGTTTTTGTAACACCAATTATAGCCCATTTACTAGCAGCATAAGGAGAACGAAGTGGAAAGCCCAGTATTCCAGCTGTTGATGAAATATTTACTATTGATCCATTTTTTGACTTTTTAAGAAGAGGAATTACTCTTTTTGTAAAATAAAAATGACTATTAACATCCACATGTAAAGTGTTTTCCCAGTCTTTTGACTTTAATTTTTCAAGTGATCCTGTAGGTCCTGCTATTCCAACATTATTTATTAAAGCGTCAATTTTTTTATTTTTCTTTTTGATCTTTTTAAAAAAATCTGAAACTTGATATTCATTTGATGCGTCACAGAGATAAGCAAATAATCTTTTATCTTTTAATGGGTGTTTGTTTAGTTTGTTAAGAGATTTACTGTCTATATCACAAAGATAAACAGAAGCTCCCCTTGCAAGACAAACTTTTGCTGTTGCCAAACCTATTCCAGATGCTCCTGCAGAAATTATAATTCTCTTATTCTTTAATGATTGATTAACCATTAACTATGACTTTGTTAAAGATGACTGAAGTTCTTTATTGGTTATATACCCTTTGACATTTCCACTTTTGTCAACTACTTCACAATTTGCATTTGTACAGACTATTTGAGGTAAAAATTCCTCAATAAACTGATCCTCATGTACTTTAACTAAATTTGATTTATCAATTCCATTTACTTCATTAACATTTTTCATAATTATTTTTGCTTTTATTACCTTTGCTCTATTAACATCTTTTACAAATGCTTTCACATAATCATCAGCAGGTTTCATTATAATGTCTACAGGTGTTCCAACTTGTACTAATTTTCCAGCATTCAGTATTCCAATATGATCACCTAGTCTTAAAGATTCATCTAAATCATGAGTAATAAATATTATTGTTTTTTTTAATTCTGATTGAAGGTCTATCAATTGTTTTTGCATGTCACTTCTAATCAATGGATCTAATGCACTAAAAGCTTCATCCATCAACATAATATCCGAGTTTGTTGCTAAAGCTCTTGCTAAGCCAACACGCTGTTGCATTCCACCCGACAATTGATTTGGAAATTGATTTTCAAAACCATTAAGACCAACAGCATCAATTTTTTCCATGGCAATTTTATCTCTATCCTCTTCTGATTTTCCTTGCATCTCCAAACCATAACCAACGTTTTGCATTACAGTTTTGTGTGGAAATAAACCAAATCTTTGAAAAACCATACTAATACGATTTCTTCTCCAATCAATTAACTGCTCTGGATTACAATTCATAATATTTGTTCCATCTATATGAATTTCACCTTCCGTTGGATCAATTAATCTATTTATGTGTCTAATGAGTGTAGATTTTCCAGAGCCAGACAAACCCATACATACAAAAGTTTCACCTTCTTCAATTTTTAATGAAACATTGTCTAATCCTACAGTGTGACCAGTTTGCTCTAAAACATCTTCCTTGGTTGCTCCATCCTTAACCATTGGCATTATAGATTGAGGTTTATTACCAAAAATTTTATAAATATTATTAATTTCTATTTTTGACATTATTTTTTTTCTGTTTTAGTTGGAGAGTTTCTTTCTTGAAGAGTTTCTCCATAAGATTGGGTAATTCTATCTAGAACAATTGCAAGTAGTACAATTGCAATTCCTGCTTCTGCAGCCCTACCTACATTCAACTGTTGAAGTCCTAGCAGCACTTCATCTCCTAATCCTCTAGTCCCAATCATTGATGCTATAACCACCATAGATAATGCCATCATTGTACACTGGTTAATGCCCTGCATAATATTAGGCAGTGCTAATGGAATTTGAACACCCCATAATTTTTGTTTTTTTGAAGCACCAAAAGCATCTGCTGCCTCAGTTACTTCTGTGTCAACTAACCTGATACCAAGATCTGTTAGCCTAACTAATGGAGGCACTGCATAAATAAAAGTTGCAATAATAGCTGGCACAGCACCAAGTCCAAATAACATTATCCCTGGTATCAAATACACAAAAGCTGGTATTGTTTGCATTAAATCTAGTATAGGAAGAATTTTCTCTCTTACTCTATTAGCTCTAGACATCCATATTCCAATTGGAACACCAATTACTAGACATAAAAATATACTTATTAACATAATTGAAGTTGTTTCAATTGCTTTATCCCAAAATCTTGGGTGTAAAAAACCAATAAAGAATGTGCAAAATCCAACTGCAACAGTAGTTTTAATTTTTTTACCACTAGCAAAGTAGGCAAGTACCACAACACCAATAATTACTAAAGGCCAGGGTGCTTGAACTAAAAAATTTTTTAACCCCATCAGCATTGCAAGCAAAACATTATTTATTGCTTCGAAAATAAAACCATAATTTTCGTTAAGAGCTTTAAATACTTTATTTATCCACGGCATTAAAGGTAAATCTAACCATTTAGGCCAATCACTTAACCATGAAAAATCTTTAAATAACTCACCAACAGTTTCAGGTTTTCTCTTTGATGAGTTATAACTTGTAATTAATAACCATATAAAAATCCCTAATAGACTTAGGTTGAATAAATTTTTTTTATCTTTGAACATATAGCTGATTTCTAAAAGAAAGAGCCCCGAAGGGCTCTGTCAAATTATTTTATCTTAAAATTAAAGCGCTGCTTTTACTTTTTTAGCAACATCAGCAGGAACCCACTTAGTCCAAGCTGACTCAGTTTTTAAGTATTCTTTAGCAGTTAACTCCATATCACCATCTGACTCATCTTCGTAGAAGGCCAACATTTTATTAACTGTTGCAGTAGGAATTGAGTACTTTGATAAGAACTTAGTTTCCTCAGGATGAGCAGCAGCCCATTTAGTTAGTACAGATTTAGTTAATGCCATATCTCTGTATTCACTTGCACAAGACTTAGTATATGCCTCTGGTCCTTCTGCTTTGATTTTTTCAACAACAGCAGACATATCATCCCAACATTTTTTACTCCACTTAGGTTCTGTTAATCTAACTAGATCAACTTTACCCATTAAACCAGTAGGAGCCCAATAGTAAGTAAAGATAGGTTTCTTTTTAGCAAAAGCACCTGCAATAGCAGCATCTAACGCTCCTCCAGAACCTGGGTCAAAGTTTGTGTATAATGCATCTAAACCATACTCTTTTTGTTTAACTAAATTTACTGTGTAACAAGTCCAACCTGAAATACAGCTAGTCATTCTACCTTTTGATGGATTTTCAGGATCTTTAAATAGCGCAGCTATTTTAGGATCTTTCATATCTTCAACAGATTTTAAATTGTATTTATCAGCCGTTGTTTTGTCTACGTAGAAAGCTTGCTGTGAATCTGGAGTATTAACTCCAATGTTTTTAATAGTACCAGCAGCAACATGTGGCTCATAGTTAGCAACAATATTGTCATACCAAACTTCAGTAATAACATCTAGTTGACCATCGTAGTGGGCAGCCATTATAGGTGTTGTACTTCCTTTTGTTACAGCCACTTCACAGCCGTATCCTTTTTCAAGAATAAAAGCACTAATTGCTGTATGAATATTAGCACTACTCCAGTCAAAATCTCCCAATCTTGCTTTACAAGCTGCATTTGCACTAGTTCCCACTAATGACAAAGTAGATATAAAGAAAGCTGAAAGAATTAATCTTTTTAAAAACTTCATATTTTCTCCCTTAGTTAGTTTTAAGCAAGAGAGTTAATAATGTATGAGATTAAATTACAAGCCACTTTTTTAAATACAACTTTAAAGTGCATTGAAAAACTCATAAAACTGGTCAATTATAGGTAGTGTTCAATATTAAAAAAATAGAAAAAGGTAAATTAAACCTTAATATAGAATGGAGTGATGGAGAGATAAGTAATTATAATTATTTTTGGTTAAGAGATAATTGTCCTACAGCACATGATAAAGATTCCAATCATCGAATGTTTAATATTCTTGAAAGTTCGAAAGATCTAACAGCTCAAGAATCAAAAGTAAGCGAAGAAGGTAAGTTAGTTGTAAAATGGAGTGAAGGAGATCATACAAGCTACTATGATCCAAAATGGCTTAGAGAAAATTGCTATACGCTAAAAAATAAACGAAAATTTATTTCGCCATACCAATTATGGGACAGTTCTTTAGAAAAAAATTTAAAATCAATAACTGTAGATCATGATGAAATTTTGAATAGTGAAGAAGGTTTGTTAAGGTGGCTTGAGCTTTTACATTATAAAGGAATTGCAATTGTTAAAAATGCTCCAATAGAAAAAGAGTCTGCCTTTCCTGTCTTAAATAGAATTAGTCACACAAGACAAACATTTTTTGATACTCCTTTTGAAGTTATAAATGTCCCAAAACCAAATAATTCTGCTTACACAGCTCACGCTTTAAGAAACCATATGGATTTACCATGGTTTGAAAACCCACCAGGATATCAATTTTTACACTGTCTGGTTAATTCTGCAGAAGGAGGAAATTCTTCAGCAGTAGACGGGTTTGCAGTAGCTGATTATCTGAAAAAAAATGAAAAAGAGATTTTTGAAACACTTGTCAATGTACCTCTTAAATTTAGAGATAAAGATTATACCCAAGAAACAATTAGAAACTTTCATGCCACTGCTATCTCACTAACTAAAGATGGAGATTATAATGATATAAGATTTAGTGTGGCAACAATGGATACTTTAGACTGTCATCCAGACATTATGGGCAAAGTTTATAACGCACACCATAAATTTGGAAATCTGTTACACAATAATAAGTTTCAAATTAAGTTTAGATTAGAGCCTGGTGATATTTTTTCATTTAATAACAGAAGAGCTCTTCATGGAAGAACAGCTTTTAATCCAAATTCTGGTCATCGTCATTTACAAGGTTATTACATGGACAGAGATGAAATTTTGGGAAGATTAAACTTTTTAAAAAAATAATTTTATAAATTTTCAAATATCAAATTATTACTTCTATTATATTTATTAAATTCTAATTTTGTTTTAATTGTATAATAATATTTTTTAATTTTTAAATTCTGAATATCTTTATTTTTTAGATAGGACTTATCTAATACCAGACAATTGATATTTTTATTATTTGATTTCTTAATTATTTCTTTAATACTTGCTGGTGGTGAAAAGGATAATCCTACTTTCGTATTTTTTTTAATTTTTAACAAATTATATATATTTTCATGTTTAAAAGAAATGAAAACACATCTTTTAAATTTTGATGTTTCTTTTAGGAGTTTTTTAAGAAGAGATTTTGAAAAAGTTGGTTTAATTTCAATGTGTAGAGAATGTTTATTTTTTGAAGATTTTAATAAGTCTTTTAAAAGTGGGATTGGTTTATTAAATTTTGTACTAATTTCTTTAATTTTTGAATAATTAAGTTTTTTTACACTCAATTTTTTTTTGAAAGTTCTTTGTAAAGTAAAATCATGGAAACAAATAAATTGATCATCCCTTGATGCATGAATATCTGTTTCAATACCATAACCTTTTTTAAACGATTGATTAAATGATTTTAAAAGATTTTCTTTGTAGTTTTTATTTACAATTCCTCTGTGAATTAAGTGCATGTTAATTATCCATTTTAGCAAATGAACAAATTTTATTTCCATCAAGATCTCTTAAGTAACAATAGTAATCACCAGATCTTATTCCTGGAGCTCCTTCATCTTTTCCACCTAGCTTAATTCCTAAGTTATAAAATTTATCAACAGTTTCTCTTGATTTTAATAGGAATGATATTTGTGCACCGTTTCCATAAGTTGCCTTTTCTCTATTAACTGGATTTGTTACATAAAATTCAATATCTTTTGGTTTTTCTTTTGACGAATAACCTATATATTTTTCATTTGTTAATATTCTTTTCAAATCTATCACTTCAAGTAAAGCATCGTAAAACTTAGTTGCTTTATTAAGATCATTGGTTCCGATCATTACAAACCCAATCATAAACTATTTCCAGCCTGTAACTGTCTTAACTTCAAGATATTCTTCGAGACCCCACACTCCACCCTCTCTACCATTACCTGACTGTCTAAATCCACCAAATGGAGTTCCTGGATCTGCTGCATTACCATTTATATACACACATCCTGATTTAAGTTTTTTTGCAACTCTATGTGCTTTTTCTTTATCTTCTGTTTGTAAATAATTTCCAAGGCCATACTCAGTATTATTTGTAATTTCTATTGCTTCTTCTTCTGTTTCAAATGGAATAATAGAAAGAACAGGTCCAAAAATTTCTTTTTTTGCTATTTCCATATTATTTGTAACATTTGTGAATATAGTTGGCTTAATAAAATAACCTTTATCTAAATTATCTGGTAGCTCAGGTCCACCTGCAGCTAATGTAGCACCTTCTTTAATTCCAGCTTCAATTAGATTAATAATTTTATCATATTGTGTTTTTGAAACTACAGGACCAATGTGATCTCCTTTTTTTGAGGCCTCATCTACTTTTATAAGATTTGCTTCCTCTGTTGCTTCCTTAACAGCTCTTTGATAAATAGATTTTTCAACCAACATTCTTGTTGGTGCATCACATGATTGTCCAGAATTACTCATAACATTTTTAATTCCATCTCTAACTGCATCTGGGTAAGAGTCAGCGAAAACAATATTTCCGCCTTTGCCTCCTAACTCAAGACAAACTCTTTTGATTGTCTCAGCTGCATTTTTAGAAATTAATCTTCCAGCTCTTGTTGATCCTGTAAAAGAAACCATATCAATATCAGGATGACCAGATAGATGTGTCCCAACACCAGCTCCATCACCATTTACTAAATTGAAAACTCCTTTTGGAAAACCAACCTCATCAATCATTTCAGCAAATAACATTCCTGAAATAGGCGCAATTTCAGAAGGTTTTAAAATCATTGTACACCCAGTCGCCAAAGCCGGAATAACTTTTAAAGCAATTTGGTTAATAGGCCAATTCCAAGGAGTGATTAGTCCACAAACACCAATTGGTTCATAATAAATGTGGTTATTTGACTTTTTGTTGAAGTGTTCATCAAATTCAAAATCTTTAAGTCTTAAGATAAAATCTTCTAAATGAGATTGACCGGAAGCAGTCTGTACATCAGTTGCCCAATCCATAGGCGCACCCATCTCTAACGAAATAGCTTCAGCCATTTCAATGGATCTTTTTTTATAAACAGAGAGTAATTTCTCTAAAAAATCTAATCGATCTTTTTTAGTAGTTTCTTTCCATGTTTCGAAGGCATATTTAGCAGATTTAATTGCAAAATTTGTATCTTCTTTTGAACCTAAAGAAATAATTGCACATGGCTCTTCATTACATGGGTTAATTACTTTGAAGTCATTTGGTTTATTTGGTTCAACCCATTGACCATTAATATAAAAATTTTTTTTATCTAGCATAAAAGTACTTTAGCATAACAGCTATATTTCATATCCTTTTTTTTCTTGTTCGTTATCAACTAACTCATCTGGAAAGCCATCTGCTCTAAAGTTTATATTATTTAAATCTTCCATTCTTTTAACAATCATTGAAGACCAAGCTCTTGAACCATACTTCTTTTGACCATCTTTAAATATTTTGACAATTAAAGGCGAAATTTCCAAGCGTGCATTCAATTTTTTTGCTAAATTATCAAATAGACCTGTATCTTTTAGAACAAGATCCATAGTGAAATTAATATTATAAGAGCCATTTAAAATCACTTGGCTTTCAGTTTCATGAACAAATGAATTTCCAGAAGAAACAGCTATACCCTTATAAACTTTTGATAAATCTAGATTAGATTTTTTGGCAACTGTCCAAGCTTCGCCAAGAGCCACTAAATGAGCAGATGCTAAAAAGTTTGTAATTACCTTTAAAACAGTTGCCGAACCAAGTTCTCCTGTATGTAATATTTTTCTACCCATTGAAGTTAAAGCGGGTAATATTCTTTCAAAAGTATTTCTTTCTCCACCTACAAATATTGCAATATTACCTGTTGCTGCTCGATGACAACCTCCACTTACAGGACCATCAAGGGCTATACACTCTTTATTTGTAACCAATTTTCCTAGTCTTTTTATTTCAGTCTCGTCAGTAGTACTCATTTCAAGCCAAACTTTATTTTTAGAAAGTCCATTTATAACACCATCTTCAGCTTCCATTACTTCAGAGCAAACTTTTGGAGAAGGAAGACATGTTATTATTAAATCAACTTGTTGTGCCAGTTCTTTAGGAGAGATTGCGACTTTTGCCCCTTTATTTCGAAAGAATTTTGTAAGATTGATGTCTAAATCTCTAACAGTTAAATCAAATTTATTTCTCAATAAACTGCTTGCAAGTTTACCACCTACATTTCCAAGTCCAATAAAACCAACTTTCATTATAATTTGTTATCTTAATTAACCTTTATAAACTGTAAGCTTATAACTTATGTTTTTGATTGATTTAAAAAAGTTTTTAAAGAATCATCCATTGCAACTTCCCAATCTGTATGATGTTTTGGTCCAACAGATCCAGTTACAGGTGAAGCAAATGATTTATTTCTATAAGTCATAATATTTTCTACTTTATGATGTTCCCATTCTTTAAAAGTTTTTCTTATTAGTTCAAAATCAATTTTTGGATAATCTGATAAGTCATGAAGCTCTTTAGTGTATTCAGTTTGAAAATCTATCATTTGCTCAGGATTTTCTAACTTCTCTTCCATTGATACCCATTTATTAATATCTTTATCAACATCTGCATCATTCGGAGTTTTAATTTTTCCCATAATAATATCTCTTGCAAACCAAGCTTGGCAGTCAAACATATTAAAAGTATGAAATTGATCTTGCATACCTAGATACATTAATTTGTGATTATTTTGCCAAACTACACCCTTGTACAACATGGGCGGATATAGTCTGTTTCCTGTTTTTAATTTAAGATCTTCAGACATAAAAGGAAAATGATGAAGGTAACCCGTACATAAAATTACAGCATCTGCTTCTTGTACATGACCATCTTTAAAGATTGCTTTATTGCCTTCTAATTTATCTAAGTGAAAAACTTCTTTCATTCCTTTTGGCCATTTAAATCCCATAGGATTATGCCTATAACCGATGGTAACACTTTTTGCGCCATACTTATGACATTGAAGAGCAACGTCTTCGGCAGAATAGCTGCTTCCTAAGACAACAACATTTTTATCTCTGAATTCTTCTGCATCTCTAAAATCATGAGAGTGCATTATTCTTCCAGGAAATTCCTTCATACCAGGATATTCCGGAATGAATGGAATTGAGAAATGACCAGTTGATACAATTACATAATCAAATATATCATTTGAAATTCTATCATTTTTTTTATCATGATAAGTTATTTCAAAACTTTTTCCATTATAAGAAACACTGGTAACAGAAGTGTTAAATTTAATCTTATCTTTTAAATTCCCTTTTTTAACTCTACCTAAAATATAATCGTATAAAACTGCTCTAGGGGGAAATGATGGAATTGGTTTTCCAAAATGTTCATCAAATGAATAATCAGCAAATTCTAAACACTCTTTAGGACCATTTGACCAAAGATATCTATACATACTATTAGGCACAGGGTCTCCGTATTGATCTGATCCAGTTCTCCAACTGTAATTCCATAATCCACCCCAATCTTCTTGTTTATCAAAACAAACTATTTCAGGTATTTTTTCACCTTTTTGTTCCGCTTGTTCAAAAGATCTCAAAGCAGATAAACCACACGGTCCAGCACCAATAATTGCTAATTTAGTCATAAATAATCCCTTCTTAATAAATTTATAACTGTACTTTACCCACAAAATGCTAAAAATTAATATAAAAAAGTAACTCTATATGAAAAAAATTATTATTATTGGTGCTGGAGCCATGGGGTCAGCTTTTGCTGTACCATGTGTTGAAAATAAAAATGAAGTTACAATTATCGGTACTCATCTTGAAGACAATTTAATAGATAGTATTAAATCAAATAATAATTTTCACCCAGCTTTAAAAGTAGAATTACCTGTTAAACTAAAGGTTGAAAAATATGGCAAATTAAAACCAATCCTTGAAGGAGAAGTAGACATAATAGTTGCGGGTGTAAGCTCTATAGGAATTGAATGGTTTGTTAATCAAATATCAAAGAGCTATAAAAAAAACATTCCAATTATTTTATTAACTAAGGGCTTGGCAATAGAAGATAATGAACTAATAACACTTTCAGATAAAATTAAAAAGCTTCTGCAAGAACAAGGTCATGAAAAAGTAAATGTTTCAGCGATCAAAGGCCCATGTTTGGCTGCAGGCCTTGCAAATAAAATGAGAACAGGAACAGTTATTGCTAACCCCAATATTAAAGAAAGTGAGAAATTAAAAAAGATAATATCAACTGATTATTATTCAACAGAAATATCAGATGATTTAACTGGAATTGAATTATCAGGCGCAATTAAAAATATTTATTCAATGTTGATTGGAGCTTCTGAGGGTTTAAGTAATTTAAAAGCACCTAAAGAAATTCAATCTAAGTACTACTTAAACACATCAGCCTCATTAATTCATAGATCAATTTCTGAAATGGTTGAATTTGTTTCTTTTTATGGAGGAAGGGCAGAAACAGTTTATGGTTTAGCTGGTTTGGGTGATTTATATGTAAGTGCAATAGGTGGAAGAAATAGTTTGATGGGAAAATATTTAGGTGAAGGATATCTTTATAAAGAAGCAAAAGAAAAGTTTATGAAAGATATCACTGTTGAAGGTGCACAGCTTGCATTTGAAATTGGACAAAAAATTTTTCAAGATCTCAATTCTAATCATTTCCCATTAATGTTTAGTATGTTAAATACCATATGTGAAAATAAGAAATTAGAAATTAAATGGTAAAAAATATATTAATATTTACTTTTATAGTGCTTGGAATGTTAGTTATTTTAAATTTTAGTGATCATAATTTAAAAAGGGCAGTAGATGCATGTCTAGCTGGTAGTCAAAAGTTATCTAAATCAAAAATTGTTGACCTTCAAGAAGCTAAAAAATTTTGTGAAGAAGAAATAAAAAAAAATAAAAATTAGAAAGAAATCAACAAATGAATTCAAATTGGAATTACCCTACAACTATGTGGGTCGGAAAAGATAGAATTAAAGATTTATGTATTGCTTGTAAAACTTTAAATATTAATAAACCATTGTTTGTAACTGATAGCAGTCTTGCTAAATCAAAAATTGTAATTAATGTTTTAAATAATTTAAAAGAAAATGGTATTTTAGTTGAATTATATTCAAATGTTGTTGGCAATCCAACAGGCACAAATGTTAATGAAGGTGTTGATAGTTATAAAAAAAACAATTGTGATGGTGTTATTGCATTTGGAGGAGGTAGTGGTTTAGATGTTGGTAAAGCAATTGCATTTATGTCAGGTCAAACACTGCCTATTTGGGATTTTGAAGATATTGGAGATAATTGGGTTAAAGCAAACTCTGATAAAATTGCACCAATTATTGCCGTACCAACGACTGCTGGAACAGGGTCTGAGACAGGAAGAGCATCAGTAATTATAAATGAAGAAACGGGTATAAAAAATATAATTTTTCACCCTAAATTTCTACCTTCAATAGTTATTTTAGATCCAATATTAACAGTTAGCTTGCCTGCAAAGATTACAGCTGCAACAGGTATGGATGCACTAGCTCATAACTTGGAAGCGTATTGTGCTCCAGGATATCATCCAATGGCTGATGGAATTGCTTTAGAGGGTATGAAATTAATTAATGATTGGTTATTAGAAGCATTTAACAATGGATCTAATATTGAAGCAAGAATGAATATGTTAACTGCAGCCAGTATGGGATCAACTGCATTTCAAAAAGGTCTGGGAGCAATTCATTCATTGAGCCATCCAGTTAATGCTTTAAACAATATTCATCATGGCTTATCCAATGCAATATTTATGCCTTACGTATTAACTTTTAATAAAGATGTAATTGAAAAAAAAATAATTAAGATTTGTGATTATTTAGAACTGAAAGATCGATCTTTTGATAGGTTTGTTAATTGGGTTTTAGATTTAAGAAAAAAACTAGATATGCCTCATAAATTATCAGAAGTGATAGATGTAAAAGATTTTGATATTAATAGATTATCAAAAATGGCTTTAGCAGATCCATCTACAATTGGAAATCCAAAAAAATTAACTGAAAATGATATGAGAATAATGTATCAGCATAGCATGACGGGTGAATTGTTTAAATGAGTGATTTGAATATTTTAATTATCGAAGGAAATATTAGAGAAGATAGTGAGTTTTTTATTAAAGCAGCTGGAGCTTCCGCAGCAGATAATTTAAAAAATTTAATTTTAAAAATAGAACCATCTACAATTACAGAAATTATAAATCCAGGTCATGATGATGAGACAAGAAATGCTCTAAAAGATATGAGTAAATATAATGGTATTGTCTTTACTGGTGGTGCAATGAGAATAAATGATATGACAGATGTAATTAAGAAACATATTAATTTTGCATCTAATTGTTTTACTCAAAAAAAGAAGATTTTAGCTATTTGTTGGGGTTTACAAGTTTGCTCAACAGCAGCAGGAGGCAAGGTAAACCCTGGAAAAAAAGGTGCCCATATTGGAATTGCATCAGACGTAATTATTAACAATGAAGGTGAAAAACACTTTATTTACAAAGATAAAAAAAAGATTTTTACATCACCAGCATTTAATTTTGATGAAGTAAGTGAACTGCCAAAAAATGCTATTCTTTTATCAAGTGACATAGTTAATAATGTAATGGGTGTTAGCTTTAATGCAGGAAACTCTGAAATTATTGGCCTACAGTATCACCCCGATTATGAGTACTCTCAAATGCTTAAACTTATTGATGGTCGTAAAGAGCGATTGTTTAAAAGTAAAAATTTTTTAAATGAAGAAGAATATGAAAGCCATATCTCGTACATAAAATCTCAAAACGAACTATTAGATTTTAATAATAGAACATGTGAAGTTAGAAACTGGATTAATTATATACGTAACTAATTTTAAAATAGACCTTCAATTTCACCATTTTTATTTAGCTTAATAGAGTCTGCAGCTGGAACCCTTGGTAGTCCAGGCATAGTCATAACAGCACCGCATATAACAACAATAAACTCTGCTCCTGAAGAGAGTTTAATTTCTCTAATTGGTAAAGAATGTCCTGTTGGTGCACCTTTTAAGCTTGGGTCTGTTGAAAAGCTGTATTGAGTTTTTGCAATACAAATTGGGAAATCTCCATAACCAGCATCTTCAAAGCTTTTTAATTGATCTCTAATTTTTGTATCAGCAATAACCTCATCTGCTCTATAAATTTCTTTTGCAATTGTTTCTATCTTCTTAAATAGAGGGGTTTTACTTTCATATAAGAATTTAAATTTGTCTTCATTTTTTTCACATAATTCAGCAACATGGCTTGCTAGTTCTTTTGTACCTTCACCACCATTTGCCCAATGAGTACAGAGACTTGCTTTCACACCAATAGTGTCACAAAATTCTATCAAAGCTTTTACTTCATTATCTGTATCTTTAATAAAATGATTAACAGCTACTGCAACTGGTAAACCAAATTTTTTAACATTTTCCACATGTCTTTGAAGATTCACTAAACCTTTCTTTAAGGCTTCCACATTTTCTGTTTTAAGGTCATCTTTTGCCACACCACCATGCATTTTTAAAGCCCTAATAGTTGCAACAATTACAACACAGCTAGGTTTTAAATCTGACTTTCTGCATTTAATATCAAGAAATTTTTCCGCACCAAGGTCTGCGCCAAATCCTGCTTCTGTAACAACGTAGTCAGCAAGTTTTAGTCCAGTCTTTGTAGCAATTACAGAATTACAACCATGTGCAATGTTAGCAAAAGGACCACCATGAATAATTGCAGGATTGTTTTCTAAAGTTTGAGTAACATTAGGTCTAATTGCATCCTTTAATAATACAGTCATCGGACCTTGTGCTTTTAAATCTTTAGCATAAACAGGTTTTTTACCTCTTGTGTATGCAATCGTAATATTTCCAATTCTTTTTTCTAAATCCTCTAAATCATTTGATAAACAAAAGATTGCCATGATTTCTGATGCTACAGTTATATCAAAGCCATCTTCTCTTGGAAAACCATTTGCTACTCCTCCTAAATTAATATTAATTGATCTTAAAGAACGATCATTCATATCCATTACTCTTTTCCATGTAATTCTTCTAACATCAATATCTAATTTATTTCCCCAATAGACATGATTATCAATTAAGGCTGACAATAAATTATGAGCTGATGTTATTGCATGAAAATCTCCAGTAAAATGTAAATTAATTTGCTCCATTGGAACTACTTGAGCATAACCACCACCAGCAGCACCACCCTTCATTCCAAAAGAAGGACCAAGGCTTGGTTCTCTTAAACAAACAATAGATTTTTTTCCAATTTTATTTAATCCATCATTTAAACCAACAGAAGTTGTAGTTTTACCTTCACCAGCTGGAGTAGGAGTGATTGCTGTCACCAATATAAGTTTTCCATTTGGTTTATCTTTTAAAGTATCTAAATATTCTAAATTAATTTTTGCAATGTGTCTGCCCATTGGACTAAAAGCTGTACTTTCATCTGGTACATCTATTTTTGCCAAAATATCATTTATAGGTTGCATTCTAGCCTCTCTTGCTATTTGAATATCTGACTTAACTTCACTCATTTAAAACTCCTATAAATTTAAATTTCTTTTGAAGAACTCATATCTTCTTTTGTGAATTTTTGAAACTTATAATAATTATATATAAAAAAAATAAGAACTATTTATATTTATTTATATAAAAATATCTGATGCAAAAATATTCGATATTTAACTTAATAAAAAATGCCTTCTCTGGTCATCAAAAATGGGACCTAGCCTGGAAAGATGCTACTCCAAAAAAAGAATATGACGTTGTTATTATTGGTGGTGGTGGTCATGGCCTAGCTACTGCATATTATCTAGCAAAAGAACATAATATTACAAATGTAGCTATCATTGAAAAAGGATGGCTTGGTGGTGGAAATATGGGAAGAAATACTACGATCATAAGATCAAATTATATGCACGATGACAATGCATTATTTAGTGAATTTGGAATGGATCTGTGGAGAAAGATGAGCCAGGATTTAAATTACAACGTGATGTTTTCTCCAAGAGGAATTATTAATCTTGCTCATTCTGATGCTCAAGTGAATGTTTTTGCAAGAAGAGGAAACTCGATGCGTTTAAATGGTATTGATGCAGTTTTGTTAAATAGAGAAGAAGTTAGAGAAATTATTCCAATGGCAGATTTTTCAGATAATGTAAGGTTTCCTATATTTGGTGGATTAATGCAGCCAAGTGCAGGAACAGCAAGACATGATGCTGTTGCTTGGGGTTATGCGCGTCAAGCAGATTCAATGGGAGTGGATATAATTCAAAATTGTGAAGTAACAGGATTTGATGTTGTAGGTGGAAAAATTCAAGGAGTTAGAACTTCACGAGGAGATATTAAAGTTAAGAAAATTGGTTTGTGTGTTGCAGGAAGTACAAATATTTTAGCTGAAAAACTAAACATGACAATACCAGTAGAAACTCATCTTCTTCAAGCATGTGTTACAGAACCTGTGAAACCTGTGTTAGATAGTGTGGTTACTTTTGGAGCAGGACATTTTTATATTAGTCAATCAGATAAAGGTGAAATGGTAATGGGAGGTGATCTGGATGGATATAATAGTTATGCCCAAAGAGGAAATTTACCAACACTCCAGCATGTTTTAACAGAAGGAATTGCAATGATGCCCTTTTTAAGTAAATTAAAAATGCTTAGAACATGGGGAGGGATTATGGACATGTCGATGGATGGCTCACCCATTATTGATAAGACTCATATTGAAGGATTATATTTAAATTGTGGTTGGTGTTATGGTGGGTTTAAAGCCACACCAGCATCAGGATGGACATTTGCTCATACAATTGCTCAAGATAGAGTTCATAAATTAAATGAAGGTTATAGCCTAAGTAGATTTAATACGGGTCACTTACTAGATGAAAAAGGACTTGGAACAAAAACATGGATCTCATAAATGCTGCATATTAAATGCCCTCACTGTGGAATGAGATCTCAAAATGAATTTTCATATGGTGGTGATGCAACCGTTAAAAGACCAGAACTTAACAAGGAAGTTTCCGATCAAGATTGGGATAACTTTGTCTATAATAGAAAAAGTTTAAGAGGAAAACATAAAGAATTATGGCAGCATATATCAGGATGTAGACAATGGATTAAAGTAGAAAGAGACACAGTAACTCACGAAATATTTAAAACAGTTAAAGCTAACGAAGATATTTAAAATGACTCAAAATTATAGACTAGATAATATTGGATTAATAAATAGAGATAAAAAAATCTCATTTAAATTTAATGGAGTAACTTACTTTGGTTATGAGGGTGACACCTTAGCTTCAGCGTTACTTGCTAATGGAGTTCATTTAATAGGAAGAAGCTTTAAATATCATAGACCTAGAGGTTTTTTTGGTGCAGGGGTGGATGAACCATACGCAATTGTTCAACTATACAGAAATAATGAAACTGAGCCTAATGTAAAAACTACAGAACAAGAACTGTTTGAAGGTTTGGAGGCAACAAGTGTTAATTGTTGGCCTAGTGTAAATTTTGATATTGGAGCAATTAACAATTTTTTAAAGATATTTCTTCCAGCAGGATTTTATTACAAGACTTTTATGTGGCCAAAAAGTTTTTGGTACAAAATTTATGAACCATTTATAAGAAAAGCGGCAGGACTTGGTGTTGCATCAACCAAACATGATAAAGAAAGGTATGAACATAAATATGAGTATTGTGATTTACTAATTGCAGGTTCAGGACCTTCTGGTTTAGCAAGTGCATATGCTGCGGCTAAAAATGGAGCAAGAGTAATTTTAGCAGAAGACAAACCTAGATTTGGTGGAACTTTATTAACGAGCGAAGTCAATATTGGAAATCAAACAGGAAAAGAATGGGCAGAAAATATTATTTCTGAACTTAAAGAAATGCCTAATGTTATTGTTAAAAATAGATCTCAAGTATTCGGTTACTACGATCACAATATGTTAGTGATGTCAGAAAAATTAAGTGATCACTTACCTAAAACTAAAAAATATAATCCAAAACAAAGACTTTGGTATATTAGGGCTAAAGAAGTTTTAATCTCATCAGGATCAATTGAAAGACCCTTAGTATTTGGGAATAACGATACACCAGGTGTGATGCTTTCTTCCGCAGCAAAAGAATATTTAAAAGTATATGGAGTTTTAGTTGGTAAAAAACCTTTAATATTTACAAATAATGATAGTGGATATGAAACGGCTATAGAATTTAAAAAAAATGGTGTTGATCCTATTATTTTAGACACAAGAAAAGATCCTAAATCAGAAATCATCGATGAAGCAAAGAAATTAGATATTCAAATTAAATTTTCTTACGTAGTTGTTGCGGCTAAAGGTTATAAAAAAGTTAAATCTGCTGAAATCGCTAAAATTTCAGATGATAAAAATGAATTAGGAACTTTAGAAACTATTAATTGTGATTGTATTTGTGTGTCAGGCTTTTGGACTCCAACAATTCACTTAGCCTCTCAATCAGGAAATAAAACTACTTTTAATAAAGATATAGATGCATTTGTGCCAGGACTATCAAAACAAAATGAAACAACTTTAGGTGCTGCAAATGGAACTTTTACATTAGAAGAAACTTTAAAAAATTCATTTGATATTGGATGTAAATTGTCAAAAAAAATAACTAATAATGACAATAAAACATCATCACCAATAGTTATGGAAAAAAAATCAACCACACACGATAAATTTTGGTGTGTACCTTTGCCCAAGGGAAAAACATATAAAAGGTTTTTAGATTTTCAAAATGATGTAGCAGTTTCTGATATAGAAATTGCACTAAAGGAAGGTTATCGATCTATTGAACACGTAAAAAGATATACAACGCTTGGAATGGCCACTGACCAAGGAAAAACAAGTAATCTCAATGGTTTGCAACTAGTATCAAATATAGAAAACAAAATAGTACCAGAAGTGGGTCATACAACTTTTAGACCTCCATACACACCAGTTACTATTGGTGCGATTGTTGGAAGAGAAATCGGCAAACATTCTAAACCAACAAGAAAATCTCCTATGCACTCATGGCATGAAAAAAATAATGCAGTGTTTGTGGATGCAGGTGTTTGGTTGAGACCAAGATATTATAAAATTGGAGAAGAGACATTATTTGAAGGTTCAAAAAGAGAAGCTAAAAATGTTAGAGAAAATGTAGGGGTTTGTGATGTTACTACTTTGGGTAAAATTGACATTAAGGGACCTGATGCAGCACAATTATTAAATAGAGTTTATACTAATGCTTGGTTAAAGTTGCCAGTAGGTAAAGCAAGATATGGTGTAATGTTGCGAGAAGACGGAATTGTCATGGATGATGGAACAACAACTAGAATCTCTGAGAACCATTACCATATGACAACAACAACAGCACAAGCAGCAAATGTTTTGTCTCATCTTGAATATTATTTACAACTTGTATGGCCAGAGCTAAATGTGAATGTAGTCTCAACTACAGAGCAATGGGCTGGAGCAGCAATCGCAGGACCAAAATCTAGAGATCTATTACAAAAACTATTTCCAAATATAGATGCTTCTAACGAAGGCTTACCTTTTATGGGATATCTAGAAGCTGATTTATTTGGAGTACATGCACGAATTTTTAGAATTTCATTTTCAGGAGAACTTGCTTATGAAGTTAATGTCGAATCTGACAATGGAAACTTTATGTGGGAGAAAATAATGGAAGTAGGACAAGAATTTAAAATTCAACCCTATGGAACTGAAGCATTATCAACGCTAAGAATTGAAATGGGTCACATTGCAGGATCAGAACTTGATGGCAGAACCATTCCTTATGACAACTCTTTAGAAGGTCTTGTTAGTAAAAAGAAAGACTTTATAGGAAAACGTTCTTTAGATAGAAAAGCATTCATAGCAGAAGATAGACAAAAAGTAGTAGGTGTTGTTCCAATTGATAAGAAAACAAGTATCCCTGAAGGATCTCATTTAGTTAAAGATTCAAAGGCTTCAATACCAAATCCTAAATTAGGGTATATTTCTGCGTCTTGTTGGAGCGTTGAATATGATAATCCATTTTCATTAGCAATACTTAAAGATGGAAAAAATATGATAGGGCAAAAACTATTTGCAATGTCACCTTTAAAAAATAAAACAATACCTGTTGAGATAGTTTCGTCACACTATGTAGATCCAAAGGGTGAAAGGGTAAGATCATGAGCTCAATTTCTGCTTTAAATGTCACCCATAAAAAAGGATTATTTGGTGATCATGAAGGAAAAAACGATTATGAGCTGCTAAAAGTAAGTGAATTAAAAGATTTTTTAATTATTCAAATTGTTAAATATAAGAGCTCCTTAACAGCTATTGAAAATATTAAGATAGATAATCTGAGTTTAAAAAATGAAACTCTAAACATAAACTGTAACGCTAACACAAGAATTTTATGGAATGGCCCAAATAACTGGCTTTTAGTTTCTTCAAAAAAAGAAATTTTAAAAGAAATTAATGAAAAATTACTAGAAGCAGATTTTGCTATAACAAATGTATCTCATAGTAGAGCGATAATTCAAATAGAGGGAAAAAATACAAAAGAGATATTAAAAAAAGGATGTCCCTTTAATTTTAATGAATTAAAAAAAGATACCTGTCTAAATTCAACTTATAACGGAATGTCGGTCTCAATTGATATGTTAGATGATAATCCAGACAAAGTCAGAATATTCACTCTAAGAAGTTTTGGAGAATCTTTTTATCATTCAATTACTGATGCCTGCTTAGAGTTTGGCTACAAAGGTATTTAAAATTTATTGCTTTCTAGTTGCAATATAAACACCAAGAGTTGCTAAAGCAAAACCTATCAGATCTAGATTATTTAATTTTTCATTTAAAAATAACCAAGCCATTATTGCTGTAGTTGGTGGTATTAAAAAAAATATGGAAACCGTTTTACTTGCAGAGTTATTTTTTATTAAATACATTAAGATTGTGAATGCTCCAAAAGATACAAGAAATATCTGATGACTCATTGCTATAAGAAATGTGGACGTAAAATTAATATATGGTTCACTGAAAATTAAAATAATTATTATGTGTAAAGAACAACCACCTATTGCTTGATACATATTACTTACAGACAAAGGTAAATCATTACTTATTTTTTTTTGCCATAAAGTTGATGTTGTAATAGCTAGAAGAGCAACAAAAGAGGCTATTACTCCAAAAATAGGAAGGCTTGATCCAATATCAAAACCTAAAACTAATGCAGCACCAATAAATCCAAGGATCACCCCAATCCATTGTTTAAAAGTAACTTTTTCACCCAAGAATTTTCCTGCTAAAGCATTGGTTAAAATCGGTTGCAAGGTTACAATTAATGCGGCAATACCTGTTGGCATTCCAATTGAAACTGAATAAAAAACACCCCCCAAATAAACACCATGAAAAAGTACTCCACTAAAAAGTGATTGCATAAGGTTTCTTGAATTTGTTAAAATTTTTTGTTTTGTATAAATTGAAAAAATATAGAAACCAAAAGCTACAACAAAAAATCTAAAGGCTAATGCAGCAAAAGGATCACTATTGTCTATTATTGGTTTTGTTGTCACAAAAGCTGAAGACCACAAAATAATGAAGATAAATGGAAAAATTTTAACCATTTCCAAGTTATAAATTATAATTCAATTTAATATTAGAGATTAATGCTCAAAATAAACACTTTCTCTCTTGAGTTGTAACAAAAAATACTTAGGATTGAATTGGGAATCAATGAATTTAAAAAAAATAATAATCGGAATTATATCACTAATTTATCTTAGTGGATGTGCTCAAAATACAGCTTTGTTAGGTCCTGCCTACACCTTTGCGACATCTGGTAATGTTTACCAGGCAGGTCTTACGTACGGTGGCAATGCAATAATTACCCAAACAACAGGTAAAACAGCTGCTCAAAATTTTAAAGAAGCATTAACTCCAAAAGCAATGGATACTCAATTTCAAAAATTAGTAAAAAAAAATATCATAAAGACAAGAAAAAAATTGAATCTTTCTAATCAGTAATATTTAGAACAATTTGTTCAGACTGACCTGCTTCTTTGCACCAAAGCTCATAGCTTTCACACATTCTCCATAAAAAATCAAAAGCTCGTTGCGAAATTTCAAGGGGAAAAGAGCTTTTAGCATAATATAGTTCTGGATATTTTATCAGTTGTTTAATTGTTGCATTTTTTTGCACATGTAAAAGTTTAATAGTTTCATCAGGTATCTTTTTACCACTATCTTTGTCAATAAAACTATTATTTTCTAAATATTCAAACCAATTATCATGAAATTTACCACTACTTATTTCATTATAAATTTTTGTCCCTATAAATCCTTCAACTGCATCTATATTAGAAATATTTGAATTATTTTTTTTAATATCTGTAATATTTTTATAAATGACTTCAGCCAAATATATTACATAAGGTTTTTCAGTTTTAGATAACATAATTTATTTTTTATATTTAGTCATAGAGGAATTTGCTAATATCAAATTTGGATCTAAATAAAGTTTTGATATTTTGGCATTTTTTAATGATCTAAAGGCAAAAATTGCTATTGGTAATTCTGTACACCCTAATATAATTTTTTTACAATTATTTTTAATCAAATAATTTATTGCTAGTTTAATTGATTTTTCAGCTAATTTAATATTTCCCATTTTAACATGTTTGATTGTTTTATTAACAGACTTGATTTGTAAAATATGTGGAGGTGTAATTAATTTATATTCACTCTTAAATAATTTTTCATAAATCTTTGTTTTTAAAGTACCTTCAGTAGCAAGAAGACCAATTTTTGAATTTTTTTTACAAATTTTTTTTGTATGTAAAAAAACTTCTTTAGGCATATTTATAATTGGAATTTTAATTTTTCTTTTTAAATCATCATACCAATAATGAGCAGTGTTGCAGGGTATAACAATAAACTTGCAACCACTTTTTTCTAGTGACCTACAACCTTCAAGCAAACTTTTTAAAACTTTATTGTACTTGTTATTATTTTTAGTATTTCTTGGAAGGTCTGAAAATTTTCTGGTTTGAACTCCAATTGATTCTGGTCTTCCTGGTATATTCGATTTATTATAAAGTATGAAAAGAGGATATTCTTGATCAATCTTACCTCTATTAAGCATGGCTAGTTTGTTACAAAAATCAAGGCCTGCTTGTGTTCCCATTCCACCTAAAATTCCAATCATAATTATTAATACTTTTAAATATTGTTAAAAATTTGTTTAGTGTTTTTTTGTTAAAGAGGTTGATTAATACCTCTCATAAAGACTAAAACCAAGCAACCATTTTTTGTGTGTGAAGAATGTTTAGATCCAGGCTCATATGAGACAAAGTCACCTTTTTTAAAAGTTTTTCCATCAGGATCAATTAGCTCGCCATCTAACATTAAAAATTCCTCAAATCCAGTATGTTCATGTACTAAACTTTTTGCACCTGGCTCCATTTTTAAAACATAAGTTCCCTGCCCACCATTTTCTTTATCATAGCTTATTTTACACCAGCTCATTCCCGGTACTACTTCACCATAATTGTCAAAGGGTTTAAATTTAAGATTGTAAATATCTACTATTTGTCTTTTGGCCATGTAGGCAATAATAGTCTCATTAAAAATAATAGGAATAAAAAATTTCTATTAAAAAAAGTGATTTTTCATCAATTTTTTAATTGGTATTGGCTGAAATTTTTCAATTGAATAATTAGTAAATCAATTCAATTAAATAATCGCAGCCAATAGAAAGTGTGAATATTATGCAGTTTTTAAGTTTACTGCTGAAGGACCTTTTGGACCATCTTCAACATCAAAAGTCAAAGCTTGACCTTCGTCTAAACCATTCATGCCAGCATCTCTTACAGCTGAAACGTGAACGAATACATCTTTTTCTTTATCTTCTCTTTCAATAAAACCAAAACCTTTAGTTGGATTGAACCATTTTACTTTTCCTTGTAGACTCATATTTATCTTCTTACTTTTTGTTATGTTACTTTTATTACTTATAATTAAGTAATTCTGGCTTTGTTTAGATTTATTGGGGTTTTGTCAACTAAATTTGTAATATTAAATAATTAAAGACTTATTTGTTGCTAATTAACATGGTCATATAAACAGAATTTATATCATTTTTGTAATGAGAAAAGGGTTTACAGGGTTTAAAGCCACAATTATTAAATAATTTTCTGGCAGCTAAAAAAAAGTCACCGGCTCCAGTTTCTAAACTTAATCTACTAATACCAAGTTTTTTTGCTTCATTAATTAGGTGATTTATTATCATTAAACCATTCCCCTCACCTCTAAACTTATCACTCACTCTTATTGATTTAAATTCACCATGTTCTTTATTTAGAAACTTTAATGCACCTATTCCCATTAGATTATTTTCACTCCATAAACTCCAAAATTTAATTGAAGGATCTTTTAATCCAGCTATATCAAGAACATGAGCACTACCTTTGGGTGATACAGATCTTAGCTCAATAAAATGCTTGATAAGAAGCTCATGAACTTTCGTATTATCGAAATTTCCCTCTATTGATTTCAACATTAAAATATTTTAGCTTATTAAAGTTGTTAAGTGACCCATTTTTCTTTTGTCTTTAATTTCTTTTTTTAAATAATCAAAAAAAAACTCATTTTCGCTGTACTCTTTATTTCTAAAATTTATTATTTGTTCACCGATTATATTTGTCATTCTAGCATTTGATAATTTTTTTAGTGGGACTTGTTCTAGTTTACAAACAGCTCTTATGTGGTTCTCAAATTGACTTATGTTATAAGCATTAATAGTTAGATGTCCTGAGTTATGAACCCTTGGAGCAATTTCATTAACATAAAGGTTTTCATTTCTATCAATAAAAAATTCAACACATAAAGTTCCAATATATTTTAATTCTTCTGCAATTTGAGTTGACCATATCTTTGATTGATTAAATATTTTGTCAGTAATTTTTGCTGGAATTATTGAATTTATTAAAATTTGATCTTCATGAACATTTTCAATTGGTTCATATATTGAATATTGTTGAGGGCCAAATCTTGTAACAACTATAGAAATTTCTTTTTTAAGTTTAACAAGTTTTTCTAAAATATAACCTTTGGAATAATCAATATCAAAAGTTTCTAAATTACTTAATTTGGTAATAGGGTATTGCCCTTTACCATCATATCCTAAAGTTACTGTTTTAAGCAAGCCAGGCAAAAGATCTTTTACCGAATCTATTTCAGATTTTTTTTCGATAGAAACATATTGAGTTGTTCTTATATTTAGATTATTTATAAAATCTTTTTCTGCCAATCTATGTTGAATTATTCTATTTACTGAAGGTTTGGGTAAAACGGGTTTTATTTTATTAATTTCATTTAGTGTTGCGTATGGAATATTTTCAAACTCATATGTGATTATATCTACTTGGTTCACAAATTCTTTAATTTTAGTTAGATCATTATATTGCCCGTGTACAAAACCATTAGAAAAATTTTGTGCAGGAGCATCAACATCATCACAAAAAATAATTGTTTTAATTTCCAACTTATTTGCCGCAATAGCAAGCATACTGCCTAGTTGTCCACCGCCGATAATTCCAAGGATTGGTTTAGACATATTTTAAAACTATTTTGGTTTTTTTTTAACAGATTTGCTTTGTTTAAGACGCCATTTATTTAACTTATTTTTTACAGTCTTATCTGTGACTCCTATGATAGAAGCTGCTAATAAAGCGGCATTAATTGCACCGTCGTCACCAATTGCTAGGGTTCCTACAGGTATTCCTTTTGGCATTTGAGCAATTGATAATAAACTATCAAGACCCTTAAGTTTTTTACTTTCAATTGGAACACCTAACACAGGCAAGGAAGTTAGAGCTGAAATCATGCCAGGTAAATGTGCAGATCCACCGGCTCCAGCTATAATAACACTAATATTGCTTTTTTCAGCATTTCTAGCATATTGGTACATTCGTTCTGGCGTTCTATGAGCAGATATAATTTTTGTTTCGTAGTTTATATTTAATTTTTTCAGTATTTTTTGACAATATATCATAGTTTTGAAGTCAGATTGGCTGCCCATCACAATTGATACTTTTTTTGATTTATTTTTGATCATTTGGAGTAATTTTATCCTAACGTAAATTGTTATTTCAAATTAACTCTAAAATTTCAATAAAATTAATAGAATTTATCTATCTTATTGGTATTCTTAAAACAAATAAGATCATAATGAATTTTAAAATTGATAATTTACAATATTGTAACTGGTCTAGGGAAATCTTTAAGATAAATAGAGAAGCAGGACTTGATGCTATACACGTGACCATTGTTTATCATGAAGATTTTGATGAACTGAGGGCTGTAATAAAAGACTGGGAGTCTCATTTTTCAGATAATTCTGACTTAATTTTTCATGGCAAAAACTTTAAGGATATTGAGAAAGCTAAATCAGAAAATAAAACTGCTGTGTTTTTTGGTTTTCAAAACTGCTCACCTATAGAAGATGATATTGGTTTGGTTGAAAAAGTTTATGATTTAGGCTGTAGGTTTATGCAACTTACATATAATAACCAATCATTATTAGCAACAGGCTGTTATGAAACTATAGACAGTGGAGTTACTAATTTTGGAAAAGAGGTAATTAAAGAAATGAACAGACTGGGACTTGTAATAGATATGTCACATTCTGCTGAAAAAAGTACAATAGACGCAATTGAAATAAGCGAAAAACCAATTGCAATTACTCATGCTAACCCATCATTTTGGCATGCAGCTAAAAGAAATAAATCAAATGATTTGTTAAAAATTTTATCTGAACAGAAAGGAATGTTGGGTTTGTCTTTATACCCACACCATTTAAAAGATGGGACAGATTGTTCATTAGAAAGTTTTTGTGAAATGACAGCTAAAACATCTGAAATTATGGGTACTGAGCAAATAGGTATAGGGTCAGATCTCTGTTTAAATCAACCAGATACAATAGTAGAGTGGATGCGTAATGGCACTTGGACCAAAAGTAAAAATTATGGAGAAGGGTCTAAAAGTAAACCTGGATTTCCTAAACAACCTACCTGGTTTTTAGACGCAAGAGGATTTGATAATTTAGAAAAAGGTTTAAAAAAAGTTGGCTTTTCAGAAAATGAAGTTAATGGAATCCTTGGAAATAATTGGTACAATTTTTATAAGAGAATGAACGGATGAATGTTTCACTAAGGGATCCCAATATTGTAATGAAGCTCTCAAGATTGGGATCTTTCCATCAATCTAAACTGTCTTTTTTAAGAAGTTTTTTAAAAGAATTTAAAGACTGGGATTATAAAAGAGATTTATTCGAATTGAATGAAAATGGTCATGGAACGGCAGTATATTCTTTTAAAAAAGAAAAAAGAGTTTATTCATTAATTTGTTATGCGAATGAATTAAATGAAAAAGAAAGGTCAGATAGAGTAATAGCTACCAAATGGGATGCTGCTTTCACTCTTTTTGATGGTGTGCCAACAAAGAAAGATATTGAGCGTTTAAAAAATGAAGTTCCCAAACAAGAGTTTGGAAGACTTTCATACAAAGAACTTACACTTTCAAGAGCCAACAAATCGGTTAGAGTTTTTAATCATGTTGTGGAAAGTCTTAGCGAAGGCAAACAACCTGATAATGATTTGTTATCTAGTGTTGGTTATTTATACAGAACTACTGCAGTTTACGGTTCAGGTAAGTTTGGTTTAGCTGATAGGTTCAGAATTAAAAATAGAAAAGAAATATATGGCCCATTTAGACTAGAGATGATGCTAGTATATTTTGTTAGACAATTTACCTTTGATCAAGTCAATCATGTTGCAAAAAGTAAGAATCCAAAAAAAGCTGTGAAACTTAATGTTAAAATTTGTAAAAGTTTAGGTATAGGAAATTCGACAGGGTTAGGAATGGCACCGTTTATTGTTAATCATCCAACACTTCTAAATAATTGGATTTCTGCAAGAGAAATTTCACTTAAAAAAATACGAGAGATAAAGATAATATTAGAAAAAGATAAAAGATTATTTTTAGAATGTTTAAAAAGATCTATAAAAAATGTTACTTCTTGGAATACAGAAAGTGAATATCAAATTAATAAAATAAAATTATTATTAAAAGATCTAAACAAATTTATTATTTATCTAGATAACGATTTTAATTTTGAGCAAGATTATGCTTTTAATGAGTTGTATCTTTATTTAGAAAAAGAATATTGCGAAGAATGTATTGAATATGTTGTATCAATGATGATGGAGCCTTATGATAGCATCACTTCACCGTTAATTAGAGAAATGAGCTCAGAAGAAGAAAAATATTTCAATATTCCAACAGAAAGAACAGTAGAAGATTTAAAGACAATTTTAGAAAAAAAATATCCAGATATTTTAACTATAGATTTTTCAAAAAATGAGAATAATTTAAACTTTTGGTTTATTTCAAAAAACAAAGAAGAACCAAGGTTAGCAAACAGATTTGACGAAGTAGGAGCTGACTTAGAGCAACCACTTGCAATAGCTAGAGATATTAAAAAACTTTATGAATTATTATCAATAACTAAAAATAGCTTAACTATTGCCAGATTTTTATCGACTAACAATGAACTAAGACATGTTGTAAGAAGAGCCTTTATTGTAGAGAAATTTCCTTATTCTGAAATACAAGACAATACTATAGGCCAAAAAATAGTTCCAATTGATATGCTGAGATTAAAGTTATCTTTTTTTGGAGCTTTAAAATTTGACCCTCGTTCTGATAAATGGTTAAGAATATGTATGTTTCAAGGTGCACCCTTGCCAGAGGAATTAAAAAACTACGACGAATACTGGATTTATAATTAAATATAATGAAATCATTAAGTGAAATTGAAACAGTTTCTAAAAGATCGAGTAAGGCCGCAGGGTATTCATGGGGTGTTGCAGAAGAGGTAGCAAAAAATATAAGATTACTTGAGATATTTAGCTTAGCAGGAATCAAAAATTTGAATAGCTTCTTCAAGAAAAAAAAGAAATTAAGGTTAGAAAATATAAGTCTTATAAATCAAGATAATGAAGCCAATAAAAATGAGTATTGTCCAATAATTGCTGGTGTAAATTGTTTAGATCAAATTAGAACTTTAGAAAATTTAAATGAAATAACATTTAAAAAAGTTTCTTATCCATTACTTTTTCTACCATTTATAAGTAGGGCATCTGAGGTAATTGGCAAAAGAATATTTTTAAAGATAGATGATAGAGAGTTTTTACTTAACTTTAATAATAATATTTACTCTAATTATGCAAAAAATGAAATCATTGAATCTGCAGAAAATATTTACTTAAAGATTCTAGAAAATCAAGACTCATTTGAGGAAAAAGAATGGAATGAGCTCTATAAACTTTCTGAAGAAACTTTTGTTGAAGAAAACGAAAGCTTAAAACAAAGTGGTGCTGGTGCTGGATTGACAGACAACGATTAATTATTTGAACTATGTTTATTTAACTTATCAATAATTTTTTTGGATAATTTGCATTTACCAATAGTTGGACCAAAAGCTCTAAAAGTTTTCATATCTTTAATATATTAACTCAATGCTCTTATTATATAAGCAACTTCAGCCCCATTCGTAAAGCAACAAATATGACAAGAACTGATGTTATCAATACCAATATTTTAACTGGAAAAACTTTTAGGTTTAAAAAATTTCCTAATTGACCACCAAAAAAAACTAATATGAATAATGGCCAATAACTGTAAATTTCATTTATTACAGATGTTTTTGTGAAATGACCCACAAGACCAGAGATAGAATTGATTAGTATAAAAAGTGAAGCTACTGTTGCAACATTTTTAGCACTATCCGCTCTTACCAACAGCAATATAGGACTTAAAAATATGCCACCACCAATTCCAACCACTCCAGATATAAATCCAATAAAACCACCAATTAAAATTGAAATTATTTTAGGGATTTGTTTGTAAACCTTTATACTTTGATCAAAACTTTTAAATTTTAATATTAATAAAGTACCTGCCAATGTTAAGACAATAAAAAGTATAATTTCAAAAAATTCTTTATCTATTGATAGGGACCCCCCAATAAACGCCAAAGGTACAGATGACGCTAAATAGGGGGTTAATACTCTAAAGTTAATATTTCCAGCTTTGATATAATTAAAACAATTTCCAGAAACGACAATAATATTGCAAAAAAGAGCAATTACAGGAAATATGAAATATGGAACATCCCATATCAATAGAAGTGCCAGATAAGTTGACCCACCTCCAAATCCAACACTTGCATATAATGTTGCTGTTAGGAAAAATAAAAATGATAATATAAACACAATAATTAATTTAAATTTATGATTGTAAATATAGCACTTTTAACTGTTACAGATACTAGAACTTTAGAAAACGACAAATCGGGATCAATTTTAGTAAAAAAAATTGAAGAGGCCAATCACAAATTAGTGAAAAGAAAAATTTGTAAAGATAACAAAGATGACATTGTTCAAATCCTTAAAGATTGGACTGATCAAGATAATATTGATGTAATTATTACTACTGGTGGTACTGGCTTAACAGGAAGAGACATAACACCAGAGGCAATTAATGAAATTGCTGATAAATATATACCTGGTTTTGGAGAGGTTTTTAGAACTCTTAGTCTTAAAACAGTAGGCACTTCTGCTATTCAGTCTAGAGCTTGTGCCGTGTTAAGTAATGGTAAATATATTTTTGCGCTACCTGGTTCCTCTGGGGGAGTGACTGATGCTTGGGATGGAATTTTAAAACATCAGCTAGATATTAATCATAAACCTTGTAATTTTGTTGAATTGTTTCCAAGACTTAAAGAAAAATGATATATGTAAATTTATATGAATATTTATAATTTTATTAAAAAAAAATATATTCGACTTCAGGGAAGCAGAAATATTTTAAAACTTAATTTTTTTATAGAAAAAAGCTTTAAAGATAAAAAATTAGGAAATATTGGATTTGATTTTTCGCAAAAACCAAAAAGACAATCTATTGTTCAGGAAATAATTAACCTTAAAGGATACAAATCTTATCTAGAAATAGGAACTTTTCACGATGAACTATATCAAGCTGTCAAATGTGAAGCAAAAGTTGGTGTAGATCCTGTTTCAGGAGGAACAATACGAAAAACTAGTGATAGTTTTTTTAAGGAAAATAAAGATAAATTTGATTGTATTTTTATAGATGGTCTTCATTATTATTCGCAAGTAAAAAAGGACATAGAAAACTCTCTTAAGATACTAAACCCTGGTGGGATCATAATGATTCACGACTGTCTTCCAAACAATCATTTTGAGCAAGCTGTTCCCAGATGTCAAATAACATGGAATGGGGATGTTTGGAAAGCCTTAGTAGAATGTAGAACCCAAGAAAACATTGATACATATACATGTTATGCTGATTTTGGTATTGGAGTCATCTTTAATAGAAAAAATAGAGATATTTTAAAAATTCAAGAAAAATCTTTTTTTAAATTAAAATTTGAAGATTTTTTTTATAATCATAAAAAATATATGAATATAATAGAATTTGAAGAACTTATTAAAATTATTTAAAAGCAAAACTATTTTAATATTTTTTTTAACTTACTTATATTCATTGAAGGATTTTTGGAAAGTTTTTTGGTAAAACTTTTTTGGCATATGATTTTTTAACTTTTTTGTTTATCTTTGAGGCAAAATCATAAACGGACTGTGGCTTTCCACCGATATTAATTATGCCTTTTTTGTGTAGAATTTTTATTAGCATATTTGCTACTTCATCATGAAAAATAAAATTTGTATAAAAATCAACAAATGCTTTATCGTGTACAAAAGGTTTTTCTGTCATAGAGAGTCTTAAGATCAGAGAATTTCTATACATTTGAACTGAACACTCGCCACCTAATTTAGACCAGGCATAATTATTTATAGGAAGCAAAGGATCTTCTTCATTATACCCTCCTTTGATACCTGGATAGACATAACAAGTTGAGAAGTAAACTAGCTTTATATTATATTTTTCACATATTTTTGTAACATTAGAAGTACCTATGATATTAAGATTTATACTCATACTAATATTTTTATCATGAACATCCATTGGTCTTGACAATCCAGCAGCATGTATAAAAATTTTTGGTTTTATCTTTTTAATATATTTTTCAATAGATTTTATATTTAGTATATTTAGCTCTTTACTCGTTGGGTAATAAAATTTGTAAGTAGTGTTAATTTTTTTTAAACTTAATGCAAATCTACCTGAGCCACCAGTAAATATAACTTTTTTATTCATATTTATTTTTTTAAAATTTCTTTATTTAAAATACATGCCACACCATTGCCAAAGAAAAAAGATAAATAAATAAGAGATGGCACAAAATATCTATTTGCACCCATCCACCCAAGAATAAAGACTGGATATAAAGCTAGCATTATTATTGAAAAAATAAGAACTTTATTTAAATTTTTCCAAGAAAAGAAAACACCTATCAAAATGACAATATAAAGAATAGCTGTATAGACGATTCTATAAGGGATTTCATTAGTATGAGTTTCACTCTTGTAATAAGCTTTTTCACCTCTAACAGAGTCAAATTTGTGATAATTTTTCACAAAAAAAGGATTTAATACAAGTGTATGTAAATTTTTTTTAATTATAAATTTAGTAGTTTCTATTGGATTTTTAATAATTATATTAAGAGCTGAATATTGAAGATAGTTATAATATTTTAATCTATCATCTTCGTTATTAACAGTCCCAAGATCCCAAAAATCTTTTTTTTCAAAAGAAGCATTTATATTATTTTTTTTTATCCAATTTAATTTTTTTAAATTCATTTCTGATTTAGCTTCAACAATAGACGTTTTTTTACTCATCGATAAAATCTTTGGTGCAATATAAAGGTATAGTGCACTTTTAACACCATCACCCATAAAAAAAATATTATTTGTTCTTTTATAATTGTGGAAAGTGATTGTAGATAAAATAAAAGCAAAACCCAAAAGGCATGAACCAATTATTTTAGGAGATTTTCTTTTAAAGGTTAATAGTTGAAAAAAAATGATTGGTATAAATAAATAAAAACTTTCTTGGCTAATCATATACATTGTGCCCAGAATTATTCCCATCAAAAAATTTGAAGATAGGTTAGGTGATGCAGAGACTAGATATGAAAATAACAGTAGCTGAAAAGTGAAGAATAAAGACTCATTCCAAAATGAAGAGTGAAATTGAAAAATAGTAGGCTCTAGCCCAAGAAACAATACTATAAAAAAACAATTTTTAATTGGTAAAATTTTAATAATTTTATGGGCAAAGTAAGTTAAAGCCAAATAAAATAATAAAGTTTTAAGAATTAAATATAAAAATTTGCCATTGTTAATTTCAAAATTTCTATTTTCATCGTAAATAGGCTCATCTATTATGTAGTAATATAATGCTAAAACTCTTTGTGGTAAAAACTCATCATACTCTTTTCCATATTCAAAAAAATTTTTTTTATTTTTAATATCATTTAAAATCTGTGCTGCCTCACCCCAATGGTTTCCAACAGCACTTTTGAGCATCGGATGGATAAGTTCTTCTGAATTTTCAGCTTTTATAAGTCGATCATATTTTGATAGGTAGTTAAAACTTAGAGAAATAGATGCTAAAAAAGATAAAATTATTAGAATATTAATTGAAAGCTTAGAAAATATCTTATGATTGATCATTTTTAATAAATTATTACATTTACATTATATCATTTATGAAAAAAATATTTATAAATATTTTAAAATAAATTTTAAAAATTGAAATTATGAAAATTACCAAATTTAAATCATACAAAAAAAAAAGTGGAACTTTAGTGCCATTTTCTATTATTAAGGATATGCCATTTAAGGTAAAAAGAATGTTTTTGATTTATGGAAATAAAAGCTTCATGAGAGGTAATCATGCTCATAAAAAATGCTCTCAATTATTAGTTCCAGTGTCAGGTAGAATAGAAGTTTCATTTGAGAATAAACAAAAAAAAGTTACCAAAATTTTGGATCATAAATTTAAAAAGGGACACTTAGTGAAACCAAAGACATGGTGTAAGCTTAAGTTTTTAACAAATAATTCAATACTAATGGTTTTTTGTGATCAAGAGTACCGATTTGATGACTATATAGAAAAATATAAAGATTTTTTAAAAATCATAAAAAAATAGAAATATGAAAATTATTATTACGGGCGCTTGCGGTCATATTGGATCATTCTTAGTAGAAAATCTCTATAAAATTAAAAAAGTAAAGAAAGCGATATTGATTGATAATATGAAAACAAATAAATTTAACTCTCTTTTTAAATTAAAAAAAAAACCCACTTTTAGTTTTTATCAAAAAGATTTATCAATCAAAAATTCATTATCAAATTTTAAGAATATAGATATTATTATTCACTGCGCCTCAATTACTGATGCTGCAAATAGTTTTGGTATTAAAAAATTTATGTATAAAAATAATCTTGGATGCATGAAAACTGTGCTCGATTATTGTATAAAAAATAAAACTAAATTAATTCATATTTCAACAACCAGTGTATATGGTAAACAAGCAAATATTGTTAGTGAAAATGATCATCACCTACTTAATCCCCAATCACCCTATGCAGATATAAAACTAATTGAAGAAAAACTTTTATCAAAAAATACAAATAAAATAAAATTTAATTCATTTAGATTTGGAACTATTGCTGGAGTATCAAAGGGAATGCGATTTCACACAGCAATAAATAAATTTTGTTTAAATGCTGCATTAAATAAAAGTATTACAGTTTATCAAACTGCTTACAATCAATATCGTCCATACCTTTCTCTAAGAGACTCATTTAAAGTTTTTAAATTTTGTATAGAAAATAGTTTCTTCAAAAATGAAACGTTTAATGCTCTATCAGGAAATTTTACTGTTAAACAAATTATTGATAGAATTAAAACATATAAAAAAAATGCAAAAATTCAATATACAAAGTCACCTATTATGAATCAGCTAACTTACCACGTTAGTCCATTAAAACTAAAAAAATCAGGACTAGTTTTAAAAACTGATATTAATAAAGATATTAAAGATACACTAAATTTATTTAAAAATATAAAAAATTATGAAATGTAAAATAACTAATAAAAAAATAGAGCCTTTCATGAGTTTTGGAGATATGCCAATAGCAAATGGTTTTATAAAAAAAGAAGATTTTAAAAGTGAATTTTTTTTCAAAATGGAAGTTGGTTTTTCAGATGAATTATCTTTATTTCAATTAAATGATCATCCTAAACCAGAGTCAATGTTTAATGCTCAATATCCATTTTATACAGGAAGCTCAGAGTATATGAAAAACCATTTCAAAAATTTTTCTGACTTTATTAAAAAAAATTTTTTGACTACAGGCTCTAAAATAATTGAAATTGGTTCAAATGATGGAACGCTATTAAAAAATTTCATTGAAAATAAAAATGACATTTTAGGAGTTGAACCATCTAAAAATGTTGCACAAAAATCAGCCAGCGAAGGTATTCCAACTTTAAATGAATTTTTTAATATAGAAAATGTTTCTAAGTTAAAAAATTTTTTAGGAAAAACTGACGCTATTTTTGCCTCAAACTGCATATGTCATATTCCAGATTTAGACAATCTAATCAAGTCTGTAGATCTTTTATTAAGCAAAAATGGAACTTTTATTTTTGAAGAACCTTATTTAGGATCTATGTTAGAAAAAACCTCTTATGATCAAATTTATGATGAACATATTTATATGTTTTCAGCCTCTTCTATTGATAAGATATTCAGATTATATGACTTTGAGCTTATAAATGTTGTACCTCAAGTAACGCATGGTGGATCTCTAAGGTACATAATTAAAAGAAAAAATATTTCAAAAAAATCAGATAATTTAAAAATATTTCTAGAAAATGAAAGATTAAATAAAATAGATTCACTAGAGTCATGTTTGAATTTCAAAAATAATTGTGAGTCTTCCAAAATAAATATAATTAAAAAATTAAAAAAATTAAAATCTGATGGGAAAAAAATTTGTGGATATGCGGCAACGTCTAAAAGTACAACAGTACTTAACTACTGCAAAATAGACAATACAGTCATTGATTTTATTTGTGATACAACACCAGAGAAAATTGGAAAATACAGCCCTGGGATGCATATACCAATTGTTAATATGGACCATTTTCACAATAATTTACCTGATGCAACTTATCTTTTTGGTTGGAATCATAAAGATGAAATTCTTAAAAAAGAAAATATGTTTTTAGGGGAGTGGTTTTCCCATGTTAATCTATAAAAATTTATTAAATGATTAAATTTTGGTCATATCAAACTGAATATAAGAATACTAGAAAACGATTGTTAAAATCGATAGATTCAACAATAAAAAAAGGAGCTATTTTTTTTGGCAAACAACTTAAAAGTTTTGAAAAGAATTTTATTAGAGAAAATAATGGAAGTTACGGAGCTGCCGTTGGTAGTGGAACAGACGCTTTAATTATAGCTCTTAAAGTTTTTAATATTAGTAGAGGTGATGAGGTTATTACTGTTTCAAATACAGCAATTCCAACAGTTTCTGCAATAACTAATGTTGGTGCAAGAGCTAGATTTGTAGATATAGGTGACGATTATTTAATTGATGTAAGTAAAATTGAAAAGTTAATCAATAAAAGAACTAAAGCAATAATACCAGTTCATTTGTACGGCCAATCTTGCGACATGGATAAGATAAATAAGATTGCAAAAAAATATAATCTTAAAGTTATTGAAGATTGTGCGCAAGCTCAAGGTGCAAAATATAAAGGAAAATTTGTTGGAACATTAGGAGATGCAGGATGTTTTTCATTTTATCCAACTAAGATTTTAGGCGCTTATGGTGATGGTGGTTTTGTATTAATTAAAGAATTAAATTTTTATAAAAAAATAAAAAGATTAAGATTTTATGGTATCGAAACAATAGACAAAAAAAATAGATTTTTTAATAATTATTATGCAAATGAAAATGGAATAAATTCAAGATTGGATGAGATTCAAGCAACAATTTTAAATATCAAGTTAAAGAATACAAGTAATGATATAAAAAAAAGAAAAAACATAGCAAAATTTTATATCAATCATTTAAAAGAAACATCTTTAATTCTTCCTAATGAAACTAAGAATAGAAGTCATGTTTATCATTTATTTACTATTTATCATCCAAAAGGAAATGAAATTATAAAAAAAATGATGTCAAAAAAAATTCAATTAAGAAAAATCTATCCTTTTCCTGTTCATTTAATGAAAGCCTATAAAAAAATTGTAAAAGATAATAATAAATCACTGAAAAATACCATCCTTAAGTCCAAAGGTATATTTTGCTTACCTCTCTACCCAAATTTAAAAATAAGTGAAATGAATAAAATTGTTAATACTTTAAATAAAATCCTTTATAATAATAAGTGGTAATAATAACTATTCTTTAATTAATTTTTCACTATATATTGTCTCTTTAAAAATTAAATATTATGAAAGAAGTAATTATTATTGGCGGTGGTATTTCAGGTCTAAGTGTTGCTTGGAGGTTAATCAATAAAGGCTTTAAAGTAAAAATAATTGAGGCAGATGACAGAGTTGGAGGATTGGCAAAATCAATTAAAATAGATAATTATTATTTTGATATCGGGCCACACTCATTTTTTAGTGAAGACAAAGAAGTTTTTGAGTCAGTAATGAGTCTTTTTAAAGGTGAGGAAAGCGCAATGCCTTTTTCGAAGAGAACTGTAAAAATGTGGTTTCGTAACAGATATGTAGATTACCCTTTATCTGCAAAAAGTGTTTTATTTCAAATGGGAATACTTTCTCCATTTTTAAGTTTTCTAAGTTTTGCAAAATCCTATATTAAAAATATATTTGTTAAAGAAGATAAAAATAAACCGTTAACGATTGAAGATTGGGCAATTAATAATTTTGGTAAATATCTTTTTTTAAATTTTTTTAAACCATATACGGAGCAGTTTTGGAAAATACCCACAAGTGAATTATCTCATAGAGTTATTCCATCTAGTAGAAAGATGGATTTTGCTAAAACTTTAAAACATTTATTAATAAGTAAATATTTAGAACTATCTAAGAGAGAACCGGGAAAACTATCATTAGTTCAGAGAGATAGTCTTCCAAGTTATTATCCCAAAAAAGGGTTTGGTGAAATAGGTGAGCGAATAGCTAAAAAGATAAAAGAAAATAATATGGAAATTTATTTTAATGAAGAAGTTAAAGAAATAGAGGTTAATGATAAAAAATTATTTACTATCAAAACCGAAAATAAATCATTTAAGTCTGATTATTTGATTTCTACAATTCCAATTAATACAATTTTTCCAAAATTTAATCCAAAACCAGAGTCACAAATATTAAACGACTCGTCAAAATTAGAATATCTATCGTTAATTCTTGTTTATTTAATTACTAAGAAAAAAAATGTTATTAACTGCCAATACTGTTATTATATAGATAGACCTTATAATCGAATATCTGAAATGAATAATTTTAGTAATGAGTCATCTCCATCTAATGAGAATATTTTGAGTGTAGAAATTTCATGTTTGAAAGGCTCAGAGTTATGGAATTTATCAAAAGATGAAATTTATGAATTATGTATAACATCAATTGAAAAAGATAAGATAATAAAAAAAGAGGACATTGAGGATTTTAAGGTTATCAAAGTACCAAGTGTTTATCCAATATATAGAAAAGATTATGAAAAATATTTAAACAAAACAAATGAATATTTTTCAAAAATAAAAAAATTTTCTTCTATCGGAAGGCAAGGACAGTTCTATTATGGGGACATTGATCAAATGGTAAGACTCGGATTTGATGCTGCTGATAAAATTGTAAATAGTAATCTAAAAGACAATTAGTAAATCTGTTTTAAATAATATGAGTAGAAACTGGATAAGTTAGCAAAAAAACTTAAACCACTTTCCAAAAAAGTAAAAGTAATTGATTTTCCATTTACAATAAATGTTAATAGAAAACATATATTAATTAAATTTTACTACAAAATAAATCAATTATTATTTTTGGTATTTTTCTTTCCACTCAGGGTAAGGCATTCCATAAACATGTTCTCGTGCTTCAGAATCAGATATTTCAATTCCTTTTTTTCCAGCTTCTTCGCGGTACCATTTTGATAAACAGTTTCTACAAAAACCAGCAAGGTTCATAATATCTATATTTTGTACATCTTTTCGCTCGTTTAAATGTTTAAGTAATCTTTCAAATGTAGCAGACTGTAATTCTTCTTTTATATTTTTATTCATAGTCAAATTATTAGACACATTTCAATTAAGCACAAGATGTAGGGTATATACAATCTTAAGTAGAAAGATTTATATTTTATAAATAGAAGTTATTATTTTTTTTTGTTTAAATATACTTATGGCTATTAAAAAAAAGATGGCTGGTAAAAGAAAAAAAACAGTCAAAAAGTCAAAACCTAAGATTAATAAAAAATCTAAAATTATCAAAAAGGTTAAAATGGGTGTGACTAAAAAGAAGTTACACAAACCAATCAAAAAAAATAAGCTTAAAAATATAAATAAAAGAGAGAGGAAAAAAATGAGTACAGAAACAGTAAAAAGTGGACGATCTCCATTACTAGATACGTCTCACTTAAAAGTAAAATTTCCATTTAAAGAAAAATATGGAAATTTTATAGGAGGAAAATTTGTTGAACCAAAGTCAGGTAAATATTTTGACAACGTAAGTCCAATCAATAATGAGGTTATATGTTCTGTTCCAAGATCAGATGCAAAAGATGTTGATTTTGCTTTGGATGCTGCACACGCTGCATTTCCTACTTGGGGGGTTACGTCAATAACTGAAAGATCAAACATGCTGCTTAAAATAGCTGATGTTATTGAAAAGAACTTAGAACTATTAGCTACGGCTGAATGTTTAGATAATGGAAAACCAATTAGGGAATGTATGGCAGCTGATTTACCATTAGTTGTTGATCATTGGAGATATTTTGCTGGAGTAATTAGAGCAGAAGAAGGTTCTGTTTCAGAGATAAGTAATAGTGAATATTCTTATCACATACCTGAACCACTTGGTGTAGTTGGACAGATTATACCATGGAACTTTCCATTATTAATGGCAACATGGAAACTTGCACCAGCACTTGCTGCAGGTAACTGTGTAGTTTTAAAACCAGCTGAGCAAACACCAGCATCTATCTTACTATTAATGGAGCTTATTGGAGACTTATTACCCCCAGGAGTTGTTAATGTTGTAAGTGGTTTTGGTCTTGAAGCAGGTAAACCATTAGCTTCATCTAAAAGAATCAGAAAGATTGCTTTTACTGGTGAAACAACAACTGGACGTTTGATCATGCAATATGCATCACAAAACTTAATTCCAATAACTTTAGAATTAGGTGGAAAATCTCCAAATGTTTTCTTTGAGGATGTCATGGACCAAGATGATGATTTCTTTGATAAATGTCTTGAAGGTTTTGCGATGTTTACTCTTAATCAGGGTGAAGTTTGTACTTGTCCTAGCAGGGTATTAATCCAAGAATCTATCTATGATAAATTCATGGAAAGAGCTATTGCTAGAACAAAAGCTGTTAAGCAAGACAATCCGTTAAAAATGGAAACTATGATTGGTGCTCAGGTATCATTAGAGCAAATGGAAAAAATAAAATCTTACTTAGATTTAGGTAAAAAAGAAGGTGCCAAAGTTCTATGTGGTGGTGAGGTTGCTAACTTAAACAGTGGTCTGGAAAAAGGAAATTACATCCAACCTACTATTTTTGAAGGTAATAACTCTATGAGAGTTTTCCAGGAAGAAATTTTTGGACCAGTAGTATCTGTTACTAAATTTAAAGATGAGGCTCATGCATTAGAAATTGCCAATGATACTCTTTATGGTTTAGGAGCAGGTGTTTGGACTAGAAACGGAAATGTTGCTTATAGAATGGGAAGAGGAATCCAAGCAGGTAGAGTTTGGACTAACTGTTACCATGCCTACCCAGCTCATGCTGCTTTTGGCGGTTACAAACAATCTGGAATCGGCAGAGAAACACATAAAATGATGCTTAATCATTATAGACAGGTGAAAAATTTACACGTGTCTTACAGTGAGAAAAAATTAGGCTTCTTTTAAGGGATATATTATAGTGGTCTGTATTAAACTACAGGCCATATAACTATGAAAGTTTCAGCAACACCTTCAGCATTAGAATTAATAGAAGATCTTAAAAAAGATCATGGTAAAGAATTACTCTTTCATCAATCTGGTGGATGTTGTGATGGTAGTGCTCCAATGTGTTACCCAGTTAAAGAATTTCTTGTAAGTGATGACGATGTTTTAATTGGAAAAATTGGTGGTATTCCTTTTTATATCAGTGAAACTCAACATGAAGCATGGAAAAATACAGATTTAATTATTGATTGTATTCAAGGTATGGGTGGAATGTTTTCACTAGATAATGGAACTGGAAGAAGATTTTTAACAAGATCAGAGATTTGTGTTCCAGAAAAAAATACAATTAATTAAACTTCATTTTAATTCTAAGAACGAGTAAAATTACTATAACTGTAAGGTAAATTAAGGGTTCAATTGTAACTACTTTAACTAACCACAAGTAGTGAGTAATTCCTAGTAAAGAAATTATATAAATAAGTTTGTGTAGTTTTTTCCACTTATCTTTTAAAATTCTAATCATTCGTTTAGATGAAGTAAGAGCAAGTGGCACTAATAAAAGCCAAGCTAAAAATCCAGCAAATATAAACTTTTTTTTAACAATATCATCACCGATACTAGACCAATCAAAGCGATAATCTATTCCCACATATGTCATCATGTGTGCTGATGCATAAAAAAAAACAAACAAACCAAACATTCTCCTATAGCTAATCCAAAAATTAAATTTAGTTAATTTTTGTAGAGGTGTCATTGCAAGTGTAATTATAATAAAACGAAGTGTCCAATTACCAGTCACATGTGTAATTTCTTTTACAGGCTCGGGACCTAATTGGTTAAAGATAATTTGATAAAAAATAATAAGTATTGGTAGTAAGGATAAAAAAAAAATTGTTACTTTTATGTATTTTTTTATATGCATCAAAGTAATTTTATATTTTAAAAATTTTTCTTTAAATCCATACCTGAATATAAATTTGCAACTTCATCACCATATCCATTAAACATTTCAGTTTCAATTCTAGGTGATAATATGCCTTCACCTATTATACGCTCTGTAGCCTGGGACCATCTTGGATGGGATACATTTGGATTAACATTTGAATAAAACCCATATTCATTTGGGGATGATCTCATCCAAGATGATGTTGGCATCTTTTTAACTAATTTTATTTTTACAATTGCTTTTGCACTTTTAAAACCATATTTCCATGGCAGAAAAATTCTTAATGGAGCACCATTTTGATTTGGTAAAGGTTTTCTATATAAACCAGTTACTACTGTTGCTAGAGGATGCATAGCCTCATCAATTCGTAAGCCTTCTCTGTAAGGCCAATTTAAAACTGGATATCTTTGACCTTTCATTTGTTCAGGGTCATAAACACTTTCAAATTCAACAAATTTTGCACTATTTCTAATAGATACTTTATTAAGTAGTTTACTAAGAGAAAATCCCATCCAAGGAATAACCATAGACCAACCCTCAACGCATCTTAGTTTATAGATTCTTTCTTCAGAGGGTAACAAAGAAATTATTTCTTCAGCTGAAAGTGTGATTGGACTATCTACTTCACCTTCAATAGTCACATTCCACGGTTTAGTTTTAAATTCTTTTGAGTTTTTAAAAGGATCTCTTTTGCCAGTTCCAAATTCATAATAGTTGTTATAAGTAGTAATATCCTGGTAAGTCGTCAAATCTGTTTTATTTTGAGAATAAGCTTTACCAAAAAATGGAAAAGTACTTAACGATATTGAGCCAACACCTAACCCAATAGATTTAATAAATTTTCTTCTTTTATTATATATTTGCTCTGGGGTTATTTCTGAATATTTATATTTTTTCATTTTGAATAGGATTACCTTTTAACCACTCACTTTTTTCATTTTTATAGTGTTCTTTTTTCCATATAGGAGATCTTTTTTTAATTTCTTCAATTATATAACGAGATAATATGTAAGCTTGATCTCTATGTTTGCAAGCAACCGCTATAATAATACTAATTTCTCCAAGTCCAACAAAACCTTTAATATGCTCAATAAAAACTGCTTTACTTGTAATTTTAAGTTTTTCAGAAGTTTCGTTATAAATTTCTTCAAAGCTTTTTAATACAAGATCATCATGAGTATCGTAAGTCATTCCTACAACTTCTTTATCTTCATTGATATTTCTAACAGTGCCATTAAAAATAATTGACGCTCCAAATGATGAAGATTTTACAAATGCTTCAGCTTCAGAAGTTTTTATTTTGTTTTTTTTAATATCTATTATTTTTGTATGTAGCATCAACCACCACCTATAGGAGGTATAATTCCAATTTTTTGATCTTTTATAATTTTGAAATTATCATTAATAATTTGATTATCTTCCGAGCAAAAAGCAGAAGTTTTTACAATTTTTATAAAATCTTCATTACCTTTAAAATTTTTATTTAAGTAATTGATTATTTCTTTTCTAAAATCTTTGATTTCGAGCTGTCCATTTATATTAAATTCTAAGTAATTTTTAGCACTAAAGTCTCTACTTGCACCAAATAGTTCAAGCTTGATTTTCATGATTAAAAAATATTATCTAAGAATTTAGGTAAACCATCTGGATTTGTCCATAAACCACTTTTTCCACCTTCTTTAATTAATAATTTAACATTATCAATTCTAAGATGTGGATTTATAATTTTGCTTAAATCATAAATAGTTATTAGTGCTGCGTTAACACCCATAATAGCTTCCATTTCAACTCCAGTTTTTGCAACAGCAGAAACAACACAAAAAACCTCTAATGAATTATCTTCGTCATGCATAATAATTTTAGTTGCAGTGTGATCTATTGGAAGTGGATGGCACAGTGGTATTAATTCACTTGTTTTTTTAACTCCCAGAACTGCTGACACTTCAGCTAAAGTAATAGGGTCACCTTTAGGCATTTCTTTATTTTTAATTAAACCAAACACTTCTTTACCAACATAAATCTTGCCAGATGCTAAAGCTCTTCTAAAAGTTTCTTTTTTTGAAGATACATCAACCATATTAAAAGAATTTTTTTTAAAAATTTCCTTAGCCCAATCTTTTAATTCTTCTTGATTTATTACTTTTAAATTTTTCATTATCCCCCAGTGCTCGATAAGTTTGGAGTAACACCTGTCTCTCCTATCTCTAAATGGTGTGATTCTTTTTTGAGATGTAATTGTTTAATTATTAAATCCACAAGTTCATCTTTTTGATTATCGTTTTGCAAAAGATGACGAATACTAATTCCTGTATTTCCAAATAAACAAAGTCTCAAATCACCTCTAGAAGTAATTCTTAATCTGTTACATGTTTCGCAGAAACCTTTAGAGTAGGGTGCAATCAATCCAAATTTCCCATCATACTCAGGATGAATATAATTTAATGAAGGGCCAGCATCCTTACCATAAGTCTGATATACCCATTCATTTTCTTCTAAATAATCTTTAAATATTTTTGAAGATACGTGATTTTTTTTAAAAAAATTAAGGTTATCTCCTGTTTGCATTAACTCTATAAACCTGAAATCAATCTTGTTGTTTTTAATAAAGTTTCCAAATTTTTCAAACTCCTCATAGGTGTCATTAATACCTTTAAGCAAAACAGCATTGACCTTTATGTTTTTGAAATTTAAATTTTGTAAAATCTTTATTCCTTCTAAAATTTGCAAAAGTCTATCATGACCCGTTAATTTCTTAAAAGTATCTCTATTTAAACTGTCAATACTGATATTAATTCCATCTAGACCTGACTCATTTAATCGTTCAGCGATTTTATCTAATTGATAGCCATTTGTAGTCATTGTTATTTTTGAAATATTTGAATTCTGTTTCATATTTTTAAGAATATCAAAAAAATCTTTTCTTACTGTTGGTTCTCCACCAGTTAATCTTATTTTACAAACACCTAATTCTGATAAAGCTTTTGTTAATCTTGATATTTCTTCACCTGTCATAAAGCTTCTGGTATCCCCAGGTATTTTTTTATAACCTTCAGGTAAACAATATGTACATTTATAATTACACACGTCCGTAATAGACATTCTTATGTAGGGAAATTTTCTTCCAAAAGTATCAGTTAGTGTTTTCATATGATTCTTATTATATTATATTATTATAATAATATATGAGTAAAATTATCAATAATAATGAAATAGAACAATTTAAAAAAGATGGTGCCGTTCTAATTAAAGGTAAATTTCATAACGCATGGATTGAAAAGTTAAAAATAGGAATAAAAAAAGGTAAAGAAAATCCAAGCCCAAGATTTGTTAATCATACAAAAGACAAAAATTTACCTGGATATTATGAAGATTTTTGGACTTGGGATTTACATGAAGAATTTAAAGATTTTGTTTTTAATTCACCAACACCAAAAATCGCAGCAGAACTTTTAAGGGCTAAAAAAGTTAATTTAGTAATGGATAATTGGTTTTTTAGAGAAGCAGGATCAAAATCATCACCCCCATTTCATCATGACATTTCTTATTTTGATTTTGAAGGTTCAATGTGTGTTTTATGGATACCGCTTGAGTCAGTTAAAAAAGAAGATGGTATTGCTTGGATTAAAGGTTCACATTTATGGGATAAACTATTTCTAAGAACTAGATTTAATGATGGCCACCATGTTGATGGTAAAGCCGGAATTGTTAATGGAAAAAAGTATGAATTAACTCCAAACATATTAGAAAATAAAGATGATTATGAATTTTTACAATGGGATTTAGAAGTTGGTGACTGTATTTATTTTGACATTAGAACTCTGCATGGAGGATTAAATGCTGTTACACCTAAAAAAGATGTTCATAGATACACATTGAGAATGGCAAAAGAAAATTCTAAAATTATTTATAGAGGAGGTTGGGCTAGAGAAGAAAGAACTATTATGGAAAATAATGGTTATAAAAATGGTGATGACTTATCTGGTAAAATGTTTCCAACTTTATTTGAAGCTAGTTAACCTCCAACTGCCGTCAGCTGGAAGTTAGTAAGAATAATTAACCAGCAGGCTTGTAACCAGCCATAGCTTTAGCGGCAAGCTCAGCTGCTTTGTTCATATTCATCTCTTCAAGAATAACCATATTTTCAACTGTTCCACTAGCTTCCACAGCTAATTTTATACCAGCAAAATTTTCATAAGGCATATCTCCTGATGTGACAGCAACAAAATCATAAGGACCTCTCGTAATATAAAAAGATTCAAATGTTCCACCCACTGCTTCAGTTAATGCTTTTACTGCGGTTGATCTATCTTGCTTAGGGTCCTTCATAAAACCTTGGAAGGCCTTTGCTGTATAATTGCCCATGACAATATATTTTTTCATAATTTTCTCCTTTATTAATTTGTAAGATTTAAGCATATTTGTTAAAAATTTGAATAATTATTTTTTAAAATCAACTCAAGGTTTAGCAAATTATGTACGAAAAATTTGGACAATTTATCGATGGCAATTGGTCACCCTCTTCTAATAAGGAAACTTATGAAGTTATCAATCCTGCAACAGAAGAAGTTCTAGGTCATGCATCAAAAGCAACACCTGTAGATGTTGAACGTGCATTAAAGTCAGCTGAAAAAGGACTACAAGTTTGGAAAAAAACTCCACCATGGCAAAGAGCTTATACTCTTAGAAAAATTGCAGATAAGATGAGAGAAAAACAAGATATACTTGCTAAATGGATGACATTAGAAGTTGGAAAACCTCTGGCTGAAGGAAAAGGAGAGGTAGCCGGTGCAGCAGATATTTTTGAATGGAATTCTGAAGAAACAAAAAGAATTTATGGACAAACAGTTGAAAGTAGATTTGAAGATACAAGAGTACATGTTTATTACCAACCAGTTGGAGTTGTAGCTGGATTATCACCATGGAATTTTCCATTAGTTTTGTCTGCTAGGAAAATTTCAACTGCACTTGCAGCTGGCTGTTCCGTTATTATTAAACCTGATGTTATAACTCCTGGTGTTGTAATGGAGATGGTTGATATTTGTAAGGAGTGCGGTGTACCAGCAGGTGTAGTAAACTTATTATCAGGTGATCCTCCAAGTATAGCATCTCAATTAATTGATTCAGATATAGTAAAAAAAATTTCAATTACAGGTTCTTCAAGAGTAGGAAAATTAATATTAAAACAAGCTGCTGATAAAGTTCAAAGAGTAACTATGGAATTGTCTGGTCATTCACCTTTTATTGTATTTGATGATGCAGATATTAAAAAAGCGGCTGATATGGCAATAGCTGCAAAATTTAGAAATAATGGACAAGTTTGCATATCCCCTAATAGATTTTATATTCAAGAATCTAAAAAAGATGAATTTGTAGATTTATTTATAGAAAAAACTAAAAAACTAAAAATTGGCAACGGAATGGACCCCGATACCCAATTAGGTCCTTTAACCACTAAAAAAAGATTAGATGAGATTGAAGAGTTAGTTGAAAAAACCAAACAAGAGGGTGCTAATGTTTTATTAGGTGGAAAAAGACCAGCTGGTTTTAATAAAGGTTTTTTTTATGAGCCAACAATATTTGATAATGTAAAAGATGATTATACAATTATGAAACAAGAACCGTTTGGACCATTGGTGCCAATGCTATCTTTCAAATCTTTTGACGAAGTAATTGAAAGAGCAAATAATCATGAGTTAGGATTATGCAGTTATGTTTGTACTAATTCAATGGAAACAGCCTACCTGGCGTCAGAACAATTAGAAACAGGGTCTGTTGCTGTTAATACAGGAGTTGTTGCAATTGCAGAAGCTCCATTTGGTGGAATTAAGCAAAGTGGTTATGGTAGAGAAGGTGGGTCAATGGCTATTAAAGACTATCTAAATGTTAAATATACCCACATGGGGATTAAAGGTTAATTTAGTGAAATTATTAAGGTTAGGTGATACTGGTAAAGAAATTCCAGCAGCTATAGATAAAAATGGTAAATTTAGAAATCTTTCATCTCATATTAAAGATTTCAATCCAGAAACAATTAATTTTGAAAATCTTAAAAAGTTAAAAAAAATTGACTTAGAAAAATTAGAAGAAATAGATCAAAATAACAGAATTGGATCATGTATTACCAAGCCAGGGAATTTTTTTGCAATAGGATTAAATTATACAGATCATGCAAAAGAAACTGGTGCAGAGCCACCAAAAAGCCCAGTTCTTTTTAACAAGTCAGTACATTGTATTGTAGGACCCAATGATAACGTTATAATACCCAAAGGTTCAGAAAAACTAGATCATGAAGTAGAGATTGCATTTATAGTTGGTAAAAAAGCTAAAAGAATTAAAGAAAAAGATGCCCAAGATTATATTTTTGGATACTGTATTTGCAATGACATTAGTGAACGTGATTGGCAAAAAAATAAAGGTGGGCAGTGGGTAAAAGGTAAATCAGGTGACACATTTGGACCACTAGGACCTTATTTAGTTACTAGCGATGAAATTAAAGATATTCAAAATCTTAATTTATCTTTAGATGTAAACGGCAAAAGACATCAAACAGGGAATACAAATCAAATGATTTTTAATTTTAATTTCATTATTGCTCACATCACAAGTTTTATTACTTTAATGCCAGGAGATATCGTCACAACTGGTACACCACCAGGAGTAGGTCTTGGAATGACACCACCAGTTTTTTTAAAAGATGGTGATAAAATGGAACTATCAGTAGATAATCTAGGAACTCAAACAATTCAATTAATAGATGAATAATTTAATATGATAGAATTATTAATTGCATTTGGAGCAGGATTGATAAGTTTTTTATCTCCATGCGTTTTACCATTAATACCTGGATATATTTCTTTTGTCTCAGGTGCATCCTTAAGTGAATTATTAGAAAGAAAAAAGATAAACCTAACACCCTTAATATTATTTTCTTTAGGTTTTTCTTTTGTTTTTATTATTTTTGGAGCAGCTGCTTCTTACTTGGGTCAAATTCTTTTACAAAATTCTCAAACTCTAAGAATAGTTGCAGGTTTGGTTATAATAATTTTTTCACTACAATTAATTGGATTTTTAAATATAGGTTTTTTAAACTTTGAAAAAAAAATATACACACAAAAAAACAATAATATTTGGTTTTCTTTTGTAGTTGGAATGGCATTTGGTTTTGGTTGGACACCATGCATAGGACCTATTTTAGGATCTATCTTAGCATTAGCATCTACTGAAGAAACGATATTTCAAGCTGTAACTTTATTAACTTTTTACTCATTGGGTTTAGCTATACCATTTGTATTATCTGGATATCTGATGCAAAAATTTTTAATTTTTTCTAAAAATTTCAGAAAGAATATTAATTTAGTCTCTAAAATTGGTGGATTTATTTTGCTAATTACTGGAGTCTTGATTTTAACTAATCAATTACAGGTTCTTGGGTATTATATTTTAAATATCTTTCCATTTATGCAAAATTTCGGGTAATTAGTATTCTATGAAAATTTATCAAATTGATTCTAGTGCTAGAAAAAAAGGCTCAACATCTAGAGCTTTAGCAAAAAAATTATTGGATAAAATTAAGAAACCTGAAGATGAGGTAGTTTATAGAGACTTAGATGATGAAATGCTTTTTGTGTCAGGCTTAACAGAGTCTGGAATGAAAATACCTGAAAGCGAAAGAACCGAACAACATAAAAAGATGTTTGAGCTATCAGATAAGCTTGTATTAGAACTTAAAGAAAGTGACGTTATAATTATTTCTGTTCCAATTTATAATTTTGGACCACCAGCCACTTTAAAAGCATGGTCTGATTTGGCTGCTAGAGTTAAAGAAACCTTTAAATATAATGAAGACGGAAGTAGAGTTGGTTTACTTCAAGATAAACAAGTTTACCTTGTTATTACATCTGGTGGGACCAAGATTAATAGCAAAGAAGATTTTTTAACACCTTGGTTAATTCATGTTTTAAATTTTTTTGGAATAAAAAAAATTGATATAATAGCTGCTGATCAAATGGCTTTAGATTATGAAAAATCTATAAAAGAAGCAGAAGAACAAATTAACAAAATATCATGAAAAGTTTAGTAAGTTCAAAAGAGTATAAATTATACGCTAATTTTTTAAACAAATTAGCAAAAGAATTAACAACTTATTATTATTTTAAACTTAATAAGACTTTTAAAGTTTCAAATAAACTTAAAGGTAAAGGATACGATCCAGTAACCACATCCGATAAAGCTTTTGAGAAATTTATTAGATCTAAATTAAAAAAGAAATTTCCAGATCACCAAGTAATTGGAGAAGAATTCGGTCATAAAAAATCTAAAAGTGATTTTACTTGGGTCATTGATCCAATTGATGGAACAAGATCTTTTGTAATTGGTAACCCAACTTGGAGCAATTTGATATCATTAAATTATAAAGGTAATCCAATTTTAGGATTAGCAAATTTTCCAGTACTTAAAAAATATTATTTAAATTATTCAGATAAAGTTGCTTACGTATTTCAGAGTGGAAAAAGAAAAAAAATTTCTGTAAATAAAAAAGCTACATTTAAAAGTGTCAAAGTGTCAGCTGCATTTCATGGTTGGTTATCTCTTGATAAACAAAAAAAAATCCCTCAAATTTTGAAATTAATGCAGTTCCCTTGTAGCGATGCTTTAAGTTACTCTCATTTAGCAGAGGGTAGAGTTGATATTGTGATACAATGTTCAAATAAAATTTGGGATATTCATCCGTTGATACCAATAGTCAAAGCTGCTGGAGGAAATATTTCTACATGGGATAATAGAGATGCAATTAATGCTGGAAATATTTTAGTATCATCGAATAAAACTATTCATAATAAGTTTTTAAAATTATTAAAGCCTGTTTCAAAATAAATGCATAACAAAGCTCAAGAAATATTAGATTTTTGGTTTAAAGATACATCATCAAAAAAAAGATTTCAAAAACATAAAGATTTTGATCAATTGATTAAAGACAGATTTTTAAAAGATTATGAGCTTGCTAGTGCTAATGAATATGATGATTGGCAAGATATCGCTCTAGGCTGCTTAGCTTTAGTTATTCTTTTTGACCAGTTTTCAAGAAATATGTTTAGAGGTGACAAGAAGGCTTTTGAACAAGATCATAAATCAAGATTAATTGTTAATGATGCAGTCTATGCTGGTTTTTTAGATAAGATGAACGAAAGCCAAAGGTTTTTTATGATTTTGCCTTTAATTCATAGTGAAGAGATAACTGATCATGAAATGGCTTATTATTTGTTAGATAAATATTTAAAAGATCATCCAGGTATCGTTGATATTCGCAAGTTTTGGAAAGATCACACTAAAGCAATAAGAAAGTTTCATAGGTACCCTCATAGAAATAAGATAATTGGCAGGCAATCAACTCCAGAAGAAATTCAGTTTTTAAGTGAGCCAAATTCTTCTTGGTAAAGCATAGCTACATAGCGAAATTAACATGTTGCAATAATTATTTTTTGTTTTAAAAGTTCCTTAAAAATTCAAAAATTAACATTATCTTCTCTCTCTATTAGATAGTTAATATTAACTTCCCTCTCTTGAGGGAAGTTTCTTATTGTCAAAAACCTCACTGAATACTATAAATTTTAGATGGAACTTAAGTTTATTTACAAAATCTGTACAAAATCTGATTGGTTGGAAATTAAAAAAAAAGGTGAATATAAGGGTTCTAAAAAAGACCTTGAAGATGGCTACATCCATTTCTCTGGAGAAGATCAAGTTAAGGGTACACTTAAAAAATTTTATCAAAACCAAAAAGATTTAATTTTATTAAAAGTAGATGCTTTTAAACTTGAAAATTTACTATGGGAACAAGCATCTGATGGAAATATGTTTCCTCATTTATATTCTTCACTTGATGTATCTAACGTAGTTGATGAAATTGAAATTACTTTAAGGGATGATAATTCTCACGTATTACCAGATAATTTCTAAGGGGGACACCCTTTCAGAAAACTCCAAAAGAGTTCCCCTATAATTAAGCGATTTACGCAAAATCCATAATAATGGACTTATATTTTTTTGTCTTAGATTATTAAATCACACCAGCTAAGTGTCAGGTGGTGATAAATTCATAATCGCACCTCCTTTGTTGATAAATTCAATATATCATTTCTATGAATTCTATTCAAAATATTTATTTTAATATATTTATTGAATACAACCTGACTGAAGAGTAGAGTCTCGATAATTTAAGAAACTCCTCTAAAAACTTTTTTTAAATTAATCTTTTGAAGCAATTTTATTAACCAGCGGTCTTATAATCGGAGCCATGGTAAAAGCAGCAAACAATGCTACCGGAAAAGCAAACAACCAAGAGTTAAGATATCTTTCTAAAAAACCATCACTAATACCAGTGTTTACAGCAGTAACCACCCCACTCATTATAACACTCATTCCAAATGACATAAAAATCATAAACAAAGTTTGAGAATATTTTTTTGAAATCATAATTAATTATTTCCTAATAAGTTCACCATTAATACACCTATTATAATTAAACCCAAACCAATTATTGAATAAAGATTTGGCACTTGATTAAATCTAATAACACCAACAACTACAGTTGCGATAATAGTTAATCCAGCAAATGAAGCATAAGTAATTCCCATTGGAATATTTTTCATCACCATAGATAATGCATACATGCATGAAACAATTGTAATCGCAGTAATTATACTAGGAAAAAGAAGAGTGAAACCTTCAGCAGTTTTAGCAAAGCTATTTGAAGTAACACCTAAGATGACAGCTAATATTAAGAAAGCGTATGAAGTAGCGAGACTCATTTAATTATTCTAAATGAAATCCTGCTAAATATATATAATTATTTATTAACTTTTAAAAAGCATCATAGCTTTACCTAAAAGCTCTTCTGACTTAGCATGGTCACCAGCATCATGGGCTGCCATACCTTGATCTTTTAGCATTTGAGCTTCAGCAATTTTATCATCTATACTCTTTGCCATCATTGGGCAAGAACCTGCATAAACTGAACTTGTAAAAAGTACTAAAAATAATGTTATTATTGTTTTTTTCATATTTTCCTTTGTTTGATTAATTAACCAAACAATAGGAAAATAATAAGTTTTTGATATAACCAACATTGTCACTTTGCATATACAAAATGCCTCAACTAGTTATTTAGATATTTTTGTAGCACCTGTTTCAAGTGAAACAACTTTTCCATCTTGATATTTGTAGACAGCCATTACTGCCTCAGTATTTCCATCATTAAAGGTTACAAATGAGTGCTCAACACCAATTTGATCATTCTCAAAAAGAACTCTAATTTTATCTTTATTGATATCTCCACTCATTGCCCATTTAATTACATCTACTTTTCCCATAACTTTTCCTGATGCATGCATTGTAAATTTATAATCATCATGAAAAATTTCATTCATAGCAGCTTCATCTTTAGCTGTCATAGCAGCATCCATTTTTGCTAAAATTGACATATTTTATCCTTCTTTAACTTTAGTTAAATCGTAAATCATGTAACTACCCATAACCTCATCCATGATAGGTTTAGACACTTCAGTACCTTCAATAAACTTAATTAAAGCAGCTTCATCAGTACAATGTATTTTAAACATCACTGCACTTTTATCGGGTGTTACTGACGCCATAGTTTTTTCTACAATAGCAACTTTTTTTCTCTCAGCTAATCCTTCTGGAGATTGCATAAATCCCATAAATTTTTCAAATTTACCTTCTCCTTCTTTGAACTTAGCTACTACTAGCATTTCTTTTTCCATTTCTTCTCCTTTTATTTGTTATTAATATAATACTACTTTGTTTACTCGTTCTTTACCGTTAGGAATAAGTCCTTCTAAAAAAGTATGACACTCTTCAGTTTTTGCTTTGTCAAACTTAGACCCATAATGTTTATCAGCAGCCTTATTAACTCCCTGATCCCACTCTTTTTCAGGTATACCAATCTCTAGAGCATATTCTTTTAAAACTTTTACTGAGGACATAGATTTTTCCTTCATGCTGTACTCAAAAGTTTCACCTATTGGCAAAAAGTAATTAGACAAGTAGATACCGCTACAGTCCCAAGCTTTAGATTTATTATCATTACTCATATCTGCGTAAGCAGGGAATGAAAAAAAAATACTTATAATTACAAATATTATCTTATTCATTATTATTTTATTTTTTTTAGTTAGCATTAAAATCTATAATATCGTCTGTACACTCAACAAATTTGTGAGGTTCATAGAAATCGTTCATAGACTCTAATTGTTTGTTAATTGCGTCTGGATCAGTACCTTTCCACCAACAAAACATTGTTAAGTTATCACCTGGTGTATTCCAGCTCATTTGACATTTTGCATTGTCACTTGTCATTGCTTTAGTCATATCTTCCATCGACATTGAACCAGTAACTTCCATCATCTTAGCTTTCGCTTCTTTTGATTTAAACGTATGTGTTACTATGTAGTTTTTCATTTGTTATCTCCTTTTTGTTTATTTATTCACTAAAGATGACTCTGATTTCATCTTCAATAGTTCCTTCAACTGCAACTTTCTTTAATTGTTTTTGAAGACTTTGATATTTTTTATCAGCTGACATTTTTGCATCTTGTTCAAAATTATCATCTTCAAACATTGTACCAATTAAAGTTTCTCGAATTGTTCTCGGATCACCACCAATTTGAAAAGAAAAATAGATTTGGTGTTTAGGATAATATTTTTTTCTTACTTTTGCTAAACCTTTGCCAATCTCCATTGCTTTACCTAGCATTTCGTCTTTAACTCTCATTGTTCTTGTGTATATTGCTTGCATCAATTCCTTTCTGTTGAATGTCAATGTTAACTTTAAGAACAATTTGTTACATATTTATTAAAAAGTCATGCGACATTTCTGAATATCAATTATGCAAAAAATTCATTCAATTAAAAATTGAAAAGCAAATAAAATAAGGTTTTTAAAACCCATAATAGGTTTCATAAAAATTTAAATTTAATTAAAAATCAATTTATGTTAGAGTTGATTTATGATTGATAAGTTTAATGGCATTTTTTATTTAATTATTTTTTTAATCCATTTTATAGGAGTGGGTGCGTATGCTTATCAAATGATAATAGGAAACCAAAAATTTAGGGAAAAATTTGAAATAGATAAGTCTGCAGCTACCATTATGAGAATGACTGGAGCCTTATTTCTTGGCTCATTTTTAATGGCAATCTACATAATGTTTGTAAGACCCAATGGTGTTGAAGGAACTTGGGCATTCTTTAATTTAGTTTTTGTTCAAAATCTTTGTATTTTTCTAGTTAATACTTACTCAATTAAAGTTGATAAAACTGGTGTAATGAACGACTCTAATGAAGGAGTTATTGCACCATTAGTGTTTACAATTTTAAGTGCAACTCTTATCTACGGATTATCGGATAAAATTTATATCTAAAGCCAATTAGGAAAAGGCAAACCTTTTTCTTCTTTGAACTTAGCTACTACTAACATTTCTTTTTCCATTTCTTATCTCCTTATATTAATCTCATTTGTTAATTGTTATTATTCTAAACTAATAAATTTTGATTAATTTTAAAATGCTATATTTTGTCACCAGGTATGCAAAATTTTTATACAACTATTTCGCGTATAAAATTACTGTGCACTTAAACCCTTTAATTATTTAATAAAAATTCTGTATTATAATTTAGATTATTCTAATGTTAAGAATTAAAAATTGGGACAACAAAACCTGGATTTCATCTACAAAATATATTGAGACCTTCAATAATTTTTTGGTAAAACAAAAAAAATTAAATAGATATTCAAGAATTTTAGATATTGGATGTGGTCGTGGTAAGATAATGGGTTCATTATCCTCTAAACTCAAGTTAATAGATAAACCTATTGGAATTGATATCGAAAATCACAAAGATTTTGACAAAAGAATTACTTTTAAAAAAACAAATGCAATTAAATATCTTAAGAACAATAAAAAGAAATTTGATTTAATATTAATTAAACAAACTATTCATTTTTTTAATTTGAAGGATATTAAGAAAATCTTAACTTACTCATACTCTAGTTTAAACGTTGGAGGGATTATTTTAATTTTAACTTTAGATACAAAAAATAATGAAATACCTACATTTTTTTTAATGGAACAAAAACTTAAGCAATCGTTTAAAAGAGATAACCTTATTTGGAAAAAATTACTTCAACTTGATATTAAAAAAAATATTACCAAATTTAATTTTAAAGTTAATATTAAAAAAAATATTTACTTAAAGATGATAAAACAACGTTATATATCAACTTTATTAAAGTTTAGTTCACTTCAAATTTCTAATGGGGTTATTGAAATCAATTTTAAATATAAAAAAATCATTTTATTTAATGATAAACTTAAATGTATAATATTTACAAAAATTTAAAAAATTCTCTTTAAAATATTTTCTCTTAAAAAAAATTTATGAAACAGTGCTGCTAAAATATGCAATGCAACTAATCCAATTAATATATAATTTGCCAAAATATGAATTGAATAAAACTGCTCAGAAAGTTCATAATTATAGGTTAAATTAATTTTTTTAAAAAAAATAACCAAATTCTCACCATTAAATAATTTCTTAAAAATCCCCGATATAGTTATTGTTAATAAAGCTAAGTATAAAAAAAAGTGATTCAACTTTGCTAAAATTTTTTGAGCAGGAAAGGCATTATCATTAAAATTTGGTGTAGGTGATAATAGTTTAAAGGTCAATCTTATTAGAGTTATGTAAAATATAATTAATCCAAATAATATATGATAATTTTCTATATCAACTCTAGATTGATCAAAGTCCAAATCTACCAAATAAAAACCCAAAGGTATCTGAACTATTAATCCTGCGGCAGTTAGCCAATGGAATAATTTACTGAGTAATCCATATTTTGATTTATTATTTAACATGGGCATATTTAAATTAAACATATTATGAAGATAATTAAAAATACTTTATTTTTTATATTAATATTACTATTTAGCTTTAGTGCTGTTGCAGAACAAACTGCTGAAGAGATTATCAAAGAAAGAAAATCTATTTTTAGCAAAAATTACAAAACTGCAAAAAGAGTCCAAGGTCTTGCTTCTGATGGAAATTTAGATGAAGCAAAAAAACTAATGATTGAAATGAGTGGTAATTATAAAAGATTATTAGATCTTTTTCCTGAAAGTTCAAAAGTAGGATTTAAAACAGAAGCTTTGCCATCTATTTGGGAATATAAAGATGAATTTAATTTATTAATGACAAAAGCTTCAAATAATATGATTGAGCTTACATCTGTTATTGATGAAACAAAAGATATGAAAGCAACTCTTGGAAAATATATGTGGAGTAGCTGTAAGTCTTGTCATTCAAAATTTAGAGCAGAACACTAATTAAATTAATAATTCAAAAATGTTATCAGATAAAATCAAAGAATATCTAAATGAATATATTAGCCAAGAAGTCTACGTCCAGGTAGCAGTTGCAAAAGGAAAAAATAAAATCTCAACTAATGCTGCAATTATTAAATACTTTGAAAGTAATCACTTTACAGGATTGGCAGAAGGTAAGCCTTACAATACTTTTTTAAATGATATTAAAGATAAATGTTTAGGAAAATTAACAAACTCTCCAATGAAAGATAGTAAAACAGATGATAAAATTATTATTGAACTTCAAAAAAAGCTTAACACTCTAAAAATTGAAGAATTAAACGATACCTACTGGGAAGTTGAGACGGGTGAGTATTTAAGTGGAGTAGATATTAAAGAAATTGAATTAGAGAGAGATACTCTTATTAAATTTTTAACCTCTAAGGATGAAGCTCATGATACCATAAGCACTCTTTGCAAAAATTATGAGAAACTATGTAAAGAAAAATACCCAGAAGCCCCATTACCTTTAGAAGTTTTAAGCAACTAAAAATTTAAATAAAACATTCCCAAAAATTTCTTTCAAGGATAGTTGATTTTTTAAAATTTCTTTTAAGTATATTTAATTTTTTACCCTTATTATTTTTCAAGAGAATATCTAAATAATTAATATTGTCTTTAGCTACTTGTTGGTATTCTTTTGATGAATACATTTTAATCCAAGAACTATATTTACTTTTTTTCCAGTTTTTAATTTTAGAAAGATTAAACCCAATCTCACCATATCCAATGATACATACTGATAGGCATGAGAAGATATCAAGATTATCTCCATTTTTACCCACACCTAGTACATAATCAGTATAAGCTCTATTAGCTTTCTCGACTACGATGTTATTAAGAGAGTTAAGGGGTATCTTCCACTTTTTACAATAATTGATGTGGAGTTTGATCTCATCATCAATTCCTTTAATAAAATTTACAGATCTATTAATTTCTTCAAAACTATTAGATTTATAAACACTAAGTGCTAAAATTTTAAGAAATTCCTGCAAGAACACATAATCTTGAACTAAATAATTTTTAAAATTCTTATCTGGCAGTTTGTTGCTTACTAAATCAGATAAAAATTTATGATTAGTGTATTCAGACCATTCCTTCTTGCAGCTACTCTTTAATTTATAAAAAAAGTTTTTTTTATTATTATAAATACTCACTATTCTTTAATTGAAGTGTTAATCTTGGAAAAGTTAAAGTTACCATTCTTTTTAAAAAACATTACTGTAATCATAGGTGTAAATGTTGCTAAAATAAATGACCAAAATAATAATGCTGTAGATATCCAAATAGGAAATCCTTCAGCTGGAAAGAATCCACCAATTAGAATACTTTTATCAAAAGTTTGGTTAGGAAATAAAAGCAATCCAGATATCAGTCCAACTATAACTGAAATTAAAGAAAGTTTTTCATCAACATCGCCTTTGAACATCCCATAAAAAATAGGAAATACTGCTGCACAACATAACAAATCAGCAAATAAAAACATAAATAAGACGCTGTAACCCTTAGATGCGATTAAAAAAACAATTACTGATAAACCACTTATTAAGTATTTAGAAAGTGCGAGATAACTATTCTTATTTTTTAAAGCAATAAACTTATTTCCTTCAATAGTAATAGTACTTGAAAGTGCATTAATAAGTGTATCCATACTGCTAATCACTAGAGCTAACACTAAAATTAATATTGAAATAGTTAACAAAGAATTAATTCCAGTAAATGGCTCTAACAAAAGACTAAAGAATAAAGTACTAGGGTCTGCTGCTTTATCAACTGATACCGCAAGAATTCCAAAGAAACCTAAAACAAGCATAAATGGAATTACAATAAAAAAGGCAGACATAAATCCTTTTCTTAAATCATCTGAGCTTTTAGCTGCAAATACTCTTTGCCAAACACCCTGATCAAATAAGTTGGTTGCAAAAACAGCAATGAAGAAAGTTAAGCCAGCAGTATATCCATAAAAATATTTACCACTCATTAAAGTACCAGCTTTCTCATTAATTAAATCCATAGAAAAAGTATTATTTCCAGAATTAAAAATATGGTTGATTGCAAATATTAATAAAATTATAATTATAATAAATTGAATTTTATCTGTAAAAATTGAAGCTCTAAGTCCTCCATAAAGAGTGTAAGATAGAGTGGCAACAATTATTACAAGAGAGGTTTGCCAAAGAGGAAACCCTGACATTAAGTTAACAACTTTTGCAATTGCTGTAACTTCAGCTGCAAAATAAACAAACATGTACATTATTGTTAATAATAAAACTAAACGAAACATAGCTTTACCAAATCTAATTAAAACAAATTGAGTAAGAGTATTACCGTTAGGCATAATTTTTCTCATTCTCTGACCGATAGTAATAAAGGCTAAGAAGGGTAGAGCTTGACCTAAGCCATAACCAATTATAGCTCCTAAACCACCCCAAGTAGCAGCTTCTGATGGACCAATTAAAATCCACACACCAAAACAAGATGCAACTAAAGATGCGGTTAAAGATCTTTTACCAATTGATCTGTCTGCATTTAAATAGGAGTTAATTGAAAGTTTACCTCTTGAATAAACTATTCCAATAGCAGCAAAAGCTAATGAAGTTAAAAGTAGAGCAATAATAGTAGTTGATTGATCTAAGTATATTGTTTTCATATTTTCCCTTCGTTGTGATTATACAACAGGTTCTTTGGGTATATTCTCAGCTTTTTAAAGCACCCCAGAAACTGATATTCTTAAAAAAGAATATATAAAGTTTATTAAAGAAATAATCAAATTAAGTCAAATTTTACTCGTAAGATACAAACATTAAATAATAAAATAATGCATTAAATTATTAGGTTTGTTGAATTAACTACATTAATAACTATATACATCTAAACATAATGTCTGAAATCCAAATATCCATTAACAAATTATCTAAAGTTTATGACAATGGTTTTAAAGCTCTTAATGATGTTAGCCTTAAAGTAAGACAGGGTGAAATTCTTGCAATGCTTGGACCTAATGGTGCGGGAAAAACTAGTTTAATAAGTATTATTTGTGGAATTGTTAAACCTTCCTCAGGAACTGTTACAATAAATAATTTTGATATTATAAAAGATTACAGAGAGACAAGATCAAGAATAGGGCTTGTTCCTCAAGAGCTAAATTTAGAGTCCTTTGAAACAGTTTTTGATACCGTATCTTATTCTAGAGGATTATATGGAAAGTCACCCAAACCAGAACACATCGAAAAAATTTTAAAAGATTTAAGTCTTTGGGATAAAAAAGATCAAAAATTAAAAGAATTATCAGGAGGCATGAAGAGAAGAGTTTTAATTGCAAAAGCATTATCACATGAACCTAAAATATTATTCCTTGATGAGCCAACAGCTGGTGTTGATGTTGAATTAAGAAAAGATATGTGGTTTGTTGTTGAAGATTTGAGACAAACTGGTGTTACAATAATTTTGACAACACATTATATAGAAGAAGCAGAAGCTATTGCAGATCGTGTTGCGGTTATTAATCAAGGTGAAATAATTGTTGTTGAGGATAAGAATGAATTGATAAAACGAATGGGTCACAAAAAGCTAACAATTGAATTACAAGATAAGATATTAGAAATCCCAAAAGAATTAGAAAAGTATAATTTAATTATTAATGAAAAAAAAATGTCTTTAACTTATACTTACAAGGTTAAAGGTGAAAAGACTGGAATTACTGATTTACTTAAAGATATAAAAGATGCAGGTTTAAGGTTAAAAGATTTGATAACGGAACAAAGTTCATTAGAAAAAATTTTTGTTGATTTAGTTAAGGAAAACAATGAAATTTAATTATCACGGCTTTAAAGCTATTTATACTCATGAGATGAATAGATTTATAAGAACTATAGGTCAGTCTATTCTTTCACCAGTAATATCCACATCATTATATTTTGTGGTGTTCGGTTCAGTTATTGGAGGATACATTGAAAACATTGATGGTGTTAGTTATGGGTCGTTCATTGTACCAGGTTTATTAATGTTAACACTATTAACTCAATCAATAAGTAACACTTCGTTTGGAATATTTTTTCCAAAGTTTAATGGAACTATTAACGAGATTTTAGCAGCACCTATTTCAACGCTTGAAACTGTTTTAGCTTTTGTTGGAGCTGGAGCTACTAAAACACTAATTGTTGGTGCTGTAATTTATGCTACAGCTTCGTTTTTTGCTGACGTGACAGTTAAGTATCCAATGTTAATGATATTTTTATTATTTTTAGTTTCTTTTACTTTTGCTTTATTTGGATTTTTAATCGGTGTCGTTAGCAAAAATTTTGAACAAATGTCTATCATTCCATCATTAGTGATAACGCCTATGGTATTTTTAGGAGGAAGTTTGTATTCTCTAGATATGCTACCTCCCATCTGGCAAAAAATGTCTTATTTTAATCCTGTAGTTTATCTAATTGATGGATTGAGATTTTCATTTTATGGTGTGTCTGATTTTAATATTTGGATAAGTATAAGTTCAATGGTCTTTTTTTTAATAATTTGTGTTATCATGGTCACATTATTACTTAAAAAAGGTTATAATATTAAATCTTAAAATTTTACCTAGAAATTATATCAATAAAAAGTATTATTAAATTATTATGTTATCTTACATATTACCTTTTATAGCCTTAATTGTTGTTGTAGTATTTATTCATGAATATGGTCATTATTATTTTGCTAAACGTTATGGAGTAGGAGTTACTGATTTTTCAATAGGTTTTGGCAAAGAAATGTTTGGTTGGAATGACAAATCTGGTACACGATGGAAGGTTTGTGTCATACCACTTGGAGGATATGTCAAGTTTTTTGGTGATAGAAATGTTTATAGTCAAGCTGATAACGAAAAGATTATAAAAGAATATAGTCAAGAAGATCAAGATAGATTATTTGTATTAAAACCTTTATATCAAAGGGCCTTAATTGTTTTCGGTGGACCATTAGCTAATTTTTTATTGGCTATTCTAATATTTTTTTCTGTTTATACTTTTTCAGGTAAAGATTTTACTCCAGCAGTTATTAATGAAGTGCAAAAAGATAGTCCTGCAATGGCAGCAGGTTTAAAAGACAATGATATTATAGTCTCAATTGATGGTAACAAAGTTAAAAGTATCATGGAGGTTTCAAAATTTATTATGATGTCTACTGATAAATTTATCAATTTTACTGTTAATAGATATGACCAAAACTTAGATTTTAAGGTAAAACCTAATATTGTTGAGAGTGAAGACAACCTTGGTAATAAGATTAATAAACGTATGGTTGGTATTAAACTTGGAGCCTACAATAATGAGGTAAATCACGTTAAACTTAATCCAGTTAAAGCTTTATTTTATGCAGTTAACGAAGTTTATTATGTAAGCACTTCTTCTCTTAAGTATATAGGAAGTATGATTGCTGGCTCTGGTGATAGTTCACAATTAGGTGGTCCAATTAGGATAGCCAAAATAAGTGGACAAGTTGCCGAATTTGGTATTTTGCCATTTGTTAGCTTAATGGCTTATATTTCGATTAGCTTGGGATTAATAAATTTGTTTCCAATTCCAATGTTAGATGGTGGTCATTTAATGTTTTATGGTATTGAAAAATTATTAGGACGCCCTTTATCTCAAAAAACTCAGGAAGGTTTTTTTCGAATCGGAATGTTTTTATTGCTATCATTGATGTTTTTTACAACGTTTAATGACCTAAAAGACCTAGGTTTATTTTAGTTACTTTATTTTTCTAAATTTTAAAAAATCCTTTAAAATCAATACTAATTTAGCAAATCACAATATATTGGGGTTTTTATTTTAAGAGACACTAATATAATGCTTGATTTATGGGGTTTAATGTAAAATATATGAAAATAACCAATAAAACCGGAGCTAAAAAATGAACAAAAAACAACTAATAGCGCAACTTTCAGGTTCTTTAAACCTAAGTAAAGCTGACGCTGAGCGTACTTTTGATACAATAACTAACACTATTCTAGACGCTTTAAAGGGTGATGATTCAGTAAAAATTGCTGGATTTGGAACTTATAAAGTTGCAAAAAGAAAAGCTAGAGTTGGAAGAAACCCAAGGACTGGAGAGCAAATTCAAATTGGTGCTTCTCAAAAAGTTAAATTCTTACCAGCTAAGGCACTTAAAGAAGTATTCAATAAATAATTTAAGTTTTCAAATTTAAATAACAGCCTTTTACAGAAATGTATTAAGGCTGTTAGTATATGCAAATATAGCATACCTCTTTTTCAACATTAGCATTATTTTTTAATTAAGTCCTGAATATAAATAACTCATAAACAGGGAGGTCTTAATGACAAAAATAATAAAAAAAATAAGTACGCCACTTATCAGTTTAATTTTCTTATTAAATATGAGTAGCACAGGTATGGCAGATACAACTGTTTCTGCTGAAGTAAGTTTTATTTTTAATACATTGTTATTTCTAATTTGTGGTTTCTTAGTATTTTTTATGGCTGCAGGATTTGCAATGTTAGAGTCAGGGATGGTTACATCAAAAAGTGTATCTGTAATTTGTGCAAAAAATATCGGTTTACTATCAATTTCAGGAATAATGTTTTGGATGGTGGGTTATAATTTAGCTTATGGAATACCTGAAGGTGGTTATATAGGTAAATTTATACCTTGGTCAGATTCAAGTGGAGTTGATACTGGGTATTCTGATGGTTCAGACTGGTATTTTCAAATGGTATTTTGTGCTACAACAGTTTCAATTGTGTCAGGGACTATGGCCGAAAGAATTAAATTATGGCCATTCTTTTTATTTGCAGCAATACTTTCAGGAATTATTTATCCAATAGTAATGGGTTGGCAGTGGGGTGGAGGCTGGTTAGCTTCTATTGGTTTTTCTGATTTTGCTGGTTCTACGTTAGTACACTCAACTGGGGGTGCCGCAGCATTAGCTGGTGCAATAATAATTGGTCCTAGACTAGGAAGATTTACTAAGTCTGGTTCTCCAGCTCCGATAAAGCCATTTGCGGCATCATCAATACCTCTTGTAACCCTAGGAGTTTTTGTCCTTTGGTTAGGTTGGTTTGGATTTAATGGTGGATCACAACTAGCAATGGGTACAGCTGATGATGCAATTGCAGTATCAACTATCTTTATTAATACATTCTTAGCAGGTGCTGGTGGAGTAATTGGTGCCGCTATTATTACAAGATTACACTTTGGTAAAACAGATGTAGTTCAAATGTTAAATGGATGCATTGGTGGATTAGTTGCAGTTACAGCCGAACCATTAGCTCCATCACCTTTAGCGGCAATTTTAATTGGTGCAGTAGGTGGTTTAATTGTGGTTTATGGAACTAAACTATTATTCTCACTAAAAATCGATGATGTAGTTGGTGCAGTACCCGCACACTTATTTGCAGGTATTTGGGGAACTTTAATAGTTCCTGCTACAAACTCTGACGCCGTGTTTAATACACAGTTAATTGGAGTGCTATCAGTAAACATATTCGTTTTTATAGTAGCTTACATTGTGTTTAGCATTATGAAAGCAACTGTTGGTCTAAGATTAAGTAAGGAAGGTGAAATCAAAGGTACAGACGTTACAGAAACAGGAGTAATTGCTTACGCAATCAGAGACTAATAAAAATAACTTAACTCTCTCTACTAGTTAATGAATAGGCCCCTTTATTGGGGCCTTTTTAATAACGGGCGAGTATATTAAGTTCCTTATCAGAAATTATTATTTCACCAGAGCTGGCACCCACTTTAAAAATTTCTGAAATAACAACAAAATGCGTTATTAAAACTAAATTTTTATTACCATTCCAATTGTTAATATAATCTTTTAAATCATTAATCTGTTTATCTTTATTCTTTTCAAACCTAGGGTCATAAAAAGAATTAAGAGCTTCAAAAGTAGAGTATTCATTAAAGGCAAATTTTGCAGTATCTTTGCACCTACACCATTCGCTAGATAAGACTTTACCTACTTGAATTTTATTTTTTGAAAAAAACTGACCAATAATTTTTGATTGATTAATACCTTCTTTGTTTAAATTTCTTTGTGTAGAACAATCATTTAATTTAAAATTTGCAGGATCACCATTACCAGGTGCATATGCGTGTCTAATAAAAATAAGTTTGTTGTCATCTTTCAGTAAATTAATTAACTTTTCTTGTGAGTTAATGGGGTTTGAAAAAATTATAAAAATAAAAAATAGAAAATTTCTTATCATTAGGACTCATTCTCATCCCAAAGTTTTTTATAATTTATAAATGGTGATAGGCCATAACTAGAATTTACATTTGTTATATGTAAAGAGAGACTTTTTAAAGGGGAGATGCAAAATTCTTCTGTATAGATTTCATTTAGAAACTTTTCAAATGGATCATTTCTATCTAAGCAAGTATTAACAAAGTTACTCCAATACTTATCTAGCAAAAATTTTGTCGTCATGAATGTACATAGAGTTTGATTGATAGTTCTCCAATGTCTTTTATTTCCAATTAGAATATTTGTTTTTTTATTATTCATATAAAGATATGGATAATCAGCAGGACACATAAAGATTTCTCGGTTAACTTGTGAAGCTATTCTTTCGTATGATGCAATCATCTCTTCCATCATAGGCTCAAAATGTAAATAATCATCTTCAACAAAGAAAATTAAATCTTCACCATTTTCTTTCCCTAATTCAAATGATTGAAGTAAACTTGCTAAGTTTGAAAAGGTTTGATCATTCTTTTGTTGTTTGATTGTATCTTTGTATTTGCTATGGTTTAAATGAGTAATACTTACGTCTAAACCACTTCTATCTATAAGCTTCTTAAATTTGTCTAAATTTTCTTCTTTAGACTTATCATCAACAATTATGATCTTAAATTTAATATTTGTATATTTTCTTTTAGAATAATTAATTGATTTGATAAGTGATTTTAAAGCTCTTATTGAGTATTCAATTTTTGGTTCTTCAAATAATCTTTTTTTATTTTGATCCCATATTTCTACATCTGTGTTAGTTCTAAATACAATTAGTACAGAATTAACTTTTTTTGTAATCTTTACTTCACCCAATGGTAAAACAATTGACTTTTCATTTATGATTGAAAGTTCTTCACTCAATTCTTTATTAAGAGTAGGAGAGCTAAAATCGCTTTGGTCAATTATTTCATACCCCAAAAATTTTGAAAGTTTAATAAATAGTTTTTTTATGATGCTTTTTTTCATATAATTGTTTATAGTTATGTTTTTACAGTATTATGTCTATTAAATCATCACAAACTCTAGTTTCTGAAGCATTGATTGAAGTGAAAACCATTACTGCTGATGAAGCATTAAAGCTATCTAATGAAGACAAATGTACGCTAATCGATATTAGAGAAAAAGGTGAATTAGATAAAACCGGTAAAATTGAAAATTCAAATCACATACCTAGAGGAATGTTAGAATTTTGGTTAGACCCAGATGGTCCTTATTTTAAAAGTGGAAAAATTGATATGAATAAAGAAATGGTTTTATTTTGTGCTGGTGGATTAAGATCAGCCCTAGCCGCTAAAGCATTAAAAGAAATGGGTTTTAAAAAAGTATCACATATAGATGGTGGTTTTGCAGCAATAAGTCAAAGTAATTTTAAAATAGTTTAAACTATTTATTATATTCATCTAAAGCAAACTCTAATCTATCTTGTCCCCAAAATATTTTGTTATTAACAACAAATGTTGGTACGCCAAATATTTCTTTATCATGAGCTTCTTGAGTAACAATTCTTAATTCATCTTTTATCTTAGTATCTTTTATACCATTAAAGAAATTATTTGGATTAATTTTACATTTTTTAAGTATAGACTTTAAAATTTCTACATTAGAAGTATCTAAATTTTCTTTCCAATAAGCATCAAATATTTCATTTAAATACAAATTTTTAACTTCATTATTAATAAAAAGATAACCACGCATGATATTTAATGAATTAATAGGAAATTTAGAATTCCAAATAAAATTAGATTTTTCTTTTATAGCAATCAAATTGCAATCACTTATCATATGTTTTAGTTTAGGCTTGATAAAAGCTGGTGCCGTTATTCCTTGTAAGTTGTGAAGACCACCTACAAGAACTGGTTTATAATTAAAATTAACACTCTTAATAAATTTAATTTTTTGGTGCACCAGATAAGAGTAGGGACTTATAAAATCAAAATAGAAATCAATCTCTTTAGTCATAAAGATTAATTCTTTTTGCATAAAAAATTCTTATGAACCAATAAAAAGTTAAACCAATAGGCCCAATAAAATATGTAATTAAAAGTGGAAATGATAATAGGATTTTATTTATGCCAAATTTTTGAGAGTCTCTAACAATCCAACCACCACAAAATAAATTTATTGCTAAAAAATGTAGCCAAAATAAAATTATAAATGATTTATCAGTAAATAAATTACTAACAGCATCTAGGCCAAGATAAAGTTCAAAATTTCTAATAAAATCGTAACCTTCATTATAAAACAAATAGAGTAAATAACTGTAAGCAAAACTTAAAATAAAAATTGGAAAAATTGATGTAATAAAAACTCTACAAATTTGCGATTGAGGGAAAATTATTAATATTAGCCAAAATGGTAAAACCCCAAGGTTTAACCACATAAAAATCATCTCTATAGTAAAGTATGTATAAATTTGTGCGATCATTTTTTAGTGTATTATATTACAAGATAACATGATTCCCATGAGAAATAGAAAAAAAACATTAGAGGTTACAATGGAAGAAATGCGCAATTTTTCTTTTGCCTATATTGAAAAATATGCACCTTCCAAACAACAGTTAAGAACCTATTTGTTAAAAAAATATCTTAAAGCAAATGTTCCTAATGTAAAAAAACAAGACATCACTGATCTTATCGATATTGTTTTGGTAGACCTTGAAAAAAGTAAATTTATTAGTGATAAGTTTTATTCTGAAAGTAAGTCACGTAGCCTAATTCAAAGAGGTAGCTCTATAAACAAGATTAGAAAATATTTAATAGGTAAAGGAATTAATGATGTTTATATTAAAGAAACATTAGAAAAAATTAAAGAAGATAATTTTGATCAAGATTTTTTTTCAGGAATTAAAATATGTAAAAAAAAAAGAATAGGACCAGCAAGAGCAGAAGACAATAGGCCTTTATTTTATAAAAAGGACATTTCAATTCTAGCAAGAAATGGTTTTGATTTTGAAACTTCAAAAAGAATTATGGATATTGATCAATCAGAATATTTAAAGATTATTAAATTACTTTAATCTTTTTTTTTGTTTAGCTAATTGAGAAACTATATTTTTTATATAGTTCCTAACAAACACAAAAACCAATAGACCAAATATAGAAACAGACACTATTATTATCAAAATTATTCTTAACTGTTCATCCATTAGAACATATTTTTACTTTTCAAAATTAAACTTGAATTTTTCAAATCTTTTTTACCATATAATATCTCATTACCATCAAAGTCTGTTATTTGTCCACCAGAATGTAAAAGTATTGCGTGTCCTGCAGCTATGTCCCATTCATAAGCCCTAGGTTCAGCAACATAACCATCAAACTCACCTGCAGCAACTACACAAAATTTTAAAGAGCTTTTCATTTTTATATTTTCGCTAACACCTAAGTCTTGATAAATTTTTTGGATCTCAGGCTTAATTTTATTTGAATAAGAAATAAATTTAATAGGTCTATTTTTTTTAAGATTTTTATTGCTTAGATTTATAGTTTTTCCATTACTTAACTCATAAGCATTGTTTTCTCCATAAGAATAAAATAACCTTTTCTTAGCTGGTGCATTAATTAATCCAGCCACAGGTTTATTATTAATAATCAAAGCAGCATTGATAGTGAATTCATCTAAATCATTAATATAACTATAAGTTCCATCAATTGGATCTATAAGCCAGAAATCTTTCAATTTAGAATTATCTTTGTTGTCTGAATTTTCTTCAGATATTATTGGTATTGTTGGAGTTATTTTGGAAATTTTTTTTGTAATGAATTTATTAACTTCTAAGTCACCATTGGTAACAGGGGTCATGTCAGACTTAATTTCTTTTTTTAAACCTTCTATCCTTAGAGTAAGTGACAGCTCTCCAGCTTTTAAAAAAGTCTCTATTAAATCTTCAACAATTTTTTTTATATTCATATTTTCTTTTTTAAGAGTTTTTCTAGGTATATTATGTTTGAATTAATAACTTTTTTTCCAACATTTTCAAAATTAATAGTAACTTTGCCATTTATTATTGATTGAACTTGTCCAATTCCCCAATCTTTACGGTTCGGATTAGTGACTTTATCGCCTGGTTCATAGTCTAAAATCATTTAATTTACTTATAGCTAATATACTAATAAATATCATTAAATATGACAAAATTGAATTCAATAGGAATAGCTAAAGAACCAAAGGATACTTTAATTATTGTTGCAATGTCTGGTGGTGTAGATTCTTCAACTGTTGCAGCTATGATGAAAAATGAAGGATACAATGTCATAGGCATTACTTTAAAATTATATAACGACAGTAAAGAGACAGCTTCCTCTAAACAATGTTGTGCAGGTCAAGATATTATGGATGCCAAAAGGGTAGCGGATAAATTAAAGATTGAACATAAAATTCTTTATTATCAAAATAAATTTAAAGAAGGTGTTATTGACAATTTTATAGATAGCTATTTAAATGGCGAAACTCCCATACCTTGTGTTCAATGTAATAAAACAGTCAAATTTACAGATTTATTTGAAGAAGCCAAAAGATTAAAAGCAGATGCTCTAGTCACTGGTCATTATGTCAAAAGTGTAACAGAGAATAATAACACAGATATGTATCGTGGAATTGATTTGAATAGAGACCAAAGTTATTTTTTATTTAGCACCACGAAAGATCAACTCAACTTTTTAAGGTTTCCCCTGGGAAATCTTCTTAAAGATGAGACAAGAAATATTGCGAGAGAACTCAATCTTAATGTTGCGGATAAACCAGATAGCCAGGATATATGCTTTGTTCCAAATGGTGATTATGCCTCTGTAATAGAAAAGTTTAGACCAAATTCATTTAACAAAGGTAATATTAAAAATATGAATGGTGAAGTGATAGGTGTTCATGATGGAATTATTAATTACACAATTGGTCAAAGAAAGGGAATAGGAATTTCTGATAAAAAACCTTTATATGTTGTAAAAATTATTGCAGATAAAAACGAAATTATTGTTGGCGATAAAAAGAATTTAGTTAAAAATAAGATAAAATTAAAAGACTTTAATATTATAACAAAAGATCAAAGTGATTTTACAAAAGAACTATTGGTAAAAGTAAGATCTACTGGAAGATTGATTAAAGCAAAAATTGATATTTCAAATACTTCAGCAAATGTAGATTTGCTTGAAGAAGAACACGGTATTGCACCAGGCCAGGCATGTGTTTTTTATCTAAAAAACGATATGGGTTTTAAAGTTCTTGGTGGTGGATGGATTAAAAGCTAATCTCTTTTTTTCCACATAAAAAAAGTTAGTAAATAAAATAAAATAATACCTAAAAAATAATCCCACTCTAGTGCATGCTTTATAAATTTATAAGTATTTCCAGGCCAGGCAATTATTGGAACAGCAATTATTGCTATAATGATTAATGTCATAACTAATATCAATTTTAATTTTAAAACCTTAACATTTATAAATTTAGTAAGTTCTTTCTTAAAAGAGTATAGAGCAGCAACTAAGTAAGCCTGAGCAGTAATCTCAAATGTAATAAATAATAACATTATTACTCTTCTAAATAATTTATATAAACTGTTTTCAAATTCAATCCCAAGAAATATTGAATGAATAGTTAGTGCAATAGCAGACCCTACACCAAAAAAAATTATTTTTTTGATATGCTTATAATTTTTATCAAAATCTAATATAATATCTCTATTGTAATACCAATATTTTATAAGCAAAAAAGATGTTAAAAACATTGCTGGTTTAAAAATTAACCAGCTTGGATAAGGTCTGGCTGCTCGACTTATGGAGAGACCTCCATCTAAATATGGCCATAATGAATTATGAACTATATGTTCTTGATCAGGAAATAATTCATGAAATTGTGTAATTAATACTAAACAAGTATTGATTCCAACGAAAGGAATTATAAATATCCAGATACTAATGGATTTAACTTTTTGAAACTTGTTCATTAAAAGAACTACTTTTTCTTATTTTTTCTTTTAGCTCTTCTTTTTTTAGAGCCCTGCTTTCTTCGACCTCTATGCTTTTTTGGGTAACCCATATTATCCTATATATAATTTTATTGACGTAATTCGAGGGATATAGCATTGTCCCTTTAACTTATCAAATTTTTTATGACTAAATCATTCAAGACTTTTCTTAAACATACGGCAAAAGATTACCATAATCAGTCAGTTAACCCCCCTGTAGTGAGAGCCTCGACTATTATCTTTAAATCCATGCAAGATATTAGGAAAATGCAGGATAAGAGCCAAAAAGATCCAACAGGAGGACATTTTGATTATGGAAGACAAGGAACATCAACAACCCATGTTTTATCTCAAATACTTAAAGAAATGGAAGAGTGCTATCATGTATTTGTAACACCAACTGGATTTGGATCAGTTTTTTTATCTATTTTTAGTGTTGTACGACCTGGTGATGAGATTATCGTAGCAGACCCCACATATTCACCAACTAGAATTTTAACTCAAAATTTTTTAAAAGAATTTAATATAAAATCAGTTTTTTATGATCCACATGATTTAAAAACGTTAGAAAAAGCGATTACAAAAAAAACAAAATTAATTTTTGTTGAAAATCCAGGAAGCAACACATTTGATTTTCAAGATTTAGGCAAAATAGTATCAATTGCAAAAAAGCATAAAATTTTATCAGCAATTGACAATACTTGGGGGACACCATATTTTTTAAAACCAATTAAACTTGGATTTGATATGTCTATTGTATCTGCTACGAAATATTATTCAGGCCACTCAGATGTTATGGGTGGAAGTTTAGCAGTTAATAAAAAAGTTTTTAAACAAGTTGATAAGGCAAATAAAATAACAGGTTTAAGACTTGGTCCTGATGATGCATATTTAATAACAAGAGGACTTAGAACTTTAGATGTTAGGCTAGATAAGCACGAAAAAAGTGCAAAACAAATAGCTGAGTTTTTATCTAATTATAAAAATATAAAACTTTTATACCCCCATAAAAAAGACTCATTTAACTTTAGAATGTGGAAAAAGTATTATTCTGGTGCTTCAGGATTGATGGGTTTAAAAATTAAATCGAAGAATAAAAACTCAGTAATTAAGTTTGTTAATTCTTTAAAACTATTTGGTTATGGATATAGCTGGGGTGGATTTGAAAGCCTTGCGTTATATCAAGACAAACGTGAGCAAGGTAATAGAGAGTATCTAAAATTAGAAAAAGACGAACACTTGGTTAGATTACACATTGGTTTAGAGGATCCAAAAGATCTCATTGATGATTTAAAAAAATCACTTAAATATATTAAATGAGTTCAGAAAAATTTATCAAAAATAAAACAGCTTTAATAACGCTAATTGCAGCCTGTGTTGTAGTTTTAATTTCTCTTGGAGTTAGACAGACTTTTGGTCTTTTTTTCATGGATTTTAAAAATGATTTAGATATTACAATAACTCAATCTGGATTAGCAATAGGTATTCAGATGTTAATGTGGGGTTTGACAGGGCCTATATTTGGAGCTATTGCAGATAAATATGGTGGACACAAAGCAATTTGTTTAGCTTTTGTCTTTTACATTTTAGGAATTTACTTTTTATATGCTGGCCCAAATACTGGAATTTTTTTTCAAATAGATTTAGGACTTCTAGTTGGAATTGGTTTGGGAGGAACTGCTATTAGTATTCCAATGTCAATTGTTGGAAAACACTTTCCACTATCAAATAGAACTATAGCAATGAGTATAGTTACAGCTGTTGGGTCTTTGGGGTATTTTATCTCTCCGCTTTATACGAGTTATTCGTTAATTAAAAATGGATGGGTGGACACACTTTTTATATTCACAATATTCTTATTTATTGGACTTATAGTGGCTTTTTTTGTTAGATCTCCTTCTTTAGCTCAATCTATTGAAAAACCTAACGATCAAAATACCTTTGATGCTCTAAAAGAGGCCTTTAAAAATAAAAGCTACATACTGCTTACATCTGGCTTTTTTGTATGTGGTTTTCATATAACGCTAGTTGGAACTCATGTTCCAAAATATGTAATTGATAGAGGCTTAGAAAGTTGGACAGCTGCTGCAATTTTATCCTTAATTGGACTATTTAACATATTTGGATCTTTATTAAGTGGATATCTTTCTACAAAAATTAGTAAAAAAATTATTTTAAGTTCTATCTATGCATTAAGGGGCGTTTCAATAATCTTATTTATTTTTTTACCAGCAAGCAATATTAATGCATTTATTTTTGGTGCAAGCTTTGGCTTTTTATGGCTTTCAACAGTGCCAGCAACAAGTGGTATAGTTGCCCATATTTTTGGAACAAAATATTTAGGTGTATTATATGGAATAGTTTTTTTAAGCCATCAAGTAGGTTCATTCTTTGGAGCTTTTCTTGGAGGATTATTTTACGATTTATATGGCTCTTATGATTATGCTTGGTATTTAGCAATTGCTTTATCTGTTTTTGCAGCAATAATACATTTACCGATTAAAGAAGAAGCAGTTTTAAGGTTAAAAACAGAATAGAAAATTGAATAAGAAAAATTACTTACTAGATTTAAATAATTCAAAAAAACCCTTTATAATCTATAAATCAGATAAAGGGTTTGATCTTTATACTGACTTTTCAAAAAAGATCATTTTAAACAATAAAAATGTTGAAAAATTCATTAACACAAATATAAAAATAAAATCTACTCATAAAGAAACAGATCTTTTTATTGGGTTTTTTGGCTACGAAATATTAAATCACTTAGTAGACGTAAAAATAAAAAAACAAAAAAAAATAAATTTTCCAAAGGGGATATTTTACAAACCAGAAACAAAAGTAAAACTTTCAAATAATTTGGAGTATAAAAAAACTAGATTATTAAATTCTAGCGATTTATTTAAAATAAATATCAATAAAAAATCGTATAAAGTTATATTTGATAAATTTAAAAAGAAAATAAAATCTGGTGAAACATACCAAATTAAAATTTGCACTAAATACAGTAATAAATCCAAAATAGATGTTTTAGATTTTTTTGGTAGACTAGTGAAAAGTAATATGGCACCTGAAGCTTTTATGATTAAGGATAAAAATTATTCTATAATAAGCTGTTCACCTGAAAATTTGATAACAAAAAAAAATAATTTTATAACAACTAAACCTATAGCAGGTACTTTAAAGAAAACTAAAAAATTAAATAAAAATAAAGCACTTACTTTTTTTAGAAAAAACTTAAAAGAAACCAAAGAACATAATATGATTGTTGATATGGAAAGAAATGATTTATCTAAAATTTGCAAATCTGGTTCAGTAAAAATCTTAAAGAAAAAGATAGTTGAGGAATACAAAGATCTTTATCATTACGTTAGTTTAATTGGAGGACAACTTAAAAATAAAGTTACCTCATTAGAGATTATAAAGGCAATGATGCCAGGTGGATCAGTAATTGGATGTCCAAAAATTAGCACATTAAATTTATTAAATAAGCAGGAAAAACAAAGCAGAAATATTTATACAGGTAGCTTTGGATATTTTAAGTATAATGGAGATATGAGATTTAATATTATTATTAGATCAATATTAAATTTTAAAGGTAAATCAGAAATTTCTGTAGCCTCAGGAGTGGTAATAGATAGTAATGCATCTCATGAATTTAATGAAAACTACATTAAAGCAAAATCATTAATGGATCTTTATAAATGATATACATTATTGATCATAAAGACTCTTTTACTCACAATGTAGTTCATCAATTTGAAAATTTCGATGAAGTGGTTTGTACAGATTTTAATAGAATAAATGAAAATAAATTAAAAAAAGCAGATATTATTGTTTTTTCACCAGGCCCAGGTGCTCCGAAAGATTATCCTATTAGCTCACAAATCTATAAAGAATATAAAGGTAAAAAAAAAATCATTGGTATTTGTCTTGGTTTTCAACAAATTTTACATTGTGAAAATGGAAAAATAATTGAGCAAAAAAAAATCTATCATGGTTTTCAATCTAAAATAAAAGTAATCAGTAGAAACTCATTGTTCAAAAAAAATCGTCAATTCACTGTTGGTAGATATCACTCTCTAAAATTAAAAGAGCCTTTTAGCGTAAAAAATTTTGAAATAACAATGAGGTGTGCTATTTCAAACACTGCAATGACAATAGAAAATAATAAAGAAAAAATATATGGCTTTCAATTTCATCCTGAATCTTTTTTAACTGAAAATGGTAACTTACTTATTAAAAAAATCTTATCAACATAAAACTTACAAAGAAATTAATTTTAAAGATCTTTGGGGGGATAATGGTGTGTTCACTACTATGTGGATTTTTGGAAAACCAACTAAGATACTTTTTTTTAGAAAACATATTAAAAATTTAATAAAGTCTTTAAAAATTTATAAATTAAATACTCCAAGTCTTGAAAAAAATATTCTTAAATTAATCAAATTAAATATTGATAAAAAAAGATCTTACAACCATCTTCTTAGAGTTGCTGTAAATAAAAAAATGATATCAATTTCATTGAGAAATAGAAAAACCCCAAAATTAAATTTTAATTTAAAACTTATTAATTACAAACGATTTGACCCTAAGTATAAAAATCTTAAATATAGCTTTATATTAAAACATTTGTCTAAAATGGATAACACCACTTCAGATGTTGGTCTTTGTTATAAGGATACTATTTTAGAAAGTGGAACTTCAAATATACTATTTATCAAAAATGATAAAGTGTACTCTCCAATAAATAATATTTACAAAGGTATTACTTATAATTTTTTTAATAAAAAATTAGGTAATATTTTTAGCAAGGATATCTTGATCAAAACTTTATCTGAATATAATGAAATTCTTCTTGTTGGTTCTGGAAAAGGTGTTGCATCAATAAAAAATATTAATGAAATTAACTGGAAGAGAAAAAGCTTAAAATTTTATAAAATACTATCTGGTCTTTATAAAAGTGAAATTAACAAATGTTCTATATATAAATAATATTTATGTTTGACCCAAACAATCCTTGTTTATTTTGCAACTCTAAACAAAGTGGTTTAAGTGCTGAAAATGAGTTTGCTTTTGCTAGTTATGACACATATCCTGTGTCTGAATTTCACTGTTTAATAATTCCGAAGCGTCATGTTAGGGATTATTTTGATTTAAGTGATGACGAAGTGATTGCTTGCAATAACCTCATTAAAAAAATTAAAGAAGAAATATTATTAAAAGATCCTTCAGTTGAAGGGTTCAATATTGGAACAAATTCTGGTGCTATTGCAGGACAATCAATTATGCACTGTCATATTCACTTAATTCCAAGAAGAAAAGATGATGTTGAAAATCCACAAGGTGGTGTAAGATCAGTTATCCCGTTAAAACAACATTATAAACGTAAAGCGTAAGTTGTATTTTGATTGATAAATAGCGCACCTAATAACGGTTGATCTATCATTTCAACTATATTAAAAACTCAAAATTAAGATTCAACAAAAATTGCAATAAAGGGTAATATTAACATGATGTCAATTAGTCCATTTTCTACATTAGCAGAATCAATTTCTCCATCAGTTATTCAAGGCTTTGTTTTAATAATGTTGGGTTTAATCGTCATTGGAACAGTTGTTCAAATGATACATCATAAAAATGTTACTTATTTTTTTAATAATGCAAAAAAAGCAAAATTAGCTGCCGAAAGAGAAATTGGTGCTGGTGAAAAAACAGCAATTATTTTAAAAACTGTAGTCCATGATATTGCAACTACTGCAGAACTAGGTGCAGGCAAAAGAAGAGTTGCTCACGTTATGGGGATGTATGGAACTATCTTATTTTGGGTTTCATCAGTAGTATTAGTTTTTGGTTATACAGGAATAGGAATAACCGCACCAACAATATGGCCTATAATTTGGCATGTTGGAGCAATAATGACTTGTGTGGGTGGATACTGGTTTTGGTTATTTTTAAGAGTGGATGTACTTGCAGAAGCTCATCCTTGGTACAGGATTATTAAAGCAGACTTGTTTGTTCTAGCACTTCTTGCATGTGCAACTACTGGACTTGCTTGGTCTTACTTTCAATCTTCAGGATCAACAGGATTAGGATATATATTTTTAGTTTTATTTATTACCTCAAACATTGTTTTATTTGGGGGAGTTTATTGGTCAAAATTTGCACATATGATTTATAAGCCTGGTGCAGCAATCCAAAAAAACTTAGCAGAAGCAGATGGATCGAGAGACAATCTTCCTCCATTAGCCGATGCACCAAAACAATTTGGATTAGGAATTAAAAGAGAACAACCAAAACACTATTAAGATAAAGAGAGAGAGGTAATATAATATGTCAACTTTTGTGTACATGACGAGATGTGATGGATGTGGTCACTGTGTGGATATTTGTCCATCAGATATAATGCACATCGATGAAAATATTAGAAGAGCAGTAAATATTGAGCCAAACTTTTGTTGGGAATGTTATTCTTGTGTAAAAGCTTGCCCAAATCATGCAATTGATGTTCGTGGTTATGCTGATTTTGCTCCTATGGGTCATAGTGTTAGGGTTAGACGTGAAGAAGAAAAAGGAACTATCTCTTGGAAAATTAAATTTAGAAATGGAACTACAAAAGATTTTGTATCTCCAATTACAACAAAACCTTGGGGAAAATTTATTCCTAAATTAGCTGAAGGTGAAAAACCTAACCAGGGTGAGATTAATTCTCAAATGCTTTACACTGAGCCTAATGGTTTAAATATCGATGGTAAATTACCATCAGTATCAAAAGATACCTTTAAAAAAGGAGTTTACTACTAATGGCTAAACATAAAACACATTTTGAGGATTGCGATGTTCTAGTTGTTGGTGGTGGTATGGCAGGAACTGGTGCTACTTTTGAGGCTAGACACTGGGGAAGAGACATGAAAATTATTTGTGTTGAAAAAGCTAATATCGATAGAAGTGGAGCAGTTGCTCAAGGTTTATACGCTATTAACTGTTATATGGGTATGCAGTGGGGTGAAAACCAACCTGAAGATCACGTAAGATACGCACGTAATGATCTAATGGGAATGGTTAGAGAAGATTTAGGTTACGACATGGCCCGTCACGTTGATTCAACTGTTCACATGTTTGATGAATGGGGTTTACCAATGATGAAAAATGAAAAAACAGGTCGTTACCTTAGAGAAGGTAAATGGCAGATCATGATTCATGGTGAAAGTTACAAGCCAATCGTTGCAGAAGCTGCAAAAAAATCAGCTGATAAAATTTATAACAGAATAATGATTACTCATCTTTTAATGGATGATGCTCAAAAAAATAGAGTAGGTGGAGCTGTTGGTTTCAATATGAGAACTGGTGACTTCCATGTATTTAGATCAAAAACTGTAATTGTTGCAGCAGGCGGAGCATCTCACATTTTCAAACCAAGAGCAGTTGGAGAAGGAATGGGAAGAACTTGGTACGCACCATGGAGTAATGGTTCTGCTTATGCATTACCTATTGCTGTTGGAGCTAAAATGACACAAATGGAAAATAGAATTGTGTTATGTAGGTTTAAAGATGGATATGGTCCAGTTGGAGCATACTTCTTGCACCTTAAAACATATACTCAAAATGCAAATGGAGAGAACTATGAGAAGAAATGGTATGATCAAACTAAAGAGTTAGTTGGTGAATACATAGATCACCATCCAACTCCTACATGTTTAAGAAACCATGCATTTATTCAAGAAACTATTGCAGGCGGTGGACCAATTCATATGGTTACAACTGAAGCTTTTCAAGATCCACACTTAGAGACTGTTGGTTGGGAAAACTTTTTAGGTATGACTGTTGGTCAAGCTGTCGTTTGGGCTTCTCAAAATATTGATCCCAAATACACAAACCCTGAATTAACTACATCAGAACCTTATGTTATGGGTTCTCATGCAACATGTTCTGGTGCTTGGGTTAGTGGACCTGAAGATTTATCTCCACCAGAATATTTCTGGGGTTATAACAGAATGTTAACAATTGATGGTCTTTTTGGTGCAGGAGATACTGTAGGTGGAAGTGCTCATAAATTTTCGTCAGGATCATTTACTGAAGGTCGTTTAGCTGCAAAAGCTGCTGTAAAATATATTGAGGATAAAAAAGCAGAAGGCATTAAAGTTACAGATAAACAGTGTGAAGACTTTAAAACTGCTATATTTAAACCTTTAGAAACTTATCAAGTAGCTCAAAATGAAATTACAGGTGGAACAGTTTCACCAAGTTACATTTCACCTATTCAAGGCCTTCAACGTCTACAAAGAATTATGGACGAGTATGTTGGGGGAATTGCAACTAATTATATGACTAATGGTAATATGCTTAAGAGAGGCTTAGAATTACTTGCTTGGTTAGAGGAAGATTTAGAAAAAGTAGGTGCTGAAGACTTACACCAACTTATGAGAGCTTGGGAGTTAAAACACAGAGCTTTAACCTCTCAATGTGTAACTGAACACACTATGTTCCGTGAAGAAACTCGTTGGCCTGGTTATTATTACAGAGGTGACCATATGAAACTTGATGATGATAATTGGCATTGCTTGACAGTTTCTAGACGTGATCCAAAAACTGGAAAATTCTCACTAGAAAAAGTACCTGTTTACCATATAGTTGACGAGAACGAGAAGAAAAAAGCTTCTTAAAATAGTTAGACTTAAATTATGAATCTTTTAGAGAAATCTGATGATGAGATTATAGCGATTGCCAATCCAATTTGGGATAACCTTGTCAAAACTTCAAATATGAAAGATTATGGTGGCTTTACCAAAGATTTTGGTACTCAAATGTTATTTGGAGCAAACGAGGTAGAACTTGGAAAACAATGGTCTAACAATAAACTATTAACAAGTTTATCAGAAGATTATGAGGCTTTTGGCTGTCTAAGAAGAGGTAAAAATATAACAGTATTATTTAAACAGAAAAGTAAAGAGATAGAAGGTGAGTTCCTAGGAAGATTAGTTCTTGGTGTCGAAGGTGAAGATATAAAAGTTTTTGGAGCAACAATCTATTAATATTGATAATAGGTTACTGTAAAGTATTATTTGACAAATACGACTTTCATGATAATCAGAATTATCAATGCCTGATCTACTAAAAAAACTACCTTCTGAAATCAGAAATAATAAATTAAAAACTGGTGTGATTTTAGGATTGTCTGCCTATTGGGGAATAATTCTTGTTGGCACTTTTATTTCTTTTTAGTCATAAAGAATAAATTAAACTTAAATTAACAAATAATATTTCAATCAAAACCTAGGATAAATTTCTTTATATCATTAAATTAACATGATATTTTGTATTCTCTTGTTTTATGAAAAATGTAGATCAATCATGTTTAATAAAAAAAGATGACTAAGAAAATATTAATAGTATTAGGTACACGTCCAGAGGCTATTAAATTATCACTTTTAATTAAAACTCTCAGATGTGATAAAAGATTTAGTGTTAAAGTCTGTATAACTGCACAACATCGTGAAATGCTAGACGATGTTTTGGAATTATTTGAAATTATTCCTGAATATGACCTTAATATTATGAAAACTGGAATTGGATTAAATGATATTACTGTAAAAATAATTTCTGGATTAAACGATATTTTAGAAAAATTTAAACCAAATATTGTCTTGGTCCAAGGAGACACAACAACAGTTTTAACATCAGCTTTAGCTGCATACAATAAACAAATACCAATAGCGCATGTAGAAGCTGGGTTGCGAACTGGACAAATATACTCTCCATGGCCAGAAGAGGGAAACAGAAAGATGACATCTACTATTACACGATATCATTTTGCCCCAACTTTATCTGCTCAAGAAAATCTTTTAAAAGAAAACATTGATCCAAATATAATTTATGTTACAGGCAATACGGTTATTGACTCTTTATTCTGGGTTCAAAATAAAATACAAAATGATAAAGAGCTCAAAAGAAATTTAGATTCAGATTTTTCATATATTGACTTTAATAAGCGTATTATTTTAGTAACAGGTCATCGTAGAGAAAGTTTTGGAGAAGGTTTTAAGCGTATTTGTGAAGCTCTTTCAGAAATTGCTAAAAGAAATCAAGATATACAAATAATTTTTCCAGTACATTTAAATCCTAATGTTCAAGAACCAGTAAATAAAATTTTAAAAAGTATAAAAAATATTATTTTACTTAAGCCGTTAAATTATATTAGATTTCAATATCTTATTTCAAAATCATATATTGTTCTTACAGATTCAGGAGGTATTCAAGAAGAGGCACCCTCACTTGGTAAGCCTGTTTTGGTAATGCGTGATATCACAGAAAGACCGGAAGCGATTGAAGCTGGAACTGTTAAGTTAGTAGGAACAAATATCAAAAAAATAGTTAACTCAGTCAATAATCTTTTAGATAAAAAAAAAGAATATCAAAAAATGAGTTTATTACATAATCCATATGGTGACGGCAAAGCATGTGGACGAATAGTTGAATTACTTGCAAATTAATGAAGAATGAGAATGATGTAATTTATTCTTTAAATAAATCTATTTATTGACAAGAATAACATTGAAGAATATTTAGATATTAATAATTTTAAAAAGTAAAAGGTATAATTCATGGAAGTTTTTCTTCCAATAGCAGAAGTATCAGTAAATATAATAGCAATTTTTTCTTTAAGTGGGATTGTTGGAGTTCTTTCGGGTCTTTTTGGTGTTGGAGGTGGTTTTTTAATGACACCTTTCTTAATTTTTCTTGGAGTACCACCAACATATGCAGTTGCAAATGAAGCAAACAACATTTTAGCAACTTCAGTTTCAGGATCAACTACACATTATTTAAAAAATACTCTTGATTATAAGATGGGCTTAATGATTGTAGTAGGAGGTGTGTTCGGAACTCTTCTCGGGATTTGGACTTTTACTTATTTTAAAGGAATTGGAAAAATTGATATTGTTATTTCACTAGCCTATATGTACATTTTGGCAATTATAGGTACCGCAATGCTGGTTGAAGGTTTAGGTGAAATAGATAAAGCAAGAAAAAAGATTATAACTAAAAAAAAACTGCACGTTCACTATTGGATACACGGCCTTCCTTTAAGAATGCGTTTTCCAAAATCTAAACTGTATGAAAGTGCATTTACCCCAATCATTATAGGTCTAATAGTTGGATTTATCGCAGCAATCATGGGTATAGGTGGTGCATTTATTTTAGTGCCTGCTATGATTTATATAATTGGAATGCCCACAAAGTTAATTCCTGGCACATCTTTATTTGTTACCATTTTTGTAAGTGTTATTGTTACTTTTTTACATGCATTTAATTATGGATCTATTGATTTAATTTTAGTTACAATGTTAGTACTGGGATCTATTGTTGGTGTTCAAGTGGGACAAAAGTTAGGTGAGTTTGTAAATAGTGCTGGTCTTAAAACTCTTCTAGCAGTTTTATTATTATTGGTTGGTATAGCTATTGCCTATGATACTTTTTTTGCAGAACACGTTACAAATGAAGTTAACAAGATTGATATTAATGATTTAAACCCCTTATCAATAGTCATTAAAAAACTATCAGTTGAGATGCCAATTTTATATGGATTATTCTCGATTATATTTGCTGTTACTTTAGGAGTTGCGGCTGCATTTATTAGAAAGTTTTTTTCAAACTTGCGAAAGAAATATTTTAAAAAATAAACTAATTAATTAATTTAAGTAGATGAAAATATGCAAAATAAAAAAATAGCTATAATCGGATTAGGTTACGTTGGCTTACCACTAGCAATAGAATTTGGTAAAAAACGTAAAGTGATTGGCTTTGATATTGATAAAGAACGAATTATTCAACTTGAAAAAAAAAATGATTTAACACTTGAAATAAAAAAACATGAATTTAATGCCGCTATTCATCTTAGTTTTACAGTAAGTAAAGATGATCTTAAAAATTGTAGTATTTTTATTGTTACAGTCCCAACTCCAATTGATCAGCATTATAGACCAGATCTAACCTCACTAGAAAAATCTAGTGAACTAGTAAGTTCTATTCTTAAAAAAGGTGATATTGTTATATATGAGTCAACAGTATACCCAGGTGCTACAGAAGAAGTATGTGTACCAATTCTTGAGCGTAAATCAGGCTTAGTATTTAATAAAGATTTTTATTGTGGTTACTCACCCGAACGTATTAACCCAGGAGATACAGAACATAAAATTACTAACATAAAAAAAATAACCTCAGGTTCAACTCCTAAAATTACTACTGAAATAGATGAGTTATATAAGGAGATTGTAGTTGCAGGAACACACAAGGTAAATAGTATTAAAGTAGCTGAAGCAGCTAAAGTTATTGAGAATACTCAAAGAGATTTAAATATAGCACTTATAAATGAGCTTGCTCTTATTTTTAACAAACTCAATATTGACACTGAATCAGTATTAAAAGCTGCAGGTACAAAGTGGAATTTTTTACCATTTAAACCAGGATTAGTAGGAGGACATTGTATTGGAGTAGATCCTTATTATCTCACACACAAAGCAAAAGCAGTTGGGTATAATCCAGAAATGATATTAGCTGGGCGAAAATTAAATAATAATATGGGATCATATGTGGCAGAACAAGTAACAGAACTTATGAGTAAAAAAGGTATTCAGGTAATAAATTCTAATATCCTCATAATGGGATTAACTTTCAAAGAAAATTGTCCCGATCATAGAAACACACGTGTTATTGATTTAATAAAAAAATTTAAAAGTTTTAATTGTGAAGTAGACACTTATGATCCTTGGGTTGATAAAAATAAATTTTTTAATATTCATAATATACAACCTATAGATGAACCAACAAAAGGTAAATATGATGCAATTATATTAGCTGTTGCACATGACGAATTTAAAGCATTAACTTCAGAACAAATTAGAGCTTTTGGAAAAAGTAATCATATATTATATGATATAAAATATTTACTCAAAGCCAGTGAGTCAGATGGTAGATTATAAACTTTATTAATTTTTTACACTTAGTATAAATTTGTAAATAGTTGCATTGTGATTATGCTAACCAATCCAACTGTTATCATTGCAATAAAACCAACAATAAAAGGTTTATAACCCATTACTTTAATATCTTTTAGATTTGTTGATAGTCCAATAGCAGCCATTGCCATACTTAAAAATATTTTAGCAGAGTCTTTGATATTTGATACAGTATCTTTCCAAATTTGACCTAAACTTTCAGATAAAAATATTTGGTCCCCTGTATTTCTAAAGACTATCATTGCAATAAAACCTAAAACAAAATATGGAAATATATTAAGTATAGAGTAGTTTTTATTTTTAGTTGTATTTCTGTTATATAAATAAGCAAAAAGAGGTATCATTATTACCAAAAAAGTATTTCTGATTAATTTAGTAATAGTTGCAATATTTAGTGTTTCTGGACTATTAAACTGCTGGTCATAAATTAATCCAGCTGCAGCAACTTGTGAAGTTTCATGAATAGCTGTTCCTAAAAATAATCCTACAAATAAAGGATCACCATTAAAATATATATTAGCAAAATATGGATAGATTAACATTGAGATTATTCCAAAGACAGTTATATTAGCTATAGCATAAGCAACTTCACTCTTATTTGCTTTAATTACTGGTGCCGTTGCCATAATTGCTGTAGTTCCACAGACAGTGCTACCAATTGATATCAAGTAAGCCATTCTAGTTGATATTTTTAATTTTTTAATTAATAACTTAACTACAATTAATACACTTATGATACAGACAATGATCAAAGGTATGGCTATAGAACCAAATTTTAAGAATTCGAAAGGTTTTAATTGAATTCCAAGACAAATTATTCCAAGTTTTAAAATATATTTTTGAGTAAAATCTATTCCAAGCAAGAAACCTTCTCTCATTTGAAAAATATTTCCAAGCACAATACCCATTAGAATTGCTATCATGGCTGTTGATATTGGGCTTTTATCGTAACCTAATAATTCAATACCAATAATATTATTTAAACCTTGAGATAATGTGTAGAGAACAAAAGTTAAAATGATACCTGGTGCAATAGCCAGGTATTTTTTAAATAGCATTATTTAATATAGTAAAATTTTAAGCACTTCTGTAAAGTTTAGTCATAACAAACTCTTTATGACCTAATGCTTCAGCACAAGTTAATCTTCCGTTAGCAACTCTAATCATTGATTTTATTAATTCATCACCTGCTTCAGACATATTCATTTCACGTGATAATATTTTTGAAACATCACAATCAATATGTTCTCCCATACCTTTTACAGTTAATGGGTTGGCAGTTAGCTTAACAACAGGTTCTATAGGGTTACCTACGATATTACCTTGACCTGTCGGGAATAAATGAATGTTAAATCCAGCAGCTGCTTGTAGTGTAATACATTCTGCTGCTGCAGATGAAGTGTCCATAAAGTATAATCCTTTTCCTTTAGTAGGTTCTTCAGCTGGTTCTAAAACATCTATAAATTTACAATTTCCAATTTTTTGGAAGTTTCCAAATGCCTTTTCTTCAATTGTTGTTAATCCACCTGCAATATTTCCTGCGGTTGGCTGACTTTCTGAAAGATCATCTGTTGCTTCTTTTAGAATAAAATCGTTGTAATCACTCCACGTTTTCATAAATTTTTCGGAAGCTTCCGGACTTGCACCACGTGTAGCACAAACTTTTTCAGCACCAGTTAACTCTGAAGTTTCACCAAAACATAAATGAACTCCTAATGGCTCTAATTTATCCATCAAGTTTCCAACTGTTGGGTTAGCAGCAAGACCCGATGTTGTATCTGACTCACCACATTTAACAGAAATCCATAAATCACTTAAAGGACATTCTTCTCTTTGTTTTTCGGAAGCCCACATTGCAAATTCTTGAGCTTTTTTAGAAGCTTTCATAATTGTTCCAATGTCACCAGTTCTCTCAATATGAAATCCTTCAACTGGTTTTCCAGTTTTAGCAATTTCATCTACAATTCTTTTTGTCCACTTAGGTTCAATTCCAATAACAATTACAGCAGCAACGTTAGGGTTTTTTCCAGTCCCAATCATTGTTCTAAAGTGTAAGTCTAAATCAGCGCCAAATTGAAGTCTTCCATAAGAGTGAGGAAGGGCAATTGTACCTTTAATGTTATTTGCTACAGCTTCAGCACAAGCATTTGAAATATCATCTACAGGTAGGATGATTACATGGTTTCTAGTACCAACTCTGCCATTTTCTCTTTTATAACCTAAAAAACTTTTTGGAATTTCCATATTTTTTACCACTTCTTCGTTTTTACATTATGAACATGAACATGCTCACCTTTCTTGATTGATTTAACTACTTTTCCGATATCATGACCATATTTCAAAATAGTATCACCTTCATTAAGGTCAACCATTGCAATTTTATGTCCTAATTGAATTTCATCTACTGATTGAATTTCAACCGTCTTATCATTTTCCATAATCCAGCATGAGCAATTTTGTTTTGAAGTGATTTTGTCAATAACAACTACTCCAACGTTGTCTTTTTCGTCATGTATAATAATGTCTGTAGCCATAATTGTGTCGATTTGTTTATTTGAAATTTTTTAAATCTTATATATTAATCATTAAAATTAACAAATTATTTATAAATTTTTTCAACAATAAAAGCAGGAAGGCCTAATTATGACTAAAATGACAACAGAAGAAGCTTTTGTAAAAGTTTTACAAATGCATGGAATTGAACACGCTTTTGGAATTATAGGATCTGCCTTTATGCCTATATCAGATATTTTTCCTGATGCTGGAATAACTTTTTGGGATGTTGCTCATGAAACTAATGGTGGTTTAATTGCAGATGGCTACACTAGATCAACTGGTAAAATGTCAATGGTAATTGCTCAAAATGGTCCTGGTATAACAGGTCTTGTTACACCAATTAAAACTGCATACTGGAACCATACTCCTTTATTATTAGTCACACCTCAAGCTGCTAATAAAACTATGGGTCAAGGTGGTTTTCAAGAAGTAGAACAAATGAATTTATTCAAAGATATGGTTTGTTATCAAGAAGAAGTTAGAGACCCTTCAAGAATGGCAGAAGTATTAAATAGAGTAATTGAAAAAGCGATAAGAGGATCAGCACCCGCACAAATAAATGTTCCAAGAGATTATTGGACACAAGTTATTGATATAGATCTTCCTCCAATTGTTAGATTAGAAAGACAGGCAGGTGGCGTTGATGCAATTAAAAAAGCAGCAGACTTACTATCAAATGCAAAGTTTCCAGTAATATTATCTGGTGCTGGTGTTGTAATTGGTGGGGCGATTGAAGATTGTAAAAAATTAGCTGAAAAATTAGATGCTCCAGTTTGTTCAGGCTATCAGCATAATGATAGTTTTCCTGGAAGTCACCCACTAGCTGCCGGACCATTAGGTTACAATGGATCAAAAGCTGGAATGCAATTAATTAAGAAAGCTGATGTTGTTCTTGCTCTTGGTACAAGATTGAATCCTTTCTCAACTTTACCTGGTTATGGCATGGATTATTGGCCCAAGGATGCAAGCATTATTCAAGTTGATATGAATTCAGATAGAATTGGTTTAACTAAAAAAGTATCAGTTGGAATCTGTGGAGATGCAAAATTAGTATCTCAACAAATTTTAGCTCAACTCTCTTCAACAGCTGGAGACACCAATAGAGAAGAAAGAAAAAATACTATTCACCAAACTAAATCTGCTTGGTTACAAGAATTATCAAGTCTAGACCATGAAGATGATGATGAAGGTACAGTTTGGAATGCAGAAGCTAGAAAAAGAGATGCAGATAGAATGTCCCCCAGAGAAGCTTGGAGAGGAATTCAAGCTGGCATGCCTGATGATGTAATTATTTCAAGTGATATTGGAAATAACTGTGCAATTGGAAATGCTTACCCTACATTTGAAAAAGGTAGAAAATATTTAGCACCGGGATTATTTGGTCCTTGTGGATACGGTTTTCCAGCAATTCTTGGTGCAAAAATTGGTTGTCCTGATACACCAGTCATTGGTTTTGCAGGTGATGGTGCATTCGGCATTAGCATGAACGAAATGAGTTCATGTGCTAGAGAAGAATGGCCAGCAATTTCAATGGTAATTTTTAGGAACTATCAATGGGGAGCTGAAAAAAGAAACACAACTTTATGGTTTGACGATAACTTTGTTGGAACAGAACTTGATCCAGAATTAAGTTATGCAAAAGTTGCTGATGCTTGTGGTTTAAAAGGCGTTACGGTTCGTACATTAGAAGAAACTACAGCAGCTATCAAGCAATCATGTGAAGATCAAAAGAAAGGAATTACAACTTTTATTGAAGTAATTCTTAACCAAGAACTGGGTGAGCCTTTTAGAAGAGATGCTATGAAAAAACCAGTTAAAGTTGCAGGGATCAAAAAAGAAGACATGATCAAACAACCTTCTTTGGTATCTTAAGGTCTTTTAAAAAATACCATATCTGTCATAATCTAACTACATGAAAGTAGTGAATGATACTAGTTGTAGTTGGATTAATGATCTTGATAGAAGATCTAATATAAAAACTTTAGATAAAGATAAGTCTTGCGACTGGTTAATAGTTGGTGCTGGTTACACAGGTTTATCCGCTGCTAGAAAATTATCGGAAATTCACCCAAATCAAAAAATCATTATTGTTGATGCACAATTAGCAGGTGAGGGTGCAAGCGGAAGAAACTCTGGATATTTAGTTGATACCACTCTTAATGATGGTTTTACATCAAATAAAGAAGTCTCTAATTATAAAAAGAAGACAGACATTTATAAATTAGGAATAAATGTTGTAAAAAAATTTATTAAGGAATATCAGGTTGATTGTGATTGGAATGAAAGTGGAAAATATTTTGCTTCTTCAAATAAAAAAGACAGAAAGATATTAGAAAATTTTAGTAAAATTCTATTAAAGTTAAACTTTGAACATAATATTGTAGAAAAAGATGATTTGGGAGAGAGATTAGGTACAAAATTTTATAACTTAGCCCTTTATACCAAAGGTGGAATTTTATTACATCCAGGAAAACTTGTAAGAGCAATGATCGACACCTTATCCGTTAATGTTGAGCTACTAGAAAACACTCAATTAAATGAATGGTCAAAGAATAGTGATACAATTATTTGTAAATTTAATAATTATAAAATAATAACTAAAAAAATTATTTTTTGTACAAATGGTTTTTTAAAATCTCTAGGTTTAAAATCTAATTATAATTTTCCACTCACATTAACAGCAAGTATGACAAGACCTTTGTCTGACAGTGAATTTAAATCAATAGGGGAACCTAAAGAATGGGGTGTATTACCAGTTAGATCTATGGGCGCAACAGTTAGAATAACCAAGGATAAAAAAATTTTAATTAGAAATACAGTTGAAGTTCACAGTCCATTTAAAATGTCGAATGAAGAATTAAGAAAGAGATCTATAAACCATAAAGTTGGAATAACAAAAAGATTCCCAACATTACCAAGTGATATTATTGAATCTAGTTGGTCAGGTATAGTGTCAAGAAGTGGAAATAGTTCTCAAATTTTTGAAAAAGTTAATAATAACATATATATTGCAGGATGTTATAATGGTTCTGGTATAGGTGTTGGAACTTTGTTTGGTGAACAAATAGCGATCAAAGCTAGTGGAAATAATAGTTCTGAAATTGAACTAATCAATTTAAGAAAAAAACCCAATTGGTTACCCCCAAAACAATTTTTAGATATTGGAATAAAAACAAGATTATTTTATGAAAGATTAAGAGCTAAATCTGAGATATAGTTTATTTAAAAATTATCTTTGATTAAGTTGTAAAACTTTTCTATGTTTATTTCCTTTATAACTTGCTAAAGGTCTGATTAATTTATTGGCTGCATGTTGTTCCATAATGTGAGCTGACCAACCAGTAATTCTTGAAATTACGAATATAGGTGTAAAGAAATCAGTGTCAAAACCCATTAAATGATAAGTGGGTCCAGTTGGGTAGTCTACGTTTGGATAGATATTTTTTTCTTTGATCATCACTTTTTCAACAATGTCGTATATTTTTTCAAATGTTTTATCTTTCTTAACAATTGCCACTCTTTTGAAATATTCTCTCATAGTTGGGACTCTTGAATCTCCACTTTTATAAACACGATGGCCAAAACCCATAACGACATCCTTATTTTTTAAGGCATTATTTATCCATTTTAATGCATTTTCGGGCTTTTTAATTTTTTTCATCATGTGCATCACCTCTTCATTTGCTCCACCATGAAGAGGACCTTTTAAACTTGCAATGGCACCTGTTATTGCTCCATGAATATCAGATAAACTGCTTGTGATAGTTCTAGCAGTAAAAGTTGAAACATTAAAACTATGTTCTGCGTATAAAATTAAAGAAACATCAAAAGCTTTGACAATTTCTTTATTTGGAACTTTTCCAAAACACATATGAAAAAAGTTTTCAGAAAAAGTAAGTTTTTTTTTTGGTTTTAAAATTTTTTTTCCTCTTCTAAGTCTGTAAAAAGCTGCTAATGCAGTGGGTGTTTTTGCAAGAATTCTAATTGCCTTTCTTAAATTTGCTTTTGGGGAGTTATCTTTGGTTTCTTTATCTTCAAGACCCATAACACTGACAGCAGTTCTTGCAACATCCATGGGGTGAGATTTTTTAGGAATTTGTTTTAGAATATTTATTAAATTTTTTGATAAAGTTATTTCTTTAGACAATTCTTTCTTGAATTCTTTTAATTGTTTTTTGTTAGGTAATTCTTTATTTAGAATTAAGTAGGCAACTTCTTCAAAATCACATCTAGCACACAAATCTTGAGCTGCATAACCCCTATAAGTTAGAGAATTGATTTCTGGCATAACTTTTGAAATTTCAGTTTCATCAACAATTATACCTAGTAAGCCTTTTTTAATTTCATCACTCATTATTCATGTCCTTCCGTAGTGAAATTATAAATTTTTTCATCTAAAGAGTTGTATTTTTCATATTCTACTAATTCGTATAATCTTTTTCTTGTTTGCATTTTATCAATAATATTGTTCTGGTGTCCATTTACATAAATGTCCTTAAGTCCATCTTCTACATTTTTCATTGCTAATCTTTGTGTAGTTACTGGGTAAATTACAATATTATACCCAAAACTCTCTAATTCTTTGTAATTAAAAAGTTTAGATTTCCCAAATTCAGTCATGTTAGCTAACAGATAACAAGAAAGTTCTTTTCTAACTTTTTCAAAATCTTTTTCATCATGTAGTGCTTCTGGAAAGATAATTTCAGCACCAGCATCTATGTATGCCTTACATCTATCTATCATTTTATCTATACCTTCAACCCCTTTTGCATCAGATCTAGCTATTATTTTAAAATTTTCATCTTGTTTAGCAGCAACACATTCTTTAATTTTTTTTACCATTGTGTCTGTTGAAATTAATTCTTTGTTATCTAAGTGTCCACATCTCTTACGTTCTACTTGATCTTCTAAATGAACTGCAGATATTCCAAATTCTTCAAAAGTTTTAATGGTTTCTTCACAAGATTTAAAACCAGTATCAATATCAACAATCGTAGGTAAACTTGTAACTCTTGAGATTAAATAAGACCTAGTGCTCACATCTTGCAATGTAGTTAGGCCTATATCAGGAAAACCTAAATCATTAGCCATAACCCCACCTGATACGTAAACTGCATCATAACCAATTTCTTCAATAAGTTTTGCTGTCAATGGATTATAAGCTCCAGGAACTCTTAAAATTTTATTTGATTTTAATTTACTGACAAAGTCAGCTCTTTTTTGACTGGGCTCTTTATCTACAAAATGCACTAAAAAATTCCTTGTTTTTTATTTTTTTTAATTTGATTCCTCTTAACTTGAATATTCAATTTATTTAGTTCACCTACTTTTAAATTTTTAAGGTTTTGAACTGCCTTTAAGAAGCGTGCACTTTCTTTTTTGTCCAAAATACCATCTGTTAGTGTTAAAAATTTATTTATATAGTTTTTTCTTTTAAATGGTCGTGCTCCATATGGGTGAGCATCTGCTCTATCTAATTGTTCTATAATTTTTTTACCATTATTTATAGTAATAATTACTTTTGCTCCAAATGATTTATTTTTTGGATCAGGGTCGTGATACTTTTTAGTCCATTTTTTATCTTCGTGAGTTGTAATTGATTTCCATATTTTGATTGTACTTTTTTTATTAGCTCTTTGCTTAGTATAAGATCTTAAATGATGCCAATTAGCATCTTCTAAAGCTACGGCAAAAATGTACATTATTGAATGATCTAGAGTTTCTCTACTTGCATTTGGATCCATTTTTTGAGGATCGTTTGCGCCTGTACCGATTACATAATGAGTATGGTGACTTGTATATAAGTCAATTTTTTTTATCTGGTTAAGATTATCTATTTTTTTATTTAGTTTCTTTGCAATATCGATAAGTGCTTGTGCCTGATATTCAGCAGAATACTCTTTAGTATAAGTTTCAAGAATGGCTTTTTTACTTTCACCTTTTTTGGGTAATGGCACATTATACAAAGCTTTTTTTCCATCTAAAATTCTAGCTATTACACTGTCTTCACCTTCGTAAATGGGGCTAGGTGCACCTTCGCCCCTCATTGCTCTATCAACAGCTTCAATAGCAAGCTTACCTGCATGTGCTGGTGCAAATGCTTTCCAACTTGAAATTTCACCTTTCCTAGATTGTCTTGTTGATATTGTAGTATGCAAAGCTTGTTGAATAGCTTGATAAATTGTTTCAGTATTTAATTTTAGCATAGAGCCCAATCCTGCTGCAACACTAGGACCCAAATGAGCAATATGATCAATTCTGTGTTTATGAAGACAAATACCTTTTACCAAGTTAACTTGAACTTCATAAGCTGTAATAATTCCTCTTAAAAGATCTAAGCCACTTTTTTTATTTTGTTGTGCGACACTTAACAAAGGAGGAATATTGTCACCTGGATGACTGTAGTCTGCAGCTAAAAAAGTATCATGAAAATCAAGCTCTCTAACCGCTGTTCCATTTGACCAAGCAGCCCATTCACAATCAAATTTTTTTTTTGAATCTATTCCAAACAAAGTTGCACCATTTTTTCTTGGGTGTTTTAATGCCATTTCTCTAGAAGAGATAACAGCCTTTCTATTTAAAGATGCAATAGCAACAGAAGCATTATCAATTATTCTATTAATAACCATTTCAATTGAATCTTTACTCAATTTTGCATTATCAGATGCAATCTCAGCAATCTTCCAAGCTAACTGATTTTTTTTAGATAAAGGTATTTTAGATGGGTAAACTTTAACTTTATGTGAAATCACAAATCTCCTTAATTTTTATGAGAATAGTAATAATTAGAAAAAAAATTAAATCAATCTTTTAAGTAAGCTGAAACTATTTTTTCAACACCTATAAAGTCTTTTATTAAATGATTATGATAAATTTCATTAGTATTTTTTTCTGTATAGCCATTTTCTAATAAGATCACAGGTATTGATGCAGCTTTAGCAGCATTAGCATCAGTTTCACTATCACCAATCATTAGAGATCTAGTTATATCACCATCCAAAATTTCAATTACACTTGTTAGGTGTCTAGGATCAGGTTTACAATAATCAAAAGTATTGTGGCCTGCTACATATTCAAAATATTCATAAATTTCAATTTTTTTTAAAAGATCGATAGCTAAGTGTTCCTGTTTATTAGTACATACAGCCATAGAAATATTTTTACCTTTGCACCATTGTAAAAATTCTTTAACTCCATTTATGAGAGTACTTTGTTTTATAATATTCTTTCCATAATATTCAACAAAGTCCTTAGACATTTTATCTTTAATTTCTTGGTCAGTCACGCTTTGGTATTCTTTTTTTGCTTGACCCCATATAGATCTACCAATCAATGCACCAGCACCTTGACCCACTAAGTTTCTAATTTCTTCTGTTGATTTTGTTGGAAAACCATATTTTTTCATTACATGATTGTGCGCACCCATTAAATCAGGCGCTGTATCAACTAAAGTTCCATCTAGATCAAATAAGATTGTATATTTTTGAGTCATTTATAAAGTATTTTTAAGAAATAATTTGTGAATTAAGATAACTTAATACTTACTATAAAGAATTTTATAAATGAAACAAATAAATTCACAAAAAATTCAAATAAAGTTGCGTAATAAATTTATTAAATTGGGAGTTAAAATGGTTGGTCCAGAAACAATTTTTTTTTCAGAAGACACTAAAATAGGCAATAATGTTGTGATCAATCCTTATGTAGTTATAGGCAAGAAAGTAAAAATTGGAAACAATGTAATAATTAATTCTTTTTCACACTTAGAAGATTGTAAAATAGAAAATAAAGTTGACGTAGGACCTTATGCAAGAATACGACCTGGCGTTATATTGAGAGAAAATTCAAAAGTTGGTAATTTTGTTGAAATTAAAAAAAGTACTATTGGAAAAAAATCTAAGATTAGTCATTTATCTTATATTGGAGATAGTGAAATAGGAGATGGAGTTAATATTGGAGCTGGAACTATAACTTGTAATTATGATGGAATTACAAAAAGTAAAACTAAAATTAAAGATAACGTTTTTATTGGGTCTAATTCATCATTAGTTGCCCCCATAACAATAAATAAAAATAGTACTGTTGGAGCTGGATCTGTAATAACAAAAAATGTCAAACAAGATAGTTTAGCAATAACTAGACCCTTACAAACAGAGGTCAAACATTACAAAAGAAAACAAAAAAAATAATGTGTGGAATTATAGGCATCACTAGCAGTAAGCCAGTTTCATCTGCGATTATAAATTCACTTAGAAAATTAGAGTATAGAGGTTATGACTCTGCTGGAATTGCAACTTTATCAGAGGGAGTAATTAATGAAGTTAAATCTGAAGGTAGAGTTGAAAATTTAGAAAAAAATTCGGCTATTAAAGGTATGTTAGGCTCTGTTGGTATAGGTCATGTTAGGTGGGCAACTCATGGAATACCTAATACTATTAATGCACACCCTCATTCATCTGAAACAGTTTCTGTTGTTCACAATGGAATTATAGAAAACTCTACAATTCTCAAGAAATATTTAATTAGCAAGGGACATAAATTTAAATCACAAACAGATACAGAAGTAATAGTTCATTTGATTACTGAATATCTAAAAGAACATGATTTAAAAAATTCTATATTAAAAATGCTTAATCAACTTCATGGAAGTTTTGCCTTAGGTATAATTTTTAAAGATCAACCAGATTTAATTGTTGGGGCTAGACGGGGCTCTCCACTAGCAGTGGGATATGGACCTAATGAAAATTACTTAGGTTCGGATTCATATGCTTTAAAATCCATGACAAATAAGATTTCATACTTAAATGATGGTGAGTTTTGTATTATTAAAAAGGATCATGTTGAATTTTTTGATAAAGAAGGATCAAAGGTTAATAAAAAAGTTTTAGAATTATCTACTGACGAGCAAAATTATGAAAAAGGTGATTTTAAACATTTTATGGTAAAAGAAATTGAAGAACAACCGACTACTTTAAAAAATTGTATCAAGGAATATATTGATACCATTAATAACGATATCAATATTTATAATTTCCCTTGGGATTTAAAAGAAATTTCTTCCATAACTCTAATAGGATGTGGAACGGCATACCACTCTTGTTTAATGGCAAAATATTGGTTTGAAGAATTAACAAAATTAGATGTTACAATTGATATTGCTTCAGAGTTTAGATATCGAAATAATAGATTTAAAAAAGATAACCTATATATTTTTGTTTCCCAATCTGGTGAAACAGCAGATACATATGCTGCTTTAGATTTATGTAATAAGAATAATATGAAAACTTGTAGCGTAGTAAATGTTATCGAAAGCTCAATAGCAAGAGACTCTAATTTTGTATTACCAATTCATTGTGGCCCAGAAATTGGTGTAGCTTCAACAAAAGCCTTCTTGGGACAAATGTTGGTTCTATATATTTTGATACTAAAATTAGCCTCTTTGAGAAAAGATTTAGAAAAAAATAAGTATGTAAATAAAATTAAAGATTTAAAGTTATTACCAAAACTAGTTGCAGAAACTTTGTTGACTGAAACTAAGATTCAAGCAGTCTCAAGCACATTTACTGATGCCAAAGGGTCAATGTTTTTAGGCAGAGGATTTTCTTATCCTATAGCTTTAGAGGGTGCACTTAAATTAAAAGAATTAGCCTACGTTCATGCAGAGGGGTATCCAGCAGGTGAAATGAAACATGGCCCATTAGCCTTGATAGAAGATGGAATGCCAGTAGTAGTTTTAGCTCCAAGAGATAGCTATTATCCAAAAACAATTTCAAATATGCAGGAAGTTATAGCAAGAGGTGCAAAGGTTTTATTAATTACCAATAAAAGTAAAGATGAAGTTCTATCAGAAAATATCTGGGAAACCATTGAAGTTGAGAACACTAATGATGATTTACTTCCATTTTTATTAACAATTCCGTTGCAAAAATTGGCATATTATTCTGCTCTTAAAAAAGGTTATGATATCGATAAGCCAAGAAATTTGGCGAAATCTGTTACTGTTGAATAAATAGTTATTTGGTATAACTTAAGCCTAATGACCAAGTATGTTTTAATTAAAAATTTGAAATTAATTAAATTTTCATTAATAACATTTTTTTTACTGATTTTTACTTTTAATGTAAATGCTAAATCTTTTGAAATCACAGATTACACAGTTTCAATAACTGGAATATTTCATGATGTCACAGTTGCTTTTGATGATTTAAATCACATTGGTACCATTAGATGTGTAATTCACAAAAAAAATGGGGGTCCAATAGGAATGCAATCAAAATTTATTAGGGGCGTTGGTACAATAGTAATACGAACTGCTGGAATTACAGGAACTAATGTAAAATGTAACTTTGTTAAATAAAAACCCTGTTACCGCACTATTGAATAATTAATTAAGTCTGCTAGAACACTCCTAGGTTGAATATGAAAAATTGGAAAATAAATAGCTGGAGAGATTATCCTGTAAAACATATTCCGGAGTATCCGGATAAAAAAGAATTAGATGGAGTTCTTAGTAAGATTAAAGATTTTCCACCTTTGGTTTTTGCAGGTGAAACAAGACATCTAAAAGAACAGCTTGCTGATGTTGTTGATGGAAAAGCTTTTTTGTTACAAGGTGGAGACTGTGCGGAAAGTTTTGCAGAATTTCACCCTGATAATATTAGAGATACATTTAAATTAATTCTTCAAATGTCCTTAGTTCTTACTTATTCTGCTTCACTACCAGTTATTAAACTCGGAAGAATTGCTGGACAATTTTCTAAACCAAGAAGTTCTTCATTCGAAAATATTGATGGTATTGAGCTACCTAGCTACCTAGGAGATAATATTAATGGAATGGAATTTAATGAAAAGTCAAGAGTTCCAGACCCTAAGAGGCTTTTTAAAGCTTATTCTCAGTCTGCATCTACGCTTAATCTTATAAGAGCATTCTCCCACGGAGGTTTTGCTGACCTTAAAAAAGTACATACTTGGAATTTAGGTTTTATTAAAAATTCTCCTGCTGCTAAAAAATTTAAAGATTTAGAAGATAGAATAGCAGATGCTCTAGCATTTATGGATGCGTGTGGAATCAATTCAGACTTTAATAGAAGATTAAAAACAGTTAATTTCTGGACCTCACATGAAGCTTTACTACTTCCTTTTGAACAAGCTATGACAAGAGTAGACTCAACAACAGGCGAATATCACGATACCTCAGCCCACTTTGTTTGGATAGGAGATAGAACTAGACAATTAGATGGTGGACATGTTGAGTTTTGTAGAGGAATTGAAAACCCAATTGGAATTAAATGTGGCCCAACATTAAAAGCCGAAGACTTAATCAATCTTTGTAATAAAATTAATCCAAAAAATGAAAAAGGTAAAATAACTTTAATTTCTAGATTTGGTCATGAAAATGTTTCTAAATTTTTACCAAAATTAATTAGAGCAATAAAAAAGGAAGGTTTAAATGTAATATGGTCATGTGATCCTTGTCATGGAAATACAATTAAAGCTACAACTGGATTTAAAACAAGACCATTTAATAGTGTTGTTAAAGAAGTAAAAAATGTTTTTGAATGTCATCAGAGTGAAGGTAGTTATGCGGGTGGATTGCATATTGAAATGACTGGTCAAGATGTTACAGAATGCACAGGTGGTGCCCAGAAAATATCTGATCAAGACTTATCTAGCCGTTACCACACTCATTGTGATCCAAGGCTTAACGCTAACCAAGCATTAGAGCTAGCTTTTTTAATCTCTGATGAGATTAAAAAAAATGCTGCTTATTCTAAAAAAAATATTAAAGCGGCATCTTAAAGCATTGTATTAAATACAATTTCGTTTAAATTTTAGGTAATGAAACCATTAGAAAAAGCACAATTTATAAGCAATTGGATTAAAGATTACGTAGAAAAGATGCCAAGTAAGGCTCAATCTTTAATCATTGGAATTTCTGGGGGAATAGATTCTTCTGTATCAAGTACATTGAGTGCAATGACAGGTATAAAAACAATTGTTTTATCAATGCCTATTAAACAAAAATTATCACAACATGATTTAAGTTTAAAACACCAAGAATGGCTTGTTAAGAATTTCAAAAATGTTGAGGCACATACATTAAATTTAGATAAATTATTTGAAACATTTAAAGACACCTTGTCTAATTTTGATAGCGAACATGGAATGGCAAATTCTAGAGCAAGAATTAGAATGACTACTCTTTATCAGGTAGCTGCTGCAAACAAAGGAATAGTGGTTGGTACTGGAAATAAAGTTGAGGATTTTGGAGTGGGATTTTATACAAAATATGGAGATGGTGGAGTAGACATTTCTCCCATTGCAGATTGTAATAAATCTGAAGTATGGGAAATAGGTAAGTCTCTTAATATACTACAAGAGATAATTAAAGCAGATCCAACAGACGGACTATGGGATGATGGCAGAACAGACGAAGGTCAATTAGGTCTTAAATATGCAGAATTAGAAGAAGCCATGAATAATGTAAACTCAATAAATCGTGATAAATACCAAAAAATAAGAAAGATGAACCTGCATAAAATGGAACCAATTCCAGTTTGTAAGATTCCTAACTAATCTTATAGATTCACAAATCTATAATTAAAGTATAATTCTAAGATAATGAACAAGGATATATATTTAACAAACAATCTAAGTAACAAAAAAGAAAAATTTGTTCCATTAGATAAAGAAAACATAGGAATGTATGTTTGTGGTCCAACCGTTTATGACAACCCACATATTGGTAACGCAAGACCTCTTGTTATTTTTGATATTTTATACAAAGTTTTGAAATCAAAATATGGAAACAAAAAAATAAACTATGTGAGAAACATTACTGATGTTGATGATAAAATTATTAAATCATCAAAAGAGAAAAATATATCAATATCTGAATTAACAAATAATGTTATTAAAGATTTTAATGATGATTGTAATTATTTAAATTTAGATCATCCTACACATCAACCAAAAGCAACAGATCATATTGATCTTATGATTAAAATGATATCATCTTTAATAAAAAAAGGTTTTGCCTATGAAATAAATAATCATGTTTATTTTGAAGTAAGTAAATTTGAGGATTATGGAAAACTATCAAGTAAAAAATTAGAAGATTTGATAGCAGGTTCTAGAGTTGAAGTTTCAGAAAATAAAAAAAAATCAGAAGATTTTGTTTTATGGAAGCCATCTAAAAACGATGAACCTTCTTGGGACTCCCCTTGGGGCAAAGGAAGACCTGGTTGGCATTTAGAATGTTCTACAATGTCTAAGAAATATTTAGGAGATACATTTGATATTCATGGTGGTGGAATTGATTTGATTTTTCCTCATCATGAAAATGAAATTGCACAATCAAGATGCGCTAATGATACTAAAGTTTTTGCTAATTATTGGATTCATAACGCTTTTATAACTATGTCTAATGAAAAAATGGCAAAATCAACTGGCAACATATTAAAGATTAAAGATTTCAAAGAAAATGTCGATGGACAAGTTTTAAAACTTGCTCTTATGAGCGCTCATTATAAGCAACCACTAGACTGGAATGAAAATCTTTTAGAGGAATGCAAAACCACTATTGATAAGTGGTACGAAGTTTATTTACAGGTGAAAGACAAAATAGTTTTGGATGAAGATATTTTATCTCCATTATATGATGATTTAAATACACCAGGATATATAGCAAATCTACATCAACTTTATGACAAAGCTAAAAAGAGGAATGAAAATGATAAAGTATTATTTGTTTCTGCTTGTAATTTTGTAGGTATTTTAAATAAAACAAAAGAAGAGTGGATCCAATTTAAAAAGAAAAAATTGTCTATCAATGATGATGATATTTTAGAAATGATTACACTTCGAAATAAAGCAAGAAAAGATAAGAATTATAAAGAAGCTGATATTATTAGAAATAAGCTTTTAGATAAAGGTGTTTTAATAGAAGATAAAGATGGTAAAACAATTTGGAAATTTAAATGAGCAAAGAACGACTATATATATTTGATACTACATTAAGAGATGGTGCACAAACTCAAGGTGTAGATTTCTCTGTAGATGATAAGTTAAAAATTGCCTCTGCTTTAGATAACTTAGGAGTTGATTATATTGAGGGTGGATGGCCTGGAGCAAATCCTACTGATACTGAGTTTTTCCAAAATAAACATGCATTTATTAACGCAAAATTAACAGCATTTGGTATGACTAAAAGAACTGGACGCAGCGCTGATAATGACCCTGGTTTATCAGCTCTATTAAATGCAAACACATCAGCAGTTTGTTTGGTAGGTAAATCTTGGGATTTTCATGTCGATATTGCCTTAGGTATTTCTAATGAAGAAAATTTAAAAAACATAACAGAAAGCACCAAACATTTTGTTAAAGAAAAAAAAGAATTTATGTTCGATGCTGAACATTTTTTTGATGGATACAAAGCAAATTCTAAATATGCAATATCATGTCTTAAATCAGCCTTTGATGAAGGTGCTAGATGGATTGTATTGTGTGACACTAATGGCGGAACTCTTCCTCATGAAATTACTAAAATAGTAACCGAAGTTACTAAAGTTATACCTGGTAAAAACTTAGGAATACATGCTCATAATGATACAGGTAATGCAGTAGCTAATTCATTAGCAGCTGTTTGGGCAGGTGTTAGGCATATTCAAGGAACAGTAAATGGTTTAGGTGAAAGATGTGGTAATGCAAATTTAATGTCTTTAATTCCAACTTTTTTCTTAAAGAAAGATTTTGCTTCTAAATTTGAACTACAAATAAAACGTGAGAATATTAAAAATTTAACTCAATGTTCAAGACTTTTAGATGAAATTTTAAATAGAAAACCTAATAAACATTTACCTTATGTAGGTGCTGCAGCATTTTCACATAAGGGTGGGCTGCATGTTTCTGCTGTTCAAAAAGATCCAAAAACTTATGAACATATTAATCCAGAAGAAGTTGGAAACTCTAGAAATATTGTTGTGTCAGATCAATCGGGTAAATCGAATATTATTTCAAGATTAAAAACTATTGGAATCGAAATAAAAGTAAATGATCCTAAAATTAAAAAACTTTTAGATGAAGTAAAAGACAGAGAGTTTATTGGTTATAGCTATGATGGTGCTGACGCATCTTTTGAATTATTAGCAAGAAGGATTATAAGTGAAATACCTAGATATATATTAATTCAAGAATATGATGTTTCTGTTAAGAAAGATTTATCTGGAAAAATAATTTCTTCAGCAAGAGCTCAATTAGAAGTTGATGGTGAAAAAATTATTTGTGAAGGTGAAGGTAACGGACCAGTAAATGCATTAGATAATGCTATTAGACAAAATGTTGATAAATTAAATAAATATACTAAATATTTAAAAGATCTCAAATTGGTAGATTATAAAGTTAGAATTTTAGATACAGGTACTGAGGCCATCACACGTGTTTCAATAGAAAGCACAGATTCTAAAGGAAAAAATTGGTTTACAATTGGTGTTTCTGCCAACATTATTGATGCTTCATTCAAAGCATTAGTAGATAGTCTAGACTATAAATTGTTTAAAGATAAAGCTCCAGCAAGTAAATAAATATGAAGACTAAAAAATATTCTACAGCTCCTTTGGATGCTAAAGATAGAGCAAATGTAAAACCTGTTGTGTGTTATCCAATAGATGAATTAAAAGAGAGCAATTTATCTATATTACTTAATGTTAGAAAAAACCTAAAAAATATTAGTGAAATCATAATACCTCCGAGAGATGCTAAAACTTTTGAAATTAAAAAAGGTCAATTTTTCAGAATTGAAAGCATAGAAGGACCTCAAGTAGGTGACCTAAACATCTTCCAAGCAGATAATTTACAGGAGAAATTTTATTCAGGTAAAACTCGAGCTCTTTATGGAACACATCTTTCAACAGGAGATAAAATGTTAAGTAGCTTTCCTTATTTAAGATCATTAGCTACAATTACTTGGGATACTCTAGATTGGTATGGATATGATTTAGATGGTGGATCTGTTCATGATGTTATAGGAACACGATGCGATCCGTATACATCGAAGCTACTATCAGGTACAGATTATCATTATTGTTGTCATTCAAATTTAACAAGAGCTTTAGTTAATGAAAAAGGAATTAAGATAGATGAAGCTGAAAAACTTGTTCATGATGTGTTAAATGTTTTTATGTGTACGGGTTTTACTAATGATACAAAGCAGTATTTTATGAAATCAAGCCCGGTAAGACCAGGTGATTATTTAGAATTTTTTGCTGAAACAAATTTACTTGGAGTTTTGTCTACTTGTCCTGGTGGTGATTGTGGCTCAGAACATTCTTCAGATAATGTAAAGTGCTATCCATTAAAAGTTTCAATCTGGTCCTCACCAGAAGATTTATTGAAAGATTTGGCTAATTCAAAAATATCTAGCTATAATAGAAGTCATGGCATTGATTAATTGAACTTATTATGTCATTTAACAATATTTCATTCATACTGCATCAACCCCAGCTATCTGAAAACATTGGAGCATGTGCCAGAGCAATAAAAAATTTTAAATTCAAAAATTTAATTGTTGTAAAACCAAAACCATTTTTTCCAAATGACAAGATTCTAGCTACATCCGTTGGAGCTAAAGATATTATTGTTAAAGCAAAAATCCATGAAACTCTAGAATTTGCAGTTAAAAAAGTAGATATTATTATTGCGACATCAGCAAGATTTAGAAATAAGAACATCAAACATATAAAATTAAAAGATTTAAAAAAAATTGACTTTAATAAGAAAATTGCTTTTTTATTTGGTTCTGAGGCTTCTGGTTTATCTAATAAAGAAATTAGTTATGCTAATTATACGATGCTGATACCAACTAACCCTGATTTTAAATCTTTAAACTTATCCCATAGTGTTATTATAATTGCACAAACAGTAGCAACCATTATTAGTTTAGAGGGAAGCAAGTATTCCAAATCAAAAAAAGTAACTTTAGCAAGTAAAAAGCATGTGCAGGCAATGACGAACTTATGTATTAATAAATTAGAAGAAAAGAACTTCTTCAAACCTTTGGAGAAGAAGCCTATTATGTTAGAAAACTTAAGAAGTATTTTTTCTAAAATGGAGCTATCTGAGAAAGAAACTCGTATATTATCTAGTGTATTTGCCAGTTTAGCCAAAAAAGGTTGATTGACAAAATAATGAGTAAGTTTATAACCCCAACTATCAAATGACAAAAAGAATTAACTCTAAACATAAAATAGATAGAAGATTAAAAATAAACTTGTGGGGAAGACCTAAAAGTCCTTTTAACACTAGAGCCTACGGTCCTGGTCAACATGGTCAAGCAAGACAAGGTAAACCCTCCGATTATGGTATCCAGTTACAAGCTAAACAAAAATTAAAAGGTTACTATGGTAATATTAATGAAAGACAATTTAGGAATATTTATAAAAAAGCAACAATGCAAAAAGGTGATACTGGTGAAAATTTAATTGGTTTACTTGAGAGAAGATTAGATGCTGTCGTGTATAGAGCTAGATTTTCAACAACAATTTTTTCTGCAAGACAACTTATAAATCATGGTCATGTAAAAGTTAATGGCAAAAAAGTAAATATTGCTAGCTATATGGTAAGCGAAGAAGATACGATTGAAATTAGAGATAAATCTAAACAATTAGCTTTCATCGATATTGCTTTAGCAAATAAAGAAAGAGAAACACCAGAATATATTCAGTTAGATGAAAAAAATAAAAAAGTTACTTTTGTTAGAACTCCTAAGTTTGAAGAAGTTCCATATCCAGTGGTAATGGAACCTAATCTAGTTATTGAGTATTACTCTAGATAATAATTTTTATTTTTTAAAACTAATTCCCTTTTCCTCAAGAACTTTCTTAAGTTCACCGTTTTCATACATTTCTTTAACGATGTCACATCCACCTATAAATTCACCTTTGATATAAATTTGTGGAATGGTAGGCCATTCACTAAATTCTTTTATTCCTTCTCTTAAAGGTTGGCTTTCAAGAACATTAATACCTTTATAACTAACTTCTAAAATTTTTAACATATTTGATACAGCCATAGAAAACCCACATTGGGGAGCATCAGGTGTTCCTTTCATAAATAAACATACTTCATTTATATTTATATGATTTTGAATTAAATTTTTTGTTTGATCATCCATTATTGCTCCTTTGTTTTAATTGCTAATGCGTGCAGTTCATTACCCATTTTTCCTTTTAAAGAATTGTATACCATCTTATGTTGTTCTATTTTACTTTTGCCAGAGAACTTTTTAGATGTAACTGTTGCAGAATAATGGTTGCCATCTCCAGCTAAATCTTGAATTTCGATAACTGCATCAGAAATAGCCTCTTTTATTAGTGTTTCAATTTCTTTTAAATCCATTGCCATTATTTGCTCATATAATTAGTTAACCAATTTGTATGTGATTTAATTAAATCGTCAATTGATACTTTTGACTTATCATCAATAATTAAATTATCATTATCTACAGTTCCAAGATCATCAAAATGAACAGTATTTGCCGAAAGTATTTTACTTACATTTTGAAGGTCATTTTTGTTGATTTCTATAATATACCTACCCTGATCTTCTCCAAACAAATATTCAAATTTATTAATTAGATAGTTTGGTTTTTTTAGTGTGGCACCTTTTTTACCCTTAATACACATTTTGGATAGTGCGGTAATAATACCACCTAATGATACATCATGTGCAGATTTGATAAAATTTTTATCTATAAGTTTTAAGACTGTTTCACCATTGTTTTTTTCATTGAAAAGATTAATTTCAGGAGGGGGACCATTTTTTTCATTTAAAACTTCTCTAGCAAACAAACTTTGATCTAGGTGGCCCTCTGTTTTTCCTATCACTAAAAGAATATTTCCACTTTCTTTAAGATTCATTGTAACCATGTTTTTATAATCTTTAATCAATCCAACTCCACCAATCGCAGGAGTAGGTTTAATTCCAATATCTTTAGTTTGATTATAAAAAGAAACATTTCCTGATACTACTGGAAAGTCCAAGTAAGCACTTGCTTCACCTAAGCCCTGAACACATTCTACAAATTCACCCATATTCTCATCATTTTCAGGACTACCAAAATTTAAGCAGTTAGTAATTGCAATTGGTTTCGCACCAACTGAAATTAAATTTCTCCAGCTTTCACAAACAATTTGCTTTCCACCACTTAAGGGGTGAGCCCAGCAATACACAGCTGAAGAGTCCACAGATGCAGCAACAGCTTTGTTCGTACCATGAACTCTTACTACACCAGCGTCCCCACCAGGTTTTTGAATAGTATCACCCATAACAGTATGATCATACTGTCGCCAAATCCATTCTTTACTACATGCATTTGGATTGGATAAAATTTTGTTTAGAACATTAACTATTTTTAAAGTTTTAAATTGTTCTTTTTCAATTTTTATTTTTTTTGGCAATTTAGCTTTTTTCCATTTTCGATCATACATAGGGGAATTTTCAACTAAAGTATTAACTGGTATGTCTGCTACTTTTTCTTCATTAAAGTAGAGCTCAATTTTTTTATTTTTTGTTGTTTTACCAATCACAGCAAAGTCTAAATTCCATTTATCAAATATTTTTTGAGCCGATTCTTCCTTGCCACTCTCTAAAACAATAAGCATTCGTTCTTGGCTTTCTGACAGCATAATTTCGTACGGTGTCATGTTTGTTTCTCTGCAAGGAATTTTATTTAAATTTAATTCAATTCCCAAGTTTCCTTTTGAAGCCATTTCAATACTCGAAGATGTTAGTCCTGCAGCGCCCATATCTTGAATAGCTATAATTGAGTCTCCAGCCATTAATTCTAGGCAAGCCTCTAGTAAAAGTTTTTCAGTAAAAGGATCACCAACTTGAACAGTTGGTTTTTTTTCTTCTATTTTATCATCAAAAGATGCAGACGCCATACTGGCGCCATGTATTCCATCTCTGCCAGTTTTTGAACCAACATAAATTACAGGTTTTCCTAAACCAGCAGCTTTTGAATAAAAAATCTTATTTTTTTTAACAAGACCTAAGGTCATGGCATTTACTAAAATATTACCATTATAAGAGTCGTCAAAACTAGTTTGACCTGCAATAGTTGGAACACCCATGCAATTACCATAACCACCTATACCACGAACAACACCACGTAATAAATTTTTAGTTTTTTTGTGTTGAGGTGAGCCAAAATGAATTGAGTTTAAATTTGCTATAGGTCTTGCGCCCATTGTAAATACATCTCTCATAATTCCACCAACTCCAGTTGCAGCGCCTTGATAAGGTTCAATAAATGAAGGGTGATTATGACTTTCAATCTTAAATACTATTGCATCATCATCACCAATATCAACAACACCAGCATTCTCGCCAGGTCCTTGGATTACATTTTTTCCTTTAGTTGGTAAGTTTTTAAGATGAAATCTTGAAGATTTATAAGAACAATGTTCGTTCCACATTGCTGAAAAAATACCTAGTTCGGTAATGTTAGGAACTCTTTTTAATAAATCACAGATTTTTTTATATTCTTCTTTTTTTAAACCATGATCGATTGCGAGTTGCTCGTTAACTATCATTATTTTAAATTATTAATTAAGTTTTCAAAAAATATTGAACCATCTTCACCTGACAGCGCAGGATCTATCATTCTTTCAGGGTGAGGCATCATTCCTAAAACATTTTTTTGTTTATTAAATATACCAGCTATATTGTATAATGAACCGTTAGGATTAGATTGCTCATTAACATTTCCGTTTTTATCTGAATAAAATAAGGCTATTTGGTTATTATTATTAATGTCTTTAATTTGTTCATTAGAACAAAAGTAATTTCCTTCATTATGAGCTATATGAAACTTATAAACATCTTTTTTATTACCTCTAAAATAAGAGTTGTCTTTATTGTTAGCTTTAACAAAAACATTTTTACAAATAAATTCTAGGTATTTATTTCTAAGCAGCACACCAGGTAGCAAACCAGACTCAACTAAAATTTGAAAACCATTACATATCCCCATAACTTTGCCACCCCCTTGAGCAAAGTTTAAAACAGATTTCATAATTTTGGATTTTGATGCCATACTTCCACATCTAAGATAATCACCATATGAAAAACCACCTGGTAAAACTACTAAATCACTTTTTGGAAGTTCAACATCATCATGCCAAACCATTTTATTTTTAAAGCCAAATTTTTTTAAGGCAACATCCATGTCTCTATCACAATTGGATCCAGGAAAAGTTATTACGGATGAATGCATTTTTTATTATTGTGATCCAATAATTTTAAAGTCTTCTATTACTAAATTAGTTAAAAGTTTTTTACACATCTCTTCTACCTTTGCTTCAGCTTTTTTCTTATCATTTTCTTTTGTATCAATTTCAAAATATTTTCCTTGCCTTACTTCATTGATATCTTGAAATCCCATACTATCTAAGGTTTGGTGAATAACTTTACCCTGAGGATCTAAAACATCTTTCTTAAGAGTTATAACCACTGATATTTTCATATTATTTTCTTTTTTTAATTGAACTTAATTTAGTAACATTGACAGCACTTAAGTTAGATTGTTCATGTAAAATACCAAGTCTTTTAGCAACTTCAGTATAAGCTGGAATTAAATCACCTAAGTTTTTACGAAATCTGTCTTTATCTAACTTTTTATCAGTGATACTATCCCACAATCTACAAGTATCAGGACTAATCTCATCCGCTAAAATAATCTCATTTTTTCCATTTTCTTTAAGCCTTCCAAATTCAAGTTTAAAATCAATCAGTTTAATTCCAACTCCTCTAAACATTCCAATCATAAAATCATTAATTCTAAGGATCATTTTTTTAACTTTTTCTAATTCGGATTTTGTAGCCCAATCAAAAGCCAAGATATGCTCTTCTGCAATAAGTGGATCACCTAAACTATCATCTTTTAAACAATATTCTAATAATGGTTGCTTTAAAACTGTTCCATCTTCAATACCAAGTCTTTTAGTAATAGAACCTGTTGCAACATTACGAACAATAAACTCAATAGGAATAATCTCTACCAATTTAATAATTTGCTCTCTCATGTTTAATCTTTTAATTAAATGATTTTTAATCCCAATTTGGGTTAGGTTTGATAAAATATGCTCAGATATTCTATTGTTTAAAACTCCTTTACCTTCAATGGTTGATTTCTTTAAGTTATTAAAAGCTGTTGCGTCATCTTTAAAATATTGGATAACTAAATTTTTATCAGATGTTGCATAAATTATTTTTGCCTTACCTTCGTATAACTTTTTACCTTTTTTCATTATTTAAAAACTCTTCTAAAGATTAAATCTACATTTTTAAAGTGCGATGAGTAATTAAATATAGCTTTTAATTTTTTTGAAGAAATTTTAGCCATTATGAACTTATCACCTGATATAACATCAAATAAATTTAGATTTTCTGCAAAACATTTTTTAGCATAGTTTTGAACCATTTTATAAGATTGCTCTCTACTTAGACCTGATTTTGTTAATTCCAACATTACTTCTTGTGAAAAAATTAAACCTTTAGTTATATTCAAGTTTTCAATCATCTTTTTTGGATAGACAATCATTTTATCCAAGATATTACTAAGTCTGACTAAGGCAAAATCTAAAGTTATGTTTGCATCTGGTCCGATGTTTCTTTCAACACTTGAGTGAGAAATATCTCTTTCGTGCCACAATGCAATATTTTCTAAGGCAGGGATAACCGCACTTCTCACCATTCTTGTAAGACCAGTTAAATTTTCACTTAATATAGGATTTTTTTTATGAGGCATTGCTGATGAGCCTTTTTGTTCTTTTGAAAAAAATTCTTGCACTTCATAAACTTCTGTTCTTTGTAAATGTCTAATTTCAATTGCAACTCTCTCAATAGAGCCAGCGATAATTCCAAGGACAGAAAAGTAAAAAGCATGCCTATCTCTAGGTATTACCTGAGTTGATATTGGTTCAATTTTTAAACTAAGTTTTTTTGCAACGTATTTTTCAACATTAGGATTAATATTAGCAAATGTTCCTACGGCACCAGAGATTGCACATGTAGAAATTTCATCAATTGCATTAACTAATCTCTTTCTATTTCTTTTGAACTCTTCATAAAAAGAAGCTAGTTTTAAGCCAAAAGTTATTGGCTCCGCATGAATTCCATGACTTCTACCTATGCATGGAGTGTATTTGTATTTTTTGGCTTTTTTTTTTAAAACATTAAGAATTTGATCAATATCACCAAGTAAAATTTTTCCTGATTGAACTAATTGAATATTTAAGCTAGTGTCAAGTACATCAGAAGACGTCATTCCTTGATGAAGATATCTTGCTTTAATTCCTGCTTTTTCTGTAACAGAAGTTAAAAATGCTATAACATCATGCTTAACTTTAGACTCTATTAGATGAATTCTTTTGACATCAATTTTAGTTTTTTTTCTAACAATTAAAGCCACACCTCTTGGAATTTGGCCAAGTTTTTCCATAGCCTCGGCTGCAGCTACTTCTACATCAAGCCAAATCTTGTATTTGTTTTCTTCTGACCATATGTCAGTTAGTTGTTTTCTAGAATATCTTTCAATCATTAATTATAAGTAAGGAGGCTTAGAGTAACCTTTAACAGATTCTGTAAAGATTTCATAACCATTTTCAGTAATACCGAGTGTATGCTCAAATTGAGCAGATAAAGATTTGTCTTTAGTCACTGCTGTCCAACCATCTTTAAGCATTTTAACGTCCCATTCACCAGAATTTATCATAGGTTCAATTGTAAAAGTCATTCCTGGTCTAAGTTCCATTCCAGTATTTTTTCTTCCATAATGCAAAACATTTGGTGGTTCATGAAATGTTGTACTTATACCATGACCACAAAAATCTCTAACAACAGAAAATCCTTTTTTTTCAACAAAAGATTGAATTGTGTGTCCAATGTCACCAAGTTTTAACCCTGGTTTTAAAGATTTAATAGCTAACATCATAGATTCATAAGTTACATCAATTAGATTATTAACTTTAACTGGTGTCTTTCCCACACAAAACATTCTACTGGTGTCCCCATAATGTTCGTTGATAATAGCTGTAACATCGACATTTATAGCATCACCCTCATTTAAGACTCTATCTGATGGAATTCCATGACATACAACATGGTTTAAAGAAGTGCATAATGATTTTTTAAAACCTCTATAAAAGAGAGGAGCAGAGTGTCCACCGTTATCTCTTATAAACTCATATCCTAATTTATCTATAGAATCAGTAGTAACACCAGGCTTGATGTTATCAGTTAGTAAATCTAGAGTCCTCGCAGCTAAGTTTCCAGCAATTCTCATTTTTTCAAATTTTTCTGAATATTCAATCATATGTAATATTTATTCTGAAATATCTTGGTTAATAATTATAAAAAATTCTGATAGAACTGTTGTATTTATATCCTGATAATGAAAAAAAATAAATTAAATATTTTAGATTGTACCTTAAGAGATGGTGGTTATTACAATAATTGGTATTTTAAAAAAGATTTAATCAATGAATATCTAAGGGTTATGGATATTATCAAAGTTGATTATGTTGAAATAGGATTTAGATTTCTTGATAAAGTAAAAACAAAAGGACCAACAGCTTATTCAGAAGAGAGATTTTTAAAAAGTTTAAAAATACCAAAAGGCTTAAAAATTGGTGTAATGGTAAATGCTTCTGATTTTATTAATAATAAGAATATAATCGATTTAGCAAAAAAAAATTTTAAATCAAAAAAAAATTCAATAATTTCTTTAGTTAGAATAGCCTGTCATCACTTTGAAATTAAAGAAATAACACCTTTAGTAAATTGGCTTAAAAAATCAGGATACAAAGTTGGTGTAAATATTATGCAAATACCAGAATTATCGATTCGAGAAATAAAAAATACAGTTTTACAGGTTAAAAAAACTAAAGCAGATGTTTTATATTTTGCTGACAGTCTTGGAAGTCTAGATTCAAAAAAAACTAACAAAATAATCAAACTCATTAAGTTATACTGGAAAAAAAACACAGGTATTCATACACACGATAATATGGGAAGAGCGTTAGAGAACTCACTTGAAGCGATTAAAAATAATGTTAATTGGATAGATTGTACAGTTTCAGGGATGGGTAGAGGACCAGGTAACACAAAAACAGAATATCTAATTTTAGAATTAAAAAGAAAAAATGAAAAAAGTGAAAATCATGTTCAATTATTAAATTTAATCAAAAATTATTTTGAACCACTCAAAGACAAATATAAATGGGGATCTAACCCTTTTTATTATTTTGCTGGACTTAATTCCATTCATCCAAGTTTTGTTCAAGAAATGTTAAGTGAGGAAAGTTTTCAACCAGAGGATATTCATTCAAATTTAAATTATTTAAATTCTGTTGGAGGTAAAAAATTTAGTAAAGAACTAATCACTCTAGGAAAAAATTTTTATAAAAAAATTAATAAAGGTTCATGGTTACCATTAAAATTACTTAAAAAAAAAGATGTACTTATAATAGGACCAGGCCAATCTACATTGCAATATAAAAATAGATTAATTAAATTTATTTTAAAAAACAAACCCATTGTTTTTGTTTTGAATGCAATAAAACCAGTCCCTGAAAAGTATATTCATGCACGTATTGTTTGTCATACTTTGAGACTATTATCTGATATAGATAAATACAAAAAATTTAATACCAGTCTGATTACACCATATTCAAGTTTTTCTAAGAATGTAAAATCAAGAATTAAATTTAAAAATGTTTTAGATTTTGGGCTACAAGTTAAAAATTATAAATTTAAATTTGAAGAAAATTTTGCTATATTACCGAATTCTTTAGCTATAACATATGCCTTAGGCATTTGTACTAGCGGTGATTCCAAAAGAATATTTTTGATTGGTTTAGATGGTTATACCCAAAATAATCCAAAAAAATTTGTAATGGATGAGTTATTTCAAAACTATAAATTAGAGAATAAAGCAAAAAAAATATTTTCACTAACACCAACAAACTATAAGATTAAAGTTATTAAAAAGATTTAATGATTGATTATTTATTGGTAATTCCTGCAAGATATCAGTCAAAAAGATTACCAGGAAAACCTTTGCTTGATATAAAAGGCATCCCAATGATTATTAGAACATTTAATCAATGCAACAAAGTTGTGCCTAGAAATAAAATTATAGTAGCCACAGATGACAAAAGAATTGAATTTATATGTAAAAAAAATAATATTAAAACAATCATTACTTCTAAAAAATGCCTTACAGGAACAGATAGAATTGCTGAGGTGTCAAAAAGAATTAAAAAAGATTTTTATATCAACGTTCAGGGTGATGAGCCAATTTGTAACCCTACAGATATTATGAAAATTATTAAGTATGCAAAAAAATTCCCCAACCAAATTGTAAATGGTTTTACTCAAATTAAAGATAAAAAAAGCTTTTACTCACCAAATATACCAAAAGTAGTTTTTAGTAATGATAATTATCTTTTATACATGTCTCGTGCACCAATACCTTCAAATAAAAAAAAATCATTTTCTAAAGCTTGGAGACAGGTCTGCATTTACTCATTTCCATACAATGCACTAAAATTATATGCATCTGTTAAAAAAAAAACAACCATTGAATCAATAGAAGACTTGGAATCTTTAAGGTTTCTTGAGCTTGGTTATAAAGTAAAAATGCTAAAAATGTCTAATAAATCAATAGCTATAGATATTAAAGAGGATTTATTAAAAGTTAGAAAGCTTGTAAAAAAATAAATATTCAATGTCAAAAAAAAACATATTAGTTTTAGGATCAAAACCTGGCTCAATGCTCCCAAATATTAAAGTTGAAAAAATTTATACAGCTAATGGTGCTGCTGAAAAAGCTCAAAAATATTTAGATAGATTTCCTAATACTCCTTTCACTGCAGTTATCGGAGGTAGAGAATTTGAAATAAATGAAGAAGTTCAAAAAAGAGTTATTAAATCACATCCAGATATTTTATTATCAAGATCGGGTTCTATAAAGTTTGAAAAATATGATTTTCCAAAAAAAACTAACTATGAATTTTTTTCATTTAAAGATGCTTTTTTTTTCCAGTCTCAGTTTTTTAAATTAAATATATTAGATATTTTAATAAAAGAATTTTATTATGAAGAAAAAATTTCAAGTAAGATTATTCATGTTTTAAGATTGATTAAAAATGGAAAATTGGGAGGTGTTTCAACGGGATTCTTCTCAATTCTTCATGCATTAAAACTTTATCCTGAAAGTGACATTATAATATCAGGTATTGGAATGAGTTTTGGTGGCCATTTTTATGATAAAAAAGGCTCTCGGTATAACAATAGATCAAAAGTTGATATAGCTTTGATGAAAAATTTAAAAAAAAAATTTAAAGATAGGCTATATACACTTGATGTTGATCTGAATACAAACACAAAAATTAATTTATTTGAATCAGAAACTTTTTAAAATGAAAGAAAAATTTTTAGACACTAATATTAAAAATAAATCAAAAACTGTCGAGGACAAGATTCAATTGATTAGACACAATGGTGTTTTGCTTCCATTACCAACAGAAATTGAAATTAGTGAATCTGGAACATGCAATAGAACTTGTTCGTTTTGTCCTCGTAGTGCATCTGATTTTGTCGATAAAAAAGAATTTATTAGCAATTCACTTCATGAAAAACTTTGTCTAGAACTTAAAGATCTAAGTTATAAGGGCACAATCAGGTACAGTGGTTTTGTCGAACCATTATTAGATAAAAATATTTATAATTTGATTAGCATGGTTAGAGATAATCTCCCAGAATGTAATATAGAAATGGTAACAAATGGGGACCCATTAAACTTAAAAAGACTTAATAAACTATTTGAAAGTGGATTGAAAAAAATTCTTATAAGTGCTTATGATGGTAAAAAAGATGCCGATAAATTAGAAGATTTATGTATAAGTGCAAATCTATCAAGTGAACAATACATAGTTAGACATAGATATTATTCAGAAGAACAAGATTTTGGCATTACACTAAGCAATAGATCAGGACTTATGGAAAATGCAGAATTTAAAATAAAAAGTTTAAAAGAGCCACTTAAAAAACCGTGTTATATTCCATCTTATACTTTTTTTTTAGATTATCAGGGTGATGTTTTAATGTGTCCACATGATTGGGGTAAAAAAGTAATACTTGGGGATTTAAAAAAAAAAAAATTACTAGACATTTGGTTTAGTAAAAGATCAATTAGTATTAGAAAAATGTTAAACAAATCTAATAGAAAAATGGAGCCTTGTAACGTATGTGATGTTGAGGGCACATTTATGGGTAAAAAAAACTCAGGATATTTTAATTGATGAAAAAAAAAGTTTTAATTCTTGGTGGCAGTTCAGATATTGGTCTTGAGTTAGCAAATCTTTTTATTAATAAAGATAACTATAATGTTAACTTACATTACAATTCGAATTATAAAGGAGTAAAAAAAATTGACAAAAGTTGTAACCTGATCAAAGCAGATTTATCTTATTATAATTACAAAAATATATTAAAAAAATTTGATGACAACTACGATATTATAATAAATTTAATTGGATTTATTAATGGAAAATCATTTGAGAAATTTAAAATTGAAAGTTTAGAAAAAACCTTAAGAATAAATTCATTTATACCCTTGCTGATAATTAGAATGTCTATAAAAAAGATGATTAAAAAAAAATGGGGGAGAATTTTAAATTCATCTAGTGTAGGAGTTAAATTTGGTGGAGGAAATCAGACTTTCGAATACTCGCTTTCAAAACATTTGAATGAATTTATACCAAGTTATTTAAAAAAAATTGCTGATAAAAATGTATTTTATAATGTGCTAAGAATAGGTTTAACAGACACCAAAATACATAAAAAAATATTAAACAAAGATTTAATTGCCAGAACAAAACTACTACCTATAAAAAAAATGGCCACCTCAATAGATATTGCAAATTATATTTTCTATCTTTCATCTAACGAAAATCAATTTATAACAAATGAAATAATTAATATAACTGGTGGAGAATAGTTTTAATTTTTTAAGACACTATCTTTATTTTTTTTTCAATTTTTATTTCTTTGGAGCTTATAATACAACGATATGCTAAGAATTTAACACCTTCTTTTTTAGCAATTAAATAATTTTTATAATATTCTTTATCAATATCTTTTGCAATTTTAAAACTTTCAATTCCTTCAATTTGAATTAAGAATAATAAATATGTTTGAAAACCTTTTTTTCTAGCTTCAACTAAAGTTTTTAAATGTTTTGTACCTCTAGAAGTGATTGCATCTGGAAATTCTGCAATTTTTTTATTTCTAAATAAAGTAACATTTTTAACTTCAACAAATATTTTTTCTAATTTTTTTTTTATCAAAAAATCAAATCTTGTTTCTTTATTGTAAAATACCTCAGGTTTAATATCTTCATTATTAGACAATTCTTTAATTAAGTTGTTGGATAGGCCATGAAATGCAATTTTATTTGCAAAGTGAGTATTAACACCAACATAATTCTTTTTTACTTTAATAATTTCTAGTGTGTATTTTAATTTTCTTTTAGGATCATCATTTTTAGAAATAAAAACCTCATTATTTTTATCTAGTAGTCCTTTCATAGAGCCTGTATTAGGACAGTGTGCTGTAACTACTTCTTTATTTAGTTTGATATCAGCAAAAAATCTTTTATATCTTTTGATTAGTTTGCCTTTAATTAAAGTTTTGGTAAATTTCATATACTAAATATATATTTAAAAATGATAAAAAGCACAAAGGTAAACGCTTCAATATTAATTATTGGCAATGAAATTCTATCTGGAAGAACTCAAGACACGAACACGAGCGCAATAGCTCTATGGTTAAATACTATTGGCGTTCTAGTAGAAGAAGTAAGAGTAATCCCTGATATAGAAAGCACAATAATAAAAACAGTTAATGAGCTTAGAGTAAAAAGTGACTATGTATTCACAACTGGTGGTATAGGCCCAACTCATGACGATATAACAGCAGCATCAATTTCAAAAGCATTTAAACTAAATTATGAAATCCACAAACAGGCATTTAAAATGTTAGAAGATTATTATAAACCTGGTGAATTTAATGAAGGTAGACAAAAAATGGTTTGGATGCCAAGAAATGCCAAATTAATTATAAATCCAACTAGTGGAGCACCAGGTTTCAATGTTGAAAATGTTTTTTGCTTACCTGGCGTTCCTTCAATTTTAAAATCAATGTTGGGAGGATTAAAAGATAAGATAATTGGAGGTGAACCAATATTAAGTCATACAATTAGCTTGAGAACTGTTGAAAGTGAAATAGCAAAATCATTAACTGAAGTCCAAAATAAGAATAAAGATATTGAGATTGGTAGCTATCCTTTCTTTCAAGCTGGTAAATTAGGAGTATCAATTGTGATACGCTCTGAATTTAAACATAAAATTGACACATGTTCTTCTCAAATTCTAGAATTTGTTAATAAAAAAAAGATAGAAGTAGTAGAAAGATAATTAATGAATTTCCTTTAGTCGTTTTAAAGGCAAAAAACTTTTTATGAAAAAAAATATAATACATTTTAGTATGAATGATTACACTGGAGCTGGATTAGCTGCTTTTAGATTTCATAAAAACCTTAAAAAAAATAAATTTAATTCTTATCTTGTAGTAAATGAAAAGAAAAATAATTTTAAAGATATAATTGAGCTTAATAAAAAAAGAATCTTTAAAAACTTTTTAAATAAAGCAGAATTTTTTTTACTTTCGAAAAATAATAAATTTGCATTTTATGATAAAGGTAGATATCTGATCAATGATATTAGAGAATTAAATTTTATGGATACGCTTAATCCAGAGGTGGTAATATTTCACTGGGTTACAAATTTCATAAATCCTATTTTGCTTAATCAAATTAAAAAAAAATATAAATGTAAAATAATCTGGAATGTTATTGATATAGCTCCCCTTACAGGAGGGTGTCACATAAATTGGGGTTGTAAAAACTTCCATAAAAAATGTAATAAATGTCCTGCTGTTAAAAAGATTTTTCAATACAGACCAAGAAAAACACACCTAATAAAAAATAAAATTTTTAACAATCTTAAATTAGACCTTTTATACACAGGAGACTGGATGGGTGAACAAATTAAAAATTCATCTATAGCAAAAGGAAAAAAATCTTATAAATTAATGATACCAGTCGATGAAAATAGTTTTAGACCTAATAGCAAAACTAAAAAAAAAAATCCGTGGAATATTAAAATAAATAAAAAGATTATTTTATTTAGATCGTCATCACATTTAAGAAAAGGAAATAAAATTTTAATTTCCTCAATAAATTATTTGATTAAACAATCCAATATATCAAAAAAAAAATTTTGCCTTATGTCTATCGGTGATAATTATGCTCAAAACTTGTTAAATAAGTCAAATATTGAATATTTCAATTTAGGAAATATCATATCTGAAAAAAAACTTATTAAAGTATATCAATTAGCTGACTTATTTATATCTCCATCAACAGAAGATGTTGGCCCAATGATGATCAATGAAGCGGTAATGTCTGGGCTTCCAGTAATCTCATTTGATATTGGTGTAGCAAAAGATTTAATAATTAATAAAATTAATGGATATAAAATAAATAAAATAAGCTATATAAATCTTGCAAACTCTATAAAAAAATTTTTAAATTTAAGCAGACAGGATGAAGAAAAAATGAAAAAAAATTCAAGATTAATTGGTGTAAAGTATCTTAGCTTAAAAAAACACATAACTACATTTAATCAAATTTTAAAATAATAATATTTTTATGATTATACTTGGAATTACAAACGATTATACATCAGGTGCATGTTTAATAAAAAATAATATTTTAAAATCCTGTGTAAGCGAAGAGAGATTTACAAGAAAAAAGTTAGAAAAAAGTTGGCCAACACAATCAATTAACTATGTCTTAAAAGATCAAAATTTAAAACTAGAAGATATAGATCAGATAGTTTACGGGTATTCGCGAGGTTTTAAAGTTGAAGATGATTTGTTATTTTATTTTGATAGAATTGTATACGAAACTAAAAATAATCCTAAAGAACTAGAAGTATTTAGAGAGAGAATTGAACAAGAAATAATCAGAGGTGCTAATGTTAGAAAAGAATTTTCTGATTTTGTTAAAAAAAATAAGATTGAAAAAAAATCTATTTCTCTAAGACATCATGATTGTCATGGATATAGTGTGTATTGTTTATCTAAATTTAAAGATTCTTTAATAGTAACTGCTGATGGAAGAGGAGATTTTGAAGCAATAACTGTATCTCATATTAAAAGTGGAAAAAAATATAATTTATACAGGTCTACAACCAATGATAGTTTAGGTTATTTCTATTCTAGAATAACTAAATTATTAGGTTTTACCCCACACAGACATGAAGGAAAAGTTACAGGGTTAGCTGCAAGAGGAAATCCTAAGAAATTATTAAGATACATGGAAAAAATGATTTTTTATGAAAAAGGAAAAATATATGCTGTAAATGGAGAATTCTACAAACCTTTTTATGAAGATGGTAATAACAAGAAAGCTTGGAGTAAAAAAGCACTCAATATATTTAAAAAACATTCAAAAGCTGACATTGCAGCAGCGGCCCAAAAACATCTGGAAAACTTAATAACAAAAATTGTTGCATTCTATATGAGAAAAGTTAATGAAAAAAACTTATGTATTGCTGGTGGAGTATTTGCAAATGTATTATTAAATCAAAAAATTAGGGAATTAAAAGAAGTTAACAATATATTTACTCTTCCACATGTTGGTGATGAAGGTTTAGCTTTAGGAGCCGCTGCAGGATACAATTGGATAATTAATAAAAAAAAAACAAAATTCAAAGATTTATATTTAGGACCAAAATTTAAATTAAATAAAAGTTCTTTAGAAAAAAAATATAATATTAAAATTAATAAAATAAAAAATACAACAAATTTTATGTTTGATTGTTTAAAAGAAAACAAAGTTATTGGTTTTTTAAATGATAGAATGGAATTTGGTGCTAGGGCATTGTGTAACAGAAGTATTATTTATCATTCCAATGATGTTACGATTAATGACAGACTTAATAAAAGATTAAGAAGATATGAATTTATGCCTTTTGCTCCTGTTACTGCAGTTGAGTTAGCAAAGAAATGTTATAAAGGTTGGCAAAAATCACACCTATTATCAGAGTTTATGACGATAACTTATGATTGTACGAATTTAATGAAAAAAAATAGCCCAGCAATTATACATGTAGACAATACTGCTAGACCACAAATTTTGAGAAAAGAAAAAAACAAAATAATACATTCACTTTTATTAAAGTGGTATAAAGAAACTGGTGGACTTTCATTGATTAATACATCATTTAATGTTCATGAAGAACCGATTGTGTGCAGTCCAGACGATGCAATTAAATCTTTCAAAAAAAAAATGATAGATATATTAGTAATTAATGATCATCAAATAGTAAATCTTGATTAAAGTAGCTATTATAGGAAAATTTGGTTATTTAGGTCATAACCTAAAGAAATATCTTCAGAAAAAAAAAAATATAAACCTCAAAGCATTCTCTTATGAAGAGTTTTGTAACATTAAGAATATTAATACTTTCAGTTTTATAATTAATGCTGCAATCAATAAAAAATTTATAGAAAATAAATATAATAAAAATTTAGATATTGATTTAAAAATATCAAATAAAATATTTGATACAAATTGTAAGTTTATTTTTTTAAGTACTAGAAAAATTTATTCTAATGTTCCAAATATAAAAGAAGAAAGTAAGCTTAAACCTCAAGATTTATACGCTAAAAATAAAGTAATCAGTGAAAGACAATGTTTCAAAGTTTTAAATAAAAAATTAATTATTTTAAGAATACCAAATATTATTGGAGGTGAAATCAAAAATAATAGAAAAGTTAGGGTGAGTTTTTATGAAAATTATTTAAAAATTATTAAGAAAAAAAATAAATTTTTTTATGAAAACTATTATAAGGATTTTATATCTATGGAACAATTTTGCAAAATAATACTTAAAATTCTAAAATCTAATCTTAATGGTATTTATAATGTTTCTTTAGGAAAAAAAATATATATTAAAGAACTCCTTTCTTGGTTAAATTTTGCAAATAAAGATAAGAAGCTTTTTGTAGAATCTGCACATAAATTAAAAAATGAAAATTTTTATTTAAATAATACAAAAATTAGTAAAACACTTAATATTAAAATTAAAAAAATTGAATTAAAAAAATATTGTATCTATTTAAGTAAAAAAATTTTTAAAAATGAATATCATAAAAAAATAAGATAGAAATTATATGCTTTATTTTGCTTACGGTAGTAATCTTCATCATCTTCAAATGAAAAAAAGATGTAAAGATAGTATTTTTTTAAAAAAAATAAATTTAAGTGATTACAGATTAACTTTCAGAAATATGTATGCAGATATTGAGTTTAAAAAAAAACAATTTGTTACTGGAGCATTATATAAAATTTCTAAAAGTGATGAAAAAAAATTAGATATATATGAGGATTATCCAATTATATATAAAAAATATTATTTTACTTATTATAGAAAAAAAGTGATGACATACACGATGACAAAAAAAACAGGTTTTACTTTTCCATCGGAACGTTATCTAAATATTATAAAAAAAGGTTACAAAGATTGTAATCTAGATAATCGTATTCTCAAAAAAGCATTAAAAGATTAACAAAAAGTAGTTGAGTTATAAATAAAAACAGTTAAACAAATGAAAATAATATATGCCCTCGTGGTGAAATTGGTAGACACAAAGGACTTAAAATCCTTGCCGCTTGCGGAGTGCCAGTTCGAGTCTGGCCGAGGGCACCATTAAGTGAAAATTAATTATAGACCAGAAATAGATGGATTAAGGAGCATAGCTGTAGTTTCAGTAATTCTATATCATGCTCAAATTGTTATTTTTAATTTACAACCTTTTAAGGGTGGATTTATAGGGGTTGACATTTTTTTTGTTATTTCTGGTTATCTAATAACCTCAATAATTATAAAAGAATTAATAGATAAAGGTGATTTCTCATTTAGAAATTTTTATGAAAGAAGAGTAAGAAGAATATTACCAGCTTTATTATTTGTCATTTTGTTATCAATACCATTTTCTTGGATTTATTTATATCCACTAGATTTATTAGGTTATTCAGAGTCTATTTTATATTCCTTAGGCTTTGGATCGAATTTCTATTTTCATTACTCAGGTTTAGAATATGGATCTCCCGAAGGATTATTAAAACCGTTTCTGCACACATGGTCCCTAGCAGTTGAGGAACAATATTACATTATATTTCCAATTATATTATATTTTATATTTAGATATAATAGAAGAATCCTCGTTTATGCTTTATTAATATTATTTTTTGTAAGCATGATGTTAGCAGAGTGGGGTAGTAGAAATTATCCTTCTTTCACTTTCTATTTACTTCATGCAAGAGTTTGGGAATTAATTTGTGGATCATTAGTTGCTTACTTTGAGATTAAGTTGGGTCAAAGGTGTAAAGAAAAATTATTATGTCAAATCTTTCCATTGGTAGGTTTGTTGCTAATTATTTTCTCAATTATATTTTATGATAATACAATTTTTCATCCATCTACCCTTACATTGATTCCAGTTATTGGTGTTACTTTAATATTATGGTTTTCAAGTAAAGATGACATTATTACAAGAATTTTATCTCATAGTAGTTTTGTAGGAGTGGGTTTGATTTCGTATTCACTGTATTTATGGCATTACCCAATTTTTTCATTTGCTAAAAATTTAGAGATTTTTTTTAACAACAATCTAGGTAAGTTATTTTTAATTATATTAACTTTTATTTTAGCATTCATTACTTATTATTTTATAGAACAGCCAGCTCGGAAAGTTAATTCCTATAAAAAAGTACTTTCAATATTAATTATATCGATATTAATAATTTTTACTTATACTGTTACAGTTATTATCAATGATGGCTTTGCCAAAAGATTAAAAGTTAAAAATTATCAAGAAAAACATACATATATGTACCTGACTCAAGATAATGACTACTGTTTTAATAGAAGAGTCAATCATTGTAATTTTGGTTATCACAAAAAAAAGATTATTTTATTAGGAGATTCACATATGGCGAGTCTTGCATATGATCTTCGTGAAAGAGTAAGAGATAAATATAGTTTTTTACCATTAACAATGGCTGGATATTTTCACCTGAAAGATGTTAAGCAAATAAACAAACATACAAAAAAAATTAACTATGATTATAAAACCACAAGGGATAATATTGATAAAATTTTAAAAAAATCTAAAAATAATATTATTATAATTGGTGGTGTGACATCATTATACTTTTACAATAAAAGAGTAGAGGGAAGAGCACTCCATTGGGACAAGTTATTTGTTAATAAAGATACGCTTGAATATGATTCTACAGTAATAGAAAAAGCCTTTATTAATTTGATTAAAGAGTTATCTGTAGATAATAAAGTTATTCTTTTGTACCCAATCCCAGAAGTAGGTGTAAATTTACAAAAAAAAAAGTTTGAGAATATGGTAAGAGTATTTGATTATAAATATTCTGATTTTTTGAAACAAAATCAAGAAGTTCTAAATTTTTTTGAAAAAATCAGTTTACCAAATGTAAGCAAAGTATACTCTTACAAAGCCTTTTGTAAGGAAGAGTTAAATTTATGTTCAACCCATGATGAAGATAATTTCTTCTTTTTTGATGGCTATCATCCATCACTAGAAGGTGCTAAAATGATAAATAATTTGATATTTGAAAAAATTAACTTATTAGAAAATAAATAATGAAAAACAGTTTCTGCTTAGTTTTTGATAAAACTAAAAGTTCTTTTAAAATTAAATCTTTGTTACTAAAAAAAATTAAAATTACCACATTTAAAAAAGCTAATCTGATTATTGTTTTGGGTGGTGATGGATTCATGCTTCAAACATTAAAAAAATTTTATAAACTTAAAAAACCTTTTTATGGGATAAACACTGGAAACTATGGGTTTTTAATGAATAAATTTTCTAATAAGAATTTTCTTAAAAATTTAAAAACTTCTCACAGTGTAAGAATTCATCCATTACAAATGATTGTAAAAACTAAAGTGGGTAGATTAAAAAAATCAATAGCTATAAATGAGGTATCTATTTTAAGGCAAAGCAAACAAGCTTCTTCAATTTCAATATCTTCTAACAAAAAAAATATAATTAAAAACTTAGTTTCTGATGGTGTTTTAGTTTCTACACCAGCTGGAAGTACTGCTTATAATTTATCAGCTCATGGTCCTATATTAAATTTAGATTCTAATAAATTAACGGTTACACCAATTAGTCCTTTTAGGCCAAGAAGGTGGAGAGGCACAATTGTTAGTGATAAATCGAAAATTATAATTAAAAATTTAGATACTAATAAAAGACCTATTAGTGCCGTGGCTGATAATTTTGAAGTTAGAAATGCCAAAACTGTTATAATTCAATCAAATAAGAAAATTATTTTTGATTTATTGTATGATCGAAATAATAGTCTTTACAAAAAGATTAAAATTGAACAAGTTAGAAATGAAACCTCAAATAATTAAAATGATAATTGACACTTGGTAAATTATATTAGCAATTATTATCGTTAGCTTATCAATCATAATGCCAATTTATTATTCTTCAAAAAAAATGAAAAGATAAAAAATAAATAAAAAAATTTTTAGCGACCACTTGATCTTAGCACAATCCTGGTCCAATCCTGGCACAATCAATTATAAGATTTAATTAAAAACTGATTTAGCAAAAATTATAAACTTTAATTTTATTGAGTGATGGTGCCCCCGCACGGAGTCGAACCGCGGACCTATTGATTACAAATCAATTGCTCTACCAGCTGAGCTACAAGGGCATAATTGATTTCTATTAAGAAATCTTAAACTAATCAAGAATTTTTTTTTAAATATCTTAAGTGATGAAAGACAATTGCTGCACTATTAGAGATATTTAAGCTTTCTACGTCTTTATTTATATCTATCTTAACAAAAAAATCAGTATATTTTCCTGTATGTTCTCTCATACCAAAACCTTCAGATCCAAATAAAAGAACATTTTTTCCTTCCCATTTTATATCTGTAAAGTTTTTTTCTCCTCTAGCATCAAAACCATATACCCAAAAATTTTTTTCTCTTAAATTTTTAAGAGTCGAGTTTATATTGACTACTTCAAAAATATTAATGTGTTCCATACACCCGCTTGCTGCTTTATACATAAGCTTACTGTCCGACGGAAATTGTCTTTCTTTAACTATCAATCCATCTATATGAAATGAAGCTGCACTTCTAATTAATGATCCAATGTTTCTAGGATCTGTTACCTCATCAATACAAACTAATGTTAAATTATTTTTTCCTTTTATGAACTCCTTAAGTTCTGGTTGATCTATATGTTCAACCTCAGCAATATAGCCACCATGCATCATTTGATCTTTTGAAGTATATTTGTCTAGCTCTTTTTTTGATTTAAAATAAACCTTTACATCCTCAAGCACATTATTTTTTGGATTTTTTCTATGAATATTTTTTTTACTTTCTTCAGTTAAAAAAACTTTCAAAACTTTCCTTTTTGGGTTTCTTAAGGCTTCTATTACTGCATGTTGGCCAACAATTAAAAAAGATGATTTATTCATAAATTATCTTTATTTTATACGTATTTTCCTCCATTTTCACAGTAAATCTCGTGTTGCAATTGCATAATAAAAATATATAAAACGCATGTTGTTTGAAGCTTTATTGAACAAGGGGACACTTCCCCAAAAAGGAGGGGTTCCAGAGCGGTCAAATGGGGCGGGCTGTAAACCCGTTGACTTCGGTCTTCGAAAGTTCGAATCTTTCCCCCTCCACCATTCAATAAATTTTTTTATAGCAATGGAGTGTTATTCTTGATGTTGTGCGGGTGTAGTTCAATGGTAGAACGCTAGCCTTCCAAGCTGGATGTAAGAGTTCGATTCTCTTTACCCGCTCCAAGAAAAAAAGAAATTATTAATAAAACTAAAACTGAGGTAAAAACGTAATGTCAAAAGAAAAGTTCGTAAGAAATAAACCACACTGTAACATTGGTACAATTGGTCATGTCGACCACGGTAAAACAACATTAACTGCTGCGATAACAATTACGCTAGCAGAAACTGGTGGAGCAAAAGCTGTTGCTTACGATCAGATTGATAAAGCTCCCGAAGAAAAAGAAAGAGGGATTACAATTTCAACTGCTCACGTTGAATATGAAACTGAAAAAAGACACTACGCTCATGTTGATTGTCCAGGTCACGCTGACTACGTAAAAAATATGATTACAGGCGCTGCTCAGATGGATGGAGCTATTTTGGTAGTTAATGCTGCTGATGGTCCCATGCCTCAAACTAGAGAACATATTCTTTTAGGAAGACAAGTTGGTATTCCTGCAATTGTTGTTTACTTAAATAAAGTAGACCAAGTTGATGATAAAGATATGATTGAACTTGTAGAAGAAGAAATTAGAGAGCTTTTAACTTCTTACAAATATCCAGGTGACAAAACCCCTATCGTTAAAGGATCTGCTTTAGCAGCCGTTGAAGGTAGAGATGAAGAGATCGGAAAAAATTCTATTATAGAATTAATGAAAGCTGTTGATGAGTTTATTCCTCAGCCAACTAGAGAAGTGGATAAACCATATTTGATGCCAGTTGAAGATGTTTTCTCAATTTCTGGAAGAGGAACAGTTGTAACAGGCAGAATAGAATCTGGTGTTATTAAAACTGGTGAAGAAGTTGAAATCGTTGGTATTAGAGATACAAATAAATCAGTTTGTACTGGAGTTGAAATGTTTAGAAAACTTTTAGATTCTGGTGAAGCAGGAGATAACGTTGGTGTACTTTTAAGAGGTGTTGAAAGAGCTGATGTTGAAAGAGGACAGGTTCTATGTAAACCTGGCTCAATTACACCACATACTAAATTTGAAGCTCAGGCATATGTACTTAAAAAAGATGAGGGTGGAAGACACACTCCTTTCTTTACTAAATACAGACCTCAGTTTTATTTTAGAACGACTGACGTAACTGGAGAAGTAACATTGCCAGCAGGAACTGAAATGGTTATGCCTGGTGATGATGCAAAATTCACCGTTACATTAATTACTCCAATCGCGATGAATGAAAAATTGAACTTTGCTATTCGTGAAGGTGGTAGAACAGTTGGAGCTGGAGTAGTAACTAAAATTATAGAGTAAACTCTATAGGAGTGTAGCTCAATTGGTAGAGTGCCGGTCTCCAAAACCGGAGGTTGAGGGTTCAATTCCCTCCGCTCCTGCCAATAAGCTTAACAGTATATTATGAAAAACCCGATAAAATTTATCCAAGAAGTTAAACAAGAGGCATTTAAAGTTTCTTGGCCCACTGGAAAAGAGACCATGCAAGGTGCACTAATGGTATTTGCTATGGCTGTTGTTATGTCCCTTTTCTTTTTGCTTCTTGATCAAGTACTTAAGTTTTTATTAGAAGCTTTACTAAAGGTAAGCATTTAATGAAAAACTGGTACATTGTTCAATCTCACTCAAATTTTGAAAATAAGGTTGCTGGATTAATTAGGGAGGAAGCTGAAAAAGCAAAAATTTCTGATAAAATTGAAGAGATTGTTGTCCCAACACATGATGTAACTGAGGTAAAAAGAGGTAAAAGAATTCAAAGAAAGAAAAAATATTTTCCTGGTTATGTTTTAATTAAAAGCGAAATGGATAATGACCTTTATCATTTAATCAAAAATCTGAAGCGTGTAAGTGGGTTTCTAGGATCAAAAGGCATTCCGGTTCCTGTTTCTGATAAAGAAATAGAAAAAATATTAGGACAAATAAAAGATGGTGTAGCTCAGCCAAAATCTGGTATAGAATACAGCATTGGTGAAAAAGTTCAGGTTGTTGATGGTCCTTTTGCATCATTCAGTGGTATGGTTGAAGATATAGATGAAGAGAAATCTAGACTTAAGGTTTCGGTTTCAATATTTGGAAGACCAACACCAGTTGATTTAGAATATAACCAAGTAGAGAAAGTAAGTTAATGGCAAAAGAAATTAGTGGATATATAAAATTACAGATAATGGGTGGACAGGCCAATCCAGCGCCACCAGTTGGTCCTGCGTTAGGTCAGCGTGGAATTAACATAATGGAATTTTGTAAAGCCTTTAATGACAAAACAAAAGCGTTTGCTGGAAAACCAATTCCAGTTATTATAACAGTTTATAAAGATAAAAAATTTGATTTTGAAATTAAATCACCTCCTGCATCACATTTTATTAAAGAGGCAGCTAAACTTAAAGGCGGATCAAAAGAGCCAGGTAGAAGTATTGCTGGATCAATTACTAAAAAACAAGCAGAAGATATCGCAACACAAAAAATGAAAGATCTTAACGCTCATGATCTTGAGCAGGCAGTAAAAATTATAGCAGGATCTGCAAGATCAATGGGTATAGAGGTTAAAGACTAATGCCATCAAAAAGATTTAAACAATTACCAAAAAAAACAAAAGACTTAACGGCAGATTCAATTGAAAATCTATTAATTGCAGTTAAGAAAAACTGTACAACAAAATTTGATGAATCAATTGATTTAAGTTTTCAAGTAAATAACAAACAAAAAAAAGGCGAAGTAAACATTAGAACTGTAGTTAACTTACCTGGAGGAACTGGAAAAAAAGTTAAAGTAGGTGTTGTTTGTGAAGATGCTAAAGCTCAAGAAGCAAAAGATGCTGGTGCAGATATAGTTGGCAGTGATGAATTCATTGATAAAATTAAAGCCGGTGAACTTAATTTTGAAAAGTTAATATGTACCCCAGGAATGATGATTAAACTTTCTAAGTTGGGAAAAGTTTTAGGACCCAAAGGATTGATGCCTAACCCAAAATTAGGATCTGTATCTGATAATATCAAACAAGCAGTAACAGATGCTAAATCTGGTCAAGCTGAAATTAGAAATGACAAAGATGGAAATATTGGTGTAAGCATAGGTAAAAAATCTTTTCATGACGATCAATTACTTAAAAATTTTCATGCAATTTTAGATACTTTAGATAAAGAAAAAGGAAACCTAACTTTAAAAGGAGACTTAATAAAAAATACTTTTGTAACCTCAAGTATGGGTGTGTCTTACAAAGTAAAATTAGGAAAAACCATATAGTTATGATGAACAAGGAACAAAAAAAGAATTATATTAAACAAATGGAAACCCAGTTTCAAAACAATGAAGCTGTAATGGTAACTCATTACCAAGGTCTAACAATGTCTCAACTTGATGAGTTAAGAGGACAAATGAGAGAGCATGGCATCAAATTCACTATAACTAAAAATAAAATTACTAAAATAGCACTTGAAAAAACTAAGTGTAAGGAACTTTCTAATTTATTTACAGGTGCAACAGCTGTAGCTTTTTCTGATGACGCAATTATATCAGCTAGAATTTTATCTAAATTTGCAAAAACAAACGAAAGTTTAAAGCTTTTAGGTGGAATTATGGGTAATGAAGTTCTAGACCAAGCTGCAGTTCAAAATGTAGCAAATTTACCAACACTTGACGAGGCAAGAGCTAATATTGTGGGAATTTTAGCAACCCCAGCATCAAAATTTGTAAGTATTTTACTTGCACGTTCTGAAAAAATGAGTAATTTGACGTCAGAAAATTCTGAAAAACAACCCAAAGAAGTATAAAAAATATGCCTGATCTAAATAAAATTATAGAAGATTTATCAAGTTTATCTGTTGTTGAAGCAGCTGAACTTTCAAAACAACTTGAAGAAAAGTGGGGTGTTACAGCTATGGCTGCAGCAGCACCAGCAGCAGCAGCAGCAGGTGGAGCTGCCGAAGAAGCTAAAGATGATTTTACAATCATGTTAATTTCAGCTGGTGATAAAAAAATTAATGTTATCAAAGAAGTTAGAGCAGCAACATCTTTAGGTCTTAAAGAAGCAAAAGATTTAGTAGAGGGTGCACCTAAAGAAGTTAAGTCAGGTGTAAACAAAAAAGATGCTGAAGAAATCAAAGCTAAGCTGGAAGCAGCTGGCGCAAAAGTAGAGCTTAAATAAATTAATTAGAAAGAACTTAATTGCTGGTTAATACAATTAACTAGCAACTGATTTTAAATGCAATTATCTTTTACTGAAAAGAAAAATGTAAGAAAAAGCTTTGGAAAGCTTGCAGAGACATTATCTATTCCCAATTTAATTGAAGTCCAAAAAAATTCTTACAAACAGTTAACAGATTTAGATCCAGAAGCAGGAGATTTGTCAAAAGGTTTTGATAGAGTTTTTAAAAGCATTTTTCCTATTGAAGATTTAAATGATAAAGCAACTCTAGAATATATTACTTATAGATTAGAAAAACCAAAATTTGATACAGAAGAATGCATTCAAAGAGGCTTGTCTTATACTTCTGCACTTAAGTGCACATTAAGACTTGTTGTTTATGAGATAGATCAAGAAAATAATACAAAAGATATTTTGTCAGCAAAAGAACAAGAAGTATATATGGGTGAAGTTCCAATGATGACTGATAGTGGAACGTTCATAACTAATGGTGTACAAAGAGTTGTTGTTAACCAAATGCATAGAAGTCCAGGTGTTTTTTTTGATCACGATAAAGGAAAGTCACACGCTAGTGGTAAACTTCTTTTCAATTGCAGAGTTATACCAAATAGAGGTTCGTGGTTGGATCTTGAGTATGATGTAAAAGATTTTTTATATTTTAAAATAGATAGAAAAAAAAAGATATTTGCATCTACTTTATTAATGGCCCTAGGATTTACAAAATCTGAAATTGCCAGTGAATTTTATGAAAAAGAAACTTACACATTTGACTCCAAAACTGAAAAATGGAAAACAAAATTTAATCCTGAAAACTATAAAGCGAAAAATTTTTCAGAAGAAGTTATAGATGCAAAAAATGGAAACATTGTAATTAAACTAGGTGATAAAATTAACTTCCTAACTGCAAAAAAACTTGCTAATGATGGTCTTAAAGATATTTTAGTTTCTCAAGAATCTCTTTTTGGAAAGTATTTACACAAAGATGTTAAGGTAAGCGATGACGAAGAAGTGGGTACTTTTAAAATTGGTACAGAGCTAAATGATACTATTATTAAACAAATTTTAGAAGCTAATATAGATACTATTGAAGTTTCAATTACAAATTCAATCAATAAAGGACCTTATTTACTAACAACAATTTTAAATGATAAAAATAACTCTAAAGATGAAGCGATCACAGAAATTTATAAAGTACTAAGACCAGGTGAACCACCCACAATAGAAATCGCCACTCAAATCTTTAATAATTTGTTTTTTAGTTCTGATAGATATGATCTTTCTGATGTTGGTAGAGTTAAAATGAATTCAAGATTAAACCAAGAATGCTCAGATAAAATTACTATTTTAAGAAATGATGATATAATAGCTATAATTCATAAAATGTTAGATCTTCGTGATGGTAAAGACGAAGTTGATGATATTGATCACCTTGGAAACAGAAGAGTTAGATCTGTTGGTGAACTTGTTGAAAATCAAGCTCGAATTGGTGTTTATAGAATGGAAAGAGCCATCAAGGAAAAAATGACAACTCTTGATATAGAGTCTGCAATGCCACAAGATTTAATTAATGCTAAACCCTTAACAGTTTCTTTAAAAGATTTTTTTGTTAGCTCTCAGCTTTCACAATTTATGGATCAAACAAATCCATTATCAGAAATAACTCACAAAAGAAGAGTTTCCGCTTTAGGACCAGGAGGGTTAACTAGAGAAAGAGCAGGATTTGAAGTTCGTGACGTTCACCCAACTCATTATGGAAGAATTTGCCCGATTGAAACACCAGAAGGACCAAATATTGGATTAATTAATAGTTTATCTACATATGCTAAAATTAATAAATATGGTTTTATTGAAAGCCCATACAAAAGAGTTAAAAATGGTGTTGTTGAAGATAAGGAAGAATATTTATCAGCAATGGAAGAAACAAAATATACAATTGCACAAGCAAATACTAAAGTTGATAAAAATGGTAAAATTTTAGAGGAATTAGTTTCTTGTCGAGAAAACTTAAACTTTATATTATCTAAGCCTGATAATATTGATTATATTGACGTTTCACCAAAACAATTAGTTTCTGTAGCAGCTTCATTGATACCTTTTTTAGAAAATGATGACGCAAACAGAGCACTAATGGGATCTAATATGATGAGACAAGCTGTACCCTTATTAAAGCCTGAATCTCCTTTGGTTGGAACTGGTATCGAAAGAGATGTAGCTCTTGATTCTGGTGTAACGATTGTTGCGAAACGTGATGGTACAGTTGATAAAATTGATGGTAAAAGAATTGTCATCAAAGCGACAGAAGAAACAGATTTTACAAAATCTGGTGTGGATATTTATAATTTACAAAAATTTAAAAGATCAAATCAAAATACATGTATAAACCAAAAACCTTTAGTTCGAGTTGGTGATAAGGTTAAATCAGGAGATATTATTGCTGATGGACCTTCAACAAAACTGGGTGAACTGGCGCTAGGGAAAAATGTTACTGTAGCATTCATGCCTTGGCAAGGTTATAATTTTGAAGATTCTATTTTGATTTCAGAAAGATGTGTAACAGATGACGTGTTCACTTCAATTCACATTGTGGAATATGAAGTTATGGCTAGAGATACCAAGCTTGGAGAAGAAGAAATCACTAGAGATATACCAAATGTCAATGAAGAAGCTTTAAAAAATCTAGATGAATCTGGAGTAGTATACATTGGAGCAGAAGTAAAAGCAGGAGATATTCTTGTTGGTAAAGTTACTCCAAAAGGCGATTCTGCATCTGGACCTGAAGAAAAATTATTAAGATCAATTTTTGGTGAAAAAGCAATTGATGTTACGGATACATCTTTAAGAATGTCGAGAGGTAGTAGTGGGACTATTGTTGATGTAAGAGTATTTAATAGACACGGTATAGAAAAAGACGAAAGATCTATAACCATTGAAAGAGCTGAAATTGAAACAGTTCAACAAGACAAAATTGTTGAAGAAGAAATTTTAGAAAGAAGCATTAAGCAAAGAGCTAACCAAATTTTTTCTGGAGCTTCTTTAACTAAAAAAATTAAAGACCTAGATGTAGGTACTACGCTAGATCTTGAGACCATAAACAAGATTAATATTAATGATATTTTTAAAATTACAGTTGGCAATGTTAATAACGAAGCAAGTGTTGCTCAATTAAAAGATCAATATAATCAAGCAAAACAATCTATTTTAGAACGATTTGAAGACAAAGTACTTAAAATTAGAAGTGGTGATGATTTATTACCAAGTGTAATGAAAATGGTTAAAGTTTTTGTTGCTATCAAAAGAAGATTAAGACCAGGTGATAAAATGTCTGGGAGACATGGAAATAAGGGTGTTGTAAGTAAAATTGTTCCTGTAGAAGATATGCCTTATCGTGAAGATGGTAGACCTGTAGACATTGTTTTAAACCCACTAGGTGTACCAAGCCGTATGAACGTTGGTCAAATTTTAGAAACTCACCTTGGTTGGGCCTGTAAAGAATTTGGTGAAGAAGTTAAAAGATTAGTTAATGAAAATAATAAAAAATTTGAAAAGACAGAAAAAATCTCATCATTCTTAAAATCTGTTTATGGAAAAGATGTTTTTGATGGTGGTATAGAAAAGCTAAACAAAACTGAATTTAGTGATTTATGTGAGAACTTACAAAATGGTATTGCAATTTCTACGCCGGTATTTGATGGTGCTAAGGAAAATGATGTATCTAAAATGCTTGAATTAGCCAAATTACCAACTTCTGGTCAAACTAATTTATGGGACGGAAGAACGGGAGAGATGTTTGATAGACCAGTTACAGTTGGGATTATATATATGCTAAAACTGCATCACTTAGTAGAGGATAAAATTCATGCTAGATCAACAGGGCCATACAGTCTTGTTACTCAACAACCCCTTGGTGGTAAGGCTCAATTAGGTGGTCAAAGATTTGGAGAAATGGAAGTCTGGGCACTAGAAGCTTATGGTGCTTCTTACACATTACAAGAAATCTTGACTGTTAAGTCGGACGATGTAGCTGGAAGAGTTAAGGTTTATGAAACAATAGTTAAGGGTGAGGAAAATTTTGAGTCTGGCATACCAGAGTCTTTCAACGTTTTAGTAAAAGAAATAAAATCATTAGCATTAAACATTGAGTTAAACTAAGTATGAAAAAAGAATTAACAGATTTATTTAAAAATAGCGAAATTTCAGAAGCTCAAAATTTTAATAGTATTAAAATTACTTTAGCCAGTCCTGATAAAATTAAATCTTGGACTTATGGTGAAATAAAAAAACCTGAAACAATTAATTATAGAACTTTTAGACCTGAAAAAGATGGTCTATTTTGTGCTAGAATTTTCGGACCAATCAAAGATTATGAATGTTTGTGTGGTAAGTACAAAAGAATGAAATTCAGAGGAATTATTTGTGAAAAGTGCGGTGTTGAAGTAACCAAATCTAACGTTCGTAGAGAAAGAATGGGACACATTAATCTAGCAACGCCAGTTGCCCATATTTGGTTTTTAAAGTCATTACCTAGCAGAATTTCTCTTGCTGTTGATATGAAACTTAAAGAAGTTGAAAGAGTTTTGTATTTTGAAAACTTTATAGTTATAGAGCCTGGTTTAACTGGTTTACAAAAAAATCAACTTTTAAATGAGGAAGAGTTAGCAAAATATCAGGACGAATTTGGAGAAGAATCTTTTGAAGCTGGAATTGGTGCTGAAGCAATTTTATCAATCCTTAAATCAATGGACCTTGAACTAGAGAAAAAACTTTTAGTTAGCACAATTAAAGAAACTAAATCTAAAGTTAATGAAGAAAGATCAATTAAAAGACTTAAGTTAATAGAGTCATTTATTGAAACTGGGCAAAAACCAGAGTGGATGATTTTAACTGTCATACCAGTTATTCCACCAGAATTAAGACCACTAGTTCCTTTAGACGGAGGAAGATTTGCGACATCTGATTTGAATGATCTTTATAGAAGAGTTATTAATAGAAATAATCGTTTAAAGAGATTAATGGACCTTAAGGCCCCAGATATTATTGTAAGAAATGAAAAAAGAATGCTTCAAGAATCTGTTGATGCATTATTTGACAATGGTAGAAGAGGCAGAGTAATAACAGGCACAGGTAAGAGACCACTTAAATCGTTAGCAGAAATGCTTAAAGGTAAACAAGGTAGATTCAGACAGAATTTATTAGGAAAACGTGTAGACTATTCAGGTAGATCAGTAATTGTAGTTGGTCCAGATCTAAAACTTCATGAATGTGGATTACCAAAAAAAATGGCTTTGGAGCTTTTTAAACCATTTTTATATGCAAGATTAAATAAATTAGGTTTAGCTTCGACAATTAAACAAGCTAAAAAATTAGTAGAAAAAGAAACTAATGCAGTATGGGATGCCTTAGAATTGATAGTTAGAGAACACCCTGTATTGTTAAACCGTGCACCAACACTTCATAGACTAGGTGTTCAAGCATTTGAGCCTAAATTAATTGAAGGTGATGCAATTGAACTTCATCCATTATGCTGTGCTGCATTTAATGCAGACTTTGATGGCGATCAAATGGCTGTGCATGTTCCATTAAGTTTGGAAGCGCAACTAGAAGCTAGAATTTTAATGCTATCAACAAATAATATTTTAAGCCCATCAAATGGTAAGCCAATTATCGTTCCCAGCCAGGATATGATTTTAGGTTTATATTATTTGTCACAAGCACCATTTCAAACAGAGAAACCTGACGGTTACTTTATAAATAATGATGAAATTGAACATGCATTATCAACTGGTCAAATAAAAGTACACTCTACTATTGTTTCAAGATTTGAAACAATAGATGACAAAGGAAATAAAAAAATTGAAAAACATACAACAACTGCTGGAAGGTTTTTATTAGCAAATTTATTACCTAAAAATAAAAATATCACTTTTTCAATGATTGATAGGTTATTGCCTAAAAAAACAGTTTCAGAAATTATTGATAGTGTATTTAGATTCTGTGGTCAAAAAACTACTGTTATTTTTTGTGATCATTTAAAAGATTTAGGTTTTAAACATGCTTTTAAAGCAGGTATATCGTTCGGTAAGGATGACTTAGTTATTCCTGCAAACAAAGAACAATTGATTGACGATACTAAAAAATTAATAGCAGATTATGAAAATCAATATTCAGAAGGATTGATTACCAGAGGTGAAAAATATAATAAAGTTGTTGATGCTTGGTCTAAATGTACTGATAAAGTAGCTGGTGAAATGATGAGAGGTATTTCTGCTACTGAAAGTACGCCTGATGGAATGAAAATTAACTCTGTATTTATGATGGCTGACAGTGGTGCGAGAGGATCTGCTGCTCAAATGAAACAATTAGCTGGCATGAGGGGTTTAATTGCAAAACCTTCAGGAGAAATTATTGAAACACCTATTATTTCTAATTTTAAAGAGGGTCTTACAGCATTAGAATATTTCAACTCAACACACGGAGCAAGAAAAGGTCTCGCAGATACAGCTTTAAAAACAGCTAGTTCTGGATATTTAACTAGAAGACTTTGTGATGTAGCACAGGATTTAACAATTTCAAAAATTAAATGTGATAACCCAGGCTTCATAGAACTTGCTGAAATACTAGAAGGAGGAAATGTAGTTGTAAGTTTATCAGAAAGAGCCTTAGGTAGAGTCACAGCTTTTGATGTAAAAAATCCTATTACTGGGGAAGTTGTAATAAAAAAAGATGTTATGATTGATGAAGCAGGTTGCGATAAAATTGATGCAGCTGGTGTTAAATTTATCAAAGCATATTCCGTAATGACGTGTAGCTCTAAAAAAGGTGTTTGCGCTACTTGTTATGGTCGTGATTTATCGAGAGGAAAAATGGTTCATGTAGGTGAGGCTATTGGTATGATTTCAGCACAATCTATTGGAGAACCAGGTACTCAGCTAACAATGAGAACTTTTCACGTTGGTGGTACAGCTTCAGTTAAACAAGAGTCCCAAATTATTACAAAGTCTGCGGGAACATTAAAAATTATAAATTCTAATTTATTAGAAGATTCTAAAAAAAATTTAATAGTGATGGGAAGAAACACTCAATTATCTATTGAGGATGATCAAGGTGTTCAAGTTGCAGTTTATAAAGTAGCATATGGATCAAAATTATTTTTTCAAAATGGTGAAAAAATTAAAGCAAATGAAAAAATTTGTGAATGGGATCCTTATACAACCCCAGTTATTGCTGAAAAAAGTGGTATAGCAGGGTATGTTGATTTGATTGATGGTGTATCTATTCAAGAAACTACTGACGATGCAACTGGTATTTCATCTAAATCTGTAGTTGATTGGAGAGCTCAATCTAAAAATACTGATTTAAAACCAAGAATTACATTAAGAGATGACAAAGGAAATGTAATTAAAAAAGCTGATGATAATGAAGCTAGATATTATCTGGTTCCAGATTCAATTTTATCAGTTAAAGATGGTCAAAAAATATTTGCAGGTGATATAATTGCTAGATTACCAAAAGAAACCACTAAAACAAAAGATATTACAGGAGGACTACCACGTGTAGCTGAATTATTTGAGGCAAGAAAAGCAAAAGATAGTGCAATTATTGCTGAAAATGATGGACAGGTGATATTTGGCAAAGAGGTTAGAGGTAAACAGAAGATTTCAATTCAACCAGAAACAGGTGAACCTTCAAATTATCTAATTCCAAAAGGTAAACACATAAACTTTAATCAAGGTGAAAAAATTAAAAAAGGAGAATATTTATTAGATGGGCAACCTTTACCTCATGACATCTTAAGAATTCTTGGTATTAAAGATTTAACAGAATATTTTGTTAATCAAGTTCAAGAAGTTTACAGATTACAAGGTGTAATTATAAATGATAAGCATATTGAAACTATTTTAAGACAAATGCTTAAAAAAGTTGAGGTTAAAGAATCAGGTGATTCTTCTTACTTGCCTGGTGAAATGATTGATAGAATAAAATTTGATATTGCAAATGAAAAGTTGGTTACGGAAGGTAAAAATCCAGCTGCTGGTGAGAGAGTTTTAATGGGCATCACTAAAGCTTCACTTCAAACAGAGTCTTTTATCTCAGCTGCATCATTCCAGGAAACAACAAGAGTTCTTACAGATGCTGCGATCAAAGGTAAAGTTGATCCTCTTAATGGATTAAAAGAGAACGTTATTGTGGGTAGATTAGTTCCAGCTGGCACTGGTCACATTAAAAATAAATGGAATAAGAATGCTCTTGAGGCAGACAATAAATTTTTAGCTGATAAAGATAAAATAGAGCCATCAGACTCTATAGAAACATCAGTAAATTCCTAAAAAAAACAGATTTACCTTGTAGTTTTAGTTTGACAAAGCAGAATTAAATAGTATTTTGGCGGTATTTTTGGTTGGAATGTAGTACCTGCTTAATGGAACTAAACGCTGCCACAAAATAACCTGCCAGTTATTTTCACTCAAAAATATATTAATTAATTAAAAATATTTATGCCAACTATTAACCAGCTGTTAAGAAAAAAAAGAATTAAACCTGTTGCTAGAAATAAAGTTCCTGCACTTCAAAAACAACCTTTAAAAAGAGGTGTATGTGTAAAAGTTTATACAACGACGCCAAAAAAACCAAATTCAGCTTTAAGAAAAGTTGCAAGAGTTAGACTGTCAAATGGTTTTGAGGTTACAGCTTATATTGGTGGTGAAGGTCATAACCTTCAAGAACACTCTGTTGTTTTAATTAGAGGTGGTCGTGTAAAAGATTTGCCGGGTGTTCGTTATCATATTCTTAGAGGAAACCTAGATACCCAAGGTGTTGCAAATAGAAAGAAACGAAGATCTTTATATGGGACTAAAAAAGGTAAATAATTATGTCTAGAAAAAAAACACAACCAAAAAAAGTTGTTACCCCAGACCCAATTTTCAAATCAACGATAATTCCTAAATTAATTAATTCAATAATGTATGATGGTAAAAAAGTTGTTGCTGAAAAAATCGTTTATGAAGCAATAGATAAAATAAAATCAAAAACAAAAGAGGAACCAATTAATGTTTTTAATGAAGCGATAAATAATATCAAACCTACAGTTGAAGTTAGATCAAGAAGAGTAGGTGGTGCTACTTATCAAGTTCCTGTTGAGGTTAAAACTAAGAGAGCTCAAGCTTTAGCAATTAGATGGTTGGTTGATGCGTCAAGAAAAAGAAAAGACAAACATATGTCAGATAAAATTTTTAATGAATTGTATGATGCTTATGAAAAAAAAGGTTCTGCAGTTAAAAAAAGAGAAGATGTGCATAAAATGGCGGAGTCAAATAAAGCTTTTGCTCATTTTAGGTGGTAATAAATTATGGCTAGAACACATACATTAGATAAATATAGAAACATCGGTATCATGGCTCACATAGATGCAGGTAAAACTACTACAACTGAAAGAATTTTATACTACACAGGAAAAAGTCACAAAATTGGAGAAGTGCATGATGGTGCAGCAACAATGGACTGGATGGAACAAGAACAAGAAAGAGGCATCACAATAACTTCAGCAGCAACTACTTGTTTTTGGAATGACCACAGAATTAATATTATTGACACTCCTGGCCATGTAGATTTTACTATTGAAGTAGAGAGATCATTAAAAGTTTTAGATGGAGCAGTTTGTGTTTTTGATGGTGTTGCAGGTGTAGAGCCTCAGTCTGAAACTGTATGGAGACAAGCTGACAAATATAAAGTTCCAAGAATATGCTTTGTTAACAAGTTAGATAGAACAGGTGCTGATTTTTATAGATGTGTTGAAATGATTAAAGATAGACTAGGCTGTAAGCCACTACCTATTCAAATTCCTATAGGAATTGAGGCTGATTTATCAGGTGTAGTAGATTTAGTAAAAATGAAAGCTCAAGTTTGGAAGAATGAAGCGCTTGGTGCGGAATGGGAATACAAAGAAATTCCAGATGATTTAAAAGAAATTTCTCAAAAATATAGAACTGAACTTGTCGAAATGGCTGTTGAGCAAGATGAAAAGCTTATGGAAGGCTATTTAAATGGTGATGAAATTAAAGAAGAAGACTTAGTAAGATGCATTAGAGAAGGAACATTAAATTTCAGTTTTGTTCCAATAACTACTGGTTCAGCTTTTAAAAATAAAGGCGTTCAACCATTACTAGATGCAGTTATTAACTATCTTCCAAGCCCAATCGACATTGGTTCTATTGAGGGAACAAAACCAGGCAGCGAAGATATTGTCAAAATGAAATTTGATGACGGTACTGGATTTTCTGCTTTGGCTTTTAAAGTTGCAAATGATCCATTTGTAGGGTCACTAACTTTTATTAGAATTTATTCAGGAACAATCAGAACTGGAACTGCAGTTTATAATACCTCAAAAGATAAAGAAGAAAGAGTTGGTAGAATGCTATTAATGCATGCAAACTCTAGAGAAGACATTAAAGAAGCTAATACTGGTGATATCGTTGCTTTAGCTGGTTTGAAATATACAATAACAGGTCATACGCTTTGTGATGAAGCAAACCCAGTTCTATTAGAGCCAATGGAATTTCCTGAACCAGTTATCGAGATTGCTGTTGAACCTAAAACAAAAGCTGACCAAGAAAAAATGGGAGAAGCATTAGGACGTTTGGCTAAAGAAGACCCTTCATTTAGAGTTACATCAGATGAAGAATCTGGTCAAACAATTATTAAAGGAATGGGCGAGTTACATTTAGATATTATTGTAGATCGAATGAAAAGAGAATTTAATGTTGAGGCTAATGTTGGTGCTCCACAAGTTGCTTATAGAGAAACTCTACAAAATTCTTCAGAATTTGAATACACACACAAAAAACAAAGTGGTGGTGCTGGTCAATTTGCAAAAGTTAAACTTTTGGTCGAACCTCAAGAACCAGGTGCAGGTAGATCTGTTGAAAGTAAAATTAAAGGTGGATCAATTCCTAAAGAGTTTATTCCTGGTGTTGAAAAGGGAATAGAAACAATATCAGACGGTGGAATTTTAGCTGGATTTCCAATGATAGATTATAAAGTTACAATTTTAGATGGATTACACCACGATGTTGACTCTAGTGTTCTTGCATTTGAATTAGCTGGTAGAGCTTGTTTTAAAGAGGCTTGTACTAGAGGCACATTAAAATTACTTGAACCGGTTATGAGAGTTGAAGTAGTAACTCCCGAAGACTACATGGGTGATGTTATTGGTGATCTAAATAGTAGAAGAGGTCAAATTAGTACTCAAGAACAAAGAGGTAATGCAACTGTAATTACCGCTATGGTTCCTCTAGCTAATATGTTTGGCTATATAAACAGCTTAAGATCTATGTCTCAAGGAAGAGCTCAGTATTCAATGTTTTTTGATCATTACTCTAAAGTCCCACAAAATGTTCAAGATGAAGTAACTAAAAAGATTGCTGGATAATTATTATGGAAAAACAAAATATTAGAATTAAATTAAGAGCTTATGATAATAAGATTTTAGATGCATCAACTGAAGAGATCGTAAATACAGTTAAAAGAACTGGTGCAACAATAAAAGGCCCAATACCCCTACCTACAAGAATTGAAAGATATACAGTTTTAAAAGGTCCTCATATTGATAAAAAAAGTAGAGAACAATTTGAAACCAGAACACATAAAAGATTAATTGATATTATTGAACCTACACCACAAACTGTTGAAGCATTAATGAAGCTAGATTTAGCATCTGGTGTCGACGTGGAGATAAAGATTTAATTATGACTGAAATAGCTTTAATTGGAAAAAAAATAGGTATGACCAGAGAGTTTTATAAAACTGGTCGCTTGGTTCCTGTAACTGTAATCAAAATGGAAAAAGCAAGAGTAATTAGTGTCATTGAAGAAGATAAACGTGGATACAAAGCTGTTCAATTAGGATTTGGAAGCATTAAAAGTTCAAAACTTACAAAAGCTATGAAGGGTTTATATGCGAAGAAGAATACTGAGGCTAAAAAAAAACTAAAAGAATTTAGAGTTAAAAATACTGAAGAGTTTAAAGAAGGCAATGAATTTGGCCTAGAAATTTTTAATGATGTAAAATTTGTAGATACCACTTCTAACACTATAGGTAAGGGTTTTGCAGGTGCCATGAAAAGACATAATTTTGGTGGCTTAAGAGCTACTCATGGTGTTTCTGTTTCTCACAGATCTCATGGTTCAACTGGTCAAAGACAAGATCCTGGAAAAGTATTTAAAGGAAAAAAGATGGCTGGTCATATGGGTGATAGAAGCAGAACAATGCAAAATTTAGAAATTATCAAAACTGATATAGAAAATGAGCTACTTTATTTAAAAGGCTCAATACCTGGCTCTAAAAATTCAGAAATACTTGTTAAGCAATCAGTTAAGGTTATCAATAAAATGACTATTAAAGAAAAAATAGCTGCAGCAGAAGAAGCTAAAAAAACACCTGATAAAAAGAAAAAATAATGAAAATAGACAAATTAAATTTAGATGGAAAAAAAGATTCAATCGAGGTTTTAGATAAGATTTTTTCAGCCAAGATAAATAAGAGATTAGTAGATAATGTTTTGTATAAAACAAATGCTAATTACAAAGGTAGACATGGCAAAACAAAACAACAAAATGAAATTACAGGATCTACATCAAAAATTTATGCTCAAAAAGGAACAGGTGGAGCTCGTCATGCAAGTCGGAAAGCACCAATATTTGTTGGTGGTGGTGTAGCACATGGTCCAAAAGGAGAATTAGCTTACAAAAAAAGAAAATTAAATAAAAGTGAGAAAAAATTAAGTATAGCTTCTCTAATTACCGAAAAAAATAAGCTTAATAATTTATTAATTTTTAATGATTTTTCGACAGAAATAAAAAAAACTAAAGAGATGAATGAGATTGTTAGAAAATTTGAAATAACTCACTCATTAATAATCTTAGATAAATCTTCAAAAGAAAAAATTGAAAAATCGATGAGAAATATTCCAAATATTAAAGTTACAGATATTAATCATTTTAGTGCTTTTGATATTATTAAATTTAAAAAAGTTGTTTTTACTGAAAGCTCAGTAAAAGAACTAGAAAAGAGATATTCATAAAATGGATAAAGTACATCTATACGATAAAATCTTATCACCCATGGTAACTGAAAAATCTACTAATCTATCTGAGCAAAATAAAATAGTATTTAAAGTACCTAGAGCTGCAAATAAAATTAATTTAAAGAAAAATATAGAAAAAATATTTAAAGTAAACGTTACAAAAATAAATATTGTAAATAAACAAAACAGAACAGTGGTTAAAAGAGGAAAAAAAGTAAATGTGCAAGGTTATAAAAAAGCAATTATAACTCTAAAAAAAGGTCAAAGCATTGACCTAACAACAGGAATTTAAATAATGGCATTAAAAACATTTAAACCTTATACAAAATCTACTAGAGGAACAATCTTAGTAGATAGAACTGGTCTTTGGAAAGGTAAGCCTTTTAAAGGACTAGTTGAGCCTAAAAATTCTATGCGTGGAAGAAACAACAATGGTCACATAACTTCCCGTAACATGTCAGGTGGTGGACATAAGAGAATGTACAGACTAGTTGATTTCTATAGAAAAAAGTTAGATACAACTGCTACAGTAGAAAGAATTGAATATGATCCAAATAGATCTTGTTATATTATGTTAGTTAAGTTTGAAGATGGACAACATTTTTACTATTTAGCACCTCAAAAAATTAAAGTTGGAGATAAAATTGAAAATGGTTCTGAAAAAGAGATCAAAGTTGGAAATTGTATGCCACTTAGAGATATACCTGTTGGTATAAATATTCATAATGTTGAATTAAAACCAGGTGGTGGTGGAAAAATAGCTAGGTCAGCTGGCACATCAGTTACAATTAGTGGTTTGGATGGAAATTATTCATTAATTAAAATGACCTCTGGTGAAGTTAGAAAAATTGACTCAAGATGTTTTGCTACAATAGGAGTTCTGTCAAATCCAGATCAAAAAAATATTAAAATTGGTAAAGCAGGTAGATCAAGATGGCTTGGAAGAAGACCTCATACTAGAGGAGTTGTAATGAACCCGGTTGATCACCCACACGGAGGTGGTGAAGGTAAAACGGCCGGAGGTCGACATCCAGTTTCTCCTACAGGTCAATCAGCTAAGGGATTAAAAACTAGAGATAATAAGAGTACTGATAAATTTATAGTAAGAAGAAGAAACAATAGAAAGGATTCTAAAAAATAATGTCTAGATCAGTTTGGAAAGGACCTTTTGTTGAAGAAAGTCTAATTAGAAAGGTTGAAAAACAAAAAACAGACCCAAAAAAAATGCCTATTAAAACTTGGTCAAGAAAATCAACAATTATACCAGAATTCATCGGTATTAGTTTTTTGATATATAATGGTAAAAAATTTATCCCTGTTACAATATCTGAAGATATGGTGGGGCATAAATTAGGAGAATTTTCTCCTACAAGAACATTTTTTGGACACACACCTGCTGATAAAAAAGCAAAACCTGCAACGGCAGCTAAGAAATAATTATGAGTAAAAAAAAGAAAATAAATAAACTTAAAGAAAATACAGTTAGATCGGTAAATAATAATATTAGATCTAGTGTGAGAAAATTAAACCCAATTCTTAAGGCTATTGTAGGAAAAAAAGTTGATGTAGCTATTAGAGAATTACAATTCTCTGCTAAGAGAATAACAAAGGAAATAAGAAAAACTGTTTCTTCTGCAGTTGCAAATGCAGAAAACAATAATCAATATGATATTGATAAATTAATTGTCAAAGAAGCATATTGTGGAAAAAAAATTGTCATGAAAAGATTTAGACCTAGAGCAAAAGGTAGAGCAGCACCAATCTTAAAACCATATTCAACAATTACAATTATTTTATCAGAGGCAAAACAAATGGAGAGTCATGGGTCAAAAAGTTAATCCAGTAGGTTTTAGACTTGGTGTAAACAGAGGCTGGGACTCTGTTTGGTACGCAAAGAAAAAAGATTTTGGAAATTATTTAATAGAAGACTTTAAAATAAGAGACTACATAAAGAAAAATGTAGTGAATTCCGGAGTATCTAAAGTCATGATAGAAAGAACTTCTAACAAATGTTATGTAACAATTTACACATCTAGACCAGGGTTCGTTATTGGAAAAAAAGGTAGCGACATAGATAAAATAAAAAATAATTTATCAAAATTTACTAGTAATGAAGTAACATTAAATATCAAAGAAGTTAAAAAACCAGAAACTAATGCCTACCTTGTTGCAGAAAATATTGCTCAACAACTTGTAAAAAGAATTTCATATAGAAGAGCAATGAAGAGAGCCATGCAGTCATGTTTAAGATTGGGAGCTAAAGGAATAAAAGTCTCTATTAGTGGCAGACTTGGTGGAAATGAAATAGCAAGAACTGAATGGTTAAGAGAAGGAAGCATTCCTTCACACACATTAAGAGCTGATATTGATTATGCTGAAGCAGAAGCTCTGACAACATTTGGTATAATTGGAATAAAAATATGGATTTATAAAGGAGAAGTGTTTGCTAAAGAGTTTAGCCAAGAAACAAACAAAATTGCTCCCAAAGAGGTAAAAGAATAATTATGTTACAACCAGTAAGAACTAAATTCAGAAAAGCGCATAAGGGCAGAATTCATGGTACCGCAACACGCGCTAGTAAAATTAATTATGGATCATATGCTTTAAAGGCAATGGCTCCTGAAAGAATTATAGGAAAACAAATTGAAGCAGCACGAGTTGCTTTAACTAGACATATGAAAAGACAAGGACGTGTTTGGACTAGAATTTTTCCAAATATACCAGTTTCTAAAAAACCTGTTGAAGTACGTATGGGCAAAGGTAAAGGAGCACCAGAATATTGGGCTTGTAGAGTTAAACCAGGAAGAATTTTATTTGAAATTGATGGGGTTTCAGAAACTATTGCAAAAGAAGCTCTTTATAAAGCATCAGCTAAACTACCAATTAAAACTAAATTTATAAAAAGATTTGTATAATATGAAAAAACAAGAAATTAAGAAATTATCTAAAGATGAAGTTATTAAAAATATAGACAAATTAAAAAAAGATTTATTTAATTTTAGATTTCAAAAAATTAACTCACAAATTACAGATCCGTCTAAAATTGGACAAACTAAAAAAACTATAGCAAGATTAAAAACTACACTTAAAGGAAAATTAAATGCCTAAGAAAATATTAACAGGAGTAGTAACAAGTGATAAACCCAACAAAACTATAACAGTGTCTGTTGAAAGAAAATACTCACATCCAGTATTAAAAAAAGTTGTAAAAGTTAGAAAGAAATATAATGCGCATGACGAAAATAATAGATTTAAAACTGGAGATGTAGTTTCGATTATTGAATGTAAGCCTTTTTCTAAAAACAAAAAATTTGAAGTAATGGATGGATCTAAATGATACAAGTACAAACTGAATTATTAGTAGCTGACAATACGGGTGCAAAAAGAATAGAATGTATTAAAGTTTTAGGTGGATCTAAACGAAGATATGCAAGTATTGGTGATACTATTGTTATTGCTGTCAAAGAAGCTTTGCCTAAGGGTAAAGTTAAAAAAGGCTCTGTGCATAAGGCAGTTGTAGTAAGAGTAAAAAAAGGAATTCATAGAGAAGATGGATCTAAAGTTAGATTTGATAATAATGCTGCAGTTTTAGTTGATGATAAGGGAGAACCAGTTGGAACTAGAATTTTTGGTCCTGTAACAAGAGAATTAAGAAATAGAGGTCAAATGAAAATAATTTCGTTGGCTCCAGAGGTTTTATAAATGATAAAAAAAGGACTAAAAGTTATAGTACTAACTGGAAGAGACAAAAAAAAAGAAGGTGAAGTTATTGAGGTCGATAGACCAAATAATAGAGCAAAAGTACAGGGTATTAATATAGTGAAAAAAAATGTTAAAACAACAAAAGAAAAAAAAGGTGGAATAATCTCTAAAGAGAGCTTTATTCATATCTCAAATCTTAAACTTGTTGATGATAAAGTAAAAAAAACAAAAACTGAGGCTAAAAAATAATGACACCAAGATTAAAAGAACTTTATTACAGAGAAATTCAAACACAGTTAAAAGATAAGCTTGGTTTTAAGAATACTTATATGGGTCCTAAATTGCAAAAAGTAGTGATTAATATGGGTCTAGGACTAGATGCAGCAGATTCTAAAATTATGAAATCTACTGAAGAAGATCTAGGGAAAATTACAGGTCAAAAACCAGTTATAACAAAATTTAAAAAATCTGTAGCAAACTTTAAAACTAGAAAAGGTTCTAATGCAGGATTAAAAGTTACTTTAAGAGGTAATAAAATGTACGAATTCATAGACAGACTTGTGAACATAGCTTTACCAAGAATTAAAGATTTTAGAGGGTTATCTTCTAAGGGTTTTGATAAGTTTGGTAATTATACTTTTGGAATTAAAGAACATATAATTTTTCCAGAGGTTAATTTTGATAGAATAGATAAAATTAGAGGTCTTGATATAGTTGTAGTAATCTCAGCTTTAAACAAAGAACATAGTTTTGCACTATTAGAAAAACTAAATTTTCCATTCATTAAAAAAGGAGATAATTAGTAATGGCTAAAGTAAGCGCAGTTAATAAAAATAATAGAAGAATTAAACTTTCTGATAAACTTTTTAAAAAGAGACAAGCTTTAAAAAAAATAGTGATGGATAAAAAAATATCTTTAGAAGAACGATTTAAAGCACAACAAAAATTATCTAACTTGCCACGTAATTCGGCAAAAAATAGAGTAATGAATAGATGTCAAATTACTGGGAGACCACATGGCGTTTATAGAAAACTAAAAATATCAAGAATAGCCTTAAGAGACTTAGGACTGCATGGATTAATTCCTGGCATGACTAAGTCAAGCTGGTAGAAAGGAAAATATGAGTTTAAGTGACCCGATTGGGGATATGATTGCTAGAATAAAAAATGCACAAGTGAGAAATCATAAAAAAGTAGCATTACCATCTTCTAATTTTAAAGTTAAAATTGCAAATATTCTTAAAAGTGAAGGTTTTATAAATGATTATAAAATTGAGGAAGAAAACAATAAACCAACTTTATCTGTAGATTTAAAATATTATTCTGGAAACCCAGTTATTAGTACTTTTGAAAGAGTTTCAAAGCCAGGAAGAAGAATATTTTCAAGTGCTGACAGTTTACCAAAAATTAATGGTGGTCTTGGCATAGCAATCGTATCAACACCGAAAGGTGTAATGACTGATATTGAAGCTAGAAAACAAAAAGTTGGTGGTGAAATAATTTGTAAGGTGTTTTAATGTCTAAAATTGGTAAAATAAATATTTCAATTCCTCAAAAAGTTAAAGCAGTTTTGTCAGGTAATGTTTTAAATATTGAGGGGCCATTAGGTAAAAAAACTCTAAATGTTGATTTGGAAATGTTCAAAATAGACATTACAGAAGGAAAAGAAATATCAATTAAACCAAAAAAAATAGATCAAAACTCTAAAAGATTATGGGGTATGAATAGAAGTTTAATTAATAACGCAATAATTGGTTCAAGTTCAGGGTATGAGAAAATACTTGAGCTTGTAGGCGTTGGATATAGGGCAGCATTAAAAGAAAAACAATTAAATTTACAACTTGGTTATAGCCATGATATTAACTTTGATATTCCAGAAGGAATAAAAATTGCTGTTGAAAAGCAAACTATTGTTAAAGTTAGTGGTTCAGATAAACAATTGGTTGGAATGGTTGTATCTAAAATTAAATCTTTTAGAAAACCAGAACCTTATAAAGGCAAAGGTATTCGAGAACAAGGCCAACATATCTTAAGAAAAGAAGGAAAGAAAAAATAATGAAATTAAATACCATTCAAAGGAAAAAATTTAGAGTAACTGGGAAATTAAAAAAAGTTTCTTCTGCTGACAGACTAAGATTGTGCATATCTAGATCATCAAAAAACATTTCTGCACAAATTATTGACGATGTTAAAAATGTAACCCTAGTTTCATGTTCATCAATTGAAAAAGATATTAGATCAATGGAAAAAACTAATAAAACTGAAGTTTCTAAAATAGTAGCAGAGAAATTAGCAAAAAAAGCACAAGTAAAAAAAATAACAAAAATATATTTTGATAGAGGAATATATAAATATCACGGTAGAGTTAAGGCATTTGCCGAAACACTACGTAAAAATGGGATGGAATTTTAATTATGGATTTTAAGAATAAAAATGATGATGGTATTTTAGAAAAACTTGTTCATATAAACAGAATTACAAAAGTTGTAAAGGGTGGACGTAGATTTGGTTTTTCTGCCCTAGTTGTTGTTGGAAACCAAGCAGGTAAAATTGGGATAGCTCATGCTAAAGCTAAACAAGTTCCTGATGCAATTAAAAAAGCAAACGAAACTGCTAGAAGAAAATTAATTCACATTCCATTAAGAGAAGGAAGAACAATCCATCATGATGTTTATGGTAAAGATGGTGCAGGTAAAATTGTTCTAAGATCTGCTCCAAAAGGAACGGGTATTATTGCAGGTGGACCTGTTAGAGCTGTTTGTGAGGTTTTAGGAATTAAAGATATAGTTGCTAAATCAATGGGTACATCAAACCCTCATAATATGATTAGAGCAACAATGAAAGCTTTGTCGAAACAAAATTCACCAAAACATATAGCAACAATTAGAAATAAAAAAATTTCTGATGTAATCGAAAAAAGAGGATAATGAGCACACTTAATACAATTGGAAAAGTAACTAAGACAAAAATTAGAGTTGGTAGAGGAATTGGATCAGGTAAAGGCAAAACATCAGGTAGAGGTGTCAAAGGTCAAAAGTCTAGATCTGGTGTTGCTATTAAATCATTTGAGGGTGGCCAAATGCCATTATATAGAAGATTGCCGAAAAGAGGCTTTAATGCAATTAAAAGATATCAGTCAATAATTGCAATAATGAATTTAGAAAAAATCCAATCATTCATTAATGAAAAAGTAATAAATCCTAGCGATACAATAAATATTGCATTATTTAAAAAACTTAAATTAATTAATAAAAATTCTGAAAAATTAAAAATTCTTGGTTCAGGTGAAATTAAAGACAAAGTTAATATTGAAGCAGACCTAATTTCAAAATCTGCAGTTGAAAAATTAGAGAAAGCTGGCGGAACAATTCAGTTAAAAAAGTAATTAAGATATTATGAGTTCATCTTCTCAAACTAATGATCTTAAAAATAGAATAATTTTTACAATATTTATTCTTGCAGTTTATAGATTTGGTACTTTTGTGCCACTTCCAGGAATTGACCCAGAACAACTGCAAATTATGATGAGTGGTAATCAAAAAGGATTACTTGGTATGTTTAACGTTTTTGCGGGTGGTGCTGTTAGTAGAATGGCTATTTTTGCTTTAGGAATAATGCCGTATATCTCATCATCGATTATTGTGCAGTTATTAACAGGTGTATCAGATTATTTTAAAAATTTAAAATCTCAAGGTGAGACTGGTAGAGCAAAAATAACTCAAATAACAAGATATGGAACTGTTTTACTGGCAACTGTTCAAGGATACGGATTGTCAGTTGGTTTAGAATCTTCTGCTGATTTAGTAATTAATCCAGGTTTATTTTTTAAAATTACAACTGTTTCTACAATTGTTGCTGGCACAATGTTTTTGATGTGGCTGGGTGAACAAATAACTCAAAGAGGAATCGGAAATGGTATTTCATTAATTATTTTTGCAGGGATTGTTGCTGAAATTCCAAGAGCATTGGTTACCACTTTTGAATTAGGTAGAACAGGCGCTGTATCAACTATTATGATTATAGCAATATTTGTTTTATTAGTTGCAACAATTATGTTTATTGTTTTTATGGAAAGGGCATTAAGAAAAATTCTTATTAATTATCCTAAAAGACAAATGGGTAACAAAATGTATGGTGGAGAGTCTTCACATTTACCTTTAAAGATAAATCAAGCAGGTGTTATTCCTGCAATATTTGCATCAGCACTATTATTGTTGCCAGTAACATTTTCAAATTTTAGTTTTTCTGATAATGATGCTTTTTTAAATATAAGCTCTTACTTTACACAAGGACAACCACTATACATGTTGCTTTATGCATCAGGAATAATCTTCTTTACTTTTTTTTACACATCAATAACTTTTAATCCCACAGAAACTGCTGATAATTTAAGAAAATATGGTGGATTTGTTCCTGGAATAAGGCCTGGAGAAAATACTGCTTTATATATAGAAAAAATTGTAACAAAACTTACAACAATAGGTGCACTTTATCTTACGATGGTATGTTTAATGCCAGAGTTCCTAATTGCAAATTATCCAATACCTTTCTATTTGGGTGGAACTTCAATTCTAATTGTTGTTGTAGTAGCAATTGATACTGTAACTCAAATACAAACAAGATTAATGAGCTCTCAATATGAGCAATTAATAAAAAAAACAAAATTCGGTAAGTAAAATTGTGAATATAATTTTATTTGGTCCTCCAGGCGCTGGCAAGGGAACACAAGCTCAATTTATTGTTAAAAAATATAATTACTTTCAACTTTCAACAGGGAATTTATTAAGAAATGAAGTTAAATTAAACACAGTACTTGGTTCTGAAATAGATAAACTTATATCTAATGGAGAATTTGTTTCAGATGAAATAGTCAATAACTTACTTAAACAATCTATAACCAACCTAAAATACAGAGATAGAATTATTTTTGATGGATATCCAAGAAATGTTGATCAAGCAATAAACCTAGAATTAATTTTAAAAGAATTCAATCAAACTATCGATCATACAATTTTTTTAAATGTTTCAAGAGATATAATTGAAAAACGAATTATGGGTAGAATGACTTGTGAAAAATGCAATATGGCTTTAAATGAGTATTTTAATAAAGAAGAGATTAATCTTCATCCTTGTGGTCCAGAACATCTAAAAAAAAGAAAAGATGACGATATAGAGATAGTTATTGCACGATATGACACATATATGACTGCTACAAAACCAGTTTTAGATTTTTATATCAAAAACTCAAATTTCACTGAGATTGATGGAGCAGCAGAAATCGATCAAATTAACAGCAAAATCAACCATATACTTAATGTTTAAGACATTGACTTTACAACATCTTCTTATATAAAAGGCTAAATTTATTCTCAAAAATATGGCTCGTATAGCAGGTGTAAATATTCCGCAAAACAAACTTGTTCACATAGGACTGACGTACATCTATGGTATTGGAGATAAATTTTCAAATCAAATATGTAATTCATTGGAAATTCCTAAAGCAAAAAGAATAAATGAACTTACAGATGAAGATATTTTAAAGATAAGAGAATATATTGATGCAAATTTTAAAGTAGAAGGTGACTTAAGAAGAGATTATTCTTTAACTATAAAAAGATTAATTGATCTTGCTTGTTATAGAGGATCTCGACACAGAAAAAAACTTCCAGTAAGAGGACAAAGAACAAGATGTAATGCAAGAACTAGAAAAGGTAAGGCAATTGCTATTGCTGGTAAAAAATTAACACCACTTAAAAAATAATTTATGGCAAAAGTAGATAAAGTTGAAAATAAAGAAGCTGTTGTTGAAAAAAAAATAGATAAAAAATCTAAAAAAAGTTCGTATTCAAAAAAAAAGAAAATTAAAAAAAATATTCTTAATGGAATTGCTTACGTACAATCAACTTTTAATAACACTATAATCTCAATAGCTGATACTAATGGAAATGTTATTTCATGGGCATCTGCTGGACAAAAAGGATTTAAAGGCTCAAGAAAATCAACACCATATGCAGCACAAATTGCAGCAGATGCTGCTGCTTCAAAAGCTTTAGATTATGGAATGAAGACTTTGTCTGTTGAAGTTAAGGGGCCTGGTTCAGGAAGAGAGACAGCTTTAAGAGCTTTGCAGGCTAGAGGATTCAAGATTCTTTCAATAAAAGATACCACACCAATGCCACATAACGGCGTAAGACCACCAAAAAAAAGGAGAGTTTAGTAAATGGAAAGCTTAAATGTAAATGCTAAAAATTGGAAAGCATTAATTAAACCAGCTCAATTAGAGGTTAAAATTAGTGATGATAAATCACAAGCTAAAATTATTGCTGAACCTTTAGAAAAAGGTTATGGATTAACTTTAGGTAACTCTTTAAGAAGAATTTTACTTTCTTCTATTAGAGGAGCTGCCGTAACTTCAATTCAAATCGATGGAGTATTGCATGAGTTTACCTCTATTAAGGGTGTTAGAGAAGACGTAACAGACATTGTTTTAAATGTTAAGTCACTTGCTTTAAAGAGTTCTTTTGAAGGAATTAAAAAACTTATCTTAGATGCTAAAGGCCCAGGTGAAATTAAAGCTTCTGATATAGCCCCTGTAACTGATATTGAAATTTTAAATCCTGATCTTGTAATTTGCAACTTAGATGAAAATACACATTTTCATATGGAAATGAATGTTTCAACAGGAAAAGGATATGTGCCAGCAGTAATGAATAAACCAGAAGAACCACCTTTAGGTTTAATTGCTATAGATTCCTTATATAGTCCTGTTAAAAAAGTTTCATATTCAATAAGTACAGCAAGAGAGGGAAAAGCTTTAGATTATGATAAATTAACCATGGATGTAGAAACAAATGGTTCAATATCAGCAGAAGATGCTGTTGCTTACTCTGCAAGAATTTTTCAAGATCAATTAAATATGTTTGTTAACTTTGACGAACCTGTAGAAGCTCCAGTTAAAGAAGTATCTACAGAACCAGAGTTTAATAAAAACCTTCTAAGAAAAGTTGATGAGTTAGAGTTATCAGTTCGTTCTATGAATTGTCTAAAAAATGATAATATTATTTACATTGGTGATCTTGTGCAAAAATCAGAAGGCGAAATGTTGAGAACTCCTAACTTTGGAAGAAAATCATTAAATGAAATTAAGGAAGTTTTAACAGGAATGTCTTTATATCTTGGAATGGAAATACCAAACTGGCCGCCAGATAATATAGCAGAAATGTCTAAAAAGTTAGAGGAACAAATCTAATGAGACACGGAATGGCTAATAAGAAGTTAAATAGAACTTCTGAACATAGAAAAGCTTTATTAAAGAATATGTTAAATTCTTTAATAAAATATGAGCAGATCACTACCACACTTCCAAAAGCTAAATTCCTAAAACCACAGGCTGATAAGATAATTACTTTAGGTAAAAAAGAAACTTTATTAACAACGAAAATGCTGATGACTAAATTACAAGATATTACATCTGCCCGTAAAGTTACAAAAACTTTATCAAAAAGATATGAAAAAAGAAATGGTGGTTATACTAGAATTATTAAAGCTGGTTTTAGATATGGAGATAATGCACCAATGGCAGTAATTGAATTTGTTGATAGAGATGTAGAGGCAAAAAGAGTTGATAAAAAGAAAAAAGAACCAACAAAAAATCAAAAAGAAGAGAAAAAATTAGCTACTGCTTAATTTTTTATATAAAATTATATCATCATGAAAAAGTCATTTAACGTTAAATCAACGTTTAACGATATGCGTATTGATAGATGGATTCGGAATAACTTAGGTAACTACCCGCAGGGTTTAATTGAAAAAAGTTTAAAAAATGGAAAAGTTAAGATAAACAATAAAAAAGTAAAAAGTTCTCAGAAAGTAAAAACTGGAGATATTGTTGATTTATTTAATTTTGTTTTTAAAGAAAAAATTGTTCAAAAAAAAATTAAATTCATACCATCAGAAGAAGTCGTCAAAGAGAACGAAGATTTAATAATTGATAATAATAATGATTTTATTGTTCTAAATAAAAGCTCAGGTATTTCAGTTCAAGGTGGAACCAAATCAAAAAAAAACCTTGTAGATATTTTTAGTAGAAGTGATATTTTTCAAAATTCGAAACCTTTTTCTGTTCATCGACTAGACAAAGATACTTCTGGAGTTTTTATCATGGCAAAACATAGAGAGGCTGCACAACTGTTAACATCATTATTTAGATTAAGAAAAGTTCATAAAACTTATTTAGCTATTTGTCATGGTGAGTTACAAAAAGACTCTGGCGAATGGAACGATGACTTGACCAGATATGATAATGATAAAGAGATAGTAGAAAAAGCTAAAACTATTTATAAAGTTTTAGACAAAAACTCAATTTGTAGTTTGGTTGAAATGAAACCTATAACAGGTAGAAAACATCAACTTAGAAAACAATTATATGCAGCTGGCTGTCCTATATATGGTGATCAAAAATATAAATTTGATAATACGAACAAAGCGATTAATAAAAATTTAATGTTACATTCTTTCCAAATTAAATTTATGATAAATGATAAAAAGCATACTTATACAGCTTTACTTCCAGACTATTTTAAAAAACTTTTAAAAACTAAAAGACTTAAGTTTCCAAGTTCCTTGACAAGTTAGCAACAAGAATATCACTTAATCCATCATAATTTTGATCAATAATTTCTTTTAAATTGGTCACACCTTTATCTGAAATACCACATGGAATTATATTTTGGTATTTTGATAAATCATTTTTTATATTAATTGCAAAGCCATGATAAGCAACCCATTTACTTACTCTTATGCCAATAGCAGCAACTTTTTTTATACCAGATTTATTATTAATCCAGACACCAATATTTTTTGAATCACCATATGATTTAATATTAAATTCATTCAAACTTTCAATAATTGTTTTTTCAATTAATGTAATAAATTTTCTAATATCTTTTTGTCTTTTTTTTAAATCTATCACAAAATAACATACTAATTGACCTGGACCATGATATGTAATTTTACCACCTCGATTAGTTTTTAATAGTTTTATGTTTTTATTTAATATTTCTTCTTCTTTATAGCTAGTTCCTGCTGTGTAAATTTCTTCATGTTCTAAAATCCAAATTAAATCATTTTTTTTATTATCACTAATATCCTTCAATCTTGCCTCAAGAAGCTCTATAGCATCTACATATTTTATTGGTTTTATTGACTTTTTAATTTCTATATTCATTTATAAATTGTATTATTCTCATTATACTCTATTAGTGCAAAATTGATTTGTAGGTAAATTTATGTCTTTAATAAAAAAAATAAAAGATAAAAAAGTTAATTTTGAGTTTAACAAAGAATATCTTAAAGTTGTTAACAATAAGATTGCTAACAATGACGCTATATTTATTACAAATTCATTTAAGGAAATGCATCCAGCTGATGCAGCTGACATCATTGAACATCTTGGTCAGAATGACAGGGAAAACTTAATAAAACTTAATAATTTTAATATAGACCCTGAAGTTTTCATTGAACTTAATGAATCTGTTCAATCTGAAATTATTGCTTATCTTTCATCAGGCTCAATTGTTAAACTTTTAAAGAATCTTGAATCCGATGATGCTATTGCAATTTTAGAAAATGTAGATGAAAAAGATAAAAATGACATACTTAGTTCATTACCCCCAAAAGATCGATTTGCTTTATTAGAGAGTTTAAGTTACCCAGAAGATACTGCAGCAAGAATAATGCAGCGAGATTTTACAGCTATTCCAAGTAACTGGTCAGTTGGTCAAACAATTGATTACCTCCGTGAAAACAAAGATTTACCTGAGGAATTTCTTGAAATTTTTATTGTAGAAGAAGATTTTAAGCCAATTGGAACTGTTCCTTCCTCTAAAGTATTAACTGCTTCTAGAGAAATTAAGATGCTCTCTATTATGTCCGAATCTCAACTGCTTATTCCAGTTGATATGGATAAAGAAGAAGTTGGTAATGTCTTTGAAAATTACAACTTAAATTCTGCTGCTGTTGTTGATAAAACTAATAAGTTAGTTGGTATGATTACTTACGACGATGTTTTAACAGTTTTAAAAGAAGAGGCAGAGGAAGATGCTTTAAGATTGGCTGGGGTAGGTGATGAAGAAATTACAGATGGTGTTTTTAAAAAAACAAAGAGAAGATTTAACTGGCTTTTGTTAAATCTTTTTACTGCATTTCTTGCAACATGGGTTATTAGTTTGTTTGGTGCAACTATAGAACAAATGGTTGTTTTAGCATTTTTGATGCCGATTGTTGCTTCTATGGGTGGTAATGCTGGTATGCAAACATTAGCCGTTACAGTTAGAACTCTAGCGACAAATGATTTAACTAAAAATAATTTCTTACAAAATATTTTGAAAGAATTTAATATTGGAGTTTTAAATGGTATTATTTTTGCAATTATAAGTGCTTTTGTTGTTCAAATTTGGTTTGAAGATTTATTACTATCAATGATTATATCAATTTCAATGGTTCTTACGATGATAGTAGCTGGTCTATTTGGAATTGTTGTACCAATAACTCTAAAGAAAATGGATATTGATCCAGCTATTGCTTCAAGTGTATTTGTAACCACAATAACTGATGTTATAGGTTTTGTATCTTTCTTAGGTGTGAGTGCTTATTTTCTTTAAAAGTTATCAATCAACCTTATATTATTTAAATAATAAGACATAAAAATTTTAAAAGGTTTATTTTTAACATTTGTAGAAAGAGTGTGTAAGTTTCTACATTCTATATACTCAATTCTGATGTTAAATTTTTTAGTTAAGTTTTCTCTAGTTTTTTTAATTATTTCTTTATATTGTTTATTATTAATATTAGCGATAGCATTTTTCTTATATATTGATCTCTTTAATCTAATCAATTTATTAGCAATTTGTCCTGAAGTTTTGAGGTCATCTTTTTTTAAAAGTTTATTTCTTGATGATAAAGCAGCACCATTTAAGTCTCTAATTGTTCTGCAAGAACATACTTTTGTTTTATATTTTTTTGAAAAAAAATTTCGTGTTAAAAAATATTGTTGATAATCTTTTTCACCCATAAACATCATTTTGGGTGATATTAATTTTATAAAACGATTTAAAACATCAAGCACACCCTCAAAATGACCTTTTCTATATTTTGCACATAAGATTTTTTGTGATTTTTTTAGAGTAATTTTGGTCAAATTCTTATTTCTATAGATTTGATCTACAGAGGGTAAATATAAAAAATCAACTCTTAAATTTCTTAATAATTTTAAGTCTTTACTTAAGTTTCTAGGATAAGTTTTGTAATCTTCTTTATTGTTAAATTGAGTAGGATTTACAAAGATGCTAACTAGTGTTTTTTTACAAAGTTTTTGAGATTCTTTAATCAAAAATTCATGTCCTTTGTGAAGACAGCCCATTGTAGGAATAAACCCTAAATCATTTTCTTTATGAATTGCCTTATTTAAATCAGTTATTTGTTTTATTAATTTCATTTGTAATAATAAGATTAATAAGTAAAACATTTATATGATTAAACAAGCGATAATTCCTTTAGCTGGTCTTGGAACTAGACTGCTTCCTCTAACTAGTGTTTTTGCTAAAGAACTTTTACCCATCAATGGTAAAGCAGGAATTGAGTATATACTTGATGAATGCATTGAGGCTGGGATTAAAGAGGTTATTTTTATAATTTCTCAAAAAAAAATAATGATTAAGAAATATTTTTATAATGATAAATTTTATAAGGATATAATCAAACGTAAAAACGATTTGCGAATTTTAAACGAATATAAAAAAATTTTAAAATATAAAAAAATGATTAAGTTTGTTTTCCAAGATAAGCCACTAGGCACTGGAGATGCTGTTCTTAAAACTAAAAATATTATTAAAGATGATTTTTTTTTAATGTTATTACCAGATGATTTAATAGTTAAAAAAAATTGCTCTAAAACTATGATTGCTATTCATAAAAAATTTAATTCATCTGTTATGGCTAGTATGAAGGTAGATAAAAAAGAAGTTTCAAGATGGGGTATTTACGACATTAAAAAAAAAATTAATAACGAAAACTTTATTATCAAAAGTGTAGTAGAAAAACCCTCCGTTAAACAAGCCCCTTCAAGAAATGCTGTTATTGGTAGGTATATTTTACCAAAAACTATCTTTAGCAAATTATCCAAACTCAAACCTGGTAAAGGTGGTGAGATTCATATTACTGATGCTATCCAGTTGTTGATTGATGACAATGATAAATTTATTGGCCATAATTTTTCAGGTAAATATTTAGACTGCGGAACAATGAATGGTTATATTAACTCTACTTTGGAGATTGCTAAGATATGAAGTTATGCATGATAGGAACAGGATATGTTGGATTAGTAAGTGGAGTTTGTTTTTCAGATCTGGGAAATGATGTTATCTGTGTTGACCGTGATATTCAAAAAATTGACGGTTTAAAAAAAGGGGTAATTCCTATTTATGAACCAGGTTTAGATGAATTGGTTTTAAAAAATTATAAGAATAAAAGACTAAAATTTTCTACAGACTTAAAAAACTCAATTTCAAAGTCAGACATTATTTTTATTTGTGTTGGCACACCAACTAAAAAAAAAGATAATAGTGCTGACTTGAGTCAAATCTATAATGTAGCCAAAGAAATAAGAAGTTCTATTTCTAAATTTAAGATAATCATAACTAAATCTACAGTTCCCGTTACAACTGGTGATGAAATTGAAAAAATTATTTCTCAAAAAGTTTCTAAAAAGCTTTTTTCAGTTGTGTCGAATCCCGAGTTTTTGCGTGAAGGCGAAGCTATAAGAGATTTTATTTATCCGGATAGAGTTGTGATTGGTACAAATGATAAGAAATCTAATAGAATTTTAAAGAATCTTTATTCACCTCTGACATCAAAAGGAGCTAAGTTTGTGAATACATCCAGAAGAGCAGCAGAACTTATTAAGTATGCTTCTAATGCTTTTTTGGCTACAAAAATAACTTTTATTAATGAGCTAGCAAACTTATGTGAAAAAATTGATGTTAATATTGAAGATATTTCTATTGGTATGGGTCTTGATAAAAGAATTGGTGGTAGGTTCCTTAGGGCAGGTCCTGCTTATGGTGGCTCATGTTTTCCAAAAGATACTAAAGCCGTAGTTACTACGGCAGATAAATTTAATACTAGTTTGTCAGTGATTAAAAGTGTAATTAAATCAAATCAAAATAGATCATCACTTTTACTAAAAAGAGTTTTTAATATTCTAAAAAATAAAGTTAAGGGTAAAAAAATATGTTTTTTAGGGGTAACATTTAAAGCTAATACTGATGATATGCGTGATTCTTCAAGTTTATCTATGATACCTTCATTGATTAAAAAAGGAGCCAAAATAAATTATTTTGACCCTACAGGTGAAAAAGACGAATTTAAAAAAATAAAAAATGTTAAATTTTCAGATAGTATTAACTTGGCAATAAAAGACTCTGACTTAATAATAATTCACACAGAGTGGAACGATTTCAAATCTATAAATTTTAAAAAAGAAGTTAACAAAAAAAATTTTGTAATTTTTGATATGAGAAATATCTATTCACCTACTAAAATGAGAAATCTGAAAATAAAATATTTTGGTATTGGACGTTAACTTAATTCAAAAATAGCATCAACCTCAACAGAGACTCCAAGTGGCAAGCTGTTTGTGCTCACAGCAGCTCTAGTGTGCATACCAGCTTCTCCAAAAACAGAAACAATTAAATCAGAAGCACCATTGATTACTTTAGGTTGTTCTGTAAAATTTTCAGTTGAATTAACAAAACCTGTTAATTTTATGCATGATTTAATTTTTGACAAATCACCTTCACAAGATTTTTTTACTTGGGCAATTATATTTAAACCACATCTTTTAGCAGCTTGGTAACCATCTTCAGTCGTTAATTCTTTTCCAATTTTACCTTTTATTAACTCACCGTTTTCAGCTATTGAAATTTGACCTGAAACAAAAAGCATTTTACCAATAATTTTAGTTGCAACATATGATCCAACAGGATCTCTTGCTTCTGGCAGTTCAAGATTTAATTCTTTAATTTTATTATCAAATGACATTATTTTTTTTTACAAATTAAATCTGCTACTGTTTTAGCTTTATCATCTGTGCAAGCTTTTCTCTCTAAATTAGGCATTTTTTCTTTAATACTAGTGCATGATGTTAAGGTAATTGCCACTATAATTAAAAACATTTTTTTTATCATTATTATCCTTTTTTTTTAACTTTTTTTATTTTACTTTTTTTACTTTTATCGTATTCTTTTCTTTTCTCAATCAATATTAATGCGTCCTCAATATTTAATTCTAATGGATCTTTCTCCTCTGGTATAGTTGCATTTAAAGACTTATATTTGATGTAAGGTCCGTACTGACCCTTCATTACTCTAATGGGTTTTTTGTCTTCAGGGTGTTCTCCTAAATCTTTTATAATTGATGTAGTCATTCTACCTGGTTTAGCCTCCGCTATTAGAGTTATTGCTCTATTAAGACCAATTGAGAAGATCTCCTCAACATTTTCAATTCTTGCTGATTTGTTTTCACATTTTAAATATGGACCAAATCTTCCTGAGTTTAATATTATATCTTTTTGATTTTCAGGGTTAATACCTAAACTTTTTGGTAATGAGCATAAAAATTTAGCTCTATCAAGATCCATGCTATCTAATGTAATTCCTTTAGGTATAGAGACATTTCTAAAATTATTATCTTTTTTTTCTATCTTCTTTTTTTTTGCTTTCTTTTTCTTTTTTGTTTCAACTATAATTTCTTCTTTTATTTCCTCAATTTTTTCATACTGCAAGTAGGGCCCAAACCTTCCATTTTTAAGGTACATGTCATTGCCATTTTCATGCTTACCTACAAATTTTGGTTCAGCTAGTTGAGATTGAGCAGCTGCTTTTGCTTTAGACAGTGGTCTGGTAAATTTACAATCTGGATAATTTGAACAACCAATAAAAGCACCACCTCTAAAACTATTTTTTAAACTTAATGATCCGCTGTCACATAACTTACATTGTCTATTAATATTTCCATCTGTATCTCTTTCAAAAATTAAACTTCCTAGACTATCGTTTAATAGATCTAAAACTTCTCTAGTTCTTTTCTCTTTAACGTCGGATACATTTTGATTAAAGTCTTTCCAAAATAACTCCAGAACTTTTATCCATCCTTCTTTACCTGCAGTAATATCATCAAGTTGATTTTCCAAACTTGCAGTGAAGTTATAGTCAACATATTTAGAAAAAAGTTTTTCAAGAAAAGCAGAAATTAGTTTACCACGATCAGTTGGGTGAAATCTTTTATTAATTGCTTCTGCATACCCTCTATTAGATATAACGGATACTATACTCGCATAAGTTGAAGGCCTACCAATACCTAGCTCTTCTAATTTTTTAACTAAACTCGCTTCTGAGTATCTTGGTGGTGGTTGTGTAAAATGTTGTTCATCTAATAAAGCTTCTATATTAACTGGACCTTTGTTCATTTTAGGAAGGATATCTTCATCATCATCTTTTTTTGTATCTTTCATAACCTTTAAAAAGCCATCAAACTTAATAACAGATCCACTAGCCTTACAGATTGTTCCATTATCATCTGAAGTTATTGTTATAGTATTTCTATCAAATTGAGCAGGTTTCATTTGAGAGGATAGGGCTCTACTCCAAATTAAATCGTATAATTTATGCTGATCTGGACTTAGATATCTTTTAACAGTATCTGGTGCTCGCACAATATCTGTGGGTCTAATTGCTTCATGTGCTTCTTGAGCATTTTTAGCTTTTTTCCCAGAGTAACTTGCTGCATTATCTGGAACATATTCTTTACCAAACTCATTTTTTATATATTTTCTAAAGGTGTCTATAGCGTCCGTCGATAAGTTGGTGCCGTCTGTTCGCATGTACGTGATAAGACCAATAGTTTCACCATCTATTTCTATACCTTGATAAAGTTTTTGAGCTATTTGCATTGTACGTGATGCTCCAAATCCTAATCTACCAGAAGAAACTTGCTGTAATGTAGATGTAGTAAAAGGTCCAGAAGGGTTTCTGTTTACAACTTTGCTTGAAATGTCATTTATATTGAACTTCTTAGATTTTACTTCTTCCATCGCTTTGTCAATTTCAGCTTTATTTTTAAAAGAAAATTTTTCAATTTTTTTATCATTCAATTGAGTGATACTTGCTAATATAGAATTTTTATCATTGTCGTTGAATTGAACACCTAAAGTCCAAAATTCTTCAGGATCAAAAAGTTCTATTTCATGTTCTCGTTCTGTAATTAATTTTAAGGCAACTGACTGAACACGCCCTGCAGATTTAGAACCAGGTAACTTTGTCCATAAAATTGGTGATATATTAAAGCCAACTAAATAGTCTAAGGCTCTTCTAGCCATATAGGCATCAACAAGTAGTGGCTCTATTTGTCGTGGGTTTTCAATTCCATGAATAACTGCTTTTTTTGTAATTTCATTAAAAACAACTCTTTCTACATGCTTGTCCTTAATTAATTTTTTCTCATGTAAATATTCTTTAACATGCCAAGCAATCGCCTCTCCCTCACGGTCGGGGTCTGTTGCTAGTATAATTTTTGAAGAAATTTTAGCCGCATCTGTAATTTCTTTAAGATATTTTTTAGAAAAACTATCTACTTCCCATTCCATTTTAAAATTATTTTCTGGATCAACAGAACCATTTTTCGAAGGAAGGTCTCTAATATGACCATAACTTGCTAATACAATATAATCATCACCTAGATATTTATTGATAGTTTTTGCTTTAGCTGGACTTTCTACGACTACAAGATTCATTATTAAACAAATTACTTAAAAGACTTAGATAGTCAAATCAATAAATTTTAGTCTTGGTTTCTTCTTTGTTTTTCAATCGTTTAACGTTTTCTCTATGTGTATAGAATATTAGTACAAACATTATTATGAAAAAAATAAAATTATGATTTTCAAAAATTATTAAATAAATTGGAACCACTAAACTACCAACAAGTGACGAAAGTGAGGCGTATTTTGAAATAAAAAATGTAACAGCCCAACTAACGACAAATATCAAACCCAAAATTATGTTTATTGAAAATAATATTCCAACATATGTTGCAACACCCTTACCCCCTTTAAACTTGAGCCATATGGGGAAAACGTGACCCAAGAATGCACTTAGTGATGCAATAAAGATATAGTCAGGGTAATTAAATTTTACATATAAAACAGGCAATACAGCTTTTGTTATATCCAGCAATAAAGTTGCATAGCCTAACGTTTTATTACCTGTTCTAAGAGCATTTGTAGCGCCAATGTTTCCTGAGCCAATATCTCTAATATCTTTTTTTAAAAATATTTTTGTAAGTATAAAACCAAAAGGTATTGATCCCAATAAATATGAGCTTAATGCAACAATTAAATATTCCATCATTTTAACTTAAATAATTCTTCACCTTTTACAAATGTATTAGTGACTTTTCCTTGGAGTTTTTTATCTTCAATGGAAGTGTTTTTTGATTTGGAGATAAGTTTATCTTTTTTAACAACCCATGGCTTATCAATATCTACAATACAAAAATCTGCTTCATTACCCACTGAAAGATTACCCTTATCAATTTTTAAAATTTTTGCAGGGTTTGATGTTAAGGCTTTAATTATGGTTTCTAACTTAACAGAACCATTGTGATATAACTCTAGACTTAGTGATAAAAGTGTTTCTATTCCTGATGCACCTGTAGATGCTTGTGCAAACGTTAATCTTTTTTGCTCTTCATCTTCCGGTTTGTGATCAGATACAATAACATCTATTGTTTCATCTTTTAATCCTTGCACTAGAACAATTCTATCTTCTTCAGTTCTTAATGGAGGTGATAATTTTAAGAAAGTTCTAAAATCTCCTATATCATTTTCATTTAATGAAAGGTTATTTATGGAGACACCTGTGGTAAACTTAACTTTATTTTTTCTTTCACCAATAATCTCAACAGATTTTGCAGCAGAAATTTGTGATATATGATATCTACATTTAATATTTTCAAGCAACGTTAAATCTCTTTCAATAATTATTCTTTCAGCAACTGCAGGTATTCCAGTTAATCCAAGTTTAGTTGCAATAATTCCAGAATTAATCATTCCATTTTTAGATAAATCATAATCTTCAGTATGCTGCATGATTAGTGTGCCTAAGTCTTTAGCTGAGTTCATTATACGAGACATCAGTCTAGTATTTTGAATTGTTTTAACACCATCGGTAAATCCAATTATTCCTCTACTTTGAAGTAGACCAAATTCAGTCATGCTAGTTCCTTCAATGTTTTTTGTAAGGGCGGCACTTGGAAAAACATTAATTTTAGATTTATCTCTTCCACGTCTTTTTAAAAAATCTACTATTGAAACGTTATCAATAATTGGATCCGTATTTGGCATAGTAACAACTGAAGTAACACCTCCTGCTAGTGCTGCATTACTTAGAGTTCTAAAATTTTCTTTATATTCATAACCAGGCTCACCCGCAAAGACACGCATATCAACAAGACCAGGGAATATATATTTGCCATCTAAATCTATTACCTTTTCTCTTGATGGAATGTTGTTAGAATTTACTTTTTTACCAATAGCTTCAATTAAACCATCTTCACCAATAATTAATCCACCGTTCTCATTGATTGAGTTGTGAGGGTCAATTATATTTGCATTTATAAAGTATTGTTTTTTCATTTATTCACAAAATATTTTTAAACAAGCCATTCTAACTGCAACACCTAGTTCGACCTGTTCCTTAATCACGCTTCTGTTAATGTCATCTGCTAATTTTGTATCAATTTCGATCCCTCTATTCATTGGACCTGGATGCATAATCAAAGCATCATCTTTTGCATGAGCAAGCTTATCTGGAGTTAGTCCATAATATTCATAGTATTCTCTATTAGAAGACAAGAAAGAACTAGTCATTCTTTCATTTTGTAACCTTAGCATCATTACAATATCACAATCTTTCAGACCTTTTTTCATATCTGTAAATGTATTAACGCCAAACTTTTCTATTTCTTTTGGCATTAAGTTTGATGGTGCAATAATGTTAACTTCTGCACCCAACATATTTAGAAGATAAATATTTGATCTTGCAACACGTGAATGAGTTATGTCACCACAAATCGCAACTCTTAAGCCTTCAATTTTCTTTTTACGATTTATAATTGTTAAAGTGTCTAATAAAGCTTGAGTAGGGTGTTCACGGCTACCATCACCAGCATTAAGTACTGCACAATTTACTTTTTGAGATAAAAGATTACATGCACCTGAATCTTGGTGTCTAATTACAATTATATCAGGATGCATTGCATTTAAAGTCATTGCAGTATCTATTAGTGTTTCACCTTTCTTAATTGCTGAGTTAGCCATATTCATAGACATAACATCTGCACCTAATCTTTTTCCCGCTAATTCAAATGAACTTTGTGTTCTAGTGGAGGGTTCAAAAAACAAATTAATTTGAGTTTTACCACTTAATACATTTAATCTTTTATTTTTACTTTGATTTAATTTAATGAAACTTTTAGCTTCTTCTAAAATGAATTTAACATCATTAATTGATAGATCTTGGATACCCAGGAGGTGTTTTTGAGAAATTTTAATAGCTTTATTTATTTTAGTTGCCATTAAAATTAACTCTATAACTATTAACCGTCACTATGGCAAGTATTAATTATTTAAAAAGTCTATTGCTCCTTGTAAAATAAAGGCTGCAGCGTTTTGATCAATAGTTTTAACTCTTTTTGATACATTAACATCTAATAAACTTGATAGATTAAATGCGCCAACTGTTGAAAGTCTCTCATCCCACAATATTACAGGCAGCTCTATAGATTTTGATATATTCGATGCAACATCATTAACAGATTGAGCAGATCTACCGAGACTACCATCCATATTAACTGGGTTCCCTACAATTATTCCACCAATATTATTATCTTTAATTATTATCTTAAGTTTATCAATTAGTTCGTTTGTGTTGGTTTTATTTATAGTTTTAAAGGGTGTGGCTATGGATTGTCTTTCATCACAAATTGAGACACCAATTCTTTTAGATCCTAAATCTAAACCAATAAATCTTACCTTATTTGAGTGTTTTATTTTGAAATCTTCGATTGTGATCATATTGTATATTTTATACTTAAGTGATAGTTTGCCGTCATATTTAATTATCACATGACAATTGATCTTAAAACAATAAAGCACATATCTAAATTATCAAGAATCTCAGTTGATGATAAAAAAGCTAATAAATTAGCTGGAGATCTTAACTCTATATTTGATTTTATTGAAAAATTGAATGAACTTAATACAGATAAAGTAGAACCATTAACATCTGTTGCCGAAACAACATTAAAATTAAGAGCTGATGAAATAAAGAGCAAAAATATTAGAGACCAAATATTAAAAAATTCACCAGAGGAAAATGAAGATTTTTTTGTAGTACCAAGGGTTGTTGAATAATGTCAGATATCACGTCACTCACTTTAACTGAATTAGTTAAAAATATTAAAGATAAAAAGATTTCTTCTGAAGAAACTACGAAAGCTTTTATTGATAGAGGAGAAAAGTCTAGAGATTTAAATGCTTACATAACAGAAGATTTTTCTAATGCACTTTTGAAAGCTAGAAGTTTTGATCAAAAACCTAATTTTGATTTAAAACTTCCAGGTATTCCAATGGCAGTTAAAGATTTGTTTTGCACTAAAGATGTGAAAACTACAGCAGGTAGTAAAATTTTAAATAATTTTATTCCACCATACGAATCTACTGTTACTCAAAATATTTGGAATGAAGGTGCAATATTACTTGGCAAATTAAATTGTGATGAATTTGCAATGGGCTCATCTAATGAAACTAGTTTTTTTGGAAATGTTCAAAGTCCGATAGCTAAAGATTTAGTTCCAGGAGGCTCTTCAGGAGGTTCTGCATCAGCTCTAGCAGCCAATTTAACACCTATTACAATTGGAACTGATACAGGTGGCTCTATTAGACAGCCTGCTTCATTTACTGGTACTGTTGGTTTAAAGCCAACTTATGGAAGTTGCTCAAGGTACGGAATTGTAGCTTTTGCTTCTTCTTTAGATCAGGCAGGACCAATGTCTAAGGATGTAAAAGATTGTGCATTGCTGCAAGAAATAATTAGCACTTATGATGAAAAAGATTCAACATCAATTGATTTTAAAAGAAATGAATATAGTAAAGAATTAACAAATAATATTAAAGGTAAGAAAATTGGAATTCCAAAAGAATATAGAGTTGATGGAATGCCAAAAGAGATAGAAGATTTATGGACTAAGGGAATTGAGCATGCAAAAGATTGTGGTGCTGAAATTGTTGAAATTTCATTACCTCATACAAATTATGCTCTACCTACTTATTATATAGTAGCACCTGCTGAAGCTTCTTCAAACTTAGCAAGATACGATGGCGTTAAGTATGGTTTTAGATCTAAAGGTGAAAACCTTATTGATATGTACGAAAAAACAAGATCTGAAGGTTTTGGTAGCGAAGTTCAAAGAAGAATAATGATTGGAACATATGTTCTGTCTTCAGGTTATTATGATGCTTATTATCTTAAGGCACAAAAAGTCAGAAAACTAATTAAAAATGATTTTGATGAAGCTTACAAAAAAGTTGATGCAATTTTAACTCCATCGACACCAAGCGCTGCTTTTAAAATTGGTGAAAAAACTAATGACCCAGTTTCAATGTATTTAAATGATATATTCACAGTTCCAGTTAATTTAGCTGGATTACCAGCGATTTCTATTCCAGCAGGAGTAGATGTTAAAGGTTATCCATTGGGACTACAAATTATTGGTAAAGCTTTTGATGAACAAAATGTTTTAAACATTGCTTATGCTATGGAAGAGAAAATCCAGTTTAAAAATAAAATTACTGACTGGTGGATTAAATAGATGACTAAAGATAATTCAGAATATTTAATTGAAAGGCGTGAAAATGTTTATGAAGTAGTAATTGGTCTTGAAGTCCATGCACAAGTTACATCAAATTCAAAATTATTTTCATCTTCATCAACAACATTTGGTGCTGAACCTAATACGCAAGTAAGTTTAGTTGATGCTGCATTTCCAGGAATGCTTCCAGTTATTAATGAGTATTGTGTTAAACAAGCAATTAAAACTGGCATTGGTTTAAAAGCTCAAATCAATAAAAAATCAGTTTTTGATAGAAAAAATTATTTTTATGCAGACCTTCCACAAGGTTATCAAATTTCACAGTTTAAATATCCTATAGTAGGAGAGGGCACGGTTATTCTTGATATGGCACATGGTCAAAAAAAAGTAGGAATTGAAAGATTGCACTTAGAACAAGATGCTGGAAAAAGTATTCATGATATGGATCCACAAAATACATTGGTTGATTTAAATAGATCTGGTGTAGCTTTAATGGAAATTGTTAGTAAACCAGACATGAGAACTCCAGATGAGGTTAGTGCTTATGTTAAAAAATTAAGATCCATTATGAGATACCTTGGTACGTGTGATGGAAATATGCAGGAAGGCTCTTTAAGAGCTGACGTCAATATTTCTGTTAAAATTAAAGGTTCTGACAAACTTGGAACTCGTTGTGAGATTAAAAATGTTAACTCAATAAAATTTATGCAAATGGCTATTGATTACGAAGCTAATAGACAAGTTGACTTAATTGAAGAAGGTAAAACAATTGATCAAGAAACAAGATTGTTTGATACTAAAAAAAATGAAACAAGATCCATGAGATCAAAAGAAGATGCTCATGATTATAGATATTTTCCAGATCCAGATTTATTGCCATTAGAGGTAACAGATGAGTTCATTGAAAAACTTAAAGTTGATATTCCAGAACTACCAGATGAAAAAAAGAAAAGATTTATTGATAAGTTTAAAGTTTCTCCTTATGAGGCAACAATTTTAGTATCAGATATTGAAACAGCGAAATATTTTGAAGAAGTAGTTACAAAGATGGGCAAAAATCAAGATATGAAGTTAGCTGTTAACTGGATTACAGGTGAATTATTTGCTGTTTTAAATAATAAAAATTTAGAAATATCTGAAAGTCCAATAAGTGCAAAAAATTTAGCAAAGTTAATTAATCTAATTAAGAATGGAACAATTTCTGGAAAAATAGCTAAAACAATATTTGAATTAATGATGGATGGTGACAAAGACCCACAAACAATTGTTGAAGAAAAAGGCTTAAAACAACAAAGTGATCCTAAAGCATTAGAGGCCTTAATTGATAAGATTATCAATGATAATAGGGAAAAAGCTATTGAATATAAAAATGGTAAAGAAAAACTTTTTGGTTTCTTTGTAGGTCAAGCAATGAAAGCCTCAAGTGGTAAGGCTAATCCTCAATTAATAAATGAAATATTAAAGAAGAAGCTTTAATACCATGGGTAAGAACCTAGAAATTACTGAAAGCCTTCAAAAATATATTGATAATTTTAGTTTAAAGCTAAACCTAGTTCAGCAAGAAATAATAGATTATAATAATACACTAGGTGACGTTAAGAGAATGCAAGTAGCAACATCTCAATGTCATTTCCTTCATTTAATTATTAAAACATCTAATGTTAAAAATGTACTTGAGATTGGAACCTTTACTGGTTTAAGTGCACTTTCTATAGCATTGGCTTTACCTGACGATGGTAAACTTATAGCACTTGATAAAAATGAAGAGACCAGCAAAGTTGCAATAAATTTTTTTAAAAAAGCTAATATGGATGAAAAAATCCAAACAAAGATTAAACCTGCATTAGATAGTTTAGATGAATTAAAGAATAATAAATTTGATATGGTTTTCATTGATGCGGATAAAATGAATTATAAAGAGTATTATGAAAGATCTTTAAACCTATTGGATAAAGGTGGATTGATTATTATAGACAACGTTTTGTGGCACGGTGAAGTTGCTGATAAGGATAATTTTGATAAATACACAATTAATATCAGAGAGTTTAATTCTTACGTTTCAAATGATAAAAGAGTGGAACAAATTATAGTACCTTTAGGTGATGGGATGACTGTTTGTAGAGTTTTGTAATGTTTGAAGTAATTGGTTTTTATAAATTTAAGAAACTTACTGCGCTAAAGAAAAATAAGATTTTATTACAAGATTTTTTACTTAAGAAAAATATTAGAGGAACTATTATTATCGCTAACGAAGGTATTAATGCAACAATATCTGGTAAACCTCTAGATCTAAAAATCACAACTACCAAGATTAAAAAAATATTAGATTTTAAAAAGTTTGATAGTGAAAATTCTTCTAAAAGTAAATTTCAACCTTTCCACAAAGCAAAAGTTAAAATTAAAAAAGAAGTTGTTCCAATGGGACTTACCTTATCTTCAAAAAATAAAAAAAATAACCATGTAGATCCAAAAAACTGGAACAAGCTTATTTCTGATAAAGAAACATTGGTACTAGACTCAAGAAAACCATTTGAATACGAGGTTGGTACCTTTAAGAAATCAGTTAATCCAGATGTTGGTAATTTTAGAGAATTCCCAAAATACTTAAATAAACTTGATAAGAAAAAACCAATCGCCATGTTTTGTACTGGTGGAATAAGATGCGAGAAAGCTTCTGTTTTTTTAGAGAAAAAAGGCTTTAAAAATATTTTTCAATTAAAAGGTGGAATTCTTAACTATTTAAAAAGTATTAAGAAGAAAGAAAGCTTATGGAACGGTGAATGCTTTGTTTTTGATAACAGAATCAGTGTTAAACATGGGTTAATAACAGGTACTTATTCAATCTGTAGTGGTTGTAGAAAACCTGTTTCACCTAAAGATAAGAAGTCTAAAAAATATGAAGAAGGTGTTTCATGCACTAATTGTCATGATGATTTAACACAAATTCAAAAAGGTAGGTTCCGTATGAGGCAAAAGCAGATAACTCTTGCTAAAGAGAGTGGATCAAAGCATATATTTCAAAAAGAATTCAAATAGAAAAAATAATTGTCTAAAGCCATTAAATTAACTAAAGATCCAATTTGGGAATTACTAAGAAAGGTAACCATTCCAGCAAGTGTTGGTTCGTTATTTCAAACATTTTATAATCTAGTTGATACTTGGTTTGCGGGTAGAATTTCTGCTGAAGCCATAAGTGCAATTGCTAAATCATTTCCAATATATTTTGTAATAATTGCTGTGGGTGTTGGTATTGGTGCTGCAACTAATTCTTGCATAGGAAATTTAATAGGTTCTAAACAAAATAATAAAGCTTCATTGTTTATCGCTCAATCTGTAATCTTTGCACTGATCACTTCTGTTGTTGTTACTTTATTTGGATTAAACGCTTCTAATTTTCTTTTAACAGTAATGGGATCTGATGCTGCTGGTATAGCTTTAACTAGAGAATATCTAGATATAATTTTTTACGGTACTTTCATTGTCATGATTCAAATTTCTTTAAATGGAGCCTTGAACGCTCAAGGTGATACCAAAAGTTATAGAAATGTCTTAATATTTAGTTTCTTTTTAAATATAGTATTAAATCCATTATTTATTTTTGGTTCCAAAGCTTCATTTATCTGGGTTTCTAAATGTATTCCAATTTTCTCAGGAATTATTTTTCCTGAAACTATTCCTGCTTTGGGTATTGCTGGTCTTGCCATAGCAACTGTAATTGCTCAGTCTGTAGGTACTTTTTATTTAGCCTATAAAATCAACTCTTGTAAATTAAAAAAGTATCTATCGATTAAATGCTTCATTCCTAAATTGATATTATTAAAAGAATTGTTCAGTCAAGCACTACCCATAATGATTAGTATGTTATTTATTGGTGTAGGTATTTTTAATATTTTATATTTTATTGGTCAATTTGGTGATCTTGCTACAGCTGGCTATGGTGCAGCATTAAGAGTAGAGCAAGTATTCTTGTTACCTGTTATCGGGCTGAACACAGCAGTACTTTCTATTGGTGGGCAAAATTTTGGTGCTAAGAATTATGATCGTATAAGAGAATTATATTCTAAAGCTTTATTATTTGGATCATCTTTTATGGCCTTAGCAGGTGGTATATTATTTTTTGGTGCAGAGTTTTTTGTATCTCAATTTACAGACAACCAAGAAGCTATATTTCATGGTGCTATATATTTAAAAATAGCAGCATTAATTGCGCCTGTTTATCCCGTCTTCTTTATAACTACAGCAGTATTTCAGGCTGTTAAAAAACCTATTTACAGTCTTTACTTAAGTGTTTTAAGATTATCAGCGTTACCTTTTTTATCCCTTTGGTATGTTATAAATATTAGAGGAGGGGATTATGCTGATATTTTCTACACAATAATGGCAACCAATTGGTTTATAGGTATTGCAGTAATCATATTCATTGGATACTTTTTAAATAATGTTTTTAAACAAAAAAAAAGTCATTTTTCTTATTAGTATCTTAGCGATAATAATTTTTTTTATTTTTAATTATTTCAAACCACAAGAAATCAGAGTTGTCGATGGTGATACAATTCATTTAAATGGTGAAAAGATTAGATTCACTGGAATAGATACACCTGAATTAAAGCAAACTTGCATTAAAAAAGGGTTTATTGACCCATGTGGAGTAACTGCTAAAGAAATCTTAATTAAAAAAATTGGTGATAATAAAGTTGAGTGTATTAGTGAAGGAAAAGATCGATATAAAAGAACTTTAGCGGAGTGCTTTGTAAATGATGAAAGTTTATCAAGTTATCTTGTTAGAAATGGTTATGCTTTTGCCTATAGGAAATACTCTAAAAAGTTTATTCCCGATGAAGATTACGCTAAAGCTAACAAAATAGGCATGTGGTCCATAAATTTTGATTATCCATGGGATTTTAGAAAAAAAAGATGTTCTGTAATCAAACCGCTTATTTAACATTAATTCAAAACATTAAATACAACCCGGTCCAGAATATAAATATAAATTGGACAAGATTTTATTAAAATTTTTAGTTAAGTTTTATTCATGATTATATTTGGAACTAAAGGAAGATCTATTAAAATGGATAGTGGTAAATTTCATTGTCCTAATTGTAATACACCTCGAACATACCAAAAAAAGTATGTACAAGATTGGTTTACATTATATTTTATTCCAACTTTTCCCGTAGGTGGCAAAAAAAATGAACATATTGAATGTGAAGAGTGTTCAAGCATATATCACCTAGATGTAATTGATCATAAACCTGGATTAAATGATGAAGAAATGGCCTCTGAATATGAGAAAGCACTACAAAATGTTTTATGTTTAATGATAATTGCAGATAATAAAGTTGAAGACGAAGAGGTAAAAACTGTATCAGATATCTTTAATAAATTAACAAATGACAAAAAGTTATCTAAAGCAAAAATTACTAAAACTATTACGAAACTTAAAAAAGATGACTTAACAGTAGATGAATATCTTAAAGAAATAAGACCTTATCTTAATGCAGAACATAGAGAGCTTATTATTAAAGCAATGTATTTAGTTGCAGGTTCTGATGGTCATTTAGATGATAAAGAGTCAGAATTGTTAATGTATACCGCTAAAGTACTTGAGATGACACCAGCACATATAAAAGGTGTGTTAAGTGAATTAGATAAAGGATCGTTAAACTAATGTATAAAAAAATCTATTTTTTTTTGATGTATCCAATTTCTATATATGGTGGTTGGTATGTTTATAATTGGCTAGTGACAAATCCTCTTGAAAGATATGTGATGCCAATAATTATAATTTGGTTACCTGAAACTATTGGTTGGAATAACTTCTTTATCCTACTTGGTTTTTTAGTGGGCTTATTTATTTTGGGGTTATTAGGTATGATACTTGAAACTTGTGAAAAAAATTAAATATTAACTATTTAGGAAAAAAAATCCAAAGACTAGCAGTTGTATAAAACACTATTCCCCAAATTCTAATTTTTCTATTTATTAAAGTAGCCTTTTTTTGATTAGTTGAAATAAATCTACTAAACCAAATACTCATAAACGTAGGAATACAGCAGAATATATATGATAAGAGAATATATTCGTCTAATGCTGTTAAATAGTTTAATTTAGGTACATCATCGGCAAACACAAAGTTGTAAGCGATCAACGATAATAGAGCTACCATCGAAGTTGTTAATCTTGTTTCAAACTCTTTTGTTGGTATCCACAGAACAAACCAAGCAAGTGATAAGATTAAAAATACAGGAATAATAATTTTGTAAATATATTGTTCATAATTTCTTTTAATTTCAATTTCAATTTGAAGTATATTTTCATTGTCGGTGATAGTTTTTCCAAGATATATATCATGAAAATTTTCAATAATTTTTTCAAAAGATTTAATGTTAGTTTTAGTAACCTTCCACTCTTTCAAATAATTAGTATCATTTTTAAATCTTTCTAAATTTAAGAATGCCTCGATACCTGGTGTAACAAAAGTTGCAACAGCACCATCTTGATTGATTTCTAAATCTGGGTTGCCGGTACTACGTTTATTGCTAAATATGTTAATTATAATCTTTTGTTTATCAAAAGGAAATTTAGCAAATTCAAAATCTTGTCTATAATAAGAAACACCACTTTCCTGTCTAGTTATACGTAAAATTCCACTATCTGTTGATAAAGCCATAACTGGTTGAATTGTTTTTGTTTTATTGTTTATACCAAGTCTTAAATCTTCATCATATCTATACTCATTAAAATCAAAGTCTGTAATTGGAAAATAGTTTGAATCAATTGTATTACCACACAAAGGACTATAATCATTTTCATCAAAAATATTTTCCATCATTAATACTTTTTTAAGATCCGGTCTTTCATTTGAAAACCGTGATTTAAATGAAATTTCAACAATACCTTTGGTAGGTTGAATACTTTGTATGGTCCTTAATCCAAATGTATCCATTATAATGTTGTTGAGCTTATATGGTTTCGAGCCAATATTTACAGTCTTGCCATCCAATATTTTTAATAAAGCTGTTTCATTTTTCTTATGAATTTTTTCTATTTCTACGTCATTCTTTTTTGATAAATCGATACTATTATATGATTTTATTATTGTACCTTGATTAATATCTACTTTATTAAATAAAGAAAATCTTACCACAGGGTAATTATCCTTATTTCTTTTAATCTTTATTATTTTTTCTTTATCATCCCATTCAAAATCATAAAATATACCTACATCATTTCTTTTGAACTGATAGTTCTTATGTAGTTTCCAGTTTTTAGTAATCGCGTCATCCCAATCAATGCAAGATATTTCTGCTTGAGTTTTTAAGGGGTAAAGAAATGTTATTATTATTGCAATTGTTAAGCTTATTAAGGATATAAAGTTTTTCTTTAAAAACATATTTATTTATAGCCTAAGTTATTTTTATAAAATACTATAATTTAATAATTGAAATTCAAAATATATGGCTAAAATTAGAAAAACAGCATCAATTGAAAATGGACTTATGGAAGTAGTCCAAATATTAAGTGAAGATGAGATTCAAGCTGCAATAGGTAAGGGATCATCTTATGTTAGGAAGTGTAGTGATCCTCAACAACTTCAAGAAATTGATCATAACGATTCATTTAAATTAGACAAAGCTTGTATTGCAAAAGGGAGGGGGCACCCGTTATTAACTGCTCATGAATATATGATTGCTCATGAATTAGAAAATATTAATATAGATGGATCTAAAGATTTAAGTCAAATTCTAGTACGCTCAACTATACTACATGGAAAATTAACAGAATTGGTTCACAATGCGCAAGATCCAAAAAGTGATAAAGGTACCGAAATTAGCGTTCTTGAAAAAAGAGACATATTTGAAGCCATTGGAGATCTAGAAGATAAGATTTTGAAAATTAAAATGACTATTGATAATAAAAAATAAGTTTAACTTAATTCTTCAAATTTATCCCATTCACCATCTTGGTTATAATCATAAGCCACAACATCCATAGTACCATCATCATTTTCATCATACTCAGCTCTGTCAGGGTTACCATCTAGGTCATCATCAAAAACTATCATTTCATAATTTTCATTTTCATTTTCATCAAAAGCTACTGCTTCTATGATTCCATCTTCATTGAAATCCATAAGTGCTTTTTCATAAGTCCCATCTTTATTTTCATCTAGAAGCCAAGTATCAGTCACACCATTTTTAGTTAAGTCAACTTCTTTGGCATTAGGGTATTTTTTAGATATTCCACTTTTTTTATTTTTATCTGTTTTTTTTTGTATCCAGGTATTACCTTTTTTCTTTTTTTGAATATATTTTGACTCAACATCATCTTGTTTTACTTCATTAATAAATTCAATCAGGTCATCTACTGATATTGCAAAGCTTAATTTTTCACCTTCGGTAGTAAATGTATTTACACCAATTAACTCCTTATTTTTATTAAATAGAGGACCACCAGAGTTACCAGGGTTTATGTTTACGTTTGTTTGTATAACGTTAGCAAAATGACGTGAGGATTCGTATTTCCATTTATAATTAGGTCTTTTTTGGCTAACCCGTCCATCACTAAAGGTCCAAACCAGACCACTTGGATGTCCTATTGCAAATGCTGTTTCACCAACTTTAACTTTTTTAAAATTCCCATAAGAAACAGGTTTAAGATTTGAGGGTAAACCTTTAACCTCGATCATTGCTAGATCTTTTTGTTTATTTCTCTTTATCACTTTTCCAGTGTAAAAATCTGTATCACAAACCCTGTTTAAATTTTCTGTTTTAAGACAAATTGTTACATTAGTTGCAGTTTCAACAACATGCCAATTTGTAATAATTTTTAATCCTTTATGATTAATTACAAATCCAGAGCCTGAACCATTGTCTTTTTTATTATCTATGTAGACAACACTATTAGCAAATTTTTCATAAATATCTTCAGGTGCACCTTTGTATTTAGGTCTTGGTTTTCTATTTTCATTTTTTTTAGCTACATCATTGGACTGATTATTGGCATATTTAACAATTGTAATTAATTGTTCTTTAGATTTTTCAATTTCCTTACTATCTATTAATGGAGTTGAACTAACTTCTATAGCTTCAGATCCCGTAGATTTTAAGTCACCTTTCAGCTTATAAGCTATAGTTTCAGCATAAGTAGAGCCAATAAAGAAAGATAGAAATAGAAAAAGTAATATTTTTTTAATCATTATTTTTTTACTTTAAAAACAAAATCACCATCAAGGTGACCCCAATTTTCTACACCATAAAATTGAGGAGTTTGAGTTTGTTTTGAATGATATTTTTTAATTTTTAAAAATATATTTGATGAAGTTACATAGTCTTCATTCTTCTTAAGAATATCTATAAATTTATAGGCAAACAAAGAGTGCTTATTGTCAATCACTGTATCTACAACTGGAGTTTCTCCACCTGAAGCTAAAACCAATCCTGCTCTATTTTTTAATCCTTTATTTGCTTCTACAGCATTCCAATCTGACTCTGTTTTAACTATATCGCTTTTATTACCTTTGAAACTAGAACCAAGATAACAAGAATCTATCATTAGTAAAATATGCCGAGCACTTATCCTTTGTATTGCAGCAGTTATTGTTACAGTATCAATCCATTCTGGATCCCATTCTTTATCAACATCCACAGGTATCCAGTAAGCTCGCTGTGTATCTTGCTCACCATGACCAGCATAATAAATTAAAAGATAGTCATTATCAGTGACAAGATCTCTCATATTTTTAAGTGATTTAAAAATTTCTGAACGTGTTGCATTTGGAATTTTAACAACTTTATCAAATTTATATTTAGCTTTTAAAATATTATGAATTTCATTTATATCATTCACAGGTGAACTTAGTGATGTCCATTTTTCATATTTAGCATTTCCAATTAATAGAGCATAATATTTTCCGTCAGGATTTACTTCAATATTTGTTTTTGGAGCAGCAGCTAACATTCCATCACTTATCTTTGTTTTATTAAACTCTTTAATTATGTTGGAAGCAATTTTAATGTCTGAATTAAAATCAAATTCAAATTTTTCACCTTTATTAGATTTTGCTGAGCCATATCCAGAATTCATATTTTGACTAAATGTACCTCTAAACTTTGTTCCATCAGAACAGTCACCAGCGACTCTTCCTTCAACTTCTCCTTCAAAGACCTCTCTTACTGTTGAGGCTATTTGACAAATAGTTTTCCCATCATTGAAGTAACCTTTCCCTAGGCTTGTTTCATAATAGTTTTTAATTTTTTTAGATTTTAGATCTGCATTAACATATCCATAAAATAACTTTCCTCCATCACTCTTGGCTGCAAAATAGATATTAGACTCTGGAAGGTTCTCTAAATTATCAATGTATTTATCTTTTTTATTTTTTTTTGTAATCCAAGATTTAACTTCTTTAGTAATTTTCTTATCTTCTTTTTTAAATTCTTCTTTATTTTTATTTTTTTTCTTTTTGATCCATTCAGATTTTTTCTTTAAGTTAATTTTTTTTTCTTTTTTTTCTAATTTAATTTCTTTCTTTGATTTGTCTGATTTTTTAGTAATCCAAGATGTTTCGGAATGAGCTTGTAATGAGAAAGAGGCTAAAAATAGCACGATTAATAATGATCTAATTATTTTAATCATATAAAATCTTATAATCTTTAACTCATAATGTCACCTAAGATTTATTGTCTTTTGGGCATTCTACCACCACTTTTAATACAATCCTTAATTGTTTGGTAAGCTTTATAATGTTTTGTTATATCGTAATATCTAGATCCTTTTTTATGACAAATATTTGTCTTTGATTTTTTAACAGGAACACTGGCCGAGTCACAACCTTGTAAAAGAATTAAAACTATAAAAATTTTAGCAAATAAATTTTTCATTGAAAATAATATATATTTTTATAGCAATTAAGTTAATCCAAAATTGTATTTGATTTTGGACTAAATAAACTAAGTTTTATCTTCATATCCAATTTCTTTTATATTTGTGGACAAGTATTCTTAATCAATAATTGTTAATTGTATTGCATGAAAAACAAACAACTAAAGGAGAAAACAATGAAGACAGTAAAAGAAGAAGCAGACAGCACATCGTTTATTAACATTGTAGGAGGCTTACTAATTGCCTTTGCAGTAGTTGATTTTGTAATGTCATTTGCAGGAACAAACTTAACTGGATTTATGGGTCCAGTATCTAGATTTTCACCAATTATATTTGGTTTAATCGGTTCAATGTTATTGAATTTTGATAAGGAGGGCAGCTAATTTTGATTACTCTCCTCTTAACTTTAAGAGGAGAGGAAAGAGGAATTATGAAAAAAGTTTTTGCTTCAATTTCAAGACTAACAGTTGCTTACAGTAAGTTTGGTATAATGATTTTTTCATTATCATTAATGAATACAGCTCTTAAAGCAGATAGTGGTTTTACCTATCTAGCTGCTAATTCTCAATTTTTAAAATTGGGTGGAGTTTATGTTCAAGAAACCCAAAACATTAAAAATAGAAAGTTAATTCATCAATTTACAAAAAAAGAAGGAGCACTTTAATTATATGATCGAAACAATAATTATAATTGAGCTGATATTTTTAATCATTCACTTAACACAATAGCTATGGGTAAAATTATTTTAACAGCTTTTATGAAATTACCTTTGATGTTTAAAGGATTGTCAGTAGCTTTTATTAGTATGCTTGAAGCGATAGCAAGATCAATTGATGATATCGGTTATCTGATATTTAACCCTTTAAGAACAATTAGATTTCAAGAAGTAAGAGATTTTATTTCTGAAAATGCTGTAACAATTTCATTAATGATAATTTTCATAATCTTGATTTATGTAACTTTTAGTAGGAGAGTAAATTAATGAAGAAGATTATCTATTTGATATTATTTTCTTTATTAGCTTCTTGTGGACATAGTTCATGGGATCATAGGTCGGGTAATAATATAGATTTAGATTTTCATAGTGGGTTTTGTAGAACTTTTGCTAATGCAAAAGCACCAACTTATATTTGTAAAGATCCATTTATGTGTAAACCAGAAGAATTTAGTTTGGCCATAACAGCCCTTGGTCAAAACGCTGCAGAGTATAATCATTGCATGTATAAAAAGGGCTATAACGTTAAGTAAAAGGAGACTATCTAAGGAGACAAAAATATGATGAAGTTTAAATTTATAGAAAGAAGTTTAAAAGCAATAAGAAGTATATTGAGAGGTAAAAGAATGAGCTTTGAGTTTAAAAATATAAAAGTTGCAGATATAGAGAATGAAATAGACCTAAAGAAAAAAGGTGAAAGCGATGGAACAAATAATTTACCGTCAGAAAATTCAGAGGTTTTTTCCATAACTGAAAATGAAGCAATTACAAAATATGATGAAAAAAGACATGAGGCAGTATCCGAAGCTGCTAGGTTTTTAGATCCTATAAAAAATAAAATTATTGGCTATTCAGCAATACTTGGGAAAAAACATTTTTTTATTGATGGTTTTAGAAATAGAGTTGAACAATCTTTAACCACAGGTAGTGGTAGATTATCAAATCTAAAAGATTCTTATGACACACAAGATAAAGAAGTTAAACATTTTAAATTAACACACGATATAAGTAGGGATCCGAAATCTCTTACAACTCCTAAAATGATAGGAGGACTCTTGTTTGCTGCTGCATTATTTTTTATAGAGGTTAGAGTTAATACTAAATTATTAGGGCCAGCAATGACAGGAGGTGAGGCTGAAGGACAGGGAATATCCTTTGCTGTAGCTGCTCTAAATGTAATTATATCTTTTTTAGCTGGTTATTTTTTAGTCAAAAACTTTAATCTCCAAAAATGTTTAAAAAGAACCGTTTCAAAAATTGTTTTAGCTTTTTACTCTGTATTTATTATTTATCTAAACTGGTGTCTTGGTGCCTTCAGAGCGATAGCTGAACAAAAAGGACAAGTTGTACAATGGGGTCAAACAGAGGCTGTTGTTGCCCAAGCCACTGAATTTGGAAATGTATTATATCCATGGACAGTTTCATGGAGCTTTTATGCGGCTGTATTAAGTTTTATAGGAATAGGCTTTGCATTATTTTCTTTATTAGATGGATATTTTTTTGATGATCCATATCCTGGTTATGGATCAATAGGTAAAGATAGAAATGAAAACAAAAAAGAAATAAATCGTATTAGAGAGCATTTAGGTAATGAAATTAACATTCAGTTTAAAAATGAAGTTAAAAAAGTTACTGATGAAAGAAATTTATTAATTTCTGAAAGTCTTAAACAGTGGTCAATTAATGTTACTAAATTAGAGTCTACATTTGCAAATTATAGAAGGTATGTAAAAAAAATTGATGATGACAGTGATCATATTATTGAAGAATATAGATCTTTAAATTCAAATTTTAGATCATCTTCTGCTCCAAAATATTGGAAGGATAAAGAGGGTAATATAATAAAACGACCATTTAAAACACTTTCAGAAGATAAAATGGATCCAAAATTGGTTTTTTCAGATATGTCTCAATTATATTTAGACAAAAATCAAATTGAAGAAAAAACTAAATCTTTAAATAATGAACTCAATGAAGAGGTTACGACTTATGTTAAAGAAGTAAACGCTTTCAAAGAAGAGGTTAACAAGAGAATAACTGATATAAGGAGTAGCTATAATGTATCGTAAATTAGATAAACTTGTAATTTCTTTATTTTTAATTTTAACTTGGTCTTTAACAGTGAATGCAGCATCATTACCTGACGGTTTCCCAAAATGTTATAATAGTGACGTTAGACAAAGTGATTATTGTCCATTAAGTGCTAAATTAGGTCATAAGATATTTTTAGTAGATTTTACATCTAGATGGGAAGGGCCTCAAATAAAATGGGTAAAAGGAAGAATATTTGGTGAAGCTTTAATTGCAGATACACCGCCTTATCATAAAATTTCATACTTAAAAATTGATGATCTGCCCCCACATTCTCAAGAATTTGCTTATTCAAAATGTAGATTTAAAAAAGGAACTGAAAGTCAGAAATACCCTGGAGAGAAAGTTAATAAAAAGTGTGAAGGTATAGATGGCGTTAAAGATATTTATAAAAAATGGAATAAACAAATTCTTGAAGTGGAAAGTGATTTTTTTCCAAAAAATGGAGTAGCAAAACAAAGTCTAATTTATGAATATATAATTCACACATTAAGAGAGACTAGTTCTGATTTTGGAAGTGACTACAAAGAAAGAGAGCTGGTTATTGTTTCTGATTTGATGCAATTTTCAAAAAGAGTTAATTTTTTTAAACATTGTAAATCTGCAGGCATGAAACTTAAACCAAAGAAAAAACAAGTAGCTGATAAATGTGGCACCTTTACACAACTATTAAAAAAAGAAAAAAGTTTTGCTAATTATATGAAGGCAACAAAACCTACTGTAGAAATGGTTAAAAACTTAAAAGTTAAAGTGTTGTTTATAAATCATTCTTATGAACATGGTGAAGATCTTTATGTTACGTTAGAAAAACTTTGGATAGGTTTATTTAGTTTCATGGGAATTGATAACGTCGAAATAATTCCTCAAATAGATTATAAACTTTAACAAAGATGATAAGAGACCCTTCATTTATTTATCTAGCAACAATACTTCCACCAATTTTAATAGGTTTCATGATTTGGAGATCTGATAGATTTCCTGAACCAGGCAAATTTCTTGTGGCATCTTTTTTACTTGGTGTATCAATTTATCTACCTTTAGATCTTTTAATCATGATTACTGAAGATCATTTAGCACCCTTTTTAGGTTTAGACCTGAATGCTTATAAAAATTACGAGGTAGGTGATCCAACACCAGTTGGTGAACACGCCTTCCAGATGTTTTTTAGAGCAGCATTTTTAGAAGAAGGATTAAAATTTGCTTTACTTATATTTTTCTGTGTAAGGTTGTCCGATTTAAATGAACCAATGGATGCAATTGTTTATGGAGCAGCTATTGGATTGGGATATGCTGCTATGGAAAACATTCCTTATTTAAACACTGGAGATCCAGAAACAGCTTGGACAATGACAGTTGTTAAACAAAGATATTATCCTTTAATAATGCATTTAGGCTTTGGTGTAATAATGGGCTGGTTATTAAGTTTAAATCTTTTCGGAGAACAAAGTGCTTTTAAAAGAAAGTTAATGCTTATATTGGCTTTAGCTATACCTGTCATTTTTCATGGATCGTATAACTATTTAGGTGCTTTTGATGTATTTCCAATTTTAACACTGATAATGGTGATTGGAATAATTTACTACTACAGAAGAGAGCAACTTAAAAAAATAACTGAACCAGTAGATAAGGCAAAAATTGAAAATATTGATATTTTTTACTCATATTTGATTACTTTTACTTTTGTAGCTGTAGTTGTTTTATCTGCAATTTTCGCAAACAATTAAGGGTAAGGAGAAAATGGAAATCTTAATATTTATAATAATTTATGCTGCATTCTTTTATGGAATTTTTAAACTAGCTAAATCAAAGAATAGAGAGCCAGCAGGATGGATCCTAGCAGCAGTAATTATTTCACCATTAATAATAATTATAATCCTTGCTATTATGCAAACTTTACCTGGAAAGAAAAAGGCTAGAGTTAAAAAAAAATTTAAGAAAGCTTAATGTGATTAGATTTTTAACAGCTTTAATCTTTATATTAGGTTTTCAATCTTTTACTAAAGCTGAAGATATTAGAGACTACGAGATAGAAGGAATGAGTATTGGAGACAGTGCTTTAACTTTTTTTAACAAGAAAAAAATTGATCAAAGAAAAAAAAAGGGTTTTATATATCCTAGTAAACTTTTTTATTCAGCTACGATTTATAATGATTCAAGATTTAAATTATATAACCATGTGCAATTTCATATAAAAAATATGGATGATAAATACATAATAGAGTCTATTGGTGGTCAAATAGATTTTCCAAACGACATAACAAGTTGTTATAATGAATTAGAAAAAATTAGTTTACAATTTAAAAAAGAATATGAATATATTGATTTTTTTGATACTGGTATTGTAGATCATAGAGACGGTGTGTCAGGAAAAGTTCGAAGTATTTTTATTACCCTTAAATCAAAAGATGAAATAGTAATTGAATGTTATGATTATAATGTAACTTCTCAAGAAAAAGGTTTTGTTGATCATTTGGTTATAGCTTTAGATTCAAAAGATTTTTCTTATTGGCTTCATAATAAAGCTTATGATTAATCAAAAAAAGAACCTATAACTCAGTAGATTCCCTTAATTAACTTTTAACTTGCTTAATTAAAACTTATTGTAAATCTTGACACACATTCGACACAGTGAGAAAGTGTTTCTTATGAAGAAATTATTACTGATCTTTATTTTAACGTTCAGTTTCAATATTTTAACAAAGGCTGATGATATAAGAGACTTTGAAATAGAAGGGATGAGTATAGGGGATAGTTTACTAGATTATTTTAGCAAATCATTAATTGATAACAAAAAAAAATTTCCAAGTTGGCCTAATAAAAAATTTACACGGTTTCAGTCTGAAAAGAATTTAGATACTTATGATGCTATTTTATTTTATTTTGAAGACAATGGTGATTATTTAATTTCATCTATTAGTGCAATTACACATTTTTCAGATATTGATAATTGTTATAAAAAAAAGATAACAGTTATTAAAGATCTAAAAAATACTTTTACTAATTATGAAATACATTCTTATAAAAATGATCATCACCAAGATAAAACTGGCAAAAGTATAAATGATATAACAGATTTTGATTTTTCTAGTGGTGCTTCATCAAGAGTAATTTGTACAGACTGGAGCAAAGATATGCAATTTGAAGATGAGCTAAGAGTTATATTATCATCAAAAGAGTATTCTTATTTTATTACTAATGAAGCCTTCAACTAATAGATCATAGGCTTCATAAGCCTGGTCACTTCCTGAAAACTGTTTCCTGGGACCTTTATTACAACTTATCATAAATCTTGACACATATATGACGTAGTGGGAAAGTGCTTCTAATGAAGAGATTATTTTTAATTCTTATTTTAACGTTCAGCTTTCAGTCTTGGACTAAGGCTGAGGGTGTTAGAGACTTTCAGATAGAAGGGATGAGTTTAGGTGATAGTGCTTTAGATTACTTTACAATTGAAGAAATAAATAATAATAAAAAGTTTTATAGTAACACAGATTCAAAAATATTTTTTAGAACTGAAATTTACTCAAATAAATTAAATAAATATGATAATTTAATGCTTCATTTTAAAGAAAATGATCCTAATTACATAATTGAGTCTATATCTGGGGCGATTTTCTTTTCAGAATCTTCAATTAACACTACTCAAAAATGCATTAAAAAAAGAAATTTAATTGATCAGGAGGTCAAACAATTATTTGAAATTGCTGACAGAGAGGTTGTTGAAGATAAAATATATGCTTGGGATAAAAGTAAAAAAAGTAAAACTCATAGTATAAATTATTGGTTCAAAGAAGGTCATTATGCTGCAATAAGTTGCTATGTTTTTTCTAAAGAGTTTGGTGGAACTAGCCATTTAAAAGTAATGGTCAATTCAGCTGATTTATCAGATTGGATAAATAGTCTCTAGTAAAAATTAGAAGTGCAATGAAATAAAGACAAAAAAATGCCTCACTACTTAATCTCTTTTTTAATAGTTAGTAATTTGTAGTTGGTAATGGTTTCACTCCTTCTCCTATCAAGGGGTTTACGGAAAGGTGATAATAAGGAAAAAAACTGTAAATGTTTGAAAAGGAATGAAATCCAATGCATTATTATATTTAGATCATGCTTTGTTGTTTTTATTTGGACGGAATTTTGTTTGAAAGATGATGAATAAATTATAATATATTTATCATGTTTGGCTGGTTAAAAAAAAAAGCAACTCAATTGCAAATTTCTAACACCAAAAGAGATTTAAAAATACTTATAGATGCATGTGAAAAGTGGAAAGAGAGTAAGGTAGATGAGGGTTTATTTGATCCAATTTTGCAACAGTTAATAAGTAGTATGCGTGGTCCAATGCCTAAAAGAGATTTAGTTATGGAAATTTTTGATCCAGTTTTAAACAATAAAAAATATAAAAACTTAACAAGAAAAGCTGTGCAACTTTGTGTGGATAGTTATCATGATAGTCATCCTAAATAAAAAGACATTTAGAATTTTAAGCAAAGGTTCCAAAAATATTTGATAAAGTCATAAGTACAAATGACCAAATTATAATTGAAATAATCTTTATCGTATATGGGTTTATTTTATTCATAATCGGAATTCCCAAAAAGCTCAAAACAATACCCAGCGGAAATGTGTAAAATAAATGAGTACCAGGAACTTCATGGTATAAAAAAAAAGTTAATGCCATTATCCAATGAATTATAATTCTTAAATTTGCATTAGTTTTAAACTCTTGTTTTGTTAAAAATCCATAAACCCAACCGATTGTGAAAACAAATCCAATTATGAAACTAATATTACTCATTACCATAAGTTAACATAAGTCTTCACTTACTCAAAAGCAAAATTCTTGACACATATCTAACATAATGAGAAAGTGTTTATCGTGAAGAGATTATTACTAATTCTAATATTAACGTTAAGTTTTCAATTTTCAACTGAAGCAATAGAATATCAAATATCTAGTAAACACTGGAACTCAAATACAAATGGCCCAACAACTATTGAAGGTGCAATAAAAAGATTTTTTATAAATAGTAGATTAGAACCAATAGAAGGTATCTGGTACGAATCAAATTTTGGATGGTTTGCAATAAAAAAAGAAGAAGGTGGTTCCTTCAAAAAATGGCAAATCAAATCTACAAATCCAGCTTTAGATGGAAGCATTGAAGCTACAATAAATAAAGATAGTGTTTATCCATCTTACACCGGAAGTGTTAGAATTGAATGGCCTGACCCTAATGATAAAAATTGGTTTGTATTTGCAACATCAGACTTTTCTATGAAAATGGATGGTAACGATTTAATTGAATACAGAGTTAAAGAATTTTCAGCTCAACCAGAAACTTTTTTAATTAGAATTTGGCCATTTAATTTAGATGAATATAACAAAGAGTTTTTTTAATAAACCGCGGGACTTATAAGCCTGCGGTCACCTTCCGTAATCCACTTCCCGCGACCCTTATTACAACTTACCATAAATCTTGACACACATACGGCACAGTGAGAAAGTGTTTATTATGAAGAGACTGATACTTATTCTCATATTAACGCTAAGTTTACAATCGTGGACTAAGGCTGATGATATTAGTGACTTCGAGGTAGAAAGGATGAGTGTCGGGGATAGTTTATTAGATTTATATAGTGAAGATGAAATTAAAGAAAATACACTTCCATATTTTAAAAGTAAAAGAAAATATTATGTTGTTGGGATAATTGATAATCTTAAAAAGTATGATCAAGTTGAGATATATTTAAAATCAAATGACAAGAGCTATGAAATTAAAACAATATTAGCTGGAGTCTTTTCGGACGATTTTAATAAATGCATTAACGATAAGAAAGAAATTGTAAAAAAACTAGATAAAATATTTATTAATGTTGAAAAAATGTCTGATAGTAAAAATCATGAAGCTGATCCAACTGGTAATTCTAAACAAAACATTGATCAATATAATATTAATTATCCAGATCATATTAGAGTTGAGTGCACCAAGTTTTCTCAACAAATGAAAAACGATGGCCTGGCTCGAAACTCACTAAATATTGTTGTAATGTCAAAAGAAATTAATGATTGGATTGCGAGTGGTTATAAATAATCAACCGCTGGACTCATAAGCCCGCGGTCACTTTCCACAATCCACTTCCCACTTATCTAATTACAACTTACCGTAAATCTTGACACAAATAGGACACAGTGAGAAAGTGTTTAATATGAAGAGATTACTACTAATCCTTATCTTAACGTTTAGTTTCCAAACATTATCTAAAGCTGATGATATTAGAGATTTTGAGATAGAAGGGATGAGTATCGGGGATAGTTTGTTGGATTATTTTACTAAAGATGAAATAATATCTGCAGCAGACGTTGCTTATAATAATGATGAATTTTATGGTAAAGAAATTGATGCTAATAATGATGTTTATCAAAGATTTAGTTTTACATTAAAAAAAGGTGATAATAAATTTTTAATATACCAATTAAAGGGATTGATATTTGTGTCACATGATAAGTGTACGAAAATGAAAAAAGATGTAGTCAATGATATTAAAAAAGTTTTAAATGATTTTAGTGAAAATAATTATAAGGGTAGCTATAAGGAAGCTTATGGAAAAAGTTTTGCCGAAGTTACGGATTTGGAAGTAAAAGGTGGATCCATTAGAGTTTGGTGTGATACTTTTGATAAAAATTTGGAACTTACAAAATATTGGGACGATTCATTAAGTATTGATGCTTCAAACGATGAGTATCTTGAGTGGCTTAATAATAAAGCTTACCAATAATAAACTGCAGGACTCATAAGCCCGCGGTCATATTCCACAAATCACTTCCCGCACACCTTATTATAACTTTCAGTAAATCTTGACACACATACGACACAGTGAGAATATCCTTTTATGGCTTTTGCAACAATTCAACTAAAAAGTAAAAATGGAGCAATTAGAGAAGCGCCAGTTGGTTTTTCTTGGACAACATTTTTTTTAAGTTTTTGGGTACCTTTGACCCGTGGAGATTGGATGTGGGCAATCATAATGTTTATAGCAATATTTATAACATTTGGATTTGCAGGTATTCTTTTTGCATTTATTTATAACCGTTTGTATATAGAGAGTCTCCTAAAACAAGGCTATTCAGTCAAAAGCTTTACTGGTGAAAAAAAAGAAATTGAAGCATCAGCTCAGATAAAGCTTGGAAACTCAACATCAGAAAATGTATTAACTAAAAAAATTTCATCAAATTCTAACATGAGTACAACTTCTAGACTTCGATCAAATAAAAAAGATTTAACTCATGAACTTGAAGAGCTTCAAGAACTATATGAAGACGGAACCCTTTCTGAGGCACAATTTAAAAAAGCAAAAAATAAATTATTAAGATAAAGGCTTATGACTGAAGATTGGAGAAAAGCTCTTGGACTTGATCACATTGAGAGTGAAACAGTTACTGAATACAAAGGTGAAATATACATAAATGGTAAAATAGTAGATAATCTTAAAGATGACCTAAAGTTTAATAGTAACACCTCAGAGGAAAATATATTTGTCCATCAATTTTTAATTTATAAAAAGATTACATCTTCATACTGGGTTAGAAGAAGACTAAAAGATTACGAGCTAAATACACTCAGCACAGCAGATCAAGAAAAATATTTAATATTAGATGTTGAACTTGAAGAGACTCTACAGCAATATTTGAGAAATAATTCTAAAGAGCTGCTTATCGATCTTAACAATAAATCAAAAGATCTTCTCTTGATGATAATTAAGTTTTTAAAGTTAAAAAAAATAGTTTCATTTGATGCAAATAAAATAGCTAGTAAATATTCCAAAGTTCCCTTCATTGGAAAAATTCAAGATCATGATTCTAAAACACAAAGTAATTATGAATCTGTTATTAAATATCACTTAATAAAAGAAAAGAAAAATGCCAAAGTTAACATGGAAAAAGAAATACTAATTGAAAACAATGCTGAGGATACTGATCAAAACGAAGAAACTGAGAGTTTAATAGGTAATATTAAAAGATTAAAAAGATTATATAAAAATAAGACACTGAATAAAGATGAATTTGAAAAAGCAAAAAATAAATTATTAAGATAAATGACAATTAGGTAGCGGGGTAGCTCAGTTGGTTAGAGCGCAGGACTCATAAGCCTGAGGTCACTTTCAGTAAACCGCTCCCCGCGCACCTTATTACAACTTTCACTAAATCTTGACACACATACGACACAGTGAGAAAGTGTTTAATATGAAGAGATTATTACTAGTTCTTATCTTAATGTTTAGCTTCCAAACATGGACTAAAGCAAATGATATCAGAGACTTTGAGATAGATGGCATGAGTATTGGAGACAGTGCCTTAGATTTTTTTTCAAAAAAAACAATAGATGACATAAAGAGTTATTACCCAAATAGTAGAAGATTTTTTAGAGCAACGATAAAATATGATTCTGATAATTATGATAAAATACAACTACATATCAAGAACAGCGATACGAGTTATATAATACAAGCAATATCTGGGTTAATTTATTTTAGAGATAAATCAGTTAGTGAAAAAGAATGTTTAAAAGTACATAATGAAATAGATGCAGATTTGTCTTCATCACTTTCAAATTTAGAAATAACCAAACCTAAAAAAAGAGTTTTACTTCAAGACAAATCAGGTAATTCATTTCATTTTACATCCTATTATGATTTTAATGAAGAAGGAACTGAATATATCAAATTAGGATGTGTTATATATGGAAGTGAATATTTTGAAAAATTTAGATATGTAGATCATTTAAGATTAGGATTTAATAATAAAGAATTTACATACTGGATGGAAAATGAAGCTTTTAAATAATTTTCGAAATAATCAATATCGGGCCTAATATGTTTGTGTTTACTTTTAACAATTCACTTCTTGTTATTTTTTTTCAACTTTCACTAAATCTTGACACATATACTTCGTAGTGAGAAAGTACTTATCATGAGGAGATTATTACTAACTCTTATTTTAACATTAAGCTTTCATCCATGGACAAACGCTGATGATATAAAAGACTTTGAGATAGACGGTATGAGTATTGGAGATAGTTTGTTAGATTTTTATAGCAAAAATGAAATACAAAATTTTCATACAATTTATTATCCTAATAGTAAAACTTTCTATCAAATAGGCATGATTATAGAATCAAATTTATATGATGCTTTAAACATTAATCTAAAAACAGATGATAGCAAATATATCATTTATTCAATTAAAGGATTAAAAAATGTTGATAATAAATTGGACCAATGTTTAGAGCAAAAAAAAAATATGGTTAATCAAATATTACAAATGATAAATAATACTAAAGAAATTACATTTGAATCTAAATTTGCAAATAATTATGGTAAATCAATTTCATATGTATCAGAATTCAATTTAGATAATGGAACATTTCACATTTCATGTAGCAAATGGGATAAGGATAATGAGAAAATAATTTCAAGTGGGTGGTGGGATAGTTTAAACGCTAGTTTAGGTTCGAAGGAATGGCATGATTGGCTCAATAAAGAGGCTTATTAATAATGATCTAGAGGAGTCATAAGTATTGTCACTTTTAACAAAAAAACTTCCCACAACCCTTATTGCAACTTCCACTAAATCTTGACACATATACTTCACAGTGAAAATGTACTTATATGAGAAGATTATTCATAATTCTTATTTTAACATTCAGTTTTCATTCTTTAACTAAAGCAGATGATATTAGAGACTTTCAAATAGAAGGGATGAGCATTGGTGATAGTGCTTTAAATTTTTTTAGTGAAAATGAATTAATAGATAACAAACAAAATTCTCAATACCCTAATGACAGATTTATAATAAGAAATTTTTATCTACATAGTAATTTTAAAAAATATGAAATGGTTACCGTTAATCACAAAAAAAATGATAAAAAATATATTATTGAATCTTTAGGTGCTTCAATTTTTTTTGATAATATTGATAATTGTTTTGCTATGAAAAAAGAAATTATGAGAGAGTTTGATAAAATTTTTAAGAATTCAGATAAAGAGTCTGGTCAGATAAAAAAAAAATATGACAAAACTGGCAATAGTAAATCAAATATAAGTGAATATTATTTGTCAAATGGTTCTATAGTACAGGTAACCTGTGATAATTGGAGTGAAGTACTAGAGCAACAAGGATTTAAAGACTCACTAAATGTTAACTTACAAAGTAAAAAATTCAGTGATTTTTTAATTATTGCTTATGATAATTAATTATTGAACCTACAATCAATGTTCTTCTTCCATGGAATATTTACACTAAATTTATTTCTGCTTACTCTAGATCTTGACACAGATACGACTCAGTGAGAAAGTATTTTATTATGAAAAATCTTCTAGTAATTTTTATTATAGCATTTAGCTTCAATTCTTGGGCTTATGCTAATGATATTAATGAATTTGAAATAGCTGGGATTAGTATTGGTGATAGTGCATTAAATTTTTTTACATTAAATGAAATTATTGAAAATAAATCATATATGTACAATAATAAAAAATATGCAGCTAGTTTTAAGGAGCTAAATAATGAAAGTTATGAAGGTGTACAAATTGAATTTAAAGATAATGATAATAAATTTTTAATAAAATCTTTGAGTGGTAAAATTTTTTATGAAAATATAAGCATTAATGAATGTTATAAAAAAGAAAAAGATATAGTTAACATATTAAAAAAACTTTTTAAGGGTAAATCCGAATATACCGATCATGGCATTTCTTCTCATCCTGCTGACAACTCAGGTAAATCAAAAGGTACTTGGCATACATTTCAATTAAATGATAAAACTGGACATATTTCAGTGGAGTGTATGGATTGGACTAAAGAGATGAAATACATTGATAACCTGAAGGTTTCTATAATTAGTGATGAGATGAATGAATACTTATTAAATGAAGCATACAAGTAAACACTACCGCAATACTCAATGAAAGTATTTAATATGAAGAGACTGCTACTAATTCTTATTTTAACTTTAAGTTTTCATTCTTTAACTAAAGCAGATGATATTAGAGACTTTCAAATAGAGGGAATGAGTGTAGGTGATAATCTTCTAGATCATGTGAGTAAAAAAGTTATTGGTTCAGAAATTACTTCAGAATATGCATATTGGTATAAACAAAATAAATTTGTAGCAATATCTCTATGGGATAAAAAAGATTCTTTTAATAGATATGAAGATGTAGGTGTTACAATTAAACCTGATGATTATAAGAATTATGAAATATTTTCACTTTATGGAAAAATTTGGTTTGAAAATAAAAATATCAATGAATGTTATAATAAACAAAATGAAATCTATGCTGATATCAAAAATTCATTTTTTGATTTAGTAATAAAAGAGAAAGATTGGATAGTCCCAAAAAAAAGAGTTGCATCACATCTTTTGAGCATCAAGTACCGAGATTTATTTTTCATTGACGGAAAGATAAGAGTAGTTTGTTATGAAAGAACTAATGGCAGAGATTTACTTCAAGTAGTTATTAATCAAAATGAATTTATTGAATATCTACAAAGTATTGCGAGCGATGATTAATCTTATATTTTAAAAAGTTTTTCACCTAGTGGACTTACAGGATCTTGTGGTTTTGGTTTGTTTTTTGTTTTTTCTTCAACTATCTGCAGTAATTTTTTAGCAAGTCCTAGACGTCTAAACATTGGGTTAACAAAGATATACTCAATTAGAGCTACCTCATTATACCTAACAAAACCAAGTGTTGTATTGACGTTTTTAAAAGTAATGACACCATCGCTTAAATTAATATCATAATTTATATTATCTAAATTATTCATTAATTATTGCCATCTTGTTTAAGTCTTTTCTCTAATTTTCTTACAAAAAATGAAACAATTAATATCAAAATTAAATATTCTAAAATTAAGAATGTATAAATTTCTAGTGGTCTATAAGTTGAAACAACTAATTCATTCGCTTTTCTCGTTAAGTCACCAATACCTATAATTGATACTAGTGAAGACATCTTTAATACGTAAACAAACTGATTACCTAACGCAGGCAAGATGTTTTTTATTGCTTGTGGAAGAATTACTAATCTTAATCTTTTATAAAAAGTTAAACCTAGTGACGAACCTGCTTCCCACTGTGATTTTTTAATTGAGTTTATACCTGCTCTAAAAATTTCTGCTTGAAAAGCACTCTCACTTATTGCCAGTGCAATTATTCCAGATACAAATGGACTAAAGCTTAATCCAGTCATTATAGGTAGACCATAATAGATCCATAATATTAAAACAAGCAATGGAATTGCTCTTACAATTTCTACATATCCAATATTTATGTATGTTAAAAATTTATTTTTAGCCAAGGATGGTATTGCAACGATAAACCCTAAAATTGCAGATATAATTATTGAAAGTACTGAAATGTAAATGGTTGTAGTTAAACCACTCAGTAAAAATTTCAGGTTTGTTAATCCTTCAACATTATTAGGTGATAGAATAAACCAGCCTAATTCTTGACCACTACATGAAGCTAGAGGCAATATTAAAAGTAAAAAAAGTAAATTTTTCACTCTTAAAGTTATAATGAATTAGAGATTAATATCTAATTTTTTATAAACTTTTTAAATTATATTTAGCAAGCAGTTTATTAAAGAAACCAGATGATTTTTTACTTTTAATCCACTCATTAACATAATCATTCCAAATTTGATCATTTTTGCCAACCATCATTGCTAAAAATGCAGGATTTTTTTCTCCATCAGGAACAATTGCTAATTGAGGGTACTTGATTACTAGTTTATTAGCTTCTGTTGAGCTTGTAATATTTCCATCTGCTCTACCAGCTAGAACTTCTTGAAAGTCTCTTGCAGGTGATTCAACTGATTGTAATTTAGACATAGGAAAGAACTCTTTAGCTTTTTCTTCCTGAGATGTCCCAAGGGTTGTAGCAATCGTTACATCTTTATTGTTCAAAGAGTTCCAAGTTGAATATTTTTTTAAATTCTTTTTAAGTACTAATGGAACAGTTCCATATTTGTAATAAGAATCTGTAAATCCAGCAACTTCTGCTCTTTTTGGAGTTTTAGTAACACTTGTAGAAATGTCATATCTTCCTGCAGTAATTCCTGAGACAATAGTCTTCCATTCAGTTGGGACAAAGGTAATTTTTACACCCATATCTTTTGCTAATTCTTGCATGACATCAATATCAAATCCCTTATATTTATTTGTAGCAGGGTCTTTCATAGTCATTGGATCCCAGTCACCTGTAGTTCCAACTTTTAATTCACCAGATGATAAAATCTGATCAAGTTTTGATTCTGCGTTAAGAGAGAAGGGTAAAAGTGCTAATAGCACCACTAAAAGTATTTTTTTCATAAACTCAATATAGCAATGATCTTAACAAATATAAGGTTATAACCTTGACGCACTATCACTCATCCAGGAGTGTAAATGCTGTGAAAAAGAGCGTCTAACAAATAAATTTACCTCATTTATTTCCGTAAGATGAATAATTACATCAATATGGGACAGTATTGTTTGAATAACTGAACCTTTCTTATTTTTAAATTCATTAAAGTTAAAAGGAGATCCAGTAGCAAATAAATCAAAAACTTTACTACCTTTTATATTTAGCATTACAAATTGATCACTAACATCAGTTACTGCACCCAATTTAGCTTTAGATATATTTTTAATTAATTCGTCTTCTACTTGGTAGGTGTTATTGTCCTCACTCACAGTTTCATTTGATACAATCATCCACTCATCTGGGCTCAACCAAAATGCAGTTAATTGTTGTCCTGAAGTAGATGTATTAGCTTCAGTTGGTAAAACCATATTAAGATTTTTACCAATAGCTGTAATAAAATCTTTTGTTCTACCTCTTATGATTAATTTCATAATAGGTTTAATTTCTTTAATTTCTAAATCAGATTGAGTCACATCTCCCTTAATAGATGTATTATAATTAAGCATTTAACCTCACATTCTCTTTATCAAAAAATATTGGATCAACAATAGTTACATTGATATTTTTATTTTCCATTGGAATAAATAATTTTTGGCCCATCATATTTTTTCCACCTCTAACTACTGCAAGTGCAATAGATTTTTGTAGATTGGGACTATAATAACTAGACGTAACGTGACCTAGCATTTCAATAGGTTTTAATTTAGTGTCAGCAACTATTTGTGCACCTTCTTCTAAAACTTCACTTGGATTATCAGTTATTAATCCAACTAATTGTTTTCTATCTTTTTTCATTGTGTCAGATCTATAAAGAGAACGTTTACCAATGAAATCATATTTTTTTTTGCTCACAATCCAATCCATCTGTAAATCAATAGGTGTCATAGTTCCATCTGTATCTTGACCAACAATTATAAATCCTTTTTCAGCTCTTAATAAGTGCATTGACTCTGTTCCGTAAGGAGTGATATTAAATTCTTTACCAGCTTCCATACATTTCTCCCAAAGAGATTTTCCAAAATTTGCTTGAATATTAATTTCATAAGTATGTTCTCCTGTGAAACTAATTCTCATAATTCTACATTGGATGTTCCCAATTTTTGCATTTTTAAATGACATATGTGGAAAACTTTCATCAGATAAGTCTAAATCTGGTACTAATTTATTTAATATTTTTTTACTATTTGGACCACAAACACTAGCAGTAGCATAATGATCAGTTACCGATGATAAGTAGACATCTAATTCTGGCCACTCTGTTTGAAGGTAGTCCTCAAGCTTACCTAACACATTTGCAGCTCCACCAGTTGTTGTTGTCATAATATAATGATTTTCATCAAGACGAGTGGTTACTCCATCATCATAAACCATACCATCTTCATTAAGCATCAAGCCATATCTGCATTTACCTATTGCAAGTTTTGACCAAGCGTTTGTATAAACTCTATTCAAAAATTCTGAAGCGTCGGTTCCTTGAATATCAATTTTACCAAGTGTTGAAGCGTCCAATATACCCGCACTATCTCTTGCAGCCTTACTTTCCCTTTGAACTGCTTCATAAATAGTTTCATTATTCTTTGGATAATACCAAGCTCTTTTCCACTGTCCTACATTTTCAAATTCTGCATTATGTTCAATTTGCCAATCATTCATTGGCGTACGTCTAAATGTATCAAAATATTCACCAACATTTCTTCCAACAATTGTTCCAAATGTTAAAGGTGTATATGGTGGTCTAAATGTTGTTGTCCCAAGCTCTCCCATTTTAACACCTGCTGTGTCAGCAATAATTCCTAAAGCATGCATATTACCAAGCTTACCCTGATCTGTACCCATACCCGTTGTTGTGTATCGCTTTACGTGTTCGATAGATCTAAATCCTTCTCTAAGAGCTAGCTTGATATCTTTTGCAGTTGCATCATTTTGATAATCAACAAATGGTTTTGTTTTTCCAAGAACTTTATCTGAAGGTAACAACCAAATATTTCTAATTTCTTTATCTTTGGGACACTTGATATTTAAGCCATCATATTCAGTTTCATTAATATTTAAAAAATCTATTAAAGTTTTTGATGTATTTTTAATTATATCATCTAGTTCAAAATCGCCCTTGCAAGAACCAATACTAATTTGATCTGATGGATATTTATTAGGTATAAAAACCTGATCTTGATCTCTAAATTTTAATTTACCACCTGATTGAGTAAATAAATGAACAGCAGGGGTCCATCCTCCAGCCAATGATAGGCAATCACAATCTAAATTAATTTTCTTTGAGCTGGTGAAAGATTGTCCATCTTTAGATAACTCCATAATAGTAACTTTATTTATTCTCTTATAGCCCTCAGTGTTCACAACTGTGTGAGACCTGTAAATTTTAATTCCTAAACTTTCGGCTTCTATAGTAAAATCTGAATCTGAATGTTCCCTGATGTCAATAATTGCTTCAACATTAATACCTTTTTTACTTAATGAAATAGCACTTTCATAAGCAGTATCATTATTTGTAAAGAAAATATTTTTTTGTCCTGATGCTACGCCGTAATAATCAGCATATCTTTTAACTGCTGATGAAAGCATAATTCCAGGTCTATCATTATTATTAAATACTAGAGGTCTTTCTAATGAACCCGTTGCAACAATTACTTTTTTAGCTCTAATCTTTAACAGTCTTTGTCTTACTTTGTTTTGTTTTTCACTTTTAGAAAGGTGGTCTGTTAGATTTTCTCTAGCTAATAAATAATTATATCCATGATAAGCTGCAACACTTGTTCTTGTTTTAATTTCTAAGTTATCTAATTTTTCTAATTCACTAATTTCATTTTCTAACCAAGAAGAAGAATTTTGATCATTTATCTTAATATTTTCAGAGTCCTGATAAATTGTAGATCCACCAATTTCACTTTTTTCATCAAGTAATAAAGTTTTTAAATTATTTTTAGCAGCAGTTTTTGCAGCCATAACTCCTGAAATACCAGCACCTATAACCAATACATCACAATGAATGTATCTGTGATCGTAAATATCAGGATCTGCCTTAGTGGGTGACTTTCCAAGTCCTGCTGAGTGTCTTATTAAATATTCATATTTTTCCCAGAAACTCGCTGGCCACATAAATGTCTTATAATAAAAACCAGCAGGTAAAAGAGGGGACATGAAATTATTTATTGCACCAATATCAAAATCTACACTTGGCCAACAGTTTTGGCTTTTTGCTTCTAAACCTTCATAAATTTCAATTTCTGTGGCTCTTACATTTGGCTCTGTAAGTGCTGTATTGTCATTTATTTGAACGATTGCACTAGGCTCTTCTGAGCCAGCTGTCATTATTCCTCTTGGTCTATGGTATTTGAAGCTTCTGCCAATTAAATGTACATTATTTGATAATAGGGCTGAGGCTAACGTATCCCCTTTAAAACCATAATATGTTTTGCTATTAAATTTAAATGAAACTCTTGTGGTTTCATCAATAAACTTACTAGTTTTTACTCTTAAATTTTTTAACATAGAGTTAAATAGTTGGAGGTTTTTCACCCATTTTATAAACTGATTTAATTTCATCGTTAGAAGTATCACGAACTAGATTAAACCATTTTCTACAACCATGAGTATGGTTCCATCTTTCGAATTGGACACCTTTAATATTTTTTCTCATAAATAGATATTCTGCCCATTCATCATCACTTAGTTCGGTAGGCTGTTTCGGTCTTACAATGTGTGCTTCACCACCAGCTTTAAATTCACTTTGTTCACGTTCACCACAAAAAGGACAAGTAATTAAAAACATTAATGTGCTACCGCTGCTGCTCCATGTTCATCAACAAGGTCACCACTAATAAATCTATTTAAGTTAAAAGCAGCATTTAAATTATGTGGTTCATCATTTGCAATTGTATGAGCAAATAAATCTCCAGAACCAGGTGTAGCTTTAAATCCACCGGTGCCCCAACCACAATTGAAGTACAAACCTTTTATAGTAGTTTTGCTTATAATAGGACTTGCGTCTGGACAAATGTCTACAATGCCACCCCATTGTCTAAGCATTCGCATTCTACTAAAAATTGGGTAAAGTTCTAAAATTGCATTTAATGTACCTTCAACAATATCATGACTTCCTTTTTGTGAATATGAAACATAATCATCTGTACCTGCACCTATTACAAGTTCACCCTTGTCAGATTGACTAACATAAGCGTGGACCGCATTTGACATTACAACAGTATCAATAATTGGTTTTACTGGTTCCGATACTAAAGCTTGAAGAGGTTTGCTTTCCAAGGGCAATCTTAAGCCTGCCATATTAGCTAGTACACTTGAGTGACCAGCAGCAACTATACCTATCTTTTTTGTTTTGATAAATCCCTTAGTTGTTTCTAAACCCTCTACATCATTACCGTTCCTTTTAATTCCCTTAACTTCACAATTTTGAATTATATCTACACCCATTTCATCAGCACCACGTGCATACCCCCAGGCAACAGCATCATGTCTTGCTGTACCAGCTCTTCTTTGTAAAGTCCCACCCAAAACTGGATAACGGATATCAGGAGATGTATTAATAATAGGACAAAATTTTTTAACTTCTTCTGTGCTTAAATAAACAGCATCTATTCCATTTAATCTATTAGCATGTGTTCTTCTTTTTAAATCTCTAATATCTTGCAAATTATGAGCAAGATTCATTACACCTCTTTGACTAAACATCACATTGTAATTTATTTCTTGAGACAAACCTTCCCATATTTTTAAAGCATGATCATAAAGACCAGCACTTGCATCCCATAAATAGTTAGATCTTATAATTGTAGTATTTCTTCCAGTATTTCCTCCACCAATCCATCCTTTTTCAACAACAGCAATATTTTTCATATTATGTTTTTTAGCCAAATAGTAAGCTGTAGCTAAACCATGACCACCACCACCAACAATAACTGCATCATATTCTTTTTTTATAGTAGGATCTTTCCAGGCCTTTTGCCAATTTTCATGATAGGAAAAAGCATTTTTAGCTAAGGAAAATATTGAGTACTTATTTTTCATAATAATTAACAAGAATTACTTTATAAATATTGAATATTCAATACAATCGGTTATATCAATGTCGCAGTGGAAGAGTGGGTGAGAGGCTGAAACCAGTCGTTTGCTAAATGACCGTGCGGGGAAACTTGTACCGAGGGTTCGAATCCCTCCTCTTCCGCCATTAATATAACGGGTGATTTTTAAAAAAATCCTTCATTTTAATTGGTTTTTTTTCTAGGATATATCTATAGACGTTATAATTTTCCATAACACGTTGAACATAGTTTCTTGTCTCTTTGAATTTAATCAATTCAACCCAATCAACAAAATCAACTTGTTTTTTTTGAGGATCTCTGTTTATTTTTTTCCAATATTTAACTCTCTTTGGACCTGCATTATATGCAGCTGTAGCAAATGGATAGGCGCCATCATACTGTAAAATTAAACCAGCAATATAATGTGACCCTAAGTTAATATTGTATTCAGGATCAGATGTTAACCTTGATTTTGAATATGGTAGTTTAGCCTGTTTAGCAACTAACTTTGCTGTGTAAGGCATTAACTGCATCAGACCTTGTGCTCCAACATGACTATTCGCTCTCATGTCAAATTCACTTTCCTGTCTAATAAGTGAGAGAATAAAAGCAGTTTCTGGTATTTTTCTTCCATTAACAAACTTAGGTGTACTCATAATTGGATAATTAAAATTATTATGAAATCTTTTTTGGTAAGATGCAATTTTTGAAATTTGTATTGCAAAATCATATCTTGATATATTTGTTGCAAGTTCAGCAGCTAAAATTTCACTTCCACTTTCAATATTATCATTAGCTAAGTGTTTTAATATGTGTTTTGTATATTTATCTTTGTTTAATTCATCTAAAAGATGAATAATTTTTACTAATTCTTTTTTGTAAAAATATTTTTTATATTCATTAGGAACGATTGCCTGCTCATCTAATTCAAATGTCTCATTAGGTTTAATTCTTAAAAATGCTAATTGACCATAATAAGTTGATAAATATTTTGTTGCTTCAATGTACCATTGTTTAGATTGTTTTTTATCACCAATTTTTTCATAAGAGCGTCCAAGCCAATAAGCTCCACGTGACAAACTAATAGGGTAACTTACATTTTGATAAAAGTTATTAAAATGATCAATGGCTAAAATAGGATCATCCAAAAAGCTTAATGCAATCCATCCACTCATCCATTCAGCATCAGCAAACTCTACACTTTTATCTAAAGAATGTTTACTTGCAATTTTATATGCAGTTTCATATTTCTTCTTATAAATTAGAGCTCTTGCCATTATCGCTCTTTCTTTCCACCATTTATCAGGTCTAACTAAATAATTTTTGTCATTTGGAACTTTAAATAAAATCTCTAGGGAATCATCAACTCTACCTCTTTTTCTTCTCCATTTAAGACGATCATAATTGAGACCAGCATCATTTTTAAGTTTAGCTGGCACATTCTTGATAGCATTATCAACACCATAAGATTTACTCATTAAAATTTGTCTAGCCGTATAAAGCAACTCATAGTCTTTAGGTAAATATCTTAACATTCTTTTTAAGTCCCAAAATTTACCTTCCCAAGCTAAATAATCAGCACGTTTAATATAATCATCTGCGTTTAAATATTTTTTATATTTTTTTCTAAAGAACTTCATGTCAGATCTATTTAAATCTGCTGTAATCCAACCTTCTTTAATTAAAGTTCTACCTTTTGCAAGATCGCCAGTTAGTATCAAGCTTTCTCCCAGAATTAATTTTCCATAACCACTCAATGGACCTACAGAACCAAGCCACTCTATTATTTTTTTTGGTGAAATTTTATCTGTTGATAATTTGTGCTCAGCTAAATATCGAATTCTTCCAATTCTTGGGTAATTTTCATTACGTTTAATAAAGGATAAATAATCATAGAAACTTGCTTGATTGCCAGTGGTTAATAAATGCCTCCACTGAATAAAATTATGTATAGATTTATCTTTGGCTTTTTTGGATTGTGATAAAGCTGCAGACCATTGTCTTTTTTCCATTAACTGAATAGTTTTTTTTGCAATATTATAATCTTTTGAACTATAGTATTTTGATTTAGCCCTAACTACTGATTTTTCTTTTTTAACAACTAGTGGCTTATTTTTTGGAATTAAAAAATTAATCTTTTTTTTCTCTTTTTTAACTATTTTTGTATCAGTTATTTCATCATTTTTAGAAGGTTTGGGTTTAGGCTTAATGATGCCTTGAAATATCTTTGTCTTTTGAGTTTCTTTGTCTAAAATAGGTTTTTTTAAGGGAATTATTAACAATTCAGCTGCAAATAAATTTCCTATTATTATCAAACTTAATAATAACGATTTTATAAAAAAAAATATTTTTCTAAGCATAAATTTACTAAATGAATCTCTAAACTATGTTATAAGTATTTATGTTCAAAGGATCAAATGTTGCTTTAATAACTCCGTTTAAAAATGATAAGCTTGACGCAGAGGCTTATATTAAGCTTATTCATTTTCAAATTAAAAATGGCACTAATGGACTAGTTCCTGCTGGAACTACTGGAGAATCTCCAACTTTAAGTCACGACGAACATCAAAAAGTTATTGAATTATGTATCCAAGAAAGCAAAGGAAAATGTATTGTGATTGCAGGCACTGGCTCAAACTCGACAAAAGAAGCTATATCATTAACTACTCATGCAGAAAAAGTAGGTGCTGATGCTGCTTTAATTGTAACGCCTTACTACAATAAACCTACTCAAGAAGGTTTGTATCAACATTATAAAGCGATTAATAATAAAATTGGTATTCCAATTATAATTTATAACATTCCAGGTCGATCAGTAATCGATATGTCAGTTGATACAATGTCTAGATTATTTGAGTTGAAAAATATTGTTGGTGTAAAAGATGCTACAGGTGACCTTAATAGAGTTAAACAACAAAAAGATAAGATGGGTAATGATTTTATTCAACTAACAGGCAATGACGATAATGCATTCGAATTTAATAAAAGAGGTGGTGTTGGTTCAATAAGTGTTACAGCAAACATTGCACCTAAGCTTTGTTCAGACTTTCAGAAAGCATCTCAAATTGAATCTAATGATGCAAGAAAAAAGGCAGCCAAATTGGATAAAATACTTCAACCAGTTCATAATTCGATGTTTGTTGAAAGTAATCCAAGCCCAGTTAAATATGCTGCAAAACTTTTGGGATTATGTGAGGATGATGTTAGATTGCCCTTGGTTAAAGTAACAGATTCGGCTAAGGATATTATTAAAAAAACTCTAGTTTCATCAAATTTACTTTAATGAACAAGAAAACCATCTCTGGTTTAAAAATCATATGTTTAAATAGAAAAGCAAGTTTTAATTATTTTTTTGAAGAACTAATAGAAGCAGGAATTGTGCTTAAAGGATCTGAAATTAAATCAATAAGAGATGGAAAAGTCAATATAGCAGATTCTTATGCTGTAGAAAAAGATGGTGAAATAGTTTTGATTAATTCCCATATTGCTGCTTTTAAACAAGCTAGTTATTCAAATCACAATCCAATGGATGAAAGAAAACTTCTTTTAAATAGAAAAGAAATTAATAAACTAATTGGAAAAATGCAGAAAGATGGTTTAACGCTAGTTCCTACAAAAATGTATTTTAAAAAAGGTAAGGCAAAAATTGAAATAGCTGTAGCAAAAGGAAAAAAACAATTTGATAAAAGAGCTACTAAAAAAAATAGGGATTGGAATCGTGAAAAAGCAAGGCATTTTAGAAAATCAAGCTAAACAGGTTTATTTAGCTATAGGATCTAATTTAGGAAATAAGATTAATAATATCAATCTAGTTAAATCTGAATTAGAAAATAATAACATTAAAATCTTAAAGTCATCATCTAATTATATTTCAGAGTCTTGGCCTGACAAAACAAAACCTTATTATATCAATATTGTTATAAAAATTATAACAAACTTATCACCAATTGATTTATTAAAACTTTGCAACTTAATAGAATTAAAATTGGGTAGAATTAGAAATGAAATAAATGCACCAAGAACATGTGATATTGATATTATTGATTATGATCAAAAAATATTAAATCATAATATTGGAAAGTTAATTTTGCCTCATCCACGAATGAACAAAAGAAATTTTGTATTATTGCCTTTATTTGAAATTGAAAAAACTTGGAAACATCCAAAATCAAAGATTAATATAGCAAATTTAATCAACTCTTTACCAGTTAAAGACTTAAGGTCTATTAATCAAATATAAATTAATGCTATAATCAAATATGTTTAATTCCGAAGAATTAATAAACAAGGTAAAGTCTTATAATAAATTTTCAAATCCTGAAAAATTAAATAAAGCTTATAACTTTGCAATAAAGGCTCATGAAAATCAAAAGAGGGATTCTGGTGACCCATACTCAAATCATCCAATTGCTGTAGCAAACATATTAACTGAGCTAAAACTTGATAGCGCAACTATAGTAACTGGACTTCTTCACGATACTATTGAAGATACTTATGCTACTTATGAAAACATAAAAAATGAATTTGGTCAAGAAATTGCAGATTTAGTTGATGGTGTTACAAAAATATCAGTTTTTGAAAATCAAGCCACAACCACATCAAAAGCTGAAAATTTTAGAAAACTAATTATAGCAACATCAAAAGACATTAGGGTGCTGCTTGTTAAAATTGCAGATCGATTACATAACATGAGGACAATTGATGCAATTTCAAAAAATGAAAAAAAAGAGAGAATTGCAAAAGAAACTATGGAAATTTATGCTCCTTTAGCTGATAGAATGGGAATGCATAGAATTAGAGATGAATTGGAAGATTTATCTTTTAAAGTTTTAAATAATAGTGCGAGAGAACTTATAAAGAAAAGATTGGATGAAATTAAAGACGATAAAGTAAATAGTTTTAATTCAATCTCATTAGAGTTTAGTGGCTTACTAAATGAATATAAAGTAAATGCTGAAATCTTTGGTAGAGAAAAAACTCCATTTTCAATTTGGAGAAAAGTTCAAAAAAAAAGAATATCGTTAGAACAAATCTCAGATATTATTGGGTTTAGAGTAATCCTCGATAACGTTGAAGACTGTTATAAAGCTCTTGGCATTTTTCATAATAGATGGAATTGTATACCTGGTAAATTCAAAGACTACATTTCATCACCTAAAATTAATAAATATCAATCAATTCATACTTCCATTATAGGACCCAATAGGAGACCTATTGAAATACAGCTTAGGACGCTCCAAATGCATGAATATGCAGAAAGAGGTATAGCATCCCATTGGAAATATAAATCTTCTGAAAAATTTAATTCATTAACATGGAAAGAGTATGATTGGCTTGCTGATCTGGTTGAAATTATTGATAAGAATGAAAATCCTGAACATTCTTATGAATATACTAAGCTACAAATGTTTCAGGAAAATGTTTTTTGTTTTACACCAAAAGGATCTGTAATTAAATTGCCAAAAGATGCAACGCCTATTGATTTTGCTTATGCTGTGCATACAAAAATAGGCAATAGTACTATTGGTTGTAAAATTAATGGTAACGATAGTGAATTACAAAGCATTCTTTACAATGGAGATGTTGTAGATATTATCACATCAAAGAATAAATCACCATCTTTACACTGGATACCTATTACAAAAACTGGAAAAGCAAGATCAGCAATTAGAAAATATTGGTATAAAAAAGGTGAGGAGAAAGCCCAGAGAATTAAAAAATATAATACTACACTATGGATTTCTTTACCTGACAAACCTGGGAAACTAGGTGAAGTTACTACTTTGCTTGGTAAGCATAGTTTAAATATATCTAGTGTTGAAATGAAGGAAAAGTCGAAAGAATATATTAATTTTAGATTTAATCTCATTATACGTGATCTGAAGAACTTTACAAATTTTATTAGTGAGTTAAAACAAATGGAAATAAAGTTTAAAATTATTAGGCACGAAGATAACTGGTTAAAGGAACGTAATGCTTTCACACAAAAAATCTTTAAATATTTTAAAAAAAACTAACGCACTTTTAGAAGGTCATTTTGTTCTTTCATCAGGCTTGCATTCGCCGAAATATATCCAGTGTGCTAAACTATTAAGCTTTCCACATCTATCTAAAGATATTTGTAATTCACTAGCAAAAAAAATTAAAAAAAAATTTAAATCTATAGATTTGATTTTAGCTCCTGCAATGGGTGGTGTTATTATTGGTTATGAAATTGGTAAAATTTTAAAAAAAGAAACAATATTTTGTGAAAGAGTTAATGGTAAATTTACTTTAAGACGAGGCTTTCATATAAAAAAAGGATCAAAAGTTTTAATAATCGAAGACGTCATAACAACTGGCAAATCGAGCTTAGAGTGTGTTAAGTTGATTACAAAACCAGGCGCCAAACTTGTTGGTTTTGCCTCAATTATCGATAGATCAACCAAAAATTCATTAAAGATAAAAAAGAATATTATCTCACACATGAAGATAGACGTCCCCACATTTAAGAAAAACAACCTTCCAGAAAGTCTTAAAAATACTCCAATTACAGTCCCTGGAAGTAGATTTATTAAATGACAAGATTAGGTGTTAATATTGATCATGTCGCTACAGTAAGAAATGCAAGAGGATCGTTCCACCCTGATCCATTTACTATTGCTAAACATGTAGCAAAATGTGGAGCGCATTCAGTTACTATTCATTTAAGAGAAGACAGAAGACATATAAAAGATGCTGATGTTGTTAAAATTTGTAAAAATAAAAAGATAATCACTAATTTAGAAATTTCACTAAACGAAAAAATAATAAATATAGCATTAAAAAATCGACCTAATTTTATTTGTATAGTTCCTGAAAAAAGAAAGGAAGTGACAACAGAGGGTGGATTAAACTTAATTAAAAATAAAAAAAAAATAAAAACAATAATATCCTTATTTAATAAGAAAAATATTAGAACAAGTTTATTTGTTGACCCAACGTTAAAAGATATAAAAATTGCAAAAGAGTTAAATGCTAATTGTGTTGAATTGCATACAGGAAAAATTTCTAATTTAGTAAAAGAAAATAAAAATTATAAAAATGAATATTTAAAAATCAAAAAATGTTCTAAGCTCGGTGTTAAACTTGGAATTGAGGTCCATGCAGGTCATGGTCTTGATTATAAAACCACATCTATACTTAGTAAAATTAAAGAAATTACGGAATTTAATATCGGCCATTTCATAATTGGTGAGTCGCTTATTCATGGTTTGAAAAAAACTATTAAGGCATTTAAAAAAATAACTAATAAATAGATATGAAAATTCTTGGTATCGGTGTTGATATAGTAGATAATATTAGAATTCATAAATCTTTAAAAAACGTTAATTTTATTAAAAGAGTTTTTTCTAGCTCAGAAATATTGTTAGCCAAAAATATAGTTAATAAAAAATCTTATTATTCTAAAAGATTTGCTGCTAAAGAGGCATTTTCTAAAGCAATTGGAACTGGTTTTAGAGAGAATTTGAATTTTAAGGATGTAACTATAATTAACGATAAGTTAGGTAAACCCTCATTTGTAGTCACAGATAAAATTAAAAAAATTGTAAAAAAACAATTTAAAATATCATCCTTTGATTTCTTTCTGTCAATTTCAGATGAAAAAAAATATTCTATTGCCTACGTAATTTTACAAAAAAAATGATAACAAAAAAAATTATAATTGATAATATTAAAACAATTTTTTATGCTTTAGTAATAGCTATTGTTATTAGATCTCTTTGTATTCAACCTTTCTATATTCCCTCATCATCAATGGAGCCAACACTTTTAATTGGTGATAGATTATTTGTTACGAAGTATTCTTACGGTTATAGCAAACATTCTTTTCCTTTTAGTCCACCAATAATAAATGGAAGACTATTTTCTAATAAACCTAAGATTGGTGATGTTATTGTTTTTAAAACACCTGCTGATAATAGAACAGATTATATTAAAAGATTAATTGGTCTACCAGGAGATAATATTCAATTCATTAATGGTGATTTATTTGTAAACAATAATCAAATTTTAAAATCTAGAATTGCCCAAAATGATAAAATTTATTGTGGAAATCAAACTATAGATGTTAATACATTTGAGGAAAAACTTCCAAATGGAAACACACATAATAGTGTATATTTAAAAAATTATAGTTTTCAAAATTCTGATAATTTTATAGTTCCTTCTCAACATTATTTTTTCTTAGGAGATAACAGAGACTGCTCTAAAGATAGTAGATACTTAACCAGTGTTGGGTATGTGCATGAAGACAATTTAGTCGGTAAAGCGCAATTTATTTTTTTTTCATCTGATTTTAGAATTGGAAATATTTTTTCTTTTTGGAAATGGCATAAGACAATTAGATTTGACAGGTTTTTTAAGAAAATCATTTAATGAAAACTAACCCCACAACATTAGAAAAGAAATTAAAATTAAAGTTTTCAGATCAAAAAATCTTTATTAAAAGTTTAACGCACAAAAGTTTTGATTCAATAAATAACAATGAAAAGATTGAATTCTTAGGAGATAGAGTTTTAGGCCTTATTATTGCAAAAAAATTATTAGAACTGTATCCAGAAGAAAGAGAAGGGGTGTTAGATAAAAAATTTGCTTCATTAGTAAATAAAAAAAAATGTTTAGAAATTGCTAAAAAAATTGAACTAGAGAAATACATTTTGGTTTTAAACCCTAAGAATAAAAAAATTCAAATTGAAGATAAAATAGTAGCGGACTGTTTAGAGGCTTTAATTGGAGCAATCTATCTTGACAAAGGTTTAAATTTTACTGAAAAATTTATTCTTAATTTATGGAGTGACCATATTACTGCGAGCATTATAACTCAAATTGATGCAAAGACAAAACTCCAAGAATACTCACTTAAAATTTTTAAAGTGCTGCCTATCTATAAGCTAATATCTAATACTGGGCCTCGACATAAACCGCTTTTTAAAGTTGCTGTTAAATTAAAGAATACTAAATTTTTCACAGCAGAGGGAACTTCTAAAAAAGATGCAGAACAGAATGCTGCATCTTTATGTTTTGAGGAGGTTTTAAAAAAATGAATTGGGACGATAGCGCTTATTTAGTTTCTAAAAATAGATATAGTGAAAATTCAATAATTGCAGAAGTTTTTACAGAAAACCATGGAAAAATTTCAGGAATAATTTTTGGTGGAACTTCAAAAAAAATCAAAAACTATTTGCAAATTGGTAATAAAATCTATGTAAATTATAATTCTAAAAGTGTTACTAGAATTGGTTATTTTAAAATAGAAATTTTAAAAGCTTTAACACCACTCTATTTTGATGAAAATCAAAAACTATCCTGCATTACATCAGCAATGCACCTTATAAAACTTCTTACTGCTGAAGCTCAAGCTAATAAAGAAATTTTTAAATTAATTGATAAATTTTTTGAAATATTAACTTCTGATAATTGGATACAAAAATATATTTTCTGGGAGTTAGAACTTTTAAGATTATTGGGATATGATTTAGAATTAAAAACTATGGCTGAAAAAGAAATTATTGATAGTGAAGTCAATTATTACGTTAAATCCTCAACCGAAAAAAAAAGTATTCCAAATTTTCTAATAGATGAAAATAATATGGATGTTAATTTAAAAAGTTTACTTAAAGGCCTAAAACTTGTTAGTGATTACCTTGAAAAAAGTATTTTAAAACCAAACAATTTAAACCTTCCTACTTCTAGGACTCATTTTATTAATCTTTTAAAATAATTATTTGATTAAATCGTTAATTCTATCTGCGTAATAACTTACAATAGCGTTTGCTCCAGCTCTTTTAAAAGAAATTAAACTTTCTAATACTGAGTTTTTATCTATTAAACCTTTTTTAATACTATTACTTAATAGTGAGTATTCACCTGAGACTTGATAAGCGAGAACAGGAATTTTAAAATTATCTTTAACTGTTTTAATTATATCTAGATAAGGCATACCAGGTTTAACCATAACCATATCAGCCCCTTCTTTAATATCTAGAGCCACTTCTCTTATTGCTTCATTGCTATTTCTAAAATCCATCTGATAATTTTTCTTATCACCTTTTAATAAACCTCTTGAACCAACTGCATCTCTAAAAGGACCATAAAAACTTGAGGCATATTTTACTGCATAAGAAAGTATCTGAACCATTTCATGACCTTCTTTATCTAAAGCTTTTCTTATTTTACCAATTCTTCCATCCATCATGTCGGAAGGTGCCAAAACATCACAGCCGAACTCTGCCTGAAGTAAAGATTGATTTATCAAAACTTGAATAGTTTCATCGTTTAAAACATAGCCTGACTTTATCAAACCGTCATGTCCATGAGACGTATATGGGTCTAAAGCAACATCACACATAATACCAATTTCATTCTTATATCTTTTTTTAATATATTGAATGGCTTTACACACAAGATTATTTTCATTTAAAGCTTCTGTTCCAATTTCATTCTTCTTATTTTTGCTAGTGTAAGGAAATAATGCAACCATAGGTATTTTGTTCTTAATCGCTCTATCTATAATGATACCTAATTTATCTATAGTATACCTATATATGTCAGGCATTGTTTTAATTGATTGTTTAATATTTTTCCCATCAATTAAGAATATTGGTAATATAAAATCACTAGATGAGAGGCTATTTTCTTGAATTAACCTTCTAGACCAATCGTTTTTACGACTACGTCTAAGTCTTAAATTTGGATAATTTCCTGTAATCATGTTTAAATCTATTTTTAAAATGCGACAAATGTATTATACAAATATATATTAAATTTAGTAAAAAACAATCAGCATGAGCATTGAAAATAAAAATATTGTAAACCTAGATCTAAAAAAAGATCAAAAAATTTTAGATTTTAGTGATTTTCAAAAACAAAATATCAAGTTTGATATTGATAAATTACGAGAGGCATACAACCAAATTATTCAAACTAAAAAATTTGAAGATGGTGGGGGCATTGCCCACTTTGGAGCTATTTCTTTGACACAAATTCCTGGTGATCCAGACTCTGTAAAGGGAAGTAAAGCCAGAGGTGTTTATTGGACAAAACCAGATAAGTCAGGCAAAGAAGTGTCAAGAGATGTTTCAATTGATGAAGCTGCTTATTCAGAATTTATACCTGACTATGAAAATACATACTTTAAAGAAGTATTTGATGCGCTTTCTTCAAAATACAAATTAGGTAGAATTAGAATTTTATTAAAGGAGCCAAGATCAACATTGAGTTGGCACAGAGATCCAGAACCAAGATTACATATACCTTTAATTACAAACCCAGGCTGTTTAATGGTTATAGACAATGTTGCAAAACACATGCCTGCAGATGGATCCGTATGGGTCACTAACAATACAAAATATCATAATGCTTTTAATGGTGGAGAAGAAAATAGAGTCCACCTAGTTGCATGTGTTTTAGATTATAAGTTTAACTAGATTGAAAAAAATATTTTTATCATCAGATCACGCTGGTTATAAGTTAAAAGAATTCATTAAACTTCATTTTGATAAAAAAAAAATTAAATATACAGACCTAGGTCCTTTTAATGAAGATAGAGTCGACTATCCAGATTATGCCCATAAAGTTGCTAAAAAGGTTAAAACCAAAAAAAACTATTTTGGCATATTAGTTTGTGGCTCTGGTATGGGGATGAATATTGCAGCAAATAGACATAAAAATGTACGTGCTGCACAATGTTTCAATTTAAGATCTACAAAATTATCAAGATTGCATAATGATGCAAATATCATTACATTAGGATCTAGATTACTTAGTAAAAAAAATGCTTTAAACTATGTGACTATTTTTTTAAATACAAAGTTTGAAGGAGGAAGACACACAAAAAGAATTAAAAAGATTTAATTATGTCTAGTGAAAAAAATTATTTAAACGAGAATTATAAAAGTTTTTTTGAAGATAGTTTATCTATAGCTGACCCAGAACTTCATAAAGCGATCACAGATGAATTAAAAAGACAACAACAACACGTTGAACTAATTGCATCTGAAAATATTGTATCACAAGCCGTTTTAGAAGCACAAGGTTCTGTCCTAACAAATAAATATGCAGAAGGATATCCTGGAAAAAGATATTATAATGGGTGTGAACACGTTGATGTTGCAGAAAACTTGGCTATAGAAAGATTAAAAAAAATATTTAGCTGTAAATTTGCTAATGCACAACCACATTCTGGTGCTCAAGCAAATGGAGCTGTATTTTTAGCTCTATTAAATCCAGGTGATACATTTATGGGAATGAGTTTGAATTCTGGTGGACACATTACTCATGGATTAAAAATTTCAATGTCAGGTAAATGGTTTAATCCAATAGGTTATGATGTTGATAAACAATCTGAATTGATTGATTATGATAATGTAGAAAAACTTGCATTAGAGCATAAACCAAAACTTATAATTTGTGGAGGTAGTGCTTATTCTAGAGTTATTAATTTTAAGAGATTTAGAGAGATTGCAGATAAAGTAGGTGCATATCTAATGGTAGATATGGCTCATTTTTCTGGTTTGGTTGCTGGTAAAGGTTATCCCAATCCCTGTGAGTATGCACATGTAGTTACTTCAACAACTCATAAAGTTTTTAGAAGTGCAAGAGGTGGAATTATTTTAACTAATTATGAAGACTTAGCAAAAAAATTTAACACAGCAGTTTTTCCTGGTTATCAAGGCGGACCATTGATGCACGTTATTGCGGCTAAGGCAGCTGGTTTTTTGGAGGCACTGAAACCAGATTTTAAAGATTATATTAAATCAGTTTTAGCTAATGCAAAAATTTTATCAGAGACACTTAAAAACAATGGTTTTAAGATTTATTCTGGTGGAACTGATACACACTTAATGTTGGTTGATCTAAGACCTTTTAACGTTAAAGGTAATTTGACTGCCGAAAGCCTTTCCAAGGCAAATATTACTTGTAATAAAAATGGAATACCTTTTGACACAGAAAAACCAATGATCACATCAGGTATAAGACTAGGAACACAAGCTGCTACTACAAGAGGTTTTGGGCTAAAGGAATTTGAAAAAGTAGGCGAATTAATAACTAAAGTTGTTAAAGGATTGTCCGAAAACCCTGATGACAATAGTAAAATAGAGGAAGAAGTTAGAAATGAAGTTATAGAGCTTACATCTTCCTTTCCAATATATAAAAACTTCAAATAATGATTTGTTCAATTTGTAAAAAAGGTGAAACTTCAGTTGTTGACTCAAGACCTACAGAGGATGGTACAGCAATTAGACGTAGGAGACTATGTGTGTGTGGAGCTAGATTTACTACATTTGAGAGAGTTCAATATAGAGAAATAATGGTTATTAAAAAAAACGGAAGAAAATCCTCTTTTGATAGAGATAAGTTATCAAAATCAATTTATATAGCTCTTAAAAAAAGACCAATAGATACCGAGACTACTGAAAAATTTATAAGCAAAATATCACGGGCACTTGAAGAACTTGGTCAAAGCGAAATATCATCAAACACAATTGGAACCATGGTTATGGAAGGTTTAAAGGAGCTTGACCCTGTGGCATACGTAAGATTTGCTTCTGTATATCGAAATTTTAGAGAAGAAAAAGATTTTGTACAATTCGTGGACAAATTAGATGTCTACAAAAAAAGATAAATTTACCAAAAAAGACAAAACGTATATGGAACTGGCATTAAATTTGGCTAGGGCTCGACACGGGCATACAGGAATAAATCCTTCGGTAGGATGTGTAATAGTTAAAAATGATAAAATAATTTCGATAGGTCAAACTAATTACAATGGTAGACCACATGCAGAATATAATGCAATTATTAACTCTGATGAGAATTTAACAGATTCAAAAATGTATGTAACACTTGAACCATGTAATCATTATGGAAAAACTCCTCCTTGTACAAATTTAATTATTAAAAAAAAGATAAAAGAAGTTATTTATTCAATAGATGATATTGATAAAAAAGTTAAAGGAAAAAGTTTTAAAATTTTAAAATCTAAAAATATTATTGTTAAAAAAGGTTTACTTAAAAAAGATGTAGGTAATTTTTATTTAACTTATTTTTTTAATAGGAAAAATAAATTACCTTTTGTTACCGGTAAGATTGCTACATCAAAAAATAATGTAATTTATAACAACAAATCAAAAAGAATTACTGATAAGCATTCAGATAAGTTGACACATTTTTTAAGGTATAAAAATGACGCTATAATGATTTCTTATAAAACTTTAAATAAAGATAATCCAAAATTAAATTGTAGATTAAGTGGTTTAGAAAAATTTTCACCAAAAAGAATAATTTTAGATAATAATTTAAACACAAAAATAGATTCATATATATTTAATACAGCCGATAAAGAAAACACGATTATTTTTTACAACAATGCCAATAAACATAAAATTACTTTATTTAAAAAAAAAGGTATAAAATTGATTAAATCAAAATTAACTAAAATAAAATATTTTGATTTAAAAATAGTTCTTAAAAAGCTTTATAGAATTGGAATTAGAAATATTTTAGTTGAAGGTGGTAATGGTTTATCGGGAAGTTTTTTAAAAAATAAACTTCTAAATCAATTTTATTTATTTAAAAGTCCTAAAATTTTGACAAAATCTGTACCTTATAAAGACTTTGATCATTCTAAACATTTGATACATAATTATAGAATTAAATCTAAGATTAGTAATAAATTAACTAAAGATACAATAACTTTATATAAAAATTAAATATGTTTAATGGAATAATTTTTAACCAAGGTATAATCAAAAAAATTATCAAAAGAGATAAAGGTAGCAATATATTTATAAATTCAAATTTAAAACTAACTAAAAAAAATGTTGGTGTTTCAGTTTCTTCTGATGGTGTTTGCTTAACGTTAATAGCAGTCAAGAATAAATTAATGGAATTTTATTTATCTGATGAAACAATACAGAGATCAAAATTTAAATTTTTAAAAATTGATGATAAGATTAACCTCGAATTACCAATAAAATACGGCCAAAAAATATCTGGCCATATATGCCAAGGTCATGTTGATACTATTGGTAAAATTTATGCTATAAAAAAAATTGATAAATCCTACTTGTTTGATTTTGAAATAATTAAAAAAGAAAGAAAAAACCTAATAGAAAAAGCCTCTATTTGTATTAACGGAATTTCTCTAACTATTTCAAAAGTAACCAAAAAAGGTTTTCAAGTTTGGGTAATTCCACACACTTTTAAAATTACAAATTTATCTACATTAAGGAAAAATAGCCTAGTCAATATAGAGATAGATATCCTGTCTAAATACGTTAGAAACTATTTTAATGAAAAAAAATAATTACGCATCAATAGAAAGCATAATTAATACTGCAAAAAAGGGTGGTATGTTCATTTTAGTTGACGATGAAAAAAGAGAAAATGAAGGTGATTTAATAATTTCAACTACAGACTCAAATGCTAAAAATATAAATTTTATGGCCAAATATGGTCGTGGATTAATTTGTCTTGCATTAAATAGTATTCAAGCAAAAAAACTAAATCTATCCTTAATGTCACCAATAAATCAATCAAGAAATAAAACTGCTTTCACAATTTCTATAGAAGCAAAAAAAGGAATAACAACTGGGATCTCAGCTAAAGACAGAGCTAAAACAATTAAAATTGCATCAAGAAAAAATGTAAACAAAAAAGATATTGTATCCCCAGGACATATTTTTCCTATTATTGCAAAAGATGGTGGTGTTTTAGTTAGAGCTGGTCACACAGAAGCTTCTGTAGATATTTCAAAACTTGCAAAAAAAAATAATTCAGCAGTTATTTGTGAAATAATGAATGAAGATGGCACTATGGCCAAAGGTCAAGATTTATTTAATTTTGCAAAAAAACATAATCTAAAAATTGGTAAAATTGAAGATCTTATCGCATATCGTTTAAAAAAAGAGAAATTAATTAAACTAAAAAAACAATCTGATATTGAGGTAAAAAATCAAAAATATAAAATTAGAATTTATGAAAATCTTTTAGATGGATCAGAGCATTTTGCGTTAATTAAGGGCAATATTAAAAAAGGGATAGTACCAAGAGTTAGAGTAATTTCGTCAAATGTAGTTCAAAATTATTTAATTAATCAACAATTGCCTAATTCGTTCAATAAAACATTAAATTATTTTAAAAAATTTAATAATTGTGTTTTAGTATTTATCAAGGATACAAATTTAAAATCTGTTACTCAAACACTTAAAGATTATAAAAATAAAAATTTTTATAAAAAAGGTAATGATAAACTTATAAGAAATTATGGCATTGGTGCTCAAATAATCAAAGATTTAAAGATTAAAAATATGATATTAATTACCAAATCTCCTAAAAAAGTTATTGGTTTAGAGGGTTATGATATAAAGATTACAAAACAAGAAATAATTTAATGAAAAAAAAATACTTAATAGTAATTGCAGATTATTACAAAGATATATCAAAAGGGCTGCTTAAAAGTGCTAAGGATCTATTGCCGAAAACAAGTTTAATTAAAGTAATTAATGTTCCTGGTGTCTTTGAAATACCAATAACAATTTCAAAAAATATTAAAAGACATGATGGTTTTTTAGCACTTGGGTGTGTTATAAAGGGTCAAACACCACATTTTGATTTTATCTCAAAAGCATCTATAGACGCAATAATGAAATTAGCTGTGGAAAATAAGAAACCAATTGGAAATGGAATTATTACTTGTTTAAATATGAAGCAAGCAATAGCCAGAAAGAAAAAAGGTAGAGAAGCAGCTGAAGCTGTAATATCTGTTCTTTCACAAAAATAATGAGAACACATTATAACCCAAACCAAAGTCCAAGAGTAATTATTATACAAAAACTTTATGGTAAATTTTTTAACAATGATGCCGACTTAACATTTTCAAAACATCGATTTAAAAAATTTATTAAAGATGTTGTTTTAGGTACTATTGAAAGAGATGAGCTAATTCAAGAAGAAGTTAAAAACTATTTAAGTGACGATTTGCAATTAACAAATTTAGATAAAGTTTTTCAAGTAATTATAAAATCGGCAATATTTGAATTTTTGTATAAACCCAAAGTTCCAACTAAAATTATTATTAAAGAATATCTTGATGCTTCAAATTTTTTTATAGAAGATGGACAAACTAAATATTTGAATGCAATATTAGATAAAATAGCTAAAAAAATTAGAACAACCAATGCATGAATTTGATTTAATAAAAAATTATTTTCAAAAGCTTTCTAAAAAATCTCCAAGCTCTTTAAATTTAAATGACGATGTTTTTTTTGATAAAAAAAATAGATTAGTTGTTTCTGTTGACACATATACTGAAGGCAATCATTTTATTGATTTTAAAAAACCTGATCTAGTTATTAAAAAGATAATTAGATCATCAATTTCAGATTTGATTTGTAAAGGTGTGGAGCCTAAATATTATTTTATTTCAGGATCCGGTAATAAAAAAAGTTTTTCTAAATTAAATTTATCAAAAATTAGTAAATCACTTAATCAAGAGCAAAATAAATATAGAATTTTTCTAAGTGGTGGTGATACTGTGTTTTCAAACAAGCTAAGTTTTACAATTACATCAATTGGTTTTGCTAATAAAATTGTTTATAGAAATAAAGCTAAAATTAATGATGATATTTATGTTTCGGGAAATTTAGGTGATAGTTATTTAGGATTATTGGTTTTAAAGAATAAAATTAAACTCAATTATTTAATGAAAAAATATTTTATTAATCAATATTTTATGCCAAACATTCAATCAAAATTAACAAGACACATTATAAGCTTTGCTAATACTTCGATTGATATATCGGATGGACTTTTAGCAGATCTTGATAAGTTGATTAAAATGCAAAAATTATCATTCAAACTTGATTTAAAAAAAATACCAATTTCTAATAACTTAAAAAAAATACTAAATTTTAATAAGTTATCTAAAATTAACTGTATTTCTAATGGTGATGATTATCAGGTTTTATTTACAGCTTCTAAAAATAAGAGAAGAATCATTAGAAATATATCTTCTTATTATAAAATTAAACTCACTCAAATTGGATCAATTGAAAATTATGCTAATAAATCAGCTATTATTGATGAAAAAAACAACATAATTACCATTAAAAACAAGGGTTATTTACATAAGTTTTAAAAAGTTAAATATTGCCTTTTATAGCTTTTTTTGTATTGTCCGGACTTTAGACAATAAAAATTTAACAACCAAACAACCAAACAACCAAAAAGGCATTATGAACACATCAGTGGAAACAATTTTACTTTATACAATAGCAGCAGGATTTCTTTCAATCGTTTATGGTTTTTTTACTGGTAAAAATATTCTTAATTCAAGTGCGGGTAATTCAAAAATGCAAGAAATTGCATCTGCAATCCAAATTGGAGCTAAAGCTTATTTAACAAGACAATACAAAACAATAGCTGTGGTTGGCGTTGTTGTTTTGGTTATTATATGCTTCGTATTTAGTCCACTGGTTGGCCTAGGTTATTTTGTAGGAGCAACATTATCTGGTATAGCAGGCTATGTTGGTATGTTAGTTTCTGTTCAAGCTAATGTAAGAACTGCTGAAGCTTCTAGAAAAGGTTTAGCGAATGGTCTTTCTGTTGCATTTAAATCTGGTGCCGTTACCGGAATGCTTGTTGCTGGTTTAGCTTTATTAGCTATAGCAGTCTATTATTATATTTTATTAAAATTTGGTATTGCTGATAGAGAAGTTGTTAATGCATTAGTTGCATTAGGGTTTGGTGCTTCTCTTATTTCTATTTTTGCTAGATTAGGTGGTGGAATTTTTACTAAAGGTGCTGATGTTGGTGCAGATTTAGTTGGTAAAGTAGAAGCGGGAATTCCTGAAGATGATCCTAGAAACCCAGCGGTAATTGCTGATAATGTAGGAGATAACGTTGGTGACTGTGCAGGTATGGCAGCTGATTTATTTGAAACTTATGCTGTGACTATTGTTGCAACAATGGTTTTATCTTCAATATTTTTTGTTGGTGATATGAATATGATGATCTACCCTTTATCTATTGGTGGAGCTTGTATTTTAACATCAATCTTAGGAACATTTTTTGTTAAACTTGGTAAAAGTAAAAATGTTATGAATGCTTTATATAAAGGGTTTGTTGTTTCTGCTGTTACTTCACTAATAATTTTATACCCAGTAACAGATTATGTTATTGGTTTAGATACAGTTTTTACTACTGAACCTGACAAAGCTGAACCTAAATACTTCACTGGTATGAGTTTATATTACTGTGGAATAATTGGTTTAGTTATTACTGGTTTATTAATTTGGATTACTGAATACTACACTGGAACTGAATACAGACCAGTGAGAAGTATTGCAAAATCGTCAACTACAGGACATGGAACAAATGTTATTCAAGGTTTAGCTGTTTCTATGGAGGCTACAGCGATTCCAGCATTAATTATTGTTGCTGGAATTTTAGCCACAAATTCAATAGCTGGTCTTTATGGTATTGCAATCTCTGTTACTACGATGCTAGCTTTAGCAGGAATGGTTGTTGCTCTTGACGCATACGGTCCAGTTACTGATAATGCTGGTGGTATTGCTGAAATGGCTAAATTACCAAACAGTGTTAGAAAAACTACTGATGCTTTAGATGCTGTTGGGAATACTACTAAAGCAGTTACTAAAGGTTACGCAATTGGTTCTGCTGGCTTAGGTGCATTAGTTTTATTTGCTGCATACGTTGAAGATATTAAACATTTTTCAGGTGTAGCTGGATCTAAATTAGAAGGGATAGTTGTTACCTTCGATCTAACTAATCCTTATGTTGTTGTTGGTTTATTAATTGGTGGAATGCTTCCATATTTATTTGGATCGATGGGAATGCAAGCTGTTGGAAGAGCGGGTGGTGCTGTTGTTGTTGAAGTTAGAAGACAATTTAAGAAGTACCCTGGTATTATGAAGGGTAAACAAAAGCCTGATTATGCTAAACTTGTAGATTTACTTACACTAGCAGCAATAAGAGAAATGGTTATACCTTCTTTATTACCAGTTTTATCTCCGATCGTTTTATATTTTGTTATTCTTTCAATAGGTGGACAAGCTGAAGCTTTAGCTTCTGTTGGTGCCATGTTATTAGGTGTAATTATTACTGGACTATTTGTTGCTGTTTCAATGACAGCAGGAGGTGGCGCATGGGATAACGCTAAAAAGTATATTGAAGATGGTCATCATGGTGGAAAAGGTTCTGAGGCTCATAAAGCTGCAGTTACTGGTGACACTGTTGGAGATCCATACAAAGATACAGCGGGTCCAGCTGTTAACCCAATGATTAAAATTACTAATATTGTAGCACTATTGTTATTAGCAGTTATTGCTGGATAATAACTATATTTGTTTGCTTTGATGTTAAAATGATTTGATTACTTATTACTATTAATTTTTTTTCTTAACGTATACATGAAATCATATAAGAAAGATTTTTTACTATAACTCATATCTGTAAAGCTTTCCTCAAATGTTATTTCATTCATATCATTTTTGTTTATAAACGTTTTTTTTTCCAAAATACCCAATGTATTAATCTCTAGTACCAAAACATTATTTTTAATCAAAGTTTTTTTACCCAGTTTTAAAAACTTAGATGAGCTAGTTGATCTCTCAATATAGATCCATATATCGTTATCAAAGTTTCCTTTTGTAGAAGGAGGGCCTAATAATTTAATTATATCATTTTTATTTGAAGTATTTTCAGAAAGTGTAGTATGTTTATTTTCTAAAAAATGAACTCCATGATTTTTTATAACTTTATTTAAATTACATGCTGAAACAAAAAAAAATAAAAATATTAAAAATAAATTTTTCATGAATAAAAACTATATTAATATTTACAACAATTTAGTAAATTTAACTAGAAATAAAGATTTATATAAAGGTTTTAAAAATAAAGACACTTTTTCTGATAGGTTGATATTTTTTCTACTACATTTTGCTTTTTTTTTAAAAATTTATAAAGAAAATAATAAAAAAGAACTATTACAAGAAATTTATGATTACATTTTTAGACAAATTGAACTGAGTGTTAGAGAAATTGGTTATGGTGATCAATCAATCAACAAAAAAATGAAAGATTATTTAAATTTACTTTATGCCATGATCGATAAAATTCATAATTGGGATGATTTAAATAAAGAATCAAAAAACGAAGTTCTATCAATTTTTGTAGATAACGTTGAAAATACTTATTATTTAACGGAATATTTTGAAAAATTTGAGGTTATTTTGTTAAATAATACTTTAAATTCATTTATAAAAGGTGTAATTAAACATTAATTTTATTATGGCTGTACCAAAACGTAAACAATCCCCGTCACGAACTGGAATGAGAAGATCTCAGAATATGAAGTTTTCATCTAAGAATGTTGTTGAAGATAAAAAATCAGGTGAATTTAGACTTTCTCACCATCTTGATCTTAAAACTGGTATGTATAAAGGCAGACAAGTTTTAGATCCTAAGGAATAACAATTCCGTATCAAAATGAATAAAATAATCAAAATTGCAGTTGATGCAATGGGTGGAGATGGTTCACCAAAAAAAGTTATTGATGGGATTATTCATCATTTTAAAAACAATCAAAACTCATTTTATCAAATTTTTGGAAACAAAGATGAAATATTAAAATGTCTTAATGGAAATTTACCAAACACTGCTTTTGACCTCATCCATACTGAAGATACGGTAAAAGGTACAGATAGTCCATTAGAAGGAGCAAAAAGAGGAAAAAATACAAGTATGTGGCTCGCAATCCAAAGTGTTAAAGAAAAAAAATCAGACATAGTTATATCTGCAGGTAATACAGGCGCCCTTTTAGTTATTTCAAAACTTAATCTTAGAATGATTGAAAATATAGACAAACCTGCTCTATCTGCTTTATGGCCAAATAAAAAAGGTATGAGTGTTGTTTTAGATTTAGGTGCAAATATTGAATGTAGTCCAAAAAATTTAATTGATTTTTCAATAATGGGATCTTCGTTATTTAAATCATTATATCCGGATGAGATTGCTAAGGTAGCCTTGTTAAATATTGGTTCTGAAGAAATTAAAGGTAACGAAATAATTAAGGAAACATATCAAAAATTAACGCAAACAAAAAATCAAGATTTTGAATTTAAGGGATTTATTGAAGGAAACCAACTAATGAACGGCGATGTTAATGTTATTGTTGCAGATGGTTTTACAGGAAATGTTGCCTTAAAAACTGCAGAAGGAACTGCAAACTTTATTACAAGTGAATTAAAAAAAGCAATGACAGGTAATTTAGTTGGAAAAATTTCTTCATTATTAAATATTATAAATTTAAAAAAATTTAAAGCAAGACTAGATCCAAGATTATATAATGGGGCAATATTTATTGGCCTAGATTCTCCGGTAATTAAAAGCCATGGTGGCACAGATTACATCGGATTTTCTAACTCATTAAGTGTTTGCACTAGAATAATAAGTGGAGATTTAATACAAAAAATAAGAAATAATATTAATTAATGACCAGAATCAATCTTACTAAAAAAGATCTAGTTAATACAATTTACATGCAGATAGGATTTTCAAAGAGTATTTCAGAAAATTTGATTGAAGATTTTTTATCAACAATTTTTGAGAATTTAAAGAATGAAAAAAAACTTAAATTATCAAAATTTGGTACATTTTCTATTAGAATGAAAAAAAGTAGAGTAGGCAGAAATCCTAAAACTAAAGAAAAAAAAATTATATCAAATAGAGATGTTGTTTTATTTAAAGCTTCAAAAGAATTCAAAGATTTGGTAAATTCCAATAATGATCATTAAGAGTAATAAAGCCTATAAGTCTATAGGAGAGGTTGCTAAAATTCTCAATCTAATTAATAAAAAAAAAGGAACTCTTAATACTCATACAATTCGTTTTTGGGAAAAAAAATTTAAACAAATTAAGCCAAATATCTTAAACGGTAATAGACGATATTATAGTAATGATACAATAGAAGTGCTAAAAAAAGTCAAATATCTTCTTAAAGATCAAGGAATGACAATTAATGGAGCTAAAAAAGTTCTTAATTCAGACAAATCATTAAAACTTGACGTATTACCAAATAATTCTATAAATGCTGACTATAGTATAAAAAATAAACTTAAAAAAATATCAGGGTTAATAAAACAATTAAAAAAAATAAAATAAAATGGCAAAAAAAACTCATGTTAAAGTTAGATTAGTACCAGAAGCAAAACCTGACAGTCCTTTTTTTTATTATGTTAAAAAACCTGCTGGCGGTGAAAAAGCTAAAGTAAAACTTTCTGCTAAAAAATATAATCCATCTACAAGAAAACACGAAATGTTTGTAGAGAAAAAATTACCCCCACATAGTAAATAGTATTATTTTTTTTTAAAATTTCTTTTTTCATAATCAATAAACGACCAAATCATATTTTTCCAAATTCTATTAGTTATTTTTGGGTCTATATTTGATTTTATTGATTTTTTTTTAATTTTTTTAAGTATAAAATCTATTCTTTTTTGATCAATTATTTCATTTTTGTAAATTTTTACTTTCAGAACTTCATTTACTAAATTAGATCTTTTTTTTATTAATTTAAGCAAATTATCATCAAGTCTATCAAGCTTAACTCGTAATAAATCTAATTTTTTTTTATTTGTAGGCGACATTTATTCAATTGGTTATTAAGATAAGTATTATAAGTATAATTTATGTTTGTAAACAGTGACAACTATATAAAATATTTAAAGCTATGGCTAATAACTTTATTTTTATTAATTATTTTAATGGTTGCAGTAGGTGGCCTTACTAGATTAACTGATTCTGGTTTATCTATTACTGCATGGGAGCTTTTTACTGGGATACTTCCCCCATTAAATGTTAATGATTGGAATTTTTATTTTTCACAATACAAAAAGATCCCAGAATATCAAAATATTAACTACGATATGACATTAAGTGAATTCAAAATAATTTTTTATTGGGAGTATGCACACAGATTATTAGCAAGATTTGTTGGTTTGTTTTCATTAATACCATTAATTTTTTTTAGTTTAACGTTTAAAGACTCAAAATATTATTCAAATAAATATTATTTGATATTTTTTCTTGTATGTCTTCAGGGATTTATTGGATGGTATATGGTTTCAAGTGGTTTAATTGAAAATAATGATGTTAGTCATTTTAGATTAAGTGTACATTTATCCTTAGCTTTATTAATTTTAAGTCTAATTTTTTGGTTCATACTAGACATTTTCAAAGTTAAAAGATTCCATGAAAAAATTTCTAATTTATTATTATTATTCATACTTTTATTAATTGTTATACAAATCATATTAGGTGCTTTTTTGTCTGGGCTAGATGGTGGTCTTATATATAACTCTTGGCCAGATATGAATGGAAGTTTTTTTCCTAATGACGTTAAATTTAATGATATAATAAATTCTCAATTATTAAGTAACCCTTCTATTATCCAATTTTTACATAGATCAACAGCTTATTTACTTATATTTTTTATTATGATTTTGAATTATTTTTATATTAGACAAAAACATGATTTTAAATATTTATTATTTTTTGATGTTGTTATCTTGATTCAAATTTTTTTAGGAATAATAACTTTGATTTCTGGTGTAGAAATCAAATACGCATCACTACACCAGTTAGGCTCAATATTAGTTTTGAGCACTTACATTTTGATACTATATAAAAACTCTAACTAACAGCCTTTAATTTTTTTTTTGAAGAGTTTTCTAATGCTTGATCCAAGTCATCGATAATGTCATCAATATGTTCTAAGCCAATACACAATCTAACATACCCTGGTGTAACACCAGCAGCTGCCAATTCATCTTCAGTTAACTGGCTGTGAGTTGTTGATGCTGGATGAATTGCTAAGCTCCTTGCATCACCAATATTAGCAACATGGTAGAACATTTTTAAAGACTCTATAAATCTTTTTCCTGCTTCAATGCCTTCAGCTAATTCAATGCCAACTAAAGCACCATTTCCACCTTTAAGGTATTTTTTAGCTCTTTTATTAATTTCATCATTATGTTCAGTAGAATAAATGACTTTTTTTACTGCCTTATGTTTTTTTAAATAATCAACAACTTTAGAGGCATTTTCACAATGTTGTTTCATTCTTAAAGCCACAGTTTCTAATCCCTGTATTACTCCAAAAGCATTATCAGGAGATAATGCAGATCCAAGATCTCTTAAAATTGTTACTCTTGCTCTTACTGCAAAAGAAACATTTGCTCCTGTTAATTCTGGAACTGCTTTACCCCAGACCACACCACCATAACTAGCATCAGGTTCATTAAATAATGGTTGTCTTTTAGGGTCTGCTGTCCAATCAAAATTACCACCATCAACTAAAGCGCCACCTACAACAGTACCATGTCCAGCTATATATTTGGTAAGCGAATAAACTACTACAGCAGCACCATGTTCTATTGGCTTACAAATCACGGGTGCAGCTGTGTTATCTACTATTAATGGTATGTTATATTTTTTTCCAATGTCTGATACTTCTTTAATTGGAAAAACTCTTAAATATGGATTTGGCAAAGTTTCTCCATAAAAAGCTCTTGTCTTATCATCTATCGCTTTTTCAAAATTTTTTGGATCAGATGGATCAGCGTATCTAACTTCAATTCCAAGTTTACTCAAAGTGTGAGTAAACAAAGATACAGTTCCACCATATAAATCAGTAGAGCTTACTATATTATCTCCAGCTTGAGCTACGTTTAAAACTGCAAAAGTCGATGCTGTTTGGCCAGATGATACAGATAAACTTGCTAAACCTCCTTCAAGAGCCGCAAGCCTCTTTTCTAAAACATCATTTGTTGGATTCATGATTCTTGTGTAAATATTCCCAAACTCTTTTAAAGCGAATAAATTAGCAGCATGCTCAGTGCTATCGAATTGATATGATGTAGTTCTGTAGATAGGAACTGCTACAGCATTTGTTGTAGGATCGCTTCTATAGTCTCCACCATGAATTGCAATAGTTTCTGGGTTATTTCTTTTTGTACTCATCTCTATACTCCTTTTTTAGTACTTTAGCTTTATGCAAGGCGTACAATATAGCTCAAATGCACCTACCGATAATGTGGTTTAAAAATCCTTTTTAGCAAAATACAGCCTGCAATAGGAACAAATCGGCTTAATCAAACTATCATTTAAGTAAGGTTTTGCAAGCTAAATATAAAATTGACTTTACATCTAATAATAGTATTAATCCACGCACAATGACTAAATTTCTTAAAAGTAGTGAACTAAATAGCAACTGGTTCGAAATTGATGCAACAAATGCCGTGGTTGGAAGACTAGCATCAATTATTGCCATGATTGTTAAAGGGAAAAATAAAACCACATACACTCCTCATATGGACGATGGCGACTTTGTTGTTGTTAAAAATGTTGAGCAAGCGAAATTTACTGGAAAAAAATTTAAAGACAAAAAATACTACAGACACACTGGTCACCCCGGAGGAATTAAAGAAATAACTCCTGAAAAATTATTGGAAAAAAATAAACCTGGAGAATCTTTGAAATTAGCAATTAAAAGAATGTTACCCGGTGGAGTTCTTGGAAGAAAACAATTAACCAAAGTTAAAATTTATGCTGGAGAAGAACATCCTCATGCAGCTCAAAACCCTAAAATTTTAGATTTAGGTAAATTAAACCCTAAGAATTTAATTAGAAATTAATATGGAACAATCAGCAGCTAAAATTACTACAAAAAAACCTAAAATTAAATTAGATTTCACAGATAGTAAGTATGCGACTGGCAGAAGAAAAAAATCTATTGCAAAAATTTGGGTTAAAAAAGGAACTGGTAAAATTTATGTAAATGGCAGAACTATGGATGATTACTTCACGAGTGGTGCTCATAAAATGCAAATTACAAGACCATTTGAAATTATAAACCAAGCAACTAGTTTTGATGTAAGATGTAGCGTTACTGGTGGTGGTCACACAGGTCAAGCTGGTGCCATGGTTCATGGCATCGCTAAAGCATTAATTTTATTTGATTCAGAGAATAGATCCGTTCTTAAGACTGAAAAGCTAAATACTAGAGATTCTAGGTCAGTTGAAAGAAAGAAACCTGGCCGTAGAAAAGCCAGAAGAAGCTTCCAATTCTCGAAAAGATAATTCTTTTTTAATACTAAACTGTTATAATAAAAAATGCCTAAGATTAATGTTTTAGTTGCTGGATCAACTGGTTATATTGGTGTTCAATTAATTAAATTATTAGTTAAACACAGCGATGTTAAAATTAGATATCTTTGTGGAAATACATCTGTTGGAAAAAAAATCTCAAGTTATGAAAAATCAATAAGTGCGAAAAAACTACCAAGTATTATTAGGTACAAGAAATCTCTTTTGAAAAATGTTGATCTTATTTTTACTGCTTTACCTAATGGTGAAGCACAAAATATTTCCAACGATTTACTTGAGCACAATGTGTTAATTGATTTAGCTGCTGATTTTAGACTTGATAAAGCTTCAAATTATTTAAAGTGGTATAAGCAAAAGCATAGATCAGTTAAAAATATTAAAAAGTCAATCTATTCATTGCCAGAAATAAACGGAGACAAAGTTAAAAAATTTAATATTATTGGATGTCCTGGATGTTACCCTACATCGATACTTTTGCCACTAATTCCTTTAGTTGAAAAAAACTTAATAAAATTAGATAATATAATTATAGATTCTAAATCTGGTTATTCTGGAGCAGGTAGAGGGGTGCATAAAAAATATAAAGATAAAAATCTTTACAAGTCCTTAAGTGCATATGGTGTTGGTTTTCACCGACATAATTCTGAAATTCAGCAAGAAATTAATAAATACACAAAAAAAAAATTTTCTTTTACTTTTACTCCTCATTTATCACCAATGTTTAGAGGAATACTGAGCACAATTTATTTAGATCTAAATAAAGGTGTAAAAATTAAAAAATTAGAAAAAACATTGAATACTAGATATTCTAAAAGTAGATTCGTTAAAATTTTGAAAACAAATTCTTTGTTAAGTACAAATGACGTAATTAACACAAATAATTGCGCTATAGTAATCTGCAAAACAAAGTATAAAAATAGTGTTATTATCTTATCTGTTATTGATAACTTAATAAAAGGTGGAGCAGGTCAAGCTATACAAAATATGAATTTAAAATTTAATTTTCCTAAAAATAGAGGTTTTTAGTGAAAAAATTATTTTTATTTTTATTTTTAACATCATGTGCTTCACCAAGTTCAAATTATAATACTAAAAATGAAGTTTTAAATTTTGATAAAAACTTAACTTTTAATGAATTTACTGAATTGATCATTACATATTCTCAAATAAATCCTTACCCAAATATAGATAATTAAATTATGAAAAATAATATTAATATTGCTGTAATTGGACTAGGACAAGTTGGCATTTATTTATATCATGAATTAAATATTAAAAAAAAAGATATTGAACTTAAAACTGGAAAAAAAATCAATGTTGTTGCTATTTCTGCAAGAAGTATTTCTAAAAAAAGAAGATTTAAAGTAAATAAAAAAATTTTTTATAAGAATCCATTAGAAATATTTAAAAAAACTAAAGTTGATATCTTATTTGAAGCTATTGGTTTATCTGATGGAATATCTAAAAAAGTTGTGGAAACTGCTTTGAAAAACAAGATACACGTAATCACCCCCAATAAAGCACTTATATCTAAACATGGTGATTATTTAGGAAAAATTGCTGAGGATAATAATGTTAACTTAGAATTTGAAGCATCTGTTGCTGGTGGTATTCCTATATTAAGAACTATTAAAGAAGGTCTTGCTACCAACAAAATATTTAAAGTATATGGGATTCTAAATGGTACTTCTAATTATATTCTTTCTGAAATGAGAGATTCTAAAGATAGTTTTGCAAATGTTTTAAAAAAGGCTCAAAAATTAGGTTACGCAGAACCTGGCAACCCTAAATTAGATTTAAATGGTTTTGATGCATTTGCTAAAGTTAGAATATTATCTGCTCTTGCATTTAATACTAAAATTTCAAAGTATAAATGTTTAGTGGAAGGAATTGAAAAAATTGAATTGAAAGATATAGAAATAGCTAGCCAATTAAATTTACGTATTAAGTTGCTTGGTATATCTGAAATTATAAATGGTAGATTATTTGAAACTGTACACCCATGTCTTGTAAGTAAAAATTCTTATATTGGTAATGTTTCTGGTGTAATGAATGCTGTTATACTTGAAGGAAAACCAGTTGGTGAAAGTATCTTACAGGGTGAGGGTGCTGGACCTGGACCCACGTCTTCATCATTACTATCCGATTTACTTTCAATATTGAAAGATGATATTAAAAAGCCTTTTGGTATACCTAATAATAAACGTAAATCTATTAAATGTTATAATGTTAATAATTATACAAACTCTTTGTATTTACGATTTGAAGTTAAAGATAAACCAGGTGTTTTATCTAAGATTACTAACAGGTTGGCTAAATATAAAATTTCAGTAAAAAGATTAATTCAAACACCTGATAAAAAAAATAATAAAGCTACAGTTGTTATTATTACTCATAAAACCAATGAACTTAATTCAAAAAATTGTCTTTCAATTTTCAAAAAAGATAAAGATATTCTTAATTATCCTACATTAATAAGAATATATAATTAATGGATTTATATTCCAAAATATTTGAAGTCTTATTTCCTGTTTTTTTTGTTATTGGTATTGGTTATTACTTAGGGAAAAAAAATCCAAAAATAGACACTAATTTTATAACTGATTTTGCTGGAAATATTGGTACACCTGCAATGATTTTTTATACTGTAACTACCACTGGTGTTACTTTTTCAGTTTTTACTTCCTACTTCTTTTATGCTTTAATTATGATTGGGGGCTTTTCCATTGTTGGTTTAATACTACTTTTTATTTTGAAAAGAGATCTTAGTATGGAGCTACCACCTATGATCTTACCAAATACTGGTAATATGGGAATTCCTATCTGCCTTTTTGCTTATGGGACCCAAGGACTAGGAATAGCATCAGCTGTTGCTTCAGTTATAATTTTGTTTCACTTTACATTAGGTGTTTTTCTTGCTAATAAAAAATTTTCTTTTGATGTGGTTCTTAAAAGTCCTCCTGTTTATGCAATAATAATTTCAGTCTTATTTCTTTATTTTAATTTAGACGTTCCAGTATTTCTTGAAAACACTACTTTTCTTTTGACATATGCAACTATTTTTTTAGTTTTAATGTCTCTTGGCATAGCCCTAACAAGGTTTAAGTTTTCTTTAAAACACTCAATTATATTAGCCCTAGGACGTGTTCTTTTGGGTCCAATAATATGTATTCTTATAATTAACAAACTCGATTTGAGTGGTTTTGCAGCGGGTGTTTTATTAATACAAAGTGCAATGCCCAGTGCTGTGTTAAATTATCTTGTAGGATCGATGTATTCTCCAAAAAAAATTGTTGATAATATCGCCAGTACAATTGTAACATCAACATTGATGTCTTTTATTACTATTCCGATAGTAGTATTCTTTGCTTTAAAATACTTCAATTAAACTGTATCTATTGGCTTATGAAAGCCATTATTTTTAGCTTATTAGGTTGGATGATGCTTCCAGTAATGGATGGTTTTGCAAAATATTTAAGTGCTGATCTTCCAGTTTTACAAATTACATGGGCTAGATATTTTTTTACAGTAGCTTTTACGCTACCCGTAATGTTTTTTTTTTATAACAAACAACTCGTATGGTCTGATAAACCCAAATTACAAATTCTAAGAGGTCTAATCTTGCTTTGTGCAAACATTTGTTTTTTCTATGCAATATCAATAATTCCTTTAGCTAAAGCTTTAACGTTAGCTTTTGTTGCTCCATTAATAGTTACTGCGTTTTCACCGATGTTATTAGGTGAGAAGGTAGGTGTAAGGCGTTGGACAGCTGTAATAATTGGATTTATAGGCTCATTGGTTGTTATTAGACCAGGTTTTCTTGAAATTAATCTTGCTAGTTTAGCTGCTTTAGGAACAGGTATAATGTATGGGTTTTATCTTATAATTACTCGTAAATTAAGCACATCAGATAACCCTTTATTGACTCTATTATTGACTGGGTTAGTTGGATTGGTTGCCGTTTCAGGTATAATGCCATTTGTATGGATTGATCCTAGCCCTTCTCAGTGGTCTATGATGGCTGGAATAGGGATCTTTGCATGTATTGGTCACCTATTCCTTATATTATCTCTAAAATATGCTGATGCTTCTAAATTAGCTCCTTTAGGTTACACCGAGATCATTCCTAACGTGATTATTGGATACTATTTCTTTGGTAACTTCCCTGATAATTGGACTTTTCTCGGTTTAGCTATAATTGTCATTAGTGGAATTTATATCTCTAGAAGAGAAGCTACTGTAAAGAGCCTTTAATAATAGACAACAAATATTTACTATTACTTAATCCTATACATTAATTTATAATGCTAAATTATTGTAATTATTTATTTTTTTTAATATAAAATATTAGTATAATTTTACAAATAATTACAAATCTTCAAGATAATGAAATTAAATTTTCTTAAATTTTAACAGAATAAAATAATTTAAAGTTCCTTTATAGATAAAATAAGGTAAATAAAAAAAAGTATTTAATACCAACGTTTCTAGACACTATGGAAATATTAAAAATTTATAATTTTTTTTGGATATAGGGTGGGGGTCTAAAAACCCTTTAAAATAGGGCTTTTTAGCCACTGTCAAAAAGTGTTGATATTATTGACTAGTAGAGCAATGCAGTCTGAGAATATACCTTTTAAAGCTCCATAGAGTACCTTATTTTGCTTGATTGGTCGTTTGCAGTACAACTGAAGGATGCATTATCTAATTTATGTTTATTTATAGTAATATCAGTTAAAAGTATTTATTACCAACGTTTTTAGAAGGTTTAATAGGTTAAATATACTATTTTATGAAGACCTTTTCAGATCTCAATAAATGGCGTTTTTGTCGAATTCCACCTTTTCCAGAGTATCCGCCGAGACTTCCATCTGACCTGATTACTCGATGACAGGGTATTTTAGGTGGATAGGGATTTTTACCCACTGCATTAGCAACAGCTCTGAATGCCTTAGGTTTTTTAATAGCTTTAGCAACCTCCAGGTAGGTCTTAACTTTGCCTTTAGGTATTTTCCTCAAGTAATTCCACACTTTTAGCTGAAATTTAGTTCCCTTTAAGTTCATAGAGTTCAAATCCTGTGTTATTGGCTATTTTATCGTATAATTTCTTAGCATTTTCATTGGAAGAGTGGGTGATCCAACGAACTCCTTGCCAATTATTGGCTTTAGATAAGGATTTTAGATGACTAATAAGTTTTTGAGCTATTTTTTGGCCTCTAAAATCTGGTTCTACAAACAAATCGTCTAAAAACCCAATATATTGACCTTTAATTGGTCTTGGCATTGTTCTATAATGAGCAATACCAACAATTTTACCCTCTAATTCAAAGCAAAGTCCATTAACATCATGGCTTTCATCGTGAATCCACTTCCAAAGAGTGTCTAAAATCCCAGTATTCATTGGTACTTTGTAGAAATTGGCATAACCATTGTATAATTTAGCCCAATTTTCCTTATCTTTTTGCTCTAATTTTCTAATCATAAACTTTAATAGTTCTTTTTAAACTGTTGATAAATATGATTATTTTATTTTTATACAAAGAGTTCTTGAAATTAAATTATGAAAACCTTGTTTTCTTGAAGTGAAACCTATCATGAAAAAACCTATAAAAACTATAAATGCAGAAATAACAGTTAGGTAAAAATTACCAGTAGTCCTCCAAAACCCTATTTTAGCATGATTTTCGTCAGTAATCTTAATATCCAGCGCCCTCATTCCAAACGTAGCTTGTTTTGTTGATGAATGTTGTATAGCAAAATAAAGCCATGTAACAAATAAGCTTAAAATCCACCCAATAATAGGTATAAAAATTAAAATAACCTCAATAACTATCAATATTATTAAATCAATAATTCCAGCTAAAAACCTTTGCCAAAACCCTGCGTAAATTTGATTTTTAAAGAGTTTTTTGTAAGGATTTTTTTTTATCAATATAAGACAAAGGATCAGAGCTAGCAAAGGTGGAGTTAATCCTAATAACAATATTACTATCATCCAAATTCCAATCTCCATATTTTAAGATTAATTTAATTGACAAGTAAAATCTATTAGTATATTACTAACGATAATTAATGGTTATCAATAGTAATTTATATGAATGATATAATAACAGACATTAAAGCAATTAAAGAGGAAACTTTATTAAATCTTAAAAATTCTAAAGCAATTAATACAGTAAGAGCTTATAAATCAGATTTTAGTGACTTTGAATTGTTCTGTATTAAGAATGGTTTTAAATCTCTTCCATCAGATCCTAAAATAGTTTCTTTATACTTAACATATTTATCCACAAAAGACGCTAAAATGAGTACATTAAAACGTAGATTAGTATCAATATCAGTCATTCATAAGCTAAAAGGTTATTATCTGGATACAAAACATCCATCCATAGTTGAAAATATTATGGGTATAAAAAGAAGAAAAGGCAGCATTCAATTAAGTAAAAAACCAATATTAATCAATGGTTTAAAAGAGTTAATTAATGTTATAGATACACAAAAAAAACAAGAAATCAAGAAATTGAGAGATAGAACTATAATACTAATTGGCTTTTCTGGAGGATTTAGAAGAAACGAGATAGTTTCATTGAATTACGAAGATTTAGATTTTGTTCCAGAGGGCCTTAAGATAAAACTTAGAAGGTCTAAAACAGACCAATTTGGTGAAGGCTCAATAAAAGCACTACCCTACTTTGATAGTCTTCAATATTGTCCAGTAGTATCGTTAAAAAAATGGATGGAGATTTCAAATATAACCACAGGACCAGTATTCAGGAGATTTACCAAAGGGTCAAAGTTGTCAGAATATAGATTAACCGATCAAACAGTAGCATTACTAATTAAAGAATATTTAAAATTGGCAGGCATAGATAATAAAAATTATTCAGGGCATAGTTTGAGATCAGGATTTGCAACGTCAGCTGCTGAGTCAGGCGCAGAAGAAAGAAGTATTATGGCAATGACAGGACATAAGTCAACGGAAATGGTTAGAAGATACATTAAGGAAGCTAATTTGTTTAAAAATAATGCTTTAAACAAGATTAAATTTTAACTTTTAAAAAATAGTTCTTTAAAAGTTTGATTTTTATTTTTATCCTTGTCAGATAAAAGGGGATTTTTAATATGCCAATTAATATTTAAATGAGGATCATTCCAAGCAAGCGTTCTTTCATATTTTTGATTCCTATAATTCGAACATTTGTAATTAATAGTGCATGATTTTGACAAACATAAAAAACCATGAGCAAAATTTTCAGGTATAAAAAAAGAAAAATCATCATCTTGATTAATTATAATAGAAAAATATTTACCAAAAGTTTTAGAGTTTTTTCTTAGATCTACAGCAACATCAAGAATTTTACCATGAGTTACAGTAATTAATTTTGCTTGAGAGTATTTGCTTTGAAAATGTAACCCACGAAGAACATTTTTTTTAGAATAAGACATTACATCAAAAGGTAAATTTTTATTCAAAACATCTTTCCTAAAAGTTTCTTTTAAAAACCCCCTTTTATCTTTAAAAACTTGTGATTTAAGAATAAGTAAATCAGGTATTTTTGTTTTAATCAATTTCATTTAGATTATTTTAATAACTTATCTTTATAAGAATTGCTAATAAAATTTACGATATGTTAAAAATCTAAAAGGAAGTAATAAATATTGATTATATGTAGAAAATTAAGGTAAACAAATTAATTTCTTTAACATTAGTATTAAGTTTCTATAGTAGATTTATTATGAAAATAGATATAGTGCTTGTGAATTTTCGATGTAATAAGATAAAATTACAATCTTGTTTAAATAGCATTAAAATTGATACAGATGTTTTGATAATTGATCATTCGCACGATTTTACGCTGATAGATTTGATAATTCCGAAAAATTTAAATATCAAAATAATTAAAAACAAGAATTTGGGTAATGGTGCAGGTATCAATTGTGGAATTAAAAATTCAAATACTAGATTTGTACTTTATTTAGATATAGATACAATTTTACCACACAATTTTTTTGAAATTATAGAAGATTCTATTAAAAAACTTGATGATTTTGGAATTATTGCTCCAAAAATAAATCATTTTTACAATGATAAAACTATTAAAAAAAGAGGTAATTTATCCTTAATTAAATTTTATTATAATAAGTTTTTTTTTAATATTTTTTTAAGGGAAACAAATTTTGAGAATATAAAACAGGTATTTTTTGTGAGCGGCTCAATCATGTTAATAGACAAAAAAAATACATATGAAAAAAATATTAAATTTGATGAAAATATGCTCTTATATTTCGAAGAAGATGAATTTTTTCACCAATGTTTTAAGATGAATAAAAAAATTTATCTTATAAATAATCTTATTGCAGAACATTCAGATGGATCCATCAATGATAAAAGTTTGAAGTATGAATGTTTTAAGAAATGGCATTGGGAATGGTCAAAATATTACTTTTTAAACAAACATTATAATAAAACATTAATTCTTTTAGTTGCAATTAAGTCAATTTGTAAGTTTTCTCTTAAAACGATAGTATTTTATTTCTTAAATAAAAATAAATATCAAATATATAAAACAAGACTTAACGGCTTATTAAGTTTTTATTTTAAAAAGAAATGTAATATTGATTACTAATGACCAATAAATTTGTACAAAGTTTATTAAAAAAAAAATTTACAAGATTTTTTCCAAAAACTATTAATAGAAAACTTTTAAGAAGATATGGTATTTTTTTTGTACCAACTGATTTAAAGATTTTACCAAAAAATTTTTATCCAATAAATATAAATTTAAAAGAACAAATTAAATTAGTAGAAAATTTTGACCCTAATAAAAAATTAACTAAATTTAACACAAAAATGGACATGGATATTTTTTTAAAAAAAATATTTAAAAAAAAAAAATTTGATTATTTAGATATTGGTGGAGATAATATAGACCTTTATCTAAAGTTGAATAATAATTTGAAAATAAGAAATTATTATGTTTATAATTTTATAGACATTATTAATGTCTTCAAAACAATTAAGAAAAAATTCAAAATTTTAAACTTTTATCCGATAACAAATATTACAAAGTTAAATAATTTAGATATAGTATATTTTGGATCATCAATTCAGTATTTTAAAAATTTTAATACTTTTTTAAAGAAAATTATTAAAAAAAAACCAAAATATATTTTTTTTTCTGGAACAACTTTTTTTAAAGATAATTTAAAAATAGATAAATTAATTGTTAAACAAACTAATATTTTACCACATACTGTATATCTATATTTTTTTAATCTAAATAAATTTATATTTTTTTTTAAAGAAAATAATTACAAATTAGTTTTTTATCAAAAAAATAAATTTGCCAAAGTTAATTACAAAAATTTTTACCCATTTTTGAAACAAATAATTTATTTAGATGTATTGTTTGTTAGGAACTAGATATCTATATAAAAATTTTTTTAGGAATTTAACTTATAAATATATTTGACATATAGATAATTTATTTTACTTAATAGCAAAAAGAATAAAAATTTATAATTTTTTTTAGGTTCTGTTAGTTCTGATGTGTACTTAATATCTGATTTAAGATAATATTTTTTAAAAAATTTAATAGTTATCCCCCACTTTAAAAGAAAAATTTTATTTCCTTTATTACCAGACTCAGTTTGAATTTTTTTATTATCATTATTTCTCCTTGTCACAATTGATCCGAAATGAAAAACTAAACATTTTGATAAACCTTTAAAAATTCTTATTTTCTTTTTCCACAATTTCATATTTAAGTCTGGATCGGATCCAGTACCTGGATAAAATTCTTCACTAAATCCACCAACACTATTCCATATATCTTTATGAATTAAATGTGGTGCCCATGTAGATCCTTGAAAATCTACAAAATTTATTTTTTGATAATTATCCAATAACTTTTGTTCATTAAAATTTTTAATATTGGTTCCACAGTCTAATGAGTCTTTGCCAGAAGTTCCAATCATAGTTCCTGAGAGATAAAAATTATTGTGCCCTATTTTATCTACTTCTTTTTTTAATTCTAAGTCCCAACCTGGACAAAAATAGAAATCATCATGTGCATATAAAATATAATTAAATTTCGCTTTTCTAGCAGCTTTATTCATTCCCTCACAAATACCAGCATTATATTTTGTAATTGTGTATTTGATATTTTCTTTAATTAAAAAATCTTCGGTTCCATCAATACCTTCATTTATATGGGGTATCAATTCATGATCAAAAGCTGAATTTTTTTTAATACTAAATATACATAGCTTAAGATATTCAAGATTGTTAAATGTAGGTATTATAATTGAAAACATTTTTATTTGTTATTCCCAGTAAAACCTTTTTTTTTTAATAGAAAAAGTTTTTGATATAATAAAATCTGCAATAATTGTTGAATTAAAAAATTTAAAATATTTATCACGACCTTTTTTTGCTATTTTTTTTCTTAGTTTGTCATCATGAGAATATTTTTCAATTTTTGATGAAAGATCATTTATGTCCTTATAAAAGACTATTTCATCTCGATTTAAAAAGTTGTTAAATTTAGTTTTTTCGTCCACCATAACCAGTAATCCATTACCAATTATTTGTGCAAATCTATCGCTACTATAATATTTTGCAGGTTTGCCTTGGCTTAAATTTAGACCTATCTTACTTTGAGAAATCGAATTAATAAAATTATCTGCCCAAACAGGCTGTTTTCCATTTAAACCATAAAGGTCAAACTTAGTATTAGGTAATTTTTTAAGTAATTTATTAATAAAATTTTCACGTTCATCGAATTTTCCTGATTTTAAAACTCCTCTATGAACACCATGACTCATTGCAAAAAAAACATCATTATTAAAATTTGTATATTTGTAATTATGTAAAATTTCAAAAGCTTCATCTACCGGATTTGGCATGTAGTAAATTTCTTTGTCATTAGGTAAATTTAAGCTTTTAGGGTCAGTTGTGCAAAAATTTGTATCCATTATATCTATCTTGTCTAAAAATCTTTTCCTATTAAATAACCATTTTGAGTCCATTCTATCTAAAAACCATTGGACAATTTTAATGTGAGGATAATTTTTTTTTATAAATTTTAAAGTATCTAACTTAATTAAATCAGCGTGGCCTAATATTATTATATTAGGTACATAATTGCTTATAACTTCAATGAATTTTTTATTAAGTTTTTTTGAACCATTAATATCATTCAAAGATCTATAATAGCTAACAATATCTCTATCACTAAACTCTAAAACACTGTGCCCCAAACGAATTAATCCGTTATTGATTCTTTTTCCAGTATTGTAAAATAATCTTCCATTATGCCTTTCATTAAAATTAGTTACATGCAAAATTTTTAATTTAGAAATAGGTTTGTTTATAATATTATTTTTTTGTGAATTGTTTATTAAACCAAATCTATATTTATCAATTTTTTTAACTATATAATCATCGGTTAAGTAAAAATTTTTTAGAGACCTATACTGCAAATCTTTACGTTTTTTTGAATTTTCTACTAATTCATTTATAGATTTGTATAGATTTTGAATATTTAAATTTCTTATAATTATACCATTTGTTATAGTTTCCGGTAAACCACCTCTATTTGATATAATTACAGCACATCCTCTACTTGATGCCTCCAAACTTGTTCGACCGAATGGTTCCTCCCATCTTGAACAAGCTACAGCAATACTTGTTTTTTTAAAAATTTCTAAAACTTTTTTGTGATTTTGAAAACCTAAATTTTTTAAATTTTTATGTTTAAAATTAAGTTTCTCTCTTGGTTCGTCACCAACAACTATTGCACGCCAATTTTTATGTTTATCTAAGATTTTGATAATTGACTCACCAAAAAGATCATAGCCTTTAGCTGAATTTAGCTTCCCAACAAATGTTATTAATTTTAATTTTTTATTTAAATCAACTTTTTCACGATTTATTGATTGATGAATTACTTCAAGTTTTGTTGATTTGTAGTAAATATTTTCTAAATTTTTTAAAAATCTTTTTTTTGACCACTCACTATTAAAAATAATTTTTTCACACGTTATTAATAGATTTTCTCTTTCATTTTTTTTTTTAGAGCCAATCATTGAAAGAGGATCATTATGAAAATACAAAACTATTTTTGCGTTAAGCTTCCTAATTAAATTTACATAGTTAGGTCTGTTATGTATTTCAACAATATCTATATTTTTATTTTTATGTAGATCTATAAATTTATTTACATATTCTTTACTTTGACTTTTAAATAAAAAATTTTTATTAAGTGGAATATTTATATAATTATTTGAGAATTTTTTTTTATATTGTGTGTTACCAAACACAGTTATATCTTTTTTATAAACACTTATTTTATTTGTTGAACTAATAAATAATGAAACAGCACCAGGATATTCAGGAGAATAATTCTCTTTGTAGGGTAATAAAATTGATATTTTCATCGGTTTTTTTCTATTATTTTTTTTCTTTCTGTTCTATTTTTTTTGAGTTTATACTCAAAAGACATAGCTTTATTTTTACTTTTAAATTTTTTGCTATAAATTAACAACCATTTATATCCTTTTGTAGATTTCGCTCCTTTATTAGTATTATGCTGATTTAGTCTTTTTTTAAGATTATTTGTATATCCAACGTATGTTTTATTAACACTTGGAGTTATGCATTTGAGCATATAAGTGAAGTAATACATAATTTTGGCGGTCCCTGGGGGAATCGAACCCCCCTTTGCAGGATGAAAACCAGCTGTCCTAACCGATAGACGAAGGGACCATTAAGAGGTCTTTTATTTTAAAAGTCATTATTTATCAAGTCTAATTAACTTACGTGACAACATCTCTAATAGTTAATTGGAGTGTTTTTTTGTTATTCCAAATGTTTTCATTGATTTGACCTAATACATTTATGGTTTTTTTGTAGTTCATTAAATATTGACCAATTTTATTATTTACTGAATTAAACGATATAGCTTTAATTGAAAAACCCGTTTTAGATTTAAGGATTAAAGAAATATGTTTTTTAGACAAAATGTTAATTTTAATTATTTTTAAATCTTCAAAGAGAAATGTTGGTGAAGGATTACCAGTTCCAAAAGGTTCCAATTTTTTTAAATCATTGTAAAAATATTCATTAAATGCTAATGAAGATACTACAGCATCATATAAAAAAATATTTTCTATAATAGCTCCTGAATTTAAAAAATCTTTTTCAATAAAATCTTTAAATCTTTTAAGTTTAGCTTTATGCAGACTCAAACCAGCTGCTGCATTGTGCCCACCACCATTTATAATTATTTTTTGATCAAATAAATTCTTGATTGCTCGACCTATATTATAATTAAATACAGATCTTGCAGACCCCTTTAGTAATTTATTTGAAGTAGTTATTACTATGGCGGGCCTATTAAAATGATCTTTTAGCCTTGCAGCAATAATTCCTATTAATCCTTCATTAATATTTGGATTGTAATAAATAATAACATTTTTATTTTCATTTTCTATTTTTTTAAAATCAATTTCATCAAAGATAATTTTCTCAATTTTTTTCCGTTTATTATTTAACATAACTAATTGAGCTGATCTATGTTTTATAATTTCTAAATTATCAGAAGATAGTAATTCTGAAGCATAGCTGGATTTACCTAATCTACCACCTGCATTTATTATTGGGCCTATTAAAAAACCTAAATCGTTTATGGTGAGCTTACTTTTTTTATTATCTAAATTGAATAATTCACTAAAAACTGCGTTGTTACTAATATCAAATTTTTGAAGTGCATTTAATGCTATTAATCTATTTAATTTTCTTAGTGGCATCACATCACAAACAGTTGCTAACAAAACGTAAATTAAATAGTTTGTTATTATAATCTTACTTTTAATTCTTAACAATAATATATCTAAAAAAAAATATGTTAAAGTTGTAGCGCATAAGTAATCATACTCAATGTATCCATTATCTTTTTTTGGATTAATTATAACGTTAGCTTTTGGGAATGGTTTATTAATTTCATGATGATCAATAATTAAAGATTTAATGTTATTTTCATTTAAAAAATTTATTGCATCATTAGATGTGGAGCCACAATCTACCATTATCATTAAAAGTGGCTTTTTTAAGATTAGTTTTTGGAATAATTTTTTAGTAGCACCGTAACCATCTTTTTCTCTGTCTGGTATATAGTAGAAGAACGGTTGTTTAATGCTTTCAAAAAATCTTATTAATAATGAAGTAGCGGCAGATCCATCAACATCATAGTCTCCCAAAATACAGATTTTTTCTTTATTAATAATAGATTTAACAACAAGATTTTTTGCTTTGTCAAAATCATTATTTTCTAAAAAAACATTATTAAGTTTTAAGCTATTATCTATGCTACTTAATTCTGTTTGATCAAATCTTCTAGAGACGAGTAAGCTCGATAGAATATGAGTAAAATTATAATCTTGTTTTAATTTTTCTATCAAGTTTTTATTATTTTTTTTTTCTATCCAATTCTTACCAGAAACAGAAATCATTCTATAATAGGATCAGTTTTTTTAATAATTTCTTTAAAATTTGAATTTTTATGTGTAACTAAAGTTTCAGATGTATAATTGTTATCAATAATTTCTACACCAGATAAAAAATCACTAGTTGTTATACCTGTTGCACAAAATATAGAGTCCCCTTTTACTATTTCATTTATTTCATATTTCTTGTTAAGATCTTTTATACCCATTTGTTTCGCATCATTTATATCTTTATCATTATCAAATATAAACCTCCCTTGAAAATGACAATTATAAGAATCTAATGCTGCTGCAGCTAAAACTCCTTCTGGACCACCACCTATACCTAAAAAAATATCAACATTATATTTGGGATTCGATACATAAAGAGCACCCAATACATCTCCATCAGTTATTAACTTAAGTTTTACTTTTAATTCTTTTAATTCATCGATTATCTTTTTGTGCCTTGGTCTATCCAAAATACATGCTGTTATAGATGAAATATCTTTTTTCATAAAATCTGCTAAATTTGATATATTTTTTTTTAATGGGTTGTCTAAGTCAATTAATCCTTTCTCGACGTTGCATGTTGCAATTTTGTCCATATATGTTTCTGGAGCATTAAATAGGTTTCCTTTTTCAGCAATAGCTATAACTGATATAGCTCCTGGTAAATTATTTGCTGCAAAATTAGTTCCTTCTAATGGGTCAACAGCAATATCAAAACTATCACCATTTTTATTTCCAAGTAATTCACCTGTATATAACATTGGGGCTTTATCTAAAGAACCTTCTCCAATAACTACTTTGCCGTTCATATCTATTTTATTTAGTTCAGATCTCATTGCATCAACGGCTGCTTGATCTGCAGCTATTTTATCTTTTTTTCCAACCAAGAATGATGACGCTAATGCAGCTTTTGATGAAACCTTAATAATTTGATTAATAAATCTTTTATCAATAGCCATTAAATTTTTTCATCCATAGAACTGGTTGAATTTATAACGTTTTCAAATTCTCTTAAACGTTTATAAACACTCGCTAGTTCTATTATAGTAGGCCATGCTTTTAATAAGTATTGCATTGAACCCTCAACTCTACCGAAAGCTCTAATTATTTGCTGCATAACGCCTAACGTTACAACACCAGCTACAATGGCTGGTGCTAAAAAAACATAAGCTGATAATACATTTGCCTGTAAATAAGCCATACGACCAATATTAAAATATAAATAACGGATATAGCTTAAAAAATGGATTGAACGCACATCATCAAATAACTCATTTATACTTTTAGGTCTGATATTGTCGTCATCTTCAGCTACTACTAATATTTTTCTATAAGCAGCTTCTTTTTTTTGAAGATCATACTCTACCCCAACTAAACGTAATATCCAACCAAGCCCTATTAAGAAAGCAGTGCCACCCAATGTCCAAAGCAATGCTCCTGTAATCAATCCATATTGCCAATCTCCAAAAAAGAAAATAGGTATACCAATTGATAATCCTAATAGTATAGGTACAAACTGTATTAGAACCATTACTGACTCTATAAAACTTGTTCCTAGTGACTCCATAATACGTGTAAACTTAATTGTATCTTCTTGAACTCTTTGTGATGCACCCTCTATTTTTCGCGCTTTATCATAAACTGAGTGATACCATTCTACCATGGCAGTTCTCCATCTAAATAGGAAGTGAGCTGTAAGAAAACTTATTGCAACATAAAGTGCAATATACATACCAGCTAACGTAATAAAGGAAGCTAAACTAGCCCAATATTCATTTATCGTTATAGCATTTGGAGAAGCAAGAGCTTTTTGAATCATGTCATAGAATTGACCAAACCATTCATTAATCTTTACATCAATTTTTACTTGAAGCCATAGTGATAAGAGAATCACAGACGAACCTAACCAAGCCCATAATTGCCACTTTTTTTGTGTAAAAAATTTAAACATTTTTTATTTAAGAAAGTTATCTGCGTATGTTTTTTTTATAGTTTTTCTTTTTTGAGGTTCTATAATTTCAAAATCAATTTTATTTTTTTTTGCATATTCAATTGCAAGCTCTTTAGTTGAAAATTCTAAATTCAATTCTGATAGAGTATTAGAGCTAGTTTCCCAACCCATTAAAGGATTGATCCCAGTATTTTCAACCTCAAACTTTATTACCCACTTGTCAGATTTACCCAAACCTGACTGCATTGAGTTTTTTGTTGGTATATAAATAATAGCTTTTTTCATAAAATGGTCGGGGCGGCAGGATTTGAACCTGCGACCCTCTGGTCCCAAACCAGATGCGCTACCAGGCTGCGCTACGCCCCGATTGACGTACTAATACATTAGATACAGGTAATTTCAAACAATAAAGAACATCAAAAGTAAGTGTTTTTTTAAAGAATCTGATATAGATGAATAATGATCATTTCATGTAATAACTGTAATAAAAAATTCGATATTGACTCAAAACTCATACCTGAAAAAGGAAGGTTGCTTCAATGTAGCAGCTGTAACTATAAATGGTTTTATGAAAAAGAAATTATAAATGAGCCCGCTGCATCAGTTAAGGTTAACAAGCCTATTGAAAAAATTGAACCAATTATAGAAGGGCTTAGATATAAAAAAATTGAAAACTCTGAAAACATAGAGCTTTTGGATAATGAAACTAGTGAAATAAAATCTAGCACTCCTATTATTGCTAAAATCGAAGGTGATAAGCCAGAAATTAACCTCAAAAATGAAACTCTAAAAGATAAAAAAAGTTACAATATACTAGGATTAATTATGGTTTTTATAATATCGTTTATAGCACTAATTATTACTTTGGATACTTTCCAAAATCCTATTAGTAAAATTGTACCTAATATAGAGTTTATACTTTACAGTTTATATGAAACAATTAATGATATTAAATTATTTTTAAAAGATTTAATTTGATTTTATGATTAAAACTTTATCAAAACCTTTTAAATGGTTCTTTCAACTAGAAGCAGCAAGTGGTTTAGTTTTGCTAATAGCTGCAATAATCGCTCTAATAATAAGCAATTCTAGTTTTAGTAATTTATATTTTGATACATTAAACCAATACCTGTTTGTGGGTATTAATGATTTTGGTTTAAAACTTTCCGTACATCACTGGATTAATGATTTATTGATGGCAATTTTTTTTTTCTTTGTAACATTAGAGATTAAACGAGAATTTATTCAAGGTGAACTTTCTAACTTAAAAAAAGCGTTACTTCCGATTATTGGTGCAGTTGGGGGAATGGTAGTCCCTGCCCTAGTCTATGTTTTTATAAACTTTGGGAATTCTGAAACATTGAATGGCTGGGCAATACCATCGGCTACGGACATAGCGTTTTCACTAGGAATTTTATCTTTACTTGGTTCTAGAGTTCCAATTTCTTTAAAAATCTTTTTAACGGCCCTTGCTATTATTGATGACCTTGGTGCGATATTGATTATCGCTTTTTTCTATTCTGGTGATTTAAGCATAAGTTATTTAAGTTTAATCTTAATCTCATATATTTTATTACTTACATTAAATAAATTTGGTATTAAAAAGTTTATTCCCTATTTGATAATAGGTACCTTCATGTGGTTCTTCACATATAAATCTGGAATTCATGCAACAATAGCAGGTGTTCTTTTAGCAACAACAATTCCTCATAGAATTAAAGACAAAGATTTCTCTTTATTAATTAAACTTGAGCATGCAATAAGTCCTTATGTTGCTTTTATGATAATGCCTATATTTGCATTCGCTAATGCAGGTGTGTCTTTAGAAGGATTGTCATTATCATCTTTATTTGAGCCTGTTCCGTTAGGTATTCTTTTAGGGTTGTTTGTGGGTAAACAAGTTGGAGTTATGCTTATTTCTTTTTTTGCTGTTAAATTTGGTGTGGCACAAATGCCAGACAAATCTAACTGGATAAGTCTATACGGAGTTTCAATATTAACAGGTGTTGGCTTTACAATGAGTTTGTTTGTAGGAAACTTAGCATTTGCTGAAAATATTCAGTATATAGACGGTGTGAAAATTGGTGTTCTTGTAGGCTCTTTACTTTCTACGTTATTTGGATATTTTATATTATTATATGCCATTAAAAAATAATTTATGCTTTATAAAAATAATTTACTAATCTTACTTATTATATCTATGCTTACATTTTTTGAAAAAGTTGATGCTAAATACGAAAAGCTATTTTTTGATCACTCTATAAAGAGTATTAATAATGAAACAATTGATTTAAATCAATACAAAGGAAAAACTGTACTTTTAGTAAATGTTGCTAGTAAATGTGGTTTCACCAAACAATATACAGGCCTTCAAAACCTTTATGAGAAGTATAAAAACAAAAATTTCTATGTAATTGGTGTTCCGTCAAATCAGTTTGGCGGACAAGAGCCAGGGTCTAATTCCGAAATTAAGGATTTTTGTGAAACCAATTTTAATATAACATTTCCAATAACTGACAAAACGAACGTTAAAGGTGAAGATGCTCATGAGCTATATAAATGGGCAAAAAAAAATTATGGTAACTCAACTGTTCCTAAGTGGAATTTTCATAAAATTTTAATTAATAAAGAAGGAAAAATACAAAATACGTTTAATTCTTTTATTACACCAATGTCTGATAAAATAACAAAACAATTAGATTTGATTCTATAAGCTAATAGTCATACCATCATAGCCAGGAATAATATTTTTAGGTAATTTTTTTTTAACTTTTGTATAATCTAAATCACTATGCATATTTGTTAATACAGTTTTTCTAGGAGTTAAGATTTTAACTAATTCCAAAACTTGATCTAAATTAAAATGTGCTGAGTGATTACGGTACCATAGACAGTCAATAATTAAGTATTCTAAATTTTTTAATTTTTTGTAATCTTTCTTAAAAAATAAACTAATATCACTTGCATAGGCTAATTTATTATTAATTAGATAGCATATACTTTTAATTTTACCATGCTGAACAGGTATTGATTCAATTTTAATTCTTTTATTTTCATTTGTAAATTGATGCTCTTTTTTAAGACTATTAATATTTAAAATAGATGGATAACCAAAAGAAGATTTAAAACAATATTTAAAAGTTGAAAGTAAATATTTCTTAGTATTTAAGTCTGCATAAACTGAAATTTGTTTCTTGTTTATTAAAAAAAATGGACGAAGGTCATTAATACCATGTGTTTGATCTGCGTGTAGATGTGTATAAAAAACTTTACTAATAGATTTAATTTTATTTTTTAGAAGTTGTGACCTTAAATCTGGAGATGTATCTATTAAGATATTTTGATCGTTAAATTTAATTAAAGCAGAACATCTTGTTCTAAAATTTTTTTTATTTTTTAAATCACAATTACCAGAATATCCATCTGCTCTAGGTACACCCATTGAGCTACCACAACCCAAAATGACAAACTTCATAGACATTATAGATTAAAAAGTTTATTAAAATTCACAGTAGTTATATCGGACATTTCTTGATCGGTCTTTTCTTTTAAAATAGATAATTTTTTCAGAGTATATTTGATAAAACATGGTTCATTTTTTTTCCCTCTCATGGGTATGGGAGCTAAAAATGGGCTATCTGTTTCAACAAGTAGTTTATCTAAAGGAATATTTTTAAAAGTTTCCTGAAGATCTAAACTATTTTTAAAAGTAATTATTCCACTTGCTGAAAAAAATGCATCCAATCTAAGTAATTGATTTGCAAAATTTAAAGAACCAGTAAAACAATGCATTAAAATTTTTAATTTTTCTGATTTATATGATTTTAAGATTTTATATGTTTCGTCCTCGGCATTTCTAGAATGTATGATAATAGGTTTATTAAGATCTATAGAGGCCTCTATATGAGCTTTAAAACTATTAATTTGTCTTTCTTTATTACTATGATTATAGAAAAAATCTAAGCCTGTTTCACCTATACCAATAATTCGTTCATTTTGATTTATTTGATTAATTATATAATTTTTATCAACCAAAAGACTTTCCTTGGTCTCATGGGGGTGAATACCAAAAGTTCCATAAATCATTGGATCTAGTTTAATAATATTTCTAATCCTATCAAAACTTTCTAACGTAGTACATATTGTTAATAGTTTTGAGATACCAACTTCTTTAGATCTTTTTATAACATCACTTAAATTCTCAAGTAAAGGTTCATGATCTAAGTGACAATGAGAATCAATCATCTTTTTTTTCAATCTTCTTAAATAAAATATCTATTTTGTTAATAGGTTGTCCAGATACAAGATAGTCATGTTTTGCAATAGATTCAAAATTAATTGCATCTAGATTTAGATTAAAAATTTTTAAGGCTTTTTCTATTGAACTTGGGATTATTGGATAAAGCATGAATGAAATTTTTCTAATCATTTCTAAAGATGTATAGACAATTGTATTTAATCTATCTTTATCGTCTTTTTTTTTCCAAGGTTCCTGATCATTAAAATATTTATTTGCCTCAAATAAAGCACTAATAATAAAATTAATGTAATAATTAATATTTTGATTATCAATTTCAGTACGTATTGTCGTCAAATTATCAGTAAATCTATTTAGCATCACTAAATCTTCATCATTAAATCTTTTATTATTTGGTATCGATGACGAGCAATGTTTCTCAGCAAATGCAGTAACTCTTTGACATAAATTTCCATAATTATTGGCTAAATCACTATTGATACAATCCTCCAACTTATCTTGTGAAATGTTACCATCATTACCAAATGAGACTTCTTTAATTAAATAATATCTTAAGGGATCAAGACCATAAATTTCAATAATGTCTAAGGGGTCAAGAATATTGCCTTTAGATTTTGACATCTTTTCATCACCAGATAAAATCCAGCCATGACCATAAACTTTCTTAGGTAAAGGTATTTTCGCAGCCATTAAAAATGCAGGCCAATATACAGAGTGAAACCTCAATATATCCTTACCTATTAAATGTACAGATGCAGGCCAAAATTTTTTGAACAGAGCATCATCTGTATTTGGATAGTTTAAAGCACTTATATAATTAGTTAGAGCATCGAGCCAAACATAAATTACATGATCTGAACTGTTAGGAACCTTGATTCCCCAAGAGAATGCTTTACGACTTATAGAGAGGTCTTTTAAACCACCTTTTACAAAGCTAATTACTTCATTTTTTCTAGATTTTGGTGAAATGAAGTCAGGATTTTTTTCATAATAATTTATTAATTCATCTTGCCATTTAGACAGCCTAAAAAAATAAGACTCTTCCTCTATCCATTCAACAGGTGAACCAGATGCAGTTGCTATCTTGATGTTTTCTTTTTTAGTAATCTCTTCATCACTATAGAAAGCTTCGTCAGAAACAGAATACCAGCCCGAATATTTTGATAAATAGATATCATCATTTTTTTCAAGTTCATTCCATAAATGTTGAACTGTTTTTTTGTGTCTCTCTTCAGTAGTTCTAATAAAATCAGTATTAGATAAATTCAATGTTTTTGAAAGATTTCTAAATGTTTGACTAATTTCATCACAAAAAGTCTGGGGATCAATATTTCTTTGTTCTGCTGCTCTTTGTATTTTTAAACCGTGCTCATCAGTACCTGTTAAAAAATGAACATCAAAACCATCTATACGCTTAAATCTGGCAAAAAAATCAGCAGTAATACTAGAATATGCATGACCCATATGCGGTTTCGCTGAAGGGTAGTAAATTGGAGTCGTAATATAATAATTTTTATCCATTATAAAAACTTTGATTTAAATTCTAAAAACAAACTTTCCTCATCCAGATTAAATTTTTCTGTATAATAAATCTTTTTTATAAATTTATGATAAAAATTAACTAATGAAATCTTTGTATCTGTTATCACGTATTTTTTTAAAAAGAATAACTCAATTAAATTAATTAATAAAACTTTAATAGGTTTATTTTTCTTATAGTAATTATTTTCTATTATTAAATCTATAAAACTTGAAATAGTATGATCCTTTAAATTAATTGATTTTTCTTCGGCAAAATTAAATAAATTAATGGTATCACCAGGAGAATTATAATAACTTAATAAGTCATAATTTACAAATTCAAGTACATTTTTTTTAAGTATTAAGTTTGAGATATTCAAAGACTCATTAAATGTTAAATTAATTTTAAATGTTAAACATCGTGATTTAAGAGTCGGCAGTATATCTTTTTCACTATTGTTTATTAAGATAAAAAAAACATTATCATTTGGCTCTTCAATAATCTTAAGTAGTGCATTAACAGAATTCTTATTTAGATTTTCAACATTATCTATTAAAATAAATCTTACCATATTATTAAATGTCGATTTATTTGTGTAATTAATCATTTCACGTATTTGACCTACATCAATACTTTTTTTTTCAGTTAAAAGATCTATTAAATAGAAATTAGGATGTGAGTTATTTTGTAAAAGTTTATAGGATCTATTATCTTTATTGATGCTAAAATTTTCTAAATTATATTTGTACTCCTCATTTTGAGATAAAATATAGTTGATTAAATGATAGGCTAGCGTTGATTTTCCTAATCCTTTTTTCCCAGATAGTAAAATTCTATTAGGCATTTTTTTTTGTTCATATAGGCCAACTAACTCGTTGAAGAAATTTTTCATACCATAAATCCTAGTATTTTCTGATGGTTTTAAATTCATAAATCTAAATTAAGTTGTTAATTTTATTTAATATTATATTTTCATTAAGATCTATATCTAGATTTGAATTTATTCTAATATATTTTTTGGGATTTTTTTTTAATATTTTTATAAAACCATTTTGTACTTTTTCATAAAATTTACTATCAAATTTATCGTATCTGTTAAGCTTTTTTCTTAGTCCAAGTCTTTTTTTCATATTTGATAAATTAACTGTATTTAAAAAGGTAAAATCAATTTTAATATTTCTCAAAAGATGATTGTTAATATTTTGTATAAATTTTAGGTTTACGCCCATTCCATAATGCTGGTAAGCAATTGTTGAGTCTGAAAATCTATCTATCAGTATGATTTTTTTACCAGCATTTTGTCTTATAATTTCTATATTTTCACTCCGTGCAGAAAGATAAAGTAATAAATCAGTTTCTTTATTAAATGTAGATTTGTTATCTAGAATAAGATTTCTTATTTTTTCTGAATTTGGACTACCACCGGGTTCTCTAATTTGAATAAATCTAATTTTTTTATGTATTAAGTAATTTGCAACTTTTTTTATGTGGTGAGATTTACCAGTACCCTCTATACCTTCAAATACTATTATTGGTTTTTTAGACATCACCCCAGATCAAAAAATTAATAGATTTCATTAATCTTGAAAAAATATTTAATTTTTTAATATCTTCATAAGATAATAAGTTATATTCATTGATGATTTCTCCTTTGTAAGAAATTTTTATTTTTCCTAAAATATCATCTTTTTTTATTGGCGCTTCTATTGGGCCATTGTAATTTATTGTTACCTTTAGTAATTTTTTTCTAGCTTTAGGAATAGTTTTATAAATATCTTCTTTAAGATAAGTTTTTACAGTATCCTTTTTTCCTAGCCAAACATCAATCTCTTCAAAAGGTTTATTAGCTTTTGCAATTTCAATTAAATCAAAATTAGTTAATCCCCAAGTTAAAAGTTTGGCACTTTCACGTGATCTATCATTTTTTGTATTAAATCCACTCCCTACAGCTATTAACCTTCTTCCATTTCTGTCTAAAGATGATGCTAATGAATATTTTTCAACAGCTAAGTAACCTGTCTTAATACCATCCGCACCTAGATTTTTATATAAAAGTGGATTTCTGTTACCTTGAGTAATTGGATCTCCACCAGTTCTATCCCATGTAAATTCTTTTTCAGCAAAATACTTATATTCATCAGGAAATTCTTTAATGAGATAATTGGACATAATCATAATATCTCTTACAGTTGAAGTATTTTCAGTATGGTTTATCCCTGAAGAATTGGCAAAATTAGTATTTACCATTCCTAATTCTTTAGCTTTCGCCGTCATCATAATCGCAAATTCTTCTTCAGTACCAGCAATACCTTCTGCTAATGCAACACAAGCGTCATTACCTGAGGCTATAATTATCCCCTTTAATAAATTTTCTACACTTACTTCATCACCAACCATTATAAACATTGAAGAGTAACCAGCAGATGATAATCTCCATGCATTTTCCGAAACAATAAATTTTTCACTAAGACTTAAATCACCATTTCTTATTAAATCAAAAGTAATAATAGCAGTCATTATCTTGGTCATTGAAGCTGGGTATATTGATTTATCCGGATCTTTCTCATACAAAATCTCACCTGAATGATAATCTTGTAATATTACTGTTCTTGCTTTTATATCAAATGCTGCATTAGAATTTAAAGTTAATATTAAACTTAATAGAATTGTTAAAAATTTTGTTTTAATCATTTTTTATAATTTCAATGTTTTCAAATTGAAGTATGCTTATATCATTATATGATTTTTGTAGAGAATAAATGTTATCAAAAGGACCCAAGTATACTCTATATTTTTTATCATTAATTTTTTGAATTTTAGGATTTTTAATTGAACTCTCTAATTTGATTCTATTTAACATCATTGAAGCTGTATCTTTAAAGTAAAAATCTGCAATTTTTACCGTATAAGAAAAATTAATAGTATTTTCTTTTTTATCTTTTTTTTTAGATTTATTTAAATCGTTAATATTAATAACATTAACTGGTGCTTTTACAGCAACACTCTTTTCTTCTTCAAACGTTTTTGCCTTACCTGCAATGAAAATTGAATTTTCAAGTATTTCTAAAATTTCAACATAAGGTTGATTGAGATTTAATTCTAATTCCAAAGCAATTCTTGGAGATATTACAGAATTATTAAATGCAGGATATTTAGAATTTTTTCCAACAGTTGCTAATATTGATTTGCCATTTAAAATATTGGTAATTTTAACTTGTGTTTGGCTTTTCAAATTTTTTTGAAATATCATTAAACTACGTTCTTCTATTTTTTTATTTATTATCTTTTTTTTAAAAAGATTTTCATTATAAACAAGTGCAAAACCCTTGTTTGTATAACCCTTAATAATTGAAACACTTGGTTTATTGTTTGTAAGGTTACCCGTAGTGCAATTTGTTATTATTAAAAAAATAAGTAAAAAAAAAATATTTTTATAAAACATTTTCAAACTTATCCTTCAAAGTACAAACTGCTAATCCAAATCTTAATGATCTGTTCCATTGTAAAATTTTTTCATAATTTTCAAAGACTACATAAGCTGGTTCTAAACTTTCTGAATTTGGTATTATGTCTTTATCAGGTGTAATGATGGAGGAAATTAAATCATTATTTATAGAAATATTATTACTATTTTTTATATATTTTTTTAAATAACTAAACTTTTTTTTATTATGTAATTTTTTTGCAGATGTATTTAGTAATTTTCTTGGTACATTTTTTTTTAAACTAACTTTAATGAAACAAGGTTGGTTTTTTTTCCATCCTATTTTATTTATATAATTGGCAGCAGATGCAAAAGAATCTTTAATTGATTTTAGTTCAATTATTTCATTGTTATCATAATCAATAGCATATTTCTCAATTGTAGATGGCATAAACTGAAAATATCCGAAAGCCCCAGCCCATGAACCATATAAAATATTATGATCAATTTTTTGTGACTCGACTAATTGAAGTATAGTTATAAGTTCTTTAGTAAAAAATTCTGATCTTCTTTTATCAAAACTTAATGTTGCTAAAGATGATAAAATATCCATTTTACCTACATAAGTTCCAAAATTTGTCTCTATACCCATCAACGCTAGCAATAAATTTTTTTCTACAGAAAATTCTTTATCAATTATTTTAATAAAACTTTCATTTGATTTATATAATTTGATACCTTGCTTAATTTTAAGATTAGACGTTCTTTTGAATATATAAGTTTTTGTATCTTCATAAAATTCAGGTTGAAAACGATCATATTTAATAACCTTAGGTAAAAAAACTACATTGGACATGGTCATATCAAATGTCTGCTCTGAAATATTATTCTTTAAGGCATATATTTTGAAATTTTTTAACCAGTCATTAAATGAAACATTATTTGCATACAATATATTTGTATTAAAAAATAAAAATAATATTATAAATTTTTTAATTATTTTCATATAAATCTTTTAAATAAATAAATACAGCAATCCAGATTAAAATGAAACTTACTAACTTTGTGATTGAAAAAGGCTCATTATAATAAAAAAATCCTAATATAAATTGAAATGTTGGGGTTATATAGAATATCATGCCAGTTGGGCCCAACCCACATAGTTCAACTCCCCTTACATATAGAAATAATGGTATTACAGTCATTGGACCAGCTAATATCAATAAAAGCATCATGGGTGGATTCGAAAAAGTAAAATCATTTAATCCTTCTTGTACAATTAAATAAAAACCAATTAAAGCAAATGGTAAAATAAACAGACTCTCAATTAAAAGACCTACATCAGTATCAATATTAATTTTTTTTCTTAATAAATTATAAAATCCCCAACTTAATGCAACAACTAGACCAACCCAGGGTATTGATTTAAAACTTACAAATAGCAAAAAGATTATTGAAATTATAACTAAAATTATAGAAATTTTTCTTTTTTTATTTAATATCTCTTTAAAAAAAATATTCCCTAACAAAACACTTAAAATTGGCATGATGAAATATCCAAAACTTGCATCAATAATTTGATTATTTGCTACAGCATAAATCCAAATAGCCCAATTTATAAATATTAATAAACCTGAAAAAAAAAGAGTAATTAAAACTTTAAAATTCTTTAAGGTAATTAAAAATATGTGCCATTTCATAAAAAAAGACGTTGTAATTAACAAAAAAAAAGTAGTCCAAATACATCTGTGTAATACGACCTCCACATGTCCAACAAATGATATATATTCAAAATAAAAAACACCTATAACACCCCACCAAAATGAACCTATTGCAGTTAATGTTATGCCTTTATGAAAGTCATTATTTTTCATTGATATAAAATATTGAACTTATAATCCATTAATTAAGCCTATTCTCTATTTTATTGTTGAATTAATAAAATTTGATTATAAAACGTTGCTAACGGAGAGATGGCAGAGTGGTTGAATGCACCGGTCTTGAAAACCGGCAAAGGGGCAACTCTTTCCTGAGTTCGAATCTCAGTCTCTCCGCCATTACTACGCGTCATAAACATAGTTTTGAAATAATTTTGTAACTTTATTGATTTTAATTTCAATTGTTAAATCCATACCCTGATTTAATTTATAAAGATTTTCATCATCTAAATCTAATAAATCACATAAAAGTGGTAACTCGTCATCTGTTAATTGATTAATATATATTTGGGTAAATGTACCTAGTAATTTATCCATTTCTTTTGTACCCCTATAATTGGCTCGATAAATTATTTTATTTTTTAAATCCTTTATATTAATGATCATAAATATTTATATATTGTATTTAACATGAAAAATAAGAATAATTATGATTATTTATTAGCAGATCTAACAAAATTAAATGGTGTTGGAAAAAAAACCATGGAAATTTTGAAGAAAAAAAGATAAATAATATTTTTGACTTACTATGGAGATTACCCAAATCATACACAGATAGAACATTAGTGAGTAAAATTTGTGATCTTCAAATAGGTATGATTCAAACTATCAGAATTGTTCCACTTAAATACCAATTTCCAAGAATTAGAAACTTACCAAATAGAGTTAATTGTATTGATGAAACTGGAAAAATTGATTGTATATTTTTTAATAGTCACGAAGGTTATGTGAGAAAGATTTTACCTTTGAGTAAAGAAGTAACAATAAGTGGAAAAGTAAGTAATTATAGAGGACGATATCAAATAACAAATCCTACATATATTTCTCAAGACAGTTCATTAATAGAGAATGTTGATAACAAATATTCATTAACTGAAGGAATTACTGAAAAAAATTATAACAAAATTATTAATCAAATTTTAAAAAACTTACCCATTTTAATGGAGTGGCACGATAAAGAAATATTAAAAATTTTCAATAATGAAAGTTGGAATGACTCTATAATAAAATTACATGATCCAAAAAATATTGAAAATTATAAATCTCATTTTTATAAAAGACTTGCTTATGATGAAATACTTGCATCATTTTTAGTTAACTCTGAAATTAGAAAAAAAATAAAAAAAATTAAAAAAGCTTCCAAAAAATTTACTAAAAAAGCTCACAATAACATTATTAATAAATTAAATTTTACACTAACTAATGATCAAAAAAAATCATTAAATGATATTGATAAAGACTTAAGCTCTAAAAGTAAAATGTTTAGACTTTTACAGGGAGATGTAGGAAGTGGCAAAACTATTGTTGCTTTAATTTCTTCTTTAAATGTTATTAGTTCAGGATATCAAGTTGCCTTAATGGCCCCTACTGAAATATTAGCGAGACAACATTATACTTTAGCAAAAAAATTATTTCCTCATAATATCAAAATTGAATTGCTTTCTGGTAAAAGTGAAAATATTGAGAAAAAGAGAATTGTGAAGGAATTAGAAGATGATAAAATTCAGATGGTTTTTGGTACCCATGCAATCTTTCAAAAAAAAATAATTTTTTCAAACCTTGGCTATATTATAATTGATGAACAACATAAATTTGGTGTAAGACAACGAAAGCTTTTATCTGACAAAGGTGGTGATAATTGTGATATTCTTTTAATGTCAGCAACACCAATTCCAAGAACCCTAACTATGTCTGTTTATGGTGATATGGATGTTTCTATTATTAGGGAAAAACCAAGTAATAGAAAAGAAGTTAAAACTTACAGTAAACTAGAAAGTAAAATGGAAGATATTATTAATTTTGTTAAAAAAGAAATTAAAGAAGGAAATCAAATTTTTTGGGTATGTCCCTTAATTGAGGAATCTAAAAAATTAGATCATCAATCATCAGTTACTAAATACAAATTTTTGAATGAAATTTTTCCAAATAAAGTTGCATTACTTCATGGAAAAATTGATAATAAAGAGAAAGAAGAAATATTGAATAAATTTTTAGATAAAAAGTATTCAATTTTAGTTTCAACAACAATTATAGAAGTTGGTATTGATTTTCCTAATGCTAACGTAATCATAATAGAAAATGCTAATAAATTTGGATTATCACAGTTACATCAATTAAGAGGTAGAGTTGGACGCGGGACAAAACAAGCTAGTTGTATATTAATGTTTAAATCTAATTTAAGCGTTAATGCTAAAAAAAGAATTAATATTTTAAAAAACTCAAATGATGGTTTTGAAATTTCAGAAGAAGATATGAAACTAAGAGGTTTTGGAGATTTACTTGGCTTTAAACAAAGTGGTTTAAAAAATTTTAGATTAGCTGATCCTATTCAAAACGAAGATTTATTTTTAATGGCAGAAAAACAAATTAAAAAAATAGAATTAGAAAATATTGATATTAAAAAATATAAAGCATTACTGAAATTATATGATCAAGCAGATATAATTAATGATATGGTTTAGTTTTTTGGCTTAGATGTTCCTGCTGAAACTATAAATTTTGACGCTTCTTCAAAAGACATATCTAAATATATTAAATCCTCTTTTGGTATCATTAATAGAAAACCACTTGTAGGATTAGGTGTTGTTGGTACAAAAACATTAATTAGATTTTTATTTGTTTTGGATTTGATTTCACCACTGTTTTCCTTAGTTGCAAAACCAACAGCCCACGCATCTTTTCTCGGATATTCAACCAAAACAACACTTTTTTTATTGCCCTCTTGATTTCTAAAAGAGTCAGTCATTTGACCAATGGCAGAATAAATAGTTCTTAAGATAGGTATCCTTTTAAAAAGATCATCAATAATTTGCAGAAATTTTTTACCTAAAAAAGATAGAGAGAGCCCACCAACTACTGTTATAAAAATTATTGTTAAAATAATTTCTATACCTGGTATAGCGTACGTTAGATATGTATTTGGATTTAACCCTGAAGGAACTAATCTTGTTGAAAAATTAATCAAGAATTTACTTAAATAAAGTGTAAATCCTATTGGTATTAATACTATAACACCTGTCACAAAGTAGTTTCTTAATTTCAAGGCAACTGATTTTTTTTTTTTATTAGCCATAAATTATTTAGTGATAACTAGAATAAACAACAAATAAAACAGCTATAATAAAAAGAACTATTAAAATTTTATTGTTTAAATTCATATATGTTTATGTCATATAATTATCAAAATTTTATTAAAATGAATAGAAGAAAATTTCTAAATTACATAGGCTGTGGTTGTTGTGGTGTTATAGTAAATGGATGCTCTACAGCTCCTATTACTGATAGAAAACAATTAAAAATAATTCCTGAAAATAAACTAAATGCTCAAGCTGCTGAGATTTATAAAAAAATAAAAGTTAAAGAAAAAATGAGTGATGATAAAAAAACACTCAATGATATTAAAGAAATTGGTAAACGTATGGAGGACTCTATATCTGAATATTTTTCAAAATCAGGAATTGATGATCCGACAGTTGGTTTTGATTGGGAGTATATACTTATAGATGACAAGAAAGTTAAAAATGCTTGGTGCATGCCAGGTGGTAAAATTGCTGTCTACACAGGCATATTGGATGTTACTAAAAATAAAGACGGACTAGCTGCTGTTATGGGACATGAAATAGCACATGCTGTAGCAAAACATTCAGTAGAAAGAGCCAGTCGTAGTGTATTGTTAAATACAGGAACTCAGTTAATTGATATTTTTTCTGGTGGAAAACTGTCTCAAGTTAATAGAGTTACAGGAATGAACACTGTTGGCCTTTTATCTCAGATCGGGTTAATGAATCCTTTTAGTAGAACCCAGGAAAGTGAAGCTGACTATTTAGGTATGATTTTTTCATCTTTATCTGGTTATGACATAAGAGAGACAAAAAAACTTTGGGAAAGAATGAAAGCTTCAAAAAAAGGTAAAGAAATTTCAGAATTTATGAGTACTCACCCATCCTCAGACACAAGAATCAAAAATTTAAGAGAGTGGGAAACTCAGATAATTATAGATTATCCACCAATAACAATTGGTTAAAGTGTTTGGTGAGCCCTGATGGACTCGAACCATCGACCCATTCCTTAAAAGGGAATTGCTCTACCAACTGAGCTAAGGGCCCACATATAAATTAATAAAGTTGAGATAAATGTTTCTTTTTATTTAATTCTAAAAAAAAACTTTTGGTGAAGTCTTCTTTAAAATTTTTAAATTTCTTTACACTTAAAAATTTAAACAATAAAAAAATATACAAACTTTTAATAATTTTTATTACCAAAACCAATTATTTATTCCAAAATATGGATAAATGCAAATATTTAAATTACAACTTATCAATGTATTCGTCATGGAATTTATTAAATGTTCCCTTATTGATATTTTTTCTAATGGAGGACATTAATTCTTGATAAAAATTAACATTATGAAGAGTAAGTAAAGTTGAACCTAATATCTCATTTGTATTAAAAAGATGGTTTAAATAGTTTTTTGAATACTTATTTAGGCTTAAATTTGAACAATTACTATCTAATGGTGTATTATCATTTTTATATTTATTATTTTTAATATTCAAGCGTCCCTTCCAAGTAAACGCCAAGCCTGTTCTGCCAGATCTTGTAGGCATTACACAATCAAACATATCAACACCTCTCTTTACAGCACCTAGTATATCTGTAGGAGTGCCAACACCCATTAGATATCTGGGTTTATTTACAGGCATAACATCTTTAATATCATCTAAAACTTTAAACATTTCTTTTTGTGTTTCACCTACAGCTAATCCTCCAATGGCATAGCCTTCAAAATTAATTTTTGTTAAGGCATTAAGTGATTTAATTCTTAAGTCTTTAAATAAACCGCCTTGTACTATTCCAAATAATCCTTTGTGAGGATTTATACCAAAAGCCGTTTTTGATCTTTCTGCCCAATATATCGATAATTCCATTGATTTTTTAATAAGATTATAATCTGTGGTTTTTTTTGGACATTCATCCATAATCATTACTATATCAGAATCTAAACCCTTCTGTATCCTTATACTTTCTTCAGGGCTTAATATAAATTTTTTACCATCAACATGTGAGTTAAAAATTGCTCCCTTTTCTCTATCTATTTTGTTTAATTTTGAAAGAGACATAACTTGAAATCCACCTGAGTTTGTAAGTATTGGAAGTTTACAATTCATGAACTTATGAAGACCACCCGCAGATATTATTCTATCAACACCAGGTCTAATCATTAAATGATATGTATTAGATAATATTATTTCAGAGCCTGTTTTAATAATGTCATCTATTAAGCATGCTTTAACTGTCGCTTGGGTGCCAACAGGCATGAAAGCTGGAGTTTGAATATTTCCTCTGTGAGTTTCAATTACTCCAGTTCTTGCAAAGTTATTTTTTTCAATGACATTAAATTTAAAATTTTTTAATGCCATATATAGGTGTTATTATTTAAAACTAATAATTTTATCTGGGTCTGATACTGAACCGTTATTATTTTCATCACCTCTTTTAATTTTATCAACAAACTCCATGCCTTCAACAACTTTACCAAATACCGTATATTGTTTATCTAAAAATGAAGCTTCTTTAAAACAGATAAAGAATTGGCTATTAGCACTGTTTGGGTCTTGTGATCTTGCCATTGATAGTGTTCCTCTTTCATGAGGCAAATTATTAAATTCTTCTTTAAGATCAGGTAAATCTGATCCACCCATACCGGCTCTTCTTAAATCATAATCACTATTAGAAGAGTTTCCAAATTTTACATCACCAGTTTGAGCCATAAAACCATCTATTACTCTATGAAAAACAACTCCATCATATTTTCCTTCTTGAGCTAATTGCTTAATTCTCTTTACGTGGTTTGGTGATACATCTTCAAAAAGTTCTATTTTAACATCTCCATCTTTAAGTTTTAAAATCATTGTATTCTCCTCTGCTATTATATTGTTGGTTAATAAAAAAAATAAAATTAAGAATTTTGTTATAAATTTATTCATATTTTTCCTTTAAAGACTTTATTGTGCTTTTTGTAGTAAATTTTTTGATATCTCCTTTCAATCTAATAATTTCTTTAACAAATCTTGAAGAAATAATTTGATTTTCAACATCTGACATCAAAAAAATTGTTTCAATATTATTATTTAATTTTCTATTCATTCCAGCTAGTTGAAATTCGTATTCAAAGTCAGATACGGCTCTCAATCCTCTTAAGATAATATTTGAATTATATTTTTTACATAAATCAGTAGTTAACGATGTAAAAGAAATAATTTCAATTTTTCTCCTATCAAATTTTAAATCTACAAAAAGTGCTTTCTTAATCAGCTCAATACGTTCAGATGAGTTAAAAAGATAATCTTTATTAGTTCCATCAGATGCAGCTATAACAATTTTATGAAATAACTTTAAAGCTTTTTTTATTACGTCAATATGGCCAAACGTAATGGGATCAAATGTACCAGGATATATGGCAACTTTTTTCATTAAGCCAAGTTATCATCAATTTTTATAGCTGAAACTACTTTTTCATCGCCTGATAATTTAATAATTCTTACGCCTTGGGTATTTCTTCCTGCAGTTCTTATTTCTTTAACAGCAACTCTAATAACCCTACCTTTGTTAGTAGAAATCATTATTTCATCAGGTTCAACAACTGGAAATGAAGAACAGATGCTACCATTTCTTGGAGAGTTAATTATGCCAATAATACCCTTACCACCCCTGTTTGTTACTCTATAATCTAAATTAGTTGTTTTTTTTCCAAAACCATTTTCTGTAATTGACAATATAAATCTTTCTTTTCCTGTTAATTCATCTTTACTATCTTTAATAGTTTTTTTCCCCTTATCTTTATTTACAATTGATAAAGAAACTATTTCGTCATTTTGAGCCAATTCTATACCTTTAATACCTTTTGAGGATCTTCCTTTAAATATTCGAAGTTTTTTTGACTCAAATCTTATGCATTTTCCATTTTTAGTACTTAACATGATATCTTGATGTTCTTTACAAATTTCAACACCAACAATTTTATCATTAGGATCAAGTTTCATTGCAATCTTTCCAGCGGAGTTTATTGATGAAAAATCTTCAAGACTATTTTTTCTTACTTTCCCTTTAGCTGTTGCAAAGACAATTTGTAAATTTTTTAAATCACTTTCATCATCAGGAAATGGCATTATAGAACTAATAGATTGATGACTTTTTAGTGGAAGGATATTGAACAAAGATTTACCTTTTGAAGTAGTTGATCCTTCCGGAATTTTCCAAGCTTTGATCCTATAAACAAGTCCTTCTGTTGAAAAGAAAAGAACTGATGTGTGAGTATTAACAGATAATGTTTGTACAACAGAGTCAGCATCTCTGGTTGTTATTCCAGATTTACCCTTACCTCCTCTTTTTTGTTGTTTTACATTACTTAATGGCCCTCTTTTTATATAACCTTGTAGTGTAACAGTAATGATTATAGATTCTTTTTGAATTGTTTCCTCAATATCATAATTTAATATTGCATCTATAATTTTAGTTCTCCTTGGTACTGCAAATTTCTCCTTAATTGACTTTAATTCTTCACTTATTACTCTCAAAAGTTCTTTTTTTGAGTTAAGTATTTTTTTATAAGATTTAATTAAATCTGCTAATTTTTTAATTTCAATCTCTATTTCACTGATACCTAAAGCTGTTAATTTTTGAAGTCTTAATTCTAAAATTGATATGACTTGCGGCTCTGTGAATGAATATAAATTTTTACTTTTTTTATCTTCTACTAGAGAAATTAATTTTAATGATTTGTTAATCTTCCATTTTGTTGACAATAGTGATTTTTTAGCATCTTCAGGAGTTTTTGATGATCTAATAATTTTTATAATTTTATCTAAGTTTTCAACTGATACAGAGAGACCAATCAAAATATGAGCCCTGTCGACTGCTTTTTTTAAATCATATTTAGTTTTTTTAATTACTACATCTTCACGGAATGTTAAAAAGTTAGTTAAAAAATCTTTTAAATTACAAATTTTTGGTTTTCCATCGACAATAGCAAGTGTGTTGAAGCCAAAAGAACTTTCAATAGACGTGTTTTTGTAAAGTTGCCTTTTAATAGTTTCTGGCTCAACCCCATTTCTCAAATCAATAGCTACTCTAATTCCTTCTCTGTTAGATTCATCTCTTATATCTCTGATGCCTTCAATTTTTTTTTCTCTTACCAATTGAGCTATTCTTTCATTCAAAACAGATTTATTAACTTGATATGGAACAGAAGTAATTACAAGTCTTTCTCTTCCATTTTTTTGAGCCTCAATACTAATTTCTCCTCTAATTTTAAAGGAACCTCGCCCAACATTATAGCCTGCTTTAATAATATCTTTACCAATAATAACTCCCCCTGTAGGGAAATCAGGTCCAGGTATATGCTTCATTAATTCTTTAATCTTAACATCTTTGTTTTCAATTAAAGCTAAAGTCCCATTTATAATTTCACCTAAGTTATGAGGTGGTATACTTGTTGCCATTCCTACTGCTATACCACCAGCTCCATTTACTAATAAATTCGGATATTGTGCTGGTAAAACAGTTGGTTCTTTTTCGGTCTCATCATAGTTACTTTTATATTCAATAGTATTTTTTTCTATGTCATCAATTAGATATTGAGATACCTTAGCTAGTCTTGTTTCGGTATATCTCATAGCAGCAGCTGGATCTCCATCTATAGAGCCAAAATTACCTTGGCCCTGAACTAATGGCAAACTCATTGAAAAGTCCTGAACCATTCTAACTAGAGCATCATAAACTGACTGATCACCATGAGGATGGTATTTACCAATAACATCACCAACAATTCTTGCAGATTTTCTAAATTGTTTTGACCAATCGTAGCCACCTTTATACATGGCAAATAATATTCTTCTATGAACTGGTTTAAGTCCATCTCTGACATCAGGAAGAGCCCTACTCACAATTACACTCATTGCATATGATAAGTAAGATGAGCTCATCTCATCATGCATTGAGATAAGTTTAATATTTTTGTCTTTAGGTATTTCTGTGTCTTTCATAGAAACTAAAATGGAATTTCGTCATCCATATCATTAGGGGCTTGGGGGCTATCATCAGGGTTGCTAGCAACAGCTTGTGAATTATCAATTTGGATACCACCACCGCCAGTGTTTCCACCACCTAACATAGTAAGTGAAGAATTGTATCCTTGAATTACAATTTCAGTTGAGTACTTGTCTTGACCAGATTGTTCATCTTTCCATTTTCTAGTCGTTATCTGTCCCTCTACATAAATTTGAGCACCTTTTTTCAAATATTGCTGAACGACATTGACTAACCCTTCATTAAATACAACTATTCGGTGCCATTCTGTTTTTTCTTTTTTTTCGCCAGTTGCTTTATCTTTCCAAGATTGGCTAGTAGCCAAACTTAAGGTAGCAAAACTTTTGCTATTCGACATTTGTTTGATTTCTGGGTCTGCGCCTAATCGCCCAATTAATAATACTTTATTTAAACTTCCAGCCATAATATTTTATAAGTGTTTATTTATTTATTTAGATTTATACCACAATATAAACTCAATATTAATTTTATTAATTTAAAGCAACTAAAATTATGATCAAAAAGATAGTTATCAAGGGTGCAAAGGAGCATAATTTAAAGAATGTTTCAGTAGAAATCCCTAAAGATCAATTTGTTGTTATTACAGGCCTTTCTGGTTCTGGAAAATCCTCATTAGCTTTTGATACAATATATGCAGAGGGACAAAGAAGGTATGTAGAAAGTTTATCAGCTTATGCTCGTCAATTTTTAGATAAAATGAAAAAGCCAAATGTTGACCTCATAGAAGGTTTGAGTCCAGCAATTGCAATTGAGCAAAAAAATACATCTAAAAATCCAAGATCAACAGTTGCAACTGTTACAGAAATTTATGATTACATGAGAGTTTTGTTTGCAAGGGCGGGTATCCCCTATTCACCATTTACAGGCAAACCAATTACATCACAAACTATAACTCAAATTGTCGATTTAATAAAAAAATTACCAAAAAAATCAACTATTTATATTTATGCTCCAGTAGTAAGAGGTCGTAAAGGCGAATATAGAAAAGATATTCTAAGTTACAAAAGAAGAGGATTTAGAAAAATTAAAATAGATAATGTCTTATATGATATTGATAAGTCACCTAATTTAGATAAAAAACTTAAACATGATATTTCAGTATTGGTTGATAGAATTATTTTAAATTCAAAAATAGGAAATAGATTAGCTGAAAGTGTTGAAGCTGCAATCAATTTATCAAATGGATTAATTTTTGTAGAATATGAAGATGAAACACTTCCGCAAAAATTTAGAAAAATTGAAAAATTAATATATTCAACTAAGTTTGCGTGTCCAGAAAGTGGTTTTACAATTGAAGAAATCGAGCCAAGGCTTTTTTCTTTTAACAGCCCATATGGTGCATGTGCGGAGTGTGAGGGTATAGGTATAAAACTAAATGTAGATCCTAATTTAGTCATTCCTGATGAAAGAAAAAGTATTGCAGATGGTGCAATTGAACCATGGGCAAAATCTACAACACTTTATTATGCTCAAACATTAGCTTCAATAGCAAAACATTATGGTTTTTCTTTAGATGAAAAATGGAAAAAACTTTCAAAAAAATTCAAAGATGTAATTTTATATGGTTCAGATGATGATGAAATTAAATTTAATTATGACGATGGTTATGAAAAATACTCTCATAAAAAAACTTTTGAAGGTGTAATAAATAATCTTGAAAGAAGATTTCTTGAATCTGATAGTGAATGGAAAAGAGAAGCTATAGCTGAGTATCAATCTGATTCAGCATGTGAGAGTTGTAATGGAGACAGATTAAAGGAAGAAGCTTTATGTGTTAAAATTGATGATCACAATATTAGTGAAGTAACAAAAAAATCAATCTTGGACTCAGCAGAATGGTTTAAAAATTTAGAGAAAAATTTAGATAAAAGGCAATTTAAGATTGCAGAACACGTACTAAAAGAAATTAACGAAAGACTAAATTTTTTATTAAATGTTGGATTGGATTATCTAACATTATCAAGAGAGTCAGGAACTCTTTCTGGTGGTGAGGCGCAAAGAATAAGGCTAGCTTCACAAATTGGATCAGGTTTGACAGGTGTTTTATACGTCCTTGACGAACCATCTATTGGTTTACATCAAAAAGATAATATAAAACTTATTAACGCACTTAAAAGACTTCGTGATTTAGGTAATACAGTAATTGTAGTAGAGCACGATACAGAAACTATGGAAAATGCAGACCACATTATTGACATGGGTCCTGAAGCTGGAACTAACGGTGGTCAAATTACAGCACAAGGAACATACGAAGAAATAAAAAAAAATAAGAACAGTATTACTGGACAATATTTATCAAACAAAAAAATAATTGAAATTCCAAAAGTTCGTCGATTAGCGAAAAATGGTAGGTTTGTCGAAATCGTTGGTGCTAGTGGAAACAATCTAAAGAATGTAAATCTTAAGATTCCAACTGGCAGTTTTACTTGCATTACCGGTGTTTCAGGTAGTGGTAAATCAACACTAATATTACAAACCTTATATCATGCTTTAAATTTAACACTTAACAGCAAAGCAAGAAAAGCTCCTAAGGCATTTAAAAACTATAAAGGTGTAGAATTGATTGATAAAATTATAGATATAGATCAATCACCTATTGGCAGAACACCAAGATCAAATCCAGCAACTTATACAGGAGCATTTGGACCCATTAGAGATTGGTTTACAGGTTTACCTGAATCGAAAACAAGAGGTTATAAACCTGGAAGATTTTCATTCAATGTAAAAGGAGGAAGGTGCGAAGCTTGTGAAGGAGATGGTGTTATTACATATGAAATGCATTTTCTTCCAGATGTATATATTCAATGCGACGAATGCAAAGGTACCAGATATAATAGAGAAACTCTTGAAATTAAGTTTAAAGATAAAAGTATTGCTGATGTATTAAGTATGTCAGTTGATGAAGGATGTGATTATTTTGAAAACATATCAAATATCAAAACAAAATTATTAACTCTTAAAAAAGTTGGTTTAGGTTATATAAAAATTGGTCAACAAGCCACGACTTTATCTGGTGGTGAAGCTCAAAGAATAAAACTTGCTAAAGAGTTATCAAAAAGATCAACTGGCAGAACCATGTATATTTTAGATGAACCGACAACTGGACTACACCAGCACGATATAAAAAAGTTATTAGAAATTTTGCATACTTTTGTCAAACTGGGCAATACTGTGGTTGTAATTGAACACAATTTAGATGTTATTAAAACAGCTGATTATATTGTTGATATGGGTCCAGAGGGAGGTGTTAAGGGAGGTAATATCATCGCAGAAGGAAAACCTGAGGAGATTATTAACAATAAAAGCAGTTATACAGGTCAATTTCTAAAAAACCTGTTAACGTAGAAATTTAAGAAACAATTTAAAGATTAATTTTTTTAGTGTATGATAATAAGAATCATGGGAAATTTACTTTCTTCATTACCTAAAACAATTCATGCATCATTAGCATTAGCTTTAATTCTGTTTGTGGGTTTATTCTATAGTAATGGTGGTTTTGATTTTGATACAATTTTTTGGAGTTGGTTAACAAGACTAGTACATGTAACTGTAGCAATTATGTGGATTGGATTATTATGGTATTTTAATTTTGTTCAAATACCAAATATGGCAAAAATTCCTGATGAACAGAAACCAGCTATAGGTAAAGTTATTGCTCCAGCTGCATTATTTTATTTTAGATACGCTGCATTACTAACAGTTCTGTCAGGATTAATTTTAGCTTATCTGAATGGTTATTTACACGATGCTATGACATTAGGTGGTGGTGGAAAAAGTACTGCTATTGGTATTGGGATGTGGCTTGGTTTATATATGGCTTATAATGTTTGGTTTATAATTTGGCCAAATCAAAAAAGAGCTTTAGGCATTGTTGAGTGTGAACCTGATGTTAAAGCAAAATCAGCAAGAACAGCAATGTTGTTTTCAAGAACAAATACTCTTTTATCGATACCAATGTTACTTTCAATGGTAGCAGCTCAAAACCTTTATTAAATTTATTCTGTATCTTCTTTTAGGATTGTTTTTTGTGAAACTCTAAGTTTTACAAGTATTGGATTAGCTATATAAATTGAAGAATAAGTTCCAAATATAACACCCATTATCATGGCTAAAGAAAAACCTTTTAATATTTCCCCACCAAATAAATAAATTGAAACTAAGGCAAGCAATGTTGTGGCTGATGTAATTATAGTTCTGGAAAGAGTTTCATTGATTGAGATATTTGTAAGTTCATAAATCTTGATATCAGAAAACTTTCTTAAATTTTCCCTAACTCTGTCATAAATGACAACAGTATCGTTCATCGAATAACCAACTATAGTTAAAACGGCGGCAACTATTGATAGATTTATTTCTAGACTAAATAGTGAGAAAAGACCTAGTGTTATAATGACATCGTGAAATAGGGCTAAAATTGCACCCAAGCTAAATTGCCATTCAAATCTTATCCATATGTAAAATAACATTGCAGCTAGAGATAGTGCGATTGCAATAATACCAGACTTTAATAATTCAGAGCTAACTTTTGGACCTACATTTTCAACTCTTCTGAAATTAAAAGAGCCTCCCAAAGAAGATGTTAAATCTTTTTTAATAATCTCAATAGCGTTTGCACTTGTATCTTTTTTTTCAATTTTAATTAAAAAATCATTTTCATTACCAAATTTTTTAACATTAAAATCTCCTAAATTCATTTTATTAAAAGATTGTCTTAAAGAAGTGACATTAATATTTTTATCATTAGACCTTAGCTCTATTAAGGTTCCACCTTTAAAATCTACACCAAAATTAAGTCCTTTAAAAAATAACAATAGAACAGATGCAACGACAAGACTTAAAGAGATAAGGTTAAATAGTTTATAAAATTTATTAAAATTAATCATTTATATTAGGTTAGTTTTTTCTTTATTTCTTACCACGTAAAGACCGGTAAGCATTCTTGCAATAAAATAAACTGAAAACAGTGTAGTAAAAATTCCTACAGCTAAGGTCACAGAGAAGCCTTTAACTGGTCCAGAGCCCATAAAGAATAAGATTATAGCTGCAATTAATGTAGTTATATTTGCATCTATAATTGCAGTTTTTGATTTTACATAACCTGTATCAAAAGCTATTATATTATTTTTTTCTTTCTTGCATTCTTCTTTAATTCTTTCAAAAATTAATACATTTGCATCAACTGCCATACCTACTGTTAAAATAATACCTGCTATACCAGGAAGCGTTAGTGTTGCTTCGAATAGTGTTAAAATACCTACCAAAAAAAATAGATTAACTAACAGTGTTATGTTAGCAATTAGACCAAATATTCTATATTTAACAAACATAAAAATTATCACCAATAAGAAACCGATCATAAGAGCAATTATTCCAGCATTAATTGAATCTTGACCAAGGTCTGGCCCTACTGTTCTTTCTTCAATTATATTTAATGGTGCAGGAAGAGCACCCGATCTAAGTAGTAAAGCTAAGTCAGTTGCTGATTGAAAAGTAAAATTACCACTAATTTGACCATTTCCACTTGCTATTGTATCTCTAATTACAGGAGCACTAACAATTTTGCCATCTAAAACTATTGCTAATTGTTTTCCTAAGCCTGTACTTGTTGCTTTACCAAATCTTTTAGCACCAACTCTATCAAGTGTGAATGAAACAACTGTTTCATTTGTTTGATTGTTCATTTGCGGTTGAGCATCAAGTAAATTTTCACCATTTAAGATTATTCTTTTGCTAACAAGCACTTCAGTTGTCCCATCTTCGAACTGAAGTATTTCAGCACCAAACGTATCGTTACTATTTTGAGTAACAAATCTAAATGTTAAATTTGCAGTTTTTCCTAAAAGTGACTTTATACGCATGGGATCATCTAGACCCGGAAGCTCAACTAGAATTCTATTATTACCTCTTTTAAGTATATTCGGTTCATTAGTACCCACCTCATCGACTCTTCTTCTAACAATTTCAAGAGCTTGATCCTGCGAGGATGTTTTGATTTCAATAAGTCCATATTTAGAAAGTGTTAATGTAAATTGATTGTTTTTCACTTCTACATCAAATTGATGTGATTTATATTGGTTGTAATAAGGATTAATTTCACTTTCCTTATCTAAAAAATAAGTTTCTACTAATGATAAATTATTTTTAAATACACTAAATATTATTTTATTATCTTCTATCTTTAAGTCATTAAATCGTATTTCTTTATTTTTAAGAAAATTTCGTATAATAGTGGTAGTGTTTTGTAATTTTTGCAATTCTACAGGACCATTATCAATTTCAAGTAATAAATAAGAACCACCTTGCAAATCTAATCCAAGATTAATTTTTTTCGATATGAAATTATTTTCAAATAATTGAAAATTTGATGAAGCAATAAATATAAAAAAAAGTGTTAATAAAGAAACTAAACTAATTCTTAATTTTGAAAAGTATAACACTTTAGTTTAATGTTATTTTTTTACTTCAGGAGAGTTAAGTAGTCCTTGAATTCCTGTGGCTTTGATAATTTCAACTTTAACGTTGTCAGCTATTTGCACTTCAACTTTTTCATTATCTATAATTCTTTCAACAGTTCCAATTATACCAGCAGATGTTACAACTTTGTCCCCTCTTGCTAAATTTTCTACCATAGCTTTATGTTCTTTGACTTTTTTTTGTTGAGGTCTTATTAAAAAAAAGTAAAAAATTACAAAAATTAAAATTAGTGGTATAAATTGGCCTATTCCTTGATCCATATTTCTCCTTGATTAAAATGAATACTTACAACATCTGTCTCATTAAAACAACTTTAAATCTTAAAGATTTTCTCAATATTATTCATGTATGGCTTTAAAACTTTAGGTACAATAATAGAACCATCTTCTTGTTGGTAGTTTTCCAGTATAGCAACCAGAGTTCTACCTACCGCCAATCCACTCCCATTTAAAGTACCAACTAGCACAGTTTCTTTGTTGTCATTCTTATATCTGGCCTTCATTCTTCTAGCCTGGAAAGAACCACATGAAGAGCAACTTGAAATTTCTCTGTACTTTTCCTCTGATGGAAGCCAAACTTCGATATCAAAAGTTTTTTCAGCACTAAACCCCATATCACCTGTACATAAAACTATTCTTCTATAAGGAAGTTCTAATAAGTCTAATATTTTAGTTGCACAATCAGTCATTCGGTCTAATTCAGACAAACATTTTTCATTTTCTACAATACTGACCATTTCAACTTTATAAAATTGATGCTGTCTGATCATTCCTTTTGTATCCTTGCCATAACTACCTGCCTCTTTTCTAAAACATGGAGTTGAGGCAACCATTCTCATGGGGAGATCATTTTTATCAACAATTTTATTTTTAACTATATTCGTTAATATAACTTCAGCTGTTGGGATTAAAAATTTTCTATCACTTGAATCATCTAATTTTAGTTCAAATTGATCATTATCAAACTTTGGTAATTGACCAGTGCCAAACATTGTATTATCTGTAGCAATCAATGGGGGTGAAATTTCTTTATAACCGTTATTATTAATATGAGTATCAAGCATAAAATTAGAAAGGGCTCTTTCAAGTAAAGCTAGTTTGTCCTTTACAAAAACAAACCTCGATCCTGTAGTTCTTGTTGCTAAATCGAAATCTAACATATCCAAATTTTCACCCAACTCATAATGAGACTTGGGTTTGAATGTAAATTTAGGAATTGTTCCAGATTTTGAAATCTCTATATTTGAGTTTTCATCTTTACCGATAGGAACATCAGAAAAAGGTATGTTTGGAATAGATGATAGCATTGACTCAAGTTCTTTTTTTGCAATAATTTGTAATTTATTAATTTTTTCAATTTCAAAAGAAATTTTTTTAGATTTTTCAAAAAGAGATTTATCTTTTGATTTTGAAATATCTTTTTTTTCTTTTTCTAAACTTTCTCTTTGTTGAATGTATTTTCTATTATTTTCATCTAAAGAAAGTATTTTATCTAAATCAATTTTTAAAAATCTTTTATCTAAGGCATTCTTAAAGCTTTCTATGTCATTTCTGATTTCTTTTATGTTATGCATTTTTATTATTTTTCTTTTCGATAATATTCACTGAAAATATAGATAATTCATATAAAATCAATAATGGTATTGCTAGCCCAATCTGAGTTACAGGATCTGGAGGTGTTAATAACGCTGCAGCTGCAAAAATAATAACAACTACATACTTTCTTCTTTCTCTAAGAAATTTAGCGTCGACTATACCTACTCTTGCTAATAAACTAAGAACAACAGGAAGCTGGAAACTTATTCCAAATGCAAAAATTAACTTCATTACTAAAGAAAGATATTCATTAACTTTAGCTTCTAATTGAATAGGTAAACCAGTTGATACGCCAGTGCTTTCAAAAGATAAAAAAAACTTTATAGCAAGGGGCATTATTAAATAATAAACAAGCATTCCACCTAAAAAAAATAATATTGGTGTAAGTATTAGATAAGGAATAATTGCAATTTTTTCATGCTTATAAAGTCCTGGTGCAATAAATTTCCAAATTTGCATTAAGATAAAAGGACAAGTAACAAAAAATGCTGCAAAGAATGACACCTTTAAATAGGTCAAAAATGTTTCTTGTAAAGCTGTAAAAATTAATCTCCTATCAGTGCCGCTATCTTTTACAGCTTGAGCAAATGGTTCAACTAAAAACCCATAAAGATGTTCTGAAAAAAAATAACATCCTATAAAAAATATAAATAAAAAAATAAAGGAATGTATTAGTCTTTTTCTTAATTCCGCTAAGTGACTAACAAAGCCACTGTCATTTTCAGGCTTTGTCATTATCTTTTTTATTTTCAGTAGGTTTATCTATCTCATTTGAATCTATATCAAGATCGGCTACTTCATTTTGTATATTGCTTATGTAGCGTTTAGTTGTACCTATCCAAGAACCAACTTTTTTAAGCATAAAAGGAAAATCTTTTGGACCAATAACAATGATAGCAACAGCTACTACTAATAAAATCTCAAACCAACCAATAGTAGGCATTTGATTTATTCTTTGTCTTTAGTGTCTTGATTATTTTCAGAAACATTTTTTGGCTGAGGTTCATCTGTTATATCTGTAGCCATACCTTTTTTAAAACTTTTAATACCTTTTGCTACATCTCCCATCAAACCAGAAATTTTACCTCTTCCAAATAAAAGGACAACCAAAATTACAACTATAGCTATTTGCCAAATTCCAATACTCATATAATTTTATACCTCTTTTAGATTAAATTTTAAAGAAACTTTTTATTTTTCTTCATCCTGACTAAGAGTACCACCTAACATCTCATCTATATTTTCATAAATGTCTTCCTTTTTTTCTTCTTGTTTTTCTTTATAAAATTTACCTGTTCCAAAAATTGCATTGTCTATATTGGCACTATCAATTAAACCGGCAGAACCAAGCTCATCGACTGTTGGTAAGTCGGATAATTTTTGAAGACTAAAGTGACTTAGAAAGTCATTAGTTGTTCCATATTGAATTGGTTTTCCTGGTACATCTTTACGGCCTTGGGGTTTAACCCAATTAAGTTCCATTAGTATATCCAAGGTGTTGGTTCCAAAAGCCACGCCTCTAATTTCTTCAATTTCTGCTCTTGTTACAGGTTGATGATAAACAATTATAGCCAATGTTTCAATAGCAGCTCTGGATAATTTCTTTTCGACAGTTTTTTCCTGAGACATCAAGCTTGATAAAGTTTCAGAAGTTCTAAATGACCATCTATTGGAAATACATACCAAATTTATACCTCTTGTTGAATATTCTATTTGAAGTTTTTCTAAAGTTTTACGCACATCAATTTTTTTTGAAATCTTTGACTCTATTGTGTCAATGTCTAGTGGCTCTAAAGCAGCAAAAATAATAGCTTCAACCTCTCTTTCACCTTCATTTAATTTTTTAGGAAATTTTACAATTTTATTATTTATATTTTTTTTTTTTTTCATTTAACTTCCTTAATATAAATTTCATCAAATAAATTTTCTTGTTTAATAGTTAGATCACCCTCTTTAACAAGCTCAAGAGATCCAGCAAATATACCTGCTTTCCCAGTTCTTTTATATTTTACACCATTTTTAAAACCTTGTGGGATTAAATCATTTAAGTTTTTCCAATCTATTAATTTACCAAAAAATTGTTTAATACGTTTAATTCCATCTTCTGTAGTAAATACAGGAAGCTTTGGAATATTCATTCTTTGAAAGTCCTTTGTCATAATGACGTTTGAATAAGTTTTTAATAACTCATAGAGGTTTAGTTTATACTCTGTACTGTATATTGATCTAATACTTCCCTTAATACCTCTTGAACGAATTTCTCTTCCAAGTCTTTTTCTTTTTAACATTTGATCAGATAATAAACGTATTAGTTCCAATTTTTTTAATTGTAACTTTAGTTGTTCAGCTACCTCTTGGACTTTAAATTCTTCCTCAGGATTTCCTGGTAATAAAAGCTTAGATTTTAAATAAGTTAACCAAGTTGCCATTAATAAATATTCAGATGCAACATCTAAATTGAGATTTTTTTCTTTTGTGATATATTTATAAAATTGATCTGCTAACAAAGTTATAGAAATATTTTCAAGATCAACTTTTTGAGCTTTTGCTAAATCAAGCAAAACATCAAGGGGACCTTGATAGTTATCAAGTTCAACATTAAAGTTAATAGAATCGGAAATAGACATAATCAATATTAACTTATAATTTTATAAAATTGTGATGTTTTTTTAATTATAAATTTATCTATTTTAGGTGAATGAATGGCTACTTCATGCATTTCCTTGTAATCAGCATTACAATGTAGAACTAGATTACAACCTGCTTTAAATGCTTTAATCGTATTATCTTTAATGGATCCTTTTAGACCCTTCATAGAAATATCATCTGATATAATTAGATTTTTAAATTTAATATACTTTCTAATTAATTGGATTATTTTTTTTGAATGTGTAGCTGTATTTATTTTATCAATCTTAGAATATATAATATGTGCAGTCATAGCAAAGAGGCTAGATTTATTTTTAAATGTAGAGAAATCATTAGTTTTTAAATATCTTAAATTTTTTTTGACAAATGGTGTAAACTTATGACTATCAACTCTAGCCAATCCGTGTCCAGGTATATGCTTCATAACAGTACCTATTTTGTTTTTATGAAAAAGGTTTATGCATATATCACCGATTTTAGAGACAATTTTTGGGTTTTTTGAAAAAGATCTATCACCAATTATTGAGCTAGAACCTTTTGATCTAATATCCAAAACAGGAAGAGTGTTAATGTTTACACCAATAGATTTTAATAAAAAAGATGTTTGGTCTATAAAGATTTTATAATATTTAATAAATTTTTTTTTGTCTTTTACATAAAGCTGACCAAAAAATTCTCCGGTTAAAGGTTCTGCATTAAGAAATTTTTTTAATCTATTAACACGACCACCTTCTTGGTCTATTAAGATTGGGTAATTTTTATCTTTAAAAATTTTTTTTATTTGATCAGTTAATTTTTTTGTTTGTAATAAAGATTTAATATTTCTTGAAAATAGTATTACTCCCCACGGCTTATATTTTCTTATAAATTTTTTTTCTTTTGATGATAATCTTGTGGATTTTATTCCAGTTATAAAGCTTCTTCTGTTATTCATTATTGTTTATTAAATTCCAAAAGTTATAATTTTTTTTATTTTTGTCTATAGTTTTTTCAACATATTCAACTATGTCAACAGTATCACTTTTCAATAAAATTATATTTTCAGAATACTTGGTAATTTTTTCATCTATCAATTTATAAGATCTGTAAGAATTTTTCTTATTAATGTCTGAAAAATAATATTTTAATGAAAAGAAAAAAAACAATATGATAACAAATAAATATAAAAAGTATTTTAATTCTTTTAACATTACATTTTTTCTGGTGTATCAACACCAACAATATTCATTCCTGATCTAATTACATTAGATATAACTTTTAAAAAAACTAATTTATCATTAGGTATTTCTTTTTGATCGTTAATAAATCTTTTACTTGGATCATCTTTACCCATATTCCAATAAGAATGAAATTCAGATGATAGTTCATATAAATAAACGGGTATTCTATGTGGTTCTAATCTTAGGCTAGCTACCTCAACACATTTAGGCCATTCAGCAATCTTTTTTAAAATCTTAATTTCATCCTTGGAATATTGAAAATCATATTCACTAATACTTAAATCTTTATTAATATTTAAATCAACATGTCTGAAAACAGATGATATTCTCGCAAAACAATACTGAACATAATATAATGGATTATCTTTTGACTTTTCTTTGACTTTTGAAAAATCAAAATCTAACTCAACATCGCTACTTCTATTAAGCATCATAAATCGTGTTGCGTCTTTACCAACTTCTGAAATTAAATCTTCTACTGTGATATAATCCCCTTTTCTTTTAGACATTTTAAATGGATTACCGTCTTTAATTAACTTTACTAGCTGGCTAACTTTACAAACTAACTTATTCTTACCACTAGAAAGAGCCTCTACAACTGAAGTAATTCTTTTTATGTACCCTGCGTGGTCAGCTCCAAGTATGTTAATAAGTACATCGTAACCTCTGTTAAGTTTGTTATTATGATAAGCAACATCACTGGCAAAGTATGTCCATGACTTATCTGATTTTTGTAAGGCTCTATCTTTATCATCCCCAAAATCAGTTGATTTAAATAAAAGTTGCTTTCTTTCTACCCAATTATCAACGTTTTCTCCTTTAGGTGCTTTAATTTTTCCTTCGTATACTAGATTTTTCTTTTTTAAATTCTGAATTACCTTTTCTACTTCATTATTTAAAACAATTTCAGTTTCACTAGTAAACTTATCATGCACTATTCCCAAATTAGCTAAATTGGTCTTAATTAACTGCAGTGACTCTGACACAGATAATAGTGTTAACTCTTTAGATACATCATCAAATTTATCAAATTTTAAATTTTTATTTTTATCTATAATACTTTTTGCGATGTCAACCAGGTAATCACCAGGATAAAGATCTGAATTATCAATAGGAAACTTTTCATTATTAAGAATTTCCCTAATTCTATGAAAGACAGATTTTGTAAAATTTATAATTTGGTTGCCATAATCGTTTACATAATATTCTTTTGAAACATCATGCTTATTAAAAATTAATATATTAGAAATTACATCTCCTAAAATTGCACCACGACAATGACCCACATGTAATGGTCCCGTCGGATTAGCAGAAACAAACTCTATAAGATACCTTTGTTTTTTTTCTTTAGTATTAACACCAAAGTTTTTATAATTTTCATTTACATCTTTAATAAAGTTGTTCCAATATATTGATTTAAATTTAATATTTATAAAACCAGGTTTTGCTACAGAAATAGTTTCAATATTTTCATCATCATTTTTTATTAAATCAATTAGAATGTTTGCAATATCAATTGGAGATTTTTTATTAGCCTTAGAGAGTACCATGGCTACATTAGATGAAATATCACAGTCAAAATTTGATGGTGGTATGTCTACGTTAATTCCATTTAAAGATTTAGGTAAGTCTAAAGATCCATCTTTATTTAATTTTTTAATCAAAATTATTATTTTATCTAAGTAGAGATTAAAAATATTCATTAAATACCTTTATTTAAATTGATTGCATATCTATCTGTCATTCCTGAAATAAAATCAGCAATTGCTCTATTAGGATCTTTGTTTAATTGTTCAGCAGTTATAAATTTTTTTGGATTATTCTTGATTTTATAAAAAAGTTTACTAACAATTTTTTTTCCATGATGGTTTTTCAATAATACTTTTTTATTATTATACATTTTGCTTCTTAAAAAAAACCTTACTTCTTTTTCAATTTTTAGGAACTGACTAGAAAAACATACTATAGGTTCATCTAATTTATAAACTTTTTTTAAAGATTTAATCTTATTAATTTTTAAATTATTTATAGTATTTTTAATTAAATCTTTAACCATTAAATCTATTGAGTCTCTTATTATTTGATATATCAAAATATCTTTATTATTATTTTTAATATTTTTCTTGTGAGATTTATAAATATCCTTAAAAAAATTAATTTCAATTAAGTCATTTAAATTAAACATTTTTGCTCTAATGCCATCTTGTATATCATGATTGTTATAAGCAATATCATCTGAAATTGCTGATATTTGAGCTTCTAATGAGCCAAAGCTAGTAAAATCTATTTTATTATTAAAACTTTTTAATCCAATCAACCTATTAACTGTTGAAAGATCTTCAACTGGGCCATTATGTTTTAATAATCCATCTAAAGTTTCTAATGTTAAATTAAGACCTTTAAATTTAAGATATTTATGTTCAAGGAACATAATTATTCTTAAAGTTTGAAGATTGTGATCAAAACCTCCAAAGTTGGTCATGCATTCATTGAGAGCATCTTCTCCAGCATGTCCAAAGGGGGTATGACCTAAGTCATGAGCTAAACTTAAAGTTTCAGCTAGATCATCATTTAAACCCAAATGCTTAGCTATAGATCTTGCAATTTGTGCAACTTCAATTGAATGAGTAATTCTAGTTCTAAAGTGATCACCCTCGGTATTAACAAAAACTTGCGTTTTATGCTTTAACCTTCTGAATGAGGCACTATGGATAATTCTATCTCTATCTCTTTGAAATGGCGTTCTATAAAGTGAATTAGCTTCCTTAAAAATACGTCCTTTGCTTTTAGACAGTGCTAAATTTGAGTAATTATTCATACTTTAAATTTAATAAATTGATATTATATTAGTAATATCAGTGTTGTTATATGATTAAAGAAATTAAATTTACAGATAAAGCTATAAAACAGATTAATAATTTGTTGTCTCAAAAAGATCCAGGGTCATTTTTTAGAATCGCTATTAAAGGTGGTGGATGTTCAGGTTTTCAATATGAGTTTACTTTTGACAAAAAATTAGAAGCAGATGACTTAAAGCATGAAAATATTCTCATAGATAAAACTTCAGCAGATTTACTCAAAGGTTCAGAAGTTGATTTTGTCTCAGAGCTAATTGGTGATCAATTTAAGATCACAAACCCACAAAGTAAATCTTCGTGTGGTTGTGGTGTTTCATTCTCAGTATAATGATCATAACATCGTGGAATGTCAATTCTGTTAGAGCAAGAATTGAAAATATTAAAGAATACCTTCAAAAATTTTCTCCTGACGTTGTTATGATGCAAGAAATTAAAACACAAGATGAAACATTTCCATACGATGATTTTTCTTCATTAGATTATGAAAGTCATGTATTTGGACAAAAGAGTTATAATGGTGTTGCTATTATATCTAAACATAAACTAGAAAATGTCAGATTAGATTTGATTAAAGATAAGTTAAAACAATCTAGAATTATTTCAGCAGAATTAAAACATAAGAAAAAAAATATACAACTAGTTAATATTTACACACCAAACGGTAATCCTGTAGATACTGATAAATATACTTATAAAAAAGAATGGTTAGATAGTTTGATTAAACAACTAAAAACTCTTTCAAAGAAAAATGAAAATATTATTTTAGCTGGTGATTTCAACATCCTACCTTCTGCTGAAGATGCTTATAATATTAAAGGATTTGAAGATGATGCTTTATATAGACTTGAAATAAGAAAAAAATTTAGAGAAATGATTAATCTAGGTTTTCATGATGCCTACCGTCATATTAATGGTGAAAAAGAAGGTTATACTTATTGGGATTATATGAGAGGAGCTTGGCAGAAAAATAATGGATTAAGAATAGATCACTTCTTAGTATCAAATTCTTTATTAAATATAGTAAAGAATGTTAATATTAATAAAGACCCCAGAGGAAAAGAAAAACCCTCAGATCACACACCTATTGAAATTGAATTAACTTAAAGATTTAATTTTATTAACAAGTTCTTCATTAATATTTCTTGGTCCTTTATCTAGTCTATTTTTATGTCTTCTTTCACCTGGAAGTCTAACACCATCCATAGCTGACATTTTACTAAAAAACTCATCAGCATGTTTATCCCAACCTTTACCAGAAATTTTCTCAGGTGAGATTGCTATAATAAATTCACCACCGCTTGGAGGGCCACCATCGTTATTATCTTTAGCAGCAGTTTCAAAACTAAAATTTTCACCTATTAATGCTCCAGCTAATAATTCAACCATCATTGCTATACTAGATCCTTTATAGCCTCCAAAAGGAAGTATAACTCCACCATCAGCTATTTCTCCAGGATCGGTTGTTTCTTTACCCTCTTTAGTTAAACCCGTTCCAAGAGAAACTTTGTGCCCTTCTCTTTTTGCAATCTGAACTTCACCCATTGCCATTGAGGCAGTTGCCATATCGTAGACAACAGGAGTTTTACCAGGTCTAGGCCAAGCAAAAGAAATTGGATTTGTACCATATAAAGGTTTCGTAGCACCTGCCGGTGCAACGGCAGGCTTATAAGATGTGCAAGCGATACCAACAAGTCCTGCTTCAGCAATGGCTTCAGTTTCTGGCCAAAGAGCTGCCATGTGATGTGAATTTTTTATAGCTAGAACTGCTACACCATTTTTTTTAGCTAAATCAATAACAGCAGGTAATCCTAAACTTAAAACCATTGGTGCAACGGCATTATTACCTAATACTTTAATAATACTTGGAGCAACATTTTCTAATTCAGGTCTTGCTTTACCATTAATTTTTTTACTTTTTAAACCTGCTACATAAGCTGGTAATCTAAACAAACCATGAGAAACAGAACCATCTCTTTCAGCTCTCATTATAGTATCTGCTAAAATACTAGCATTTTCATCATCACAACCATTAGCTAGTAATGTTTTTTTAGCTAATTCTAAAATTTCATTTAATGTTAAGGATACTGTACTCATCTATTTTGCTTTACATTTTTTGCATAAACCAAAAAACTCTAAATTATATTTATTATATTGCATTCCAGTATCGTCTTTAAAATTAGTTAAATATTTTGAAAGTTTTGGATTATTAATTTCAGAAACATTTTCACACTTATTACATATTGAAAAAGCCGTTGCTTGTGAAATTTCACAACTTGAACTTTTACATGCTATAAAAGCATTTCTACTTTCTACTTTATGTATTTTTCCTATTTCGATCAGCTTATCTAATGCCCTGTAAACTTGTAATGGAGCTTTAATTCCCTTTTTTTGAACATTAAATAAAATAGAATAAGCCTTAAGTGGTTCTTTAGCTTTTTCTATAAAATCAAAAATAATTTGTTGATTTTTTGATAGATTGATTTCTTTATGCATAATCAAAAGTTTAACAATAACTCATTAGTTTTTCAATTTAATCGACTGTTTTATATTTAGTAAAGATAAAATAAATAAGATCAAAGACGCTACAATTATTGAGGGTCCCGAAGAAGTATTAAACTCTAATGAAGAAAATAATCCCAAAATTACAGACAATAATCCTCCTATAACCGAGTAAATTACCATTTTTTGTGGACTGTCTGACATATTTCTAGCCATTGCAGCGGGGATAATCAACATTCCAGTAATTAATAACAAACCTACCATTTTAATTGATATGGCAATAACGGCAGCTAGTAAAATTGTAAATATAGCTTTTGATCTATCTGGATTCAAACCTTCAGCTTCAGCTAATTCATAATTAACAGTAGATGCAAATAAAGGTTTCCAAATTAATTTAAGTATAACTAAAATTATAGCACCACCACCCCATACAACAAATATATCATTAGTTGTTACAGCCAATATATCTCCAAATAATAGTCCCATGATATCAAATCTTATAAAAGTTAAAAAACCAATTACTACCAATCCAACAGCTAATGAAGAGTGAGCTAAAAGACCGAGTAAAGCATCACCAGGTAAATTAGTTTTTTTTTGAAGCTGTATTAATATTAAGGCTATTACTGATGAAATCAAAAATACTGAAAGAGCAATATTTAGATCAAATGTATATGCCATTGTAACACCCAGTAATGCTGAATGAGAAAGTGTATCACCAAAATAAGATAATCTTCTCCAAACAACAAAACATCCAAGTGGTCCTGCAACTAAGGCAATTCCAATCCCAGCCACCAATGCTCTTATAAAAAAATCATCAAACATTTAATTTTTTTTTATCCTGCCTTCATCAGAATGCTCGTGATCATGTTTATGCTCATAAACTGAAAGGATTTGAGACGCTTGTTCTCCAAATAAGGTTTTATATTCACTATTTTTTGCAACATCAACAGGTGAACCTGAACAACAAACATGGCCATTTAAACAGACAACATGGTCTGTTGCAGTCATTACCGTATGTAAGTCATGTGAAATCAATAAAATTCCACAATTTAAAGTATCTGATATTTTTTTAATTAATGCATACAACGCTATCTCACCTGTATAATCGACACCTTGAACTGGTTCATCAAGTACTAACAGTTCTGGTTTTTTTGAAATAGCTCTAGCAAGCAAAACTCTTTGAAACTCCCCTCCTGATAAATTACCTAAATTTTTATTTTTAAGATGCATTACTCCAGTTAATGATAAAGCTTCATTAATCTGAGCATCCTTAATATTTTCAGTTAAAACCATAAAGTCTTTAACTCTGAGTGGTAATGTCCAATCTATTGAAATTTTTTGAGGAACATATCCAATTTTATTAGTATTTTTTTCAATACTTCCTTCAATATTTTTATAAATACCTAATGCAATTTTGGCAGTTGTACTTTTTCCTGAACCATTGGGACCAATGAGAGTTACAATTTTACCCTTCTCAACTTGTAGAGATACATCTTCTACTAGCCATTTATTATTTTGGCGAAAACCTGCATTATTTAATTTAACTAATATATTATTATCTGAATTCATTTATCTATTGACATTTAAATGTTATATTATTACATAATGTTATATTATAACAACCATTAAAATATTTAAATTATGAAAAAACTAAAAAAAATATCATTTATTCTATCAATTTTATCATTATTAACGATCTTTACACCAGCTAATGCTGAAATAAAAGTAGTTACATCAATTAAACCTATTCATTCATTAGCGAGTTATCTTATGGATGGAGTTGGAAAACCAGATTTAATTGTAGATGGTTTTAACTCACCACATGGATTTTCTATGAAACCATCTCATGCAAAAATGTTGCAAAATGCAGATCTTATCTTTTGGATAGGTGAAGATTTAGAAAGTTTTTTAGAAAAACCATTAAATTCAATTGCAAAAAAAGCTGAAAAAATTGAATTAATTGAAATTAAAGGTTTGAATGTATTAAAGTTTAGAGAAAGAAATATTTTTGATGAGCATGATCATAACGATCATGACGATCACGCTAAAAAAGAAGATGATCATGACAATCATGACGATCACGCTAAAAAAGAAGATGATCATGATGACCATGAAGGACATGGGCACGGTGAATACGATCCCCACGTTTGGTTAGATCCTATCAATGCAAAAGTTATTTTAAAGGAAATGACTGAGCATTTAATTGAAAATGATTCAAAAAATGCATCTACTTACAAAAGTAACTTAGATAAGGCACTTAAAGATATAGATAAACTTACTATGGATGTAATGACTGAATTAAATGAAAGTACTTCATCTATTGTTTTCCATGATGCATATCAATATTTTGAAAAAAGATTTAATGTAAAAATATTGGGTGCTTTTACAGTTAATACTGACGTAATGCCTGGTGCAGAACAATTATCAGAAATTAGAGAAATAATTGAACATGATAAAGTAAAATGTATTTTCTCAGAACCTCAATTTAATCCTGATATAATAAAGGTAGTTGCTAAAGATATGAATATTAAAACTGGTGTTGTAGATCCACTTGGAGCTACTTTAAACCCAGGAAAAGATTTATATTTTGATCTAATTAGAAATATGTCTGCTTCATTTAAAGGATGTTAATTTAAGGGATTTTATAAATTAAGATTTTAGTTTCCTCTATAATTGTAATAAATTAGTAATAAAACTTATATATAGAGGACACTATGTTTATTAAAAAATACCTTAAATGGATCAGTACCGCTTTAGTATTAACTGGAATATTATTAACTAATTTAAATATCTACCCTATTAACATCTACTTCCATGGACTTGGGGTTATTGGTTGGACGATAGCTGGTTTTATATCAAAAGATAAAGCAATATTAACTAATTTTGGTTTGCAAATACCATTATTCTTAATTGGAATTTATAAGATTATAATTTAATTATTATTAGATTATGAAAAATAGAATTTTCATCGGTGAATTTATAGGTAGTTGTTTTCTAGTAATGATTATAGTCGGTTCTGGAATAATGGCAGAAAACTTAACAGATGATAATGCTTTAAGACTTACAGCAAATACACTTGCAACTGGAGCTGGGTTATTTGTCTTAATAACGGCTTTTGCAGAAATTTCAGGTGCTCATTTTAATCCTTTTGTAAGTTTAGCAATGTATTTGACCAAAAAAATTAAAGGAAAACTTTTAATCACATACATTCCAGCTCAAATATTGGGATGCTTATTAGGTGTAATGTTGGCTAATGTATTTTTTGAACATAATATAATTGAATTATCTACAAAAAGTAGAGATGGCTTTCATATATTTCTAGCAGAAATTGTAGCTACATTCGGTCTGATATTTATTATTTTTGCAACTTTAAAAGATGGTAAAACAACAATTGCAGCGTGTGTTGCAACTTATATTACTGCTGGTTATTGGTTTACTTCTTCAACATCTTTTGCAAATCCAGCTGTAGCAATAGCAAGGACTTTTACAGAATCATTTACTGGTATTAATTATCTTAATACACCAACCTATATAATTGCAGAATTAATTGGTGCATTGATTGCCGTATTCTTAATAAAAAAATTACTTTTAAAGTAGACATAATTTTTCAATAATGTATTCAGAGTGAATCAACCCTCCTTAAAAATATTTAGTTGAATTCTCTGTATAGACTTCAACTTTAAATAATATAATTATTGATGAATCAACTCTCCACAAAAAATATTAATAAATTTACCTATAGATAAAATTCCTCTTCTCTATTAAATCGACCTTAAGAATAAGAATCGTTCGAAATGGAAAACAATAAAGATAAATAAAAATAGGAAAAATAAGATGGAAATGACAACAATATATACGATCATCGGCTTTGCTTTAGCGGGATATAGCGTTATTGCAAATGACTCAATTCAAACGCTTGGTACATTTATAGCGTCAAAACAAAAATGGTTTAAATGGTATACGCTTGCAAGCGCTGCCTCATTTGTGATGATACTTGCAATCACATGGGGCTGGTACAGTAATGCTGGTGATATATCTTACGGAAGATTAACAAGAATACCTTTCCAAGAAATACAGTGGTATCATGCTGTGGCTCCTGGAATACTTTTAATATTAACAAGAATAGGTATACCTGTTTCAACTACCTTTTTAGTACTGTCAGCATTTGCTTCAACTGTAGTTCTTGAAAAAATGCTTATGAAGAGTGTTGTAGGATACGGCTTAGCAGCTGTTGCAGCATACATTTGTTGGATAGTAGTATCTAAATTTATCAATGAGAAATTTGATGAAGTTGAAGATAAATGGATAGGTTTTTGGAGAAACTCTGTATGGGTAACTTCTGCTTGGCTATGGTGGGTTTGGTTATCTCACGACGTAGCTAATATAGCCGTATATCTTCCAAGACAAATAGATGTAAATTTATTATTAATTGTTCTTGCATACTTTACAGCTCTTCTTTTTTATATCTTCTATATAAACGGAGGAACAATTCAAAAAGTTGTTTTAGATAAAACTGGAACTAGATACGCAAGATCAGCGACAATAATTAATGTTATTTACGCTGCTGTCCTTTACTACTTTAAAGAACTTAATGATTTACCAATGTCAACAACATGGGTATTTGTTGGTTTGTTGTGTGGCAGAGAACTTGCAATATCTACAATGAATAAAGACTATAAGTTTAAATATGTCTTTCCTTTAATTGGTAAAGACTTTCTTAAAATGACTATAGGATTGACGGTGTCAGTAGCAATTGTATTAGCAATTCACTACATCATTATTCCAAATAATTGGTTTTAAATATTAATTATATGGTCGTATTATTATTTAATACGGCCATATTTGTTTTTAAAAAAAGTTTAAAAAGATCTCTACTTAATTAAATAAGTTTAAAATAGCTGAACACTTGTAGAACTTTATCTAATTCTGCGGTATAGTTATTTCTCAAATCACCGCAATCATTTCAGCTATCTGCTGACCATCAAAAAATAAATTTAACAATTTAAAGTGTCAAAATTATGTTTTTGAAAATGATAAAAATACTCTGTTTTATGGGCATACATGACTACAAAATGTTAAATATTGAGTTTGGTTTTGGACCAACAGATAGAGTTACAACACTTGAGTGCAAAAGATGTGGTTACACTACAATTAAAGGAGGTAAATAAAAAATACTTGTCATGAAAAGTATTGAAAGAAATATAGAAATAAGAAGATATCTTAATTGGTCAAGAATAGTTAAGGGCAAACCCATACATATAAGATTGTATGAATTAATTTATTACGAATTACTTATAATGTGGTTTGAAATGAATAGGCCTCCTTTAAGAAGATTAATTTATGAAACTATTAACTCTCAAGACTTTGAAGATAATTTTATTAGAGGAAAAGTTTTTCAAAAATATATTGATGAAGTTCTAGAAACCCCATGTGAAGATGGTTCTGGATATTACAACCCTGACTCAAGAGAAATTCTAACAAAAATAAATATTAAGGAGTTATATGATATTAAATTTTTGATAAAAGACGAATTGGATAATGTAAAAATGATTGATAGATACAATGGAATATTCACATTTTGTAAAATTTATGAAAAATGGTGTTTAGAAAAAAAAGCTAAACAAGTCGATGATGTGACAAAAAAAGAAAGATTTGATGTAACATTAGATTTGCCATTAAAAATTTCTGAAAAACCTTAAAATCTATTTTACTCTGCCGTATACGTCTTGATACCTAACAATATCAGTCTCTTTTAAAATTGAGCCTACTTGAGCTTCAATAATCTTAACAGGTTTGTTACCAGGATTTTCAATTCTATGAACTGCTTCTAATGGAATGAAAATATGATCGTTTTGTTTTTTAGAAAAGCTATCTTTATTAAGTGTAATTTTGGGAGTTCCATGAGTTACCAACCAATGTTCTGATCTATGATGATGTTTTTGTAAACTTAAGATACCCTTTGGTTTTACAAATAATTCTTTGATTAAAAAACCTTTACCTTCAAACAAATTAACGTACCTACCCCAAGGTCGGTAATAAACATTTTTTTTCTTATAATATTTGATCTTATTTTTATCATACATTTTTAAAATCTCTTTCCAGCTGCCAAGATCTGACCAAGGGATATCTAATTTAATAGCGAGGATTTGTTTGGTTTTTTCTAAAATGGCATAATCAAAAGACTTTGCTGTAGCCTTTTCAAAGGATGCTTTATTTAGGTAATAAGTGTTATCTTTAAGTTTAGCTTTTGAAACAGCATTAACACAATTTTTATATATTGTAGGTTGGTATTTTTTAAAGTTATTAATTATTGAATCTTTTCTTAAAAAAAACATACCAGAATTCCAATAACCTTTTTGTTTAATAACTTGTTTAGCTTTAGCTTCTTTTGGTTTTTCAATAAATTTGGTTACTTTATTAATATTTCCTTTAACTTTTTTTGTTAAAAAATAACCATATTCACTTGATGGAGATGTTGGTTTAATCCCAAAGATGAATATATTTTGGTCTGTTAAATTAGTTTTATTTTTATTAATGGCTTTATTAAAAATACTAGCTTTTTCTATTAAGTGGTCTGCCGCAAAAAACATTAAGGGTTGTTCATTTGGAATATCTTTAATTAATGCTGAAGCAAGAATTGCTGGTGCTGTATTTCTTTTTGCAGGCTCTAAAACAATTTTATATTTACTTATCTTATATTTCTTAAGATGTTTTTTTACCTCTTTTAAATATTTAAGATTTGTACTTATGATCGGTACATCAAAAGTTGAAGATTTAACTCTATCAAGAGTTTTTCCTAATAAAGTCCAATTACCAAAATCAATAAATTGTTTTGCTTGATGATTTTTAGAATTAGGCCAAAGTCTAGTTCCTGCTCCGCCACATAATATAACGGGTCTAATTTTCATTAAATATCAGCGTAAACTTTTACTTCTTTTCTTTTACCAGGATGTGTTGGTGCACCCAAATAAGCAGGACCTACTGTTTGAGCGTACTTCCAAATAGTACCAGATCCAAAGCTTGATTTTTTTGCTTTCCATTGTTTACGTCTTGTGGCTAATTGTGATTTAGTTAATCTAACGTTAATGGTTCCTTTTTTGGCATCTATATCAATTACATCACCATTACGTAAAAGAGCTAAAGGGCCTCCTAAGGCCGCCTCAGGGCCAACATGACCCACACAAAAGCCTCTTGTTGCACCAGAAAACCTTCCATCAGTAATTAGGGCAACCTTCTCACCCATACCTTGACCATAGATCGCACCTGTAGTTGACAGCATTTCTCTCATACCAGGACCACCAACTGGTCCTTCATAACGAATAATAATTACATCACCTTCTTTATATTTTTTCTTTTGTACACAAGCCATTGCAGCTTCTTCATTATCAAAACATCTAGCTTTACCAGTAAATTGTAATTTTTTTAAACCAGCAATCTTAACAATTCCACCATCAGGCGCTAAGTTACCTTTAAGACCAACAACACCACCATCTGGGGATAAAGGATTATCATAAGCTCTTAAAACTTTTTGCTTAGGGTTAAATCTAATATTTTTTAAATTTTGTTTCATCGTTTTTCCAGTAACCGTCATGCAGTCACCATGAATAAAACCACCATCAAAAAGAGTTTTTAATAACATAGGAACTCCGCCAGCTAACCACATATCTTTAGCAACGTATTTTCCACCTGGTTTTAAATCAGCAAGGTATGGAGTTTTTTTAAAGATTTTAGCAACATCCATTAAATCAAACTTAATTCCAATTTCATTAGCAATAGCTGGTAAGTGCAAAGCAGCATTCGTTGATCCACCAGTTGCAGCTACAATTGTTGCAGCATTTTCTAAAGATTTTTTGGTAACAATATCTCTTGGACGAATATTTTTTTCTAATAAATTCATTACAGTTTTTCCACTCAATAATGCATACTTATCTCTTTCTTCATATGGAGCAGGTGTTCCGGCTGAATAAGGTAAGGCTAAACCAATAGCTTCAGAAACGCAGGCCATAGTATTTGCAGTAAATTGTCCTCCACATGCACCAGCACTTGGACATGCAACAAGTTCTAATTTTCTTAATTCTTTTGCAGACATTTGTCCTGCTGAGTGTTTTCCAACTGCTTCAAAAACATCAACAACAGTTACATCTTTACCTTTGTATTGACCGGGAAGTATTGAGCCACCATAAATAAATACACTTGGAACATTTAATCTAACCATTGCCATCATTAAGGCAGGTAAAGATTTATCACAACCAGCAATACCAACTAGTGCATCATAACAATGACCACGTACAGTAAGTTCAGTTGAATCGGCAATTACTTCACGAGAAATTAAAGATGACTTCATTCCTTCGTGACCCATCGCAATACCATCAGTTACAGTTATTGTGCAAAATTCTCTAGGGGTTCCACCTGAAGCTCTAACACCTTTTTTAACAGATTGAGCTTGTCTCATTAAGGCAATATTACAAGGAGCAGCTTCATTCCAAGTTGAAACAACACCAATAAATGGTTTTGCTACATCTTTTTCAGTTTCACCCATCGCATAATAAAAAGATCTGTGTGGAGCTCTATCAGCACCTAATGAAGTATGTCTACTTGGTAATTTTTTTTTGTTAAATTTTGCCATTATATACCTTTTATAGTTATTGATATTCTCTCAACATCATTTTTTAAATTATTATAATTATTTTTTTCCTGGTCAACAATATCTTTTGGCGCTCTATCAACAAAGTCTTTATTTGCTAATCTATGTGATATCTTGTCCATTTCCTCTTGGTATTTATTTTGTCTTGTAGTTAAGTTTTTTTTAATTAATTCTAAATCAACATCTTCATCAAAATATACTTTAAATAGATCTCCAGAAACTACAAGAGTAGCAGCTGGTTTTTCTAAATCTTTATTATGTAAGTTTTTGATACGACCAAGTTTTTTTAGAATAACTTCATTTTCAGTAAAAAAAGATTGTTCTTTTTTACTAACACTCTCTACTGAAATATCTATAAATGAGCCAGGGCCTACACTTAATTCATTTTTAAATGATCTTAATTCAGAAACTATACTAATAATTTTTTCAACTTGATTAGTGGATATGTCTTTTTCAGGTTCCCCTGAAGGCCAATTAGCTAACATTAAGAAATCTTTACCTGACTTATCAAACTTATTATTTAGCCAAATTTCTTCAGTAACGAATGGGATAAATGGATGTAATAATATTAATATTTGCTTAAATATATAAGCTGATACTTGTCTTACTTCATCTTTTGTTTTTTCATCTTCTGAAAATAGTATTGTTTTAGATAGCTCTAAATACCAATCACAATAAGAGTGCCAAGTAAATTGATAAGCATTTTTTGCAGCTTCATCAAACCTGTAATCTTTCAGGTTTTTTTCAATTTTATTTTTAGTTTCTATTAGTTCAGAATAAATCCATTTGTTGATATTAATTGTTAAACTTGGTTTTTCTTCAATTTTAGAAAAATCACAATTATTAGTAATTAAAAAATTATTTGCATTCCATAATTTATTTAAAAAATTTCTATATCCCTTAACTCTATCTTCAGAAAGTTTTACATCAGTGCCAGGAGAGGCCATTGAAAGTAAAGTAAATCTTAAAGCATCTGCACTATATTTTTCAATTAAGTCTAAAGGGTTAATTACGTTTCCCTTAGATTTAGACATTTTTTGTCCCTTCTCATCTTTAACAAGTGCGTGAACGTAAATATCTTTAAAAGGTTCTTTGTCTAAAAACTCCATTCCAAACATAATCATACGCGCAACCCAAAAAAATATAATATCAAATCCTGTTACAAGTACTGATGTTGGGTAAAATTTATCAACATATTCTTTATTGTCAGGCCACCCCAATGTAGCAAAAGGCCATAGGCCTGATGAAAACCAAGTATCTAATACATCTGGGTCACGAATTAAATCTACCTCTTTATTATAGAATATTTTAGCTTCAGCTTTTGCTTCATCTTCATTTATTGCAACAAAGATCTTTTTATCTGGACCATACCAAGCTGGTATTTGATGTCCCCACCAAAGCTGTCTTGAAATGCACCATGGCTCAATATTGTTCATCCATTGAAAATAAGTTTTTGACCAATTAGCAGGAAAAAAATTGGTTTTTTTTGAGTTAACTATATCTTTAGCTTTAATTGATAATTTTTTTGCATCTACAAACCATTGTTCGGTTAAAAAAGGCTCAATTATTGAATTAGATCTATCCCCATACGGAACTTTATTCTTTATATTTTCTTCCTTAACAAAAAACTCTTTTTCTTTAAGTTCTTTTAAAATTCTTTTTCTAGCTTCAAATCTATCAAGTCCAATATATTCTTTAGGAGCATTTTCGTTTACTTTGCCACCTTCAGTAAAGATATTTATAATTTCTAAATTATTTCTTTGTCCCACTTCATAGTCATTAAAATCATGGGCTGGTGTTATCTTTAAAGCACCTGATCCCATTTCTGGATCAGCATAATCATCTTCAATTATCTTGATTTTTCTTCCAACAATTGGAACTGTAACAAATTTACCAACCAAATGTTTAAATCTATCATCTTTCGGATTTATGGCAATTGCAGTATCGCCCAACATAGTTTCAGGTCTAGTTGTAGCTATTGTTATAAAATCATTAGAACCTTCAATGGGATATTGAATATAATATATTTTAGAATTAACCTCTCTTTGATCTACTTCTAAATCAGATATTGCAGTTTTTAAAACCGTATCCCAATTTACTAGTTTTTTATCTTTAAAAATTAAATCTTTTTTATGAAGCTCTACAAAAACTTTTAAAACTGATTTTGAAAGGTTTTCATCCATCGTAAAAGCATTTCTCGACCAATCACAAGAGCAACCTAGTTTTTTAAGCTGATTTAGAATGATATCACCGTGCTCCTCTTTCCATTCCCAAACTTTTTCTACAAACTTTTCTCTTCCAATATCATTTTTATCAGTACCTTCAGCAGATAATTTTTTCTCTACTAAAGCCTGTGTAGCAATGCCCGCATGGTCTGTTCCAGGTTGCCATAATGTTTCATAATTATTCATACGATGATATCTGACTAAAAGATCTTGAATTGAATTATTCAAAGCATGTCCCATATGAAGGCTACCTGTTACATTAGGTGGGGGAATGACTACTGAAAATTGTTTTTTATTCTTTTTTGGTTTAAATAAATTATTTTTTTCCCAATAAGAATAAATCTTATCTTCTACGTCTGTGTGTATGTATTTATCGTTACTCATAGCTATTAGTAAGTTTATAATTTAATAATATTAATTAACAATAATCATTTTGAAGTCTTATTTGGTAGACTAATTTTATAAATTTAATATATAAAAGGCTCTCTAATTGTTTTAAATTGAGATAAAGGGCATCGTGGCGGAATGGTTACGCAGAGGATTGCAAATCCTTGTATCCCAGTTCGATTCTGGGCGATGCCTCCAAAAAAAAATCTTGTTTTACTCTTAAAAAAAAGTAAGTTGTGGTTTTAATATTCCTCGGTAGCTCAGTTGGTAGAGCAGTTGACTGTTAATCAATTGGTCGCAGGTTCGAGTCCTGCCCGAGGAGCCAATATGTTGCTTGGATTATTTTCTATGCTTTAAGATTTTAAACTTAAACTATAAGTTGGGGCTATAAATTAATTTAATATTAACCTACTTTTGATACTCCAAAATTTGAAGTTTGTAATAGTTTACTAAATTTTAGTTTTTGATCATTACTAAGCTCTGAATAAAGTTTGGTTAAGAAATTATAATTAATATTCATATGTCCTTCTTGAGATTTTTCAAGATTGATTAAATATTCTGAAAAATCTTCAAAAAAATAATTAACAGGAACTTTTAAATAGTTTGCCAATTGAAGTAATCGAATTGAGCTAACTCCATTTGTTCCTTTTTCATATTTCTGAATTTGTTGAAAAGTAACATTTATTGCTTTTGCAACTTTTGTTTGGGTTAACCCTAAAGCTAATCTTCTTAGCTTTAATTTGCTACCCAAGTGTTTATTAAAATTATCTTCCATTAAGACCCCTCTTAAAGTTTATTTAAAAAAACCTATTGAACTAACTTTTAGAAGTTATCGCAACAGAAAAATTTTTTTATTTTTTAAAAAAATGGTCAAAACAAGAAAACGTGTCAAGAAATTATGAAGCCAATCAATGAATATTTATATTGAACTTTATAGCAAATTAAGCCTATAAAATTTGACTTAAGAACAGTTTAGTACGATCACTTTTTGGGTTAGCAAAAAAGTCTTTTGTTATAGCTTTTTCCACAATCATGCCTTCATCCATAAAAATCATTTGGTCAGCAACCTCTTTAGCAAATCCCATTTCGTGAGTAACAACTATCATTGTCATTCCTTGTTTTGCTAAATTTACCATTACATCTAAAACTTCTTTAATCATTTCTGGATCCAATGCTGATGTTGGCTCATCAAATAACATTATCTTGGGCTTCATACATAGTGCTCTAGCTATAGCTACTCTTTGTTGTTGACCACCAGATAATTGTCCAGGAAATTTTTGTGCTTGGTCTAAAATTTGAACTTGTTCTAGTTGTTTTAGAGCCAATTCTTCTGCTTCTTTTTTGGGCAGTTTTTTAACCCAAATTGGAGCTAACGTACAATTATCTAAAATGGATAAGTGTGGAAATAAATTAAATTGTTGAAAAACCATTCCAACTTCAGCTCTTACTTGTTCAATATTTTTAGTATCTTCAGAAATCTCAGTTCCATCAACTATAATAGAGCCTTTTTGATGTTCTTCTAATCTATTAATACATCTAATTAACGTAGATTTTCCAGATCCAGATGGTCCACATACAACAATCTTTTCTTTTGGTTTAACTTCAAGATCTATGTCTTTTAAAACTTGGAAATCACCAAACCATTTATTTACTTTTTGAATTTGAATAATTGAATCTGACATAAATTATCTATCTGTTTTAAATTTTAATTCTAATTTTTGACTATATTTACTCATAGAATAGCAAATAATCCAGAATATAATTCCAGCAAATACGTATCCTTCCATTGAAAAACCAAGCCATTTAGGATTTGTTTTTGCTAAATTTAACATTCCAACTAACTCCAGTAAACCTACTACAAAGATTAATGGAGTATCTTTTACTAAAGCTAAAAAGGTATTAGCAATTCCTGGTATTACTAGTTTTAAAGCCTGGGGTAAAATAACTAATAAGTGAAGTCGCCAGTAACCCATGCCTAAAGATTTTGCAGCATCATATTGACCTCTGGGTAAAGCTTGTAAGCCACCTCTTATAACTTCAGCTGTATAAGCAGCTTCAAACAATGTTATAGCAACAATAACCCTTATTAGTTTATCCACATAAGTACCATCTGGCAAAAACATTGGGAACATTACCGCCGACATAAATAATACTGTAATCAATGGCACACCTCTCCAAAATTCAATGAATGATAGTGATGAATATTTAACGACTGCTAAATCAGATCTTCTTCCAAGAGCTAACATCATACCAATTGGAAAACAGAAAATTAATGAAAAAAATGATACAATAAACGTTAAGGATAAACCACCCCAAGCACCAGTTTCAACCCATTCTAAACCAAATTCTCCACCAGAGATCAAATAATAGATTAAAAGAAATGATATTACTGGTAATAAAATTACATAATAAAAAGTTAGATACTTTTTATATCTTAAAGGGAAAAAATAACCTGCACCCATTAATCCTAAAACAATAATAAATGTTGCATTAACTCTCCACTGTTCAGCATTAGGATACATTCCATACATAAATCTATTAAACCAAGTTTTAATATAAACCCAGCAAGCTCCACCACCAGTACAAGCCTCCTTGTCATCCCCAACAAATGTGGCATCGAGAATGAACCAATTAAGCAATGGTGTTAAACTAAAAATTATTAAAAGAATTATAGATATACTTAAAGCTGCATTAAAATTGCTTGTATTAATATTTTTATTTAAATCATCTAATAGCCTAATACCTGAAAATTCAATTCTGATAAAATAAAGTCCAATCATTCCAAATATCAAAGGTGTAAAGAAACTAATAAAACCAGGTAAAAAACTAGTTATATTTTTTTCATAAAAATTATTTAAGCTAAAATCATAAATACCCAGGATAAAAAATAATATTCCTAGTATTAAAAATAAGTTTAAATTTTCTTTATTGGGCTTTAATAAATTTACATTATTCATTATTCTATTTTTCCTGTATCGCAATACGTTTATTATACCAATTCATTAATAAAGATATTGAAAGGCTTATTGTTAAGTAAGTGGCCATCGTTATTCCAACAATCTCAATCGCTCTACCCGTCTGCATCATTGCTGTACCTGCAAATACTAAAACCAAATCTGGATATGCTATTGCTGCTGCTAAAGATGAATTTTTAGTTAAATTTAAATATTGGTTTGTTGTTGGTGGAATTATAATTCTTAGAGCTTGAGGTAAAACTACTAATTTTAAAACTTGACTGGGTGTTAGTCCGATTGAAGCCGCAGCTTCTTTTTGACCTTTACCTACACCTTGAATTCCTGCTCTGACATTTTCAGCAATAAATGTTGCAGTATAAAGTGTTAATGCAAGAGTTAATGCTATTAATTCTGGTGGTATACCCATTCCACCCTCAAAGGTAAATGAGGTCAATGCTAATTGTTTAAGTTCTGGAAAACTCCAAGAAATCTCTACACCACCTATTAAAAAAGTTAAGGCAGGTATTAAAATAAAAATACCTAATGAGATAAAAAATTTAGGATATTGAGTTCCATCTTCCTCTTGTTGTTTTTTAGCAAACTTATTAAAAAAGAAAATAACCACTAATGCAATAATTAGTGCAATCATAAAAATATCAAAATTATTCCAAATGGGTGCTGGGGTATAAAGTCCTTTTATTGTCATAAAAGAAGATCCTAGCAATAATGGGGCATCTTCTGGCATCGGTAGCGCTCTTAATGCTGCAAAATACCAAAAAAATATTTGTAATAATAAAGGAATATTTCTAAAAAATTCTATGTAAAAGCTAGCTGTTTTTCTGATTAAATAATTTGGTGATAGTCTAGCAACACCAACAACTGCTCCTAATAAAGTACACAATATAATACCAATAAATGAAACTAAAAGAGTATTTAATAATCCTACTAAATAAGCACGTGCATATGACATTGAGCCATCATAATCTATAAGTGAAAACTGAATATCAAATGAAGCTGCTTTGTTTAAAAACCCAAAACCAAATTCTATACCTCTTGTATCCATATTTTCTTGGGCATTCATTGTAAAGAAACCAAAGATTAAAATTATGAATAGTAATGTGAATAATTGAGGTAGAATTTTTTTAAGCTTCATTTTATGTGATGTTAGTTACCCCTGAATATGTATAAAAAAAGGGCTAGAAAATCTAGCCCTTTTTACTAATTTATAACTTAAACTATCTTGAAGGTGGAACGTATAAAATACCACCTTTAGTCCATAATTGATTTGGACCTCTGTCAGGTAAAATACCAGTGTCAGCTATATTTCTCTTATAACTTTCACCATAGTTTCCAACTTGCTTGATAATTCTCAAGTTCCATTCGTTATCTAAACCGAATGCAGCACCCATGTCACCTTCAGCACCAACAAGTCTTTTAATTTGTGGGTTTTCTGAAGTTTTCATTAAATCGGCATTAGCAGAAGTAATTCCATACTCCTCAGCTTCGATCATAGTATTTAAAGACCATCTTACGATATCTTCCCATACTGCATCACCTTGTCTAACAACAGGGCCTAATGGCTCTTTTGAAATAGTTTCAGGTAGTACGATGTGATCATCAGGGTTAGTCATTTTAGTTCTTTGTGCAGCAAGACCTGATTTGTCGGTAGTATAAGTATCACATCTACCAGCATCATAAGCAGCTACAACTTCATCAGCTTTTTCAAAAGCTACTGGAGTATAAGAAATTCCTTTAGAATTAAAGAAGTCTCTCATATTTAACTCAGTTGTTGTACCAATGTTAGTACAAGCTGAGATTCCATTTTTGAATTGGCTAGTTGAAGTAATTCCAAAGTCTTTTCTAACCATGAAACCTTGACCATCGTAAAAGTTAACTCCAACAAAAGTAAGACCAATGTCAGCATCTCTTGAAAGTGTCCAAGTTGTGTTTCTCGATAAGATATCAATCTCGCCAGAAGTAAGAGCTGTAAATCTTTCCTTAGCACTTAGTGGAGTGAACTTAACTTTGTTCGCGTCACCTAATACCGCGGCAGCAACTGCTCTACATACATCAACGTCTACACCAGTCCAATTTCCAGCTGCGTCAGCATTTGAAAATCCTGGTAAACCTTGAGATACACCACATCTTACGAAACCTTTTTTCTGAGTGTTTTTAAGAGTTTTTGACTTCTTAGCAGCCATTGTTTCTGTTGTAAAAGTAAACAGAACTGCAACCATAGCTACTAGAGAAGTTAATTGTTTTACGTATTTAAACATATTTTATTCCTCTGTTTTTATTTATTTATTTGTTAACAAATAATTCAAATATAATATCTGAATTAAATTTAGTATTTATCATTATCTGAAAGCGATCAAAGAAAAATTGAACGTATAAAAGACTTTATATCTATATATAGTAATAATTTATAAATCAACAATATATATAGTAAATGGTGCGCTCTGGTGGACTCGAACCACCGACCCTCGGTTTAGAAAACCGATGCTCTATCCAGCTGAGCTAAGAGCGCAAATATAATAATATTAGGTCTATTTATAGTATGAATTTAATTTTTAAAAAGAAATTTTTTGCAAATAATTAATACGGTCAAAAGCTCAAGTCGACCGATAATCATAAAGAAAATAAGATAATATTTAGTATAAAAGGGTAAGTCATAAAAGCTGAACTCTGCAAGTCCATATGTGGAGGAATTAACAGTATTCATTAATGTTAAGATTGAAAGCTTAAAAGAATTTTCAAATTCAATTCCACTCAATGTTAATAAAAAAGACAAAATTAAAATCGACATAATAAAAATTATTACTGTTAAAAAATATTTATAAATTTCATTTAATTGAAAAAATTCTTTAGAAAATAAGTGTTTATTGATAAAGATGTTTTTAGGTCTACTATAAGACAGTATTTCATTTATTGAATATTTGAATAAAGAATAAATTTTTAAAAATCTAATACCAGAGCTTGTAGAAAAAAAAGAGCCACCAATCATAACTAATATTAAAAAAATAAATGATAATCTTGACGAACTATTGTCTAGAGAAAAACCTATATTAGAAACACTAGTAGTTAAGGATAAAAATAATTCACTAAAGTTATTATCGAAATTAAAAAAAACAAAAAATAAAACTAATAAAGTTAAAAAATAAAATAATAAATGAATGTCTTCATTAAAAAAATTTAAATTATGATTTTTTGTAAAGATTAAATTATATATCAAAAAAATACTAAAAAAAGAAACCAACATAAGTAAAGATGTAATTATGATTTGAGTATTGTTTATCAAGATATTGGATAAGTTATTGGATGGTAAAAATCCACCTGAAGAAGTAATTGTCATTGCAAGATTTAAAGAATTAAACATTCTAATTTCAAAAATATTTAAAATAATAAAAATTCCAAATGTTAATAATGAATATAACAAAAAAATTTTAAACGATTGTTTTAAAGTTTCTGCTTTATCAAATGATATAAAGTTAGTTAAAGATTTTTTAAAACTATGGTCAAAAATATCCAATAATAGTATAATTGAAAATAGGAAATAAAGACCTCCAACCCACTGTGATGATGATCTCCATAGAATTAAGCTTTGATCAATGTGATTTATATTATCAAATATTGTAAAACCAGTTGATGTAAAACCAGAGACTGCTTCAAAATAAGAATTAATAAATGTTAAATTATAAATACTAAAATAAAATGGTATAGCAATTATTAGTGGTATAAAAAAATATCCAAAAAATATTGTAAGTATTTTTTCATAAATTGTAGTTTTTTTTTCATCATTATTTTTGGATAAATAAAATATTAATGTTAAAATAATAGATATTATAAATGTATATATGTAAGTATTTAAATTCAAATACAGATTAAAATAATATGAATAAACAATATTTAAAAAAGAAAGAATTGAGATTATTCCAAAAAATACACTCAAATAAATGAGTTTAACATAATTCATTTGATTAGACTGAGCTTATACGAAACATGTTCTCAACAATATTTAAAAAATCTTTTTTTGCCAATAAAACAACGATATCCTCTTTTTTAAATATAAAATTTGATCTTGGAATAATTACCTCTTCTCCTCTTAAAATTGCACCAACACGTATTTCGTCTGGTAAATTTGAATTTTTTAATTCTTTGTTAATCAATTCTGATGTTTCAATTATTTCTGCTTCAATAATTTCATATTCTCCATTTAAAATGCTATATGCGTTTTCTATTGTACCTTTATGTATGTGTTTTAATATACTGGATACAGTATTCATTCTAGGATCAATAAAATCATCAATTTTTAATGAAGACTGAAGCAAAGAGTAATTGGGTTTATTTATTAATGCCATCGTTCTTTTATCATTTAGTTCTGTATTATCTTTTGCAAATTTTTCAACTAATACGCTCACCATCAAATTATCTTCATCATCATTTGTTAGAGCTAATACTGTTTGAACTTCATCTATGTTCGCTTCTATTAAAACTTCCTCATCTAAAGCATCGCCATTTATCACAATAGTGTTGTTAAGTTGGCTTGCAATAACTTCTGCTCTTTCTTTACTCTTTTCGATAATCTTTACTCTTGCAGAGTCAAAGCTTTCTTCAAGATTTTTAGCTAAGTTAAATCCAATGTTTCCACCACCTATTATTAATATCTTGTTTGAAATTTTTTCATTATGGCCAAATGCAATCAAGGTGTCTTTCATCTGCGAAGCGTTGATTGCCACATAGGCCTTGTCATTTTTTCGCATTATATCATTTTTTTTTAAAACAACAAATTTTTCTTCTCTAATTACTCCCATAATATTAGCATTCAATTTAGGAAATTTTTTTGTTATTTCATTAAGCTTGATATCTTTTAAAGAACAATTTTCATTAATCAAAATTTCAAGTAATCGAATTTTATTGTCTGCAAATGGGACGTTATCTAAAGCACCAGGAGCTTCTAATTTTCTTTGTAAAGATTTAGCAATTTCTATTTCTGGTGAAATAATTACATCAATTGGTAAGTTTTCTTTATTATAAACTTTTGTAAATTTTGGGTTTAAATAATCTTGTGATCTTATCCTTGCTATTTTTTTCTGTACATTGAAAATTGAAAAAGCTATTTGACATATTAACATGTTAATTTCATCATTACGCGTAACTGCTATGATCATATCAGCTTCCATCGCATTTGCTTTTTCTAAGATAGATGGATAAGTTGCTTTACCAACTATGGATTTAACATCTAAGATATCATCAATTTTCTGAATATCTTCACTAGATTGATCAATTACAGTTATGGAGTGACCTTGTTCACTTAAAATCTTTGCTATAGTAAAACCTACCCTACCTGCTCCACAAATAATTATATTCATTAGTTTAATTCCTTGATCCCCAAACCTTTTAATTTTCTATGAAGAGCTGATCTTTCCATTCCAATAAAGTCAGCAGTTTTTGATATATTGCCATTAAATTTTTTTAATTGAGTAGTTAAATACTCCTTTTCAAAATTTTCTCTAGCTTCTTTTAATGGTATAGATAAAGAGTTTTCTGGTTGAATATTCTTAATATCTAATTTTTTTAATGACTCTTTAATAATATTGGAAATTTTATCAGAACTGTCTGGTGATAATATTGCAATTCTTTCTATTAAATTTCTCAATTCTCTAACATTTCCTGGCCAATCATAATTAAGTAAATAATCATTATTAACATCAATATTTAATTTTTTTAAGTTGTAGTTTTTAGAAACTTTTTCTGAAAAATAATCTACTAATAAGGGAATATCAGAAACTCTATCTTTTAAGGGATCTACATTAATTTCAAATACATTTAGTCTGTGGTATAGATCCTCCCTAAAATTACCATTTTTAATTTCTTTTTTGATATCTTTACTTGATGAACATATAATTCTTACATCTACATTAATATCATGACTTCCATTAATTCGTTTAAATTTTTGATCTATTAAAACTCTTAAAATTTTAGATTGAGTATCAAGTGGAATTTCAGAAATTTCATCAATTAAAAGAATTCCTCCAGTAGATTTTTCTAATGCACCATATGAAATTGATCCATTATTTTTTTCTTCTCCAAAAAGTTCTGACTCATATTTTTCAATATCTAGTAAAGCACCATTTAAAATTACGAAAGGTCCTTTTTGTCTTTTGGACTCTTTATGTATTTTTCTAGCTATTAGTTCTTTACCTGAGCCTGTTGGGCCATTTACAAAAATTCTACTTTCAGAGATTGAAATTTTTTTTATTTGTTCTTTTATAGCTTTTGAATTCTCACTATCACCAATTAAATCATATGAATAAAAAAGCTTATTTTCGAATTCTTTATTTCTATTTTTAAGATCTATATTTTCTACAGCTCTATCAATAAAATTAATTAATCTTTCTTGGTTAAATGGTTTTTCAATAAATTCAAAAGCTCCAGATTTGAGAGCCTTAATTGCCATTTCAACATTAGCATGACCTGTAATAATTATTACAGGGATGTTCTTATCTTTAGTTTTAATATGTGACAAAAGTTCCAAACCATCGTTATCTCCTTTGTCTAACTTTACGTCAATAATTGCAACGTCTGGAAGTTTTTTATCAATTTCATTTAATGCTTGATTGTAGTTAGCAGCTAATCTCGTTTTGTAACCAGCCTCAATAATTAAATCATTGATAATATTTCGAATATCTGTGTTGTCATCAATAATTAGTATTTCAGTGCTCATTATTTAATAAATATAATTTGTATCTTTGCTCCATTTTTAATTGAAATAAAATTTATCTTACCATTATGATCATTTATTATTTTATTTACAATTGCCAATCCTAAGCCAGTACCCTTTGTTTTTGTTGTAAAATAAGGGTTTAAAATATTTTTTATATTATCAGCAAATTTTTCAAATCCTAAACCATTATCTATAATTATAAAATCTATATATGTTTCATATTCCTCTAAAATAATATCAATTTTACCCTCAAAATTAGTTCCTTTTAATATTTTATCCTGAATACTTTCAATAGAATTTTTAATCAAATTAAAAAAAACTCTACTTAATTGTTCGCTGTCAGAATTTAAAACTATATTGGATTTATTTGCCTTTAAATTAATTGAGACTTGATCATCTAATTTGTTGATTAAATTAATATTATCTTTAATTAACGGAAGTAAATTATTATCTTTAAGAATTGGTTTGGGCATTCTGGCAAAATCAGAAAATTCATTAACTAAATTCTCTATTTGCTTAATCTGTTTAGCAATAATCTTTAAATTTTTTTCATAATCATCTCTATCTTGTTTTTTTATTTCTTCTGAATATTTATTTTTTAATTTATCAATCGTTAGCTGAATAGGTGTAAGTGGATTTTTAATTTCGTGAGCTAGCTTTCTAGCCAAACTTTCCCAAGCTTCATGACGCTCATTTATAATCAATTTTTCTTGTTGTGACTTTAATTGTCTAATCATTAAATTAAAATTTTTATTTAGTATTTCTATATCTTTATCAGCTTTAATTTCTGGAACTTTTATATTTAAATTCCCCTTACCGATATTGGCTGAAGCTGTGATTAAATTATTAATTGATCTAAAAAATCTTGACGAAAATTTTATAGCAATTGAAATTGATAAAAATAAAAGAAGTGAAACTATAACTAGATAAATAAAAACAAAAGAAATCTTTATCCCAGTTTGTTTGTTTAAAACTGTATAATAAAAATTTAGAGCCTCTTGAGACTCTATCAAATATTGTGAAATTTTTTTGTCTAAATACTTAACTATATAAAGATATTTACCATCAAAATTTTCAAGTTTTATAATTGATGCTGTTTGGTTCTTGAATGCATTAATAATTTTTAATGGTCTTTTATCATTTTCGACCATCTCTAACATCTCTAATAAGGGAGGTTTGTATGTGCTTACATCTTTAAGAGTGCTAAGGAAAAGTTTTCCATTTCCATCAATAATATGAACTTCATCCATGCCTCTAACTAATTTTTGAGTATTAAGAAAACTTTTAAATTGATTAATATTTGTATTTAAAAAATTAATACTTTTATTTAAATCAAATGCGATTAAAATAATCTCAGACTGTGTTTTGGTTCTAACCTCTTCCGTATAACTTTTCGCTATTTCATAAGAATTATTAACAGCTGTAGTAATTTTTTTATCAAGGTATTTATCAAGAGCAAACGACAGTAAAAACAGTGAAAATAGTGAAATTAATATTGATGGGATCAAGGTAAATAATGCAAAAAAAGTTATATATTTTCTGTTTGCTTTTGATCCACTAACATTAACATCAATTTTTAATGAATTTTTTACTTCATTAAAAATCATTAAGAAAAAAAGTAATAACAATCCAATATTTGCAATTAACAGAATTTGTAGATTTTTATCTGTTAATTTTAAAAAGCTTTTGTCTATAAATGTTAAAAAAGTGATAAAGGCTAATGATAAAGTGATAAAAAAAACTAAGGCAATGAATATATTTTTTTTGATAAAATTGATCATTATGAGATAAATAGATTAATAAATATTTTTATCATGAATAATTGTTTTATAATACTTGCTGGTGGAGAAAGTAAAAGATTTAATTCAAAAACACCTAAGCCATATCACCTTTATAAAGGGAAGGTTTTACTATCACACTCATTAGATAAAGCAAAAAATTATGGTAAATTTAATAAAATAGTTCTTGTTATTAATAAAAAACATAAAACACATATTAAAAAACTTAAAATCAAAGATGTAAAAATTATCATTGGTGGAAATACCAGGGCAGAATCTTCACATAAAGCTCTAAAAAGTATTAGGAATGATAATATAAAAAATGTTATGATTCATGATGCTGCAAGACCTAATTTTTCTCTAAAACTTTTACAAAAATTAGTTAATGGATTAAAATTTAATGATTGTGTAATTCCGGCTGTTAAAACAGCAGACTCAATTAAACAAAAAAATTCTGGTATAGTTACAAATCTAAAAAGAGAAAATATTTATTTAATTCAGACACCTCAAGCTTTTAATTATAAAAAACTATATGCTCTACAAGATAACAGTGATGCTACAATTACTGATGATGCAAACTTATTTGTAAGAGCTAGAAAAAAGATAAAAATTATTAAAGGTGAGGCTAGAAATAACAAGATCACAATAAATTCAGATATAAGAAGTGATTATTCAATCAAATATGGATTAGGCTTTGATGTTCATAGATTGGTACCTAATAAAATACTTTATCTTGGTGGTATTAAAATACCTTCACCTCTTGGTACATTAGGTCATTCTGACGGTGATCCTGTTTTACACGCTATAACAGATGCTATTCTTGGAGCTTGTTCTATGGGAGATATTGGAGAAAAATTTTCTGATAAAAGCAAAAAATTAAAAAATATTAGATCTACAATTATACTAAAAAAAATAATCATACAAACAGAAATTAAAGGCTATTTAATTAATAACCTTGATATAAATATTATTACTCAGAAACCTAAAATTCAAAAATATAAAAAACAAATTACAAGCTGTATTGCAAAAATATGTAAAATTTCTCCTTCACAAATAAATATTAAAGGCAAAACAACAGAAAAATTAGGTGTAATTGGAAAAGAAAAAGCTATAGCCTGCGAGGTAATTGCTTCAGTAATTAAAAATGATTAAAACTTTCAATTCACTGTTTGTTACAATGCTTGGTTTAGGTAAAATCAAGTTTATGCCAGGAACTTTTGGTTCATTAGCAACTACAATTATTCTTTACTATTTGTTTCATTCGTTAAATATTTCATCAAATGTAATTTTGATAGGTTTAATAATAATATTTGTCTACGCATTTTATGCAGTTTCAAGTCATACAGAAAATAATGATAATAAAGATCCCAGTGAAATAATTATTGATGAATTTCTAGGTCAATCCATTCCAATATATCTTTATGAGATATCGCATGGAACAACAAAGGATGCTGATGAAGCTATGATTTATTACTTCTTATTTTTTATCCTTTTTAGATATTTTGATATTATTAAACCATTTCCAGTGAGCTTTTTTGATAAAAATTTTAAAAATAGTTTTGGTGTAATTATGGATGATATTTGTGCTGGATTTTATGTTGTACTATCACTTGTGTGTTTTATGATTATTAAAAGTTATGTTTTATAATGAAAAATTTAGCCAATAAAGTTGTAAAAAAATTAATTAAAAAGAAACTTAAAGTTTCGTTTGCTGAATCCTGCACCGGTGGTCTTTTATCAAGTTCAATAACTTCAATAAGTGGTTCTTCTAAGGTATTTAATTTAGGTCTAATTACTTATTCAAATAAAGCAAAAGTTAACATTCTTAAAGTTCCTAATAAAATAATAGAAAAATATGGTGCTGTCAGCGAAGAATGTTGTTTATCTATGGTTAAAAATTTAAGCAAAATTAGTAAAGCAAATATATCTATATCAATTACGGGTATTGCTGGACCTAATGGTGGTACAAAATTAAAGCCAGTTGGTTTAGTTTATATTGGTGTTAAAAAAGGAAACAAAATAATAGCTAAGAAAAATTTATTCAAAGATAAAAATAGAATATCTATACAAAAGATTACAGTTAGTACTGCACTTAATATAATAGATAATATTATCTAATTTTTAGCCCAATTTATATTATTCCAAATTCTTTCATGAAAATAATATAAAAAAAATTTAGTTATAGCTTCAATACTACCTATAGAGGCACCTATTAATAAGTCACCTGTTAATACCCATGCAATAATAAAAGTTGTTAAACTAGCAGTAACACGCCATGTTAATGTTTTAACAATTGTTCTTTTTTGTAAGTCTGCAGACATAGATTACCTTTCTACACATATCGTAATTAAATGATTTATCTACCCTTAAATAAATCGTTAGCTCTTTTTTGAAATGAGTCAGCTATTTTATCTAAACCATACTGAAAAGATTTATCCATTACAATATTTAAAAATTTATTTTCAATCTCAAAATCAATATCAAAAGATATCTCGGTAGAGCTATCTTTTTCAAGAAAAACCCATTTATTATCCAAATGTTTGAGGGGTCCTTCGATATTGGTTACAAGGATAGTGTCTGTATCTTTATTAAATCTGACATCACTTTTATAGGTTGCCTTAAAAGGACCTTTGCCTATTGTAAGGTCTGCAATTATTGAGATTAGATTTTTTTCTTCTTTTTTTTCATAAATTTTTGCACCTAAACAATAAGGTATAAACTTTGGGTAACTTTCAATATCTAGAACAAGATCAACTAATTGTTCTTTATTGCATTCAATTAATCTCTTAACTGAGGCTTTGGGCATTATACTTTTCTAATCTATTTTTTTGTAATTGAGCAAAGTCTTCATCTGCATGATAAGAAGATCTTGTTAATGGTGAAGATGAAACTAATAAAAAACCTTTGGATTTTGCAATATTTTTTAGATCTTTAAATTCATCTGGATGATAATATCTCTCAAGTGCATGGTGTTTTACTGAGGGTTGCAAATATTGTCCAATTGTTAAAAAGTCTACATCTGCAGATCTTAAGTCGTCCATCACCTGAATTAATTCATCTTTACTCTCTCCTAAGCCAACCATTAGCCCTGATTTAGTAAAAACTTTTTTATTAATTTTTTTTACATTCTTTAAAAGTTCCAATGAACTAAAATATCTCGCACCTGGTCTAACTTTTAAATAAAGTCTTGGAACTGTTTCAATGTTATGATTGAAAACATCTAAGTCTGCTTCTAAAATTTTTTTATAAGAGTCGCCCTTTCTTAAAAAATCTGGGGTTAAAACTTCAATTGAGGTTTGAGGGTTTTTTTTTCTTATGGCTGTAATTACATCAAAAAAATGATTGGAACCTCCATCTTCTAAATCGTCTCTATCAACAGAAGTTATAACAACATGCTTAAGATTAAGTTTATGAACAGCATTTGAAATTTTGTAAGCCTCAAATGGATCTAAATTTTCAGGTTTTCCTGTTTTAACATCACAGAAAGCACATGCTCTTGTACAGGTGTCGCCCATAATCATAAATGTAGCATGACGCTTACTCCAACATTCGGTAATATTTGGACAATTAGCTTCCTGACAGACTGTTACTAAATTGTTTTGATTAACTATAGTTTTGGTTAAAAAGAATTCTTTGCTATTGGTTAATTTAGACCTTATCCAATTAGGTTTTTTTTTAATTGGATTCACTGGTTTGTTAACTTTTTCTGGGTGTCTTGGTTTAATTGTCATTGTTTTTAATTATATAGAGGGTCTCCCCTTCTTTGCCAAACATAAATTTTTCTCTAATTAAGGTTTCAACATAATCTAGGTCTAATTTTGTACTTAATAGAGAATTTTTAAATTCAAGATCTTTGATTTTGTTAGATAAATTAGCTTCTTCAATTTTTAGATTAACTAAAATTTCTTTTTTTTTAAAATAAGAAAAAAGGCCTCTTTCTCCATCTAGAAGGTTAAAGAAAAAATAAAGAATTAAAAAAGTAGAGATTAATAAAAAATAATTTTTTTTTAATTTACCCAACATTAATCAATTTTACTCATTGTTGCTTTTTTTCCAAGCTCTTCTTCTATGCGTAATAATTGATTATATTTTGCAACACGTTCGGATCTTGCTAATGATCCAGTTTTGATTTGATTTGAATTTGTACCTACAGCAAGGTCTGCTATAAATGTGTCTTCACTGTCTCCAGATCTGTGAGAAATTATTGTCTTATAACCAATAATTTGTGCAAACTTAATAACTTCAAGCGTTTCAGATACTGTACCGATTTGATTTAGTTTAATTAATATCGAATTTGAGGAATTATTTAAAAAACCTTTTTTAAGTCTTTCTAAATTAGTTACATAAAGATCATCCCCTACTATTTGAACATTTTGAGTATTTTTCATTAATTTACTCCATGCCATCCAATCATTTTCTCCAAATGGATCTTCAATAGATCTAATTTTGTATTTATTTATTATTTTCTTATATTCTTTAATAGATTGATCTACTGAAACATATTTTTTTGAATGAATAGAGTATTTATTTTTTTTAATTAATTCATTTGCTGCAACATCTAGGCAAATCGAAACATCTTTGCCATTTTTAAAACCAGACTTATTAATTGCAGCAACAACTAAATCCAAAGCTTTTTCGTTGCTACTAATCATTGGAGCAAAGCCTCCTTCATCTCCTACAGACGTTGATAAACCCATCTTTGTAATCAATTTTCTTAAGTTATTAATTACAACAAAACATATTCTCATAGCTTCTGAAAAACTTTTGGCTTTATCAGGTCTAATCATAAACTCTTGAATTCTTAATCCGTTATTAGCATGTGCTCCACCATTAATAATATTCATTAATGGGTAGGGCAATCTGTAATTATTTTTTACTAAAAAAGTTTTATATAAAGGAACTCTCTTAATTTTAGCAGAAAGTTTCTTAGTAGCCATAGATACAGCTAAAATAGCATTAGCACCTAAACTTATTTTTTGGCGAGTACCATCAAGATTAATTAAGAATGTGTCTATACGTGTTTGATCATGAATATTTGCACCTGTTAGTTTTTTAGAAATTTTTGTATTAACTAAATTGACTGCATCTAAAACACTTTTACCCAAATATTTTTTATTATTGTTGTCTCTTTTTTCAAATGCTTCGTAAGTACCAGTCGAAGCACCTGAGGGACAAATAGCTGAGGCACTTAAATTTTTTGAATAAATTTCAGCTTCGATTGTTGGGTTTCCTCGGCTATCAAAGACTTGACGAGCTCTTATCTTTAAAATCTTACACATTTATTTTTTAATTAAATTATCTATTTCAAATAATTGAGATAGTAATTTTTCTAATTTATCTAGTGGAACCATATTGGGTCCATCAGACGGAGCATTATCAGGGTCTTGATGTGTTTCAACAAAAACGCCCGCAACACCAACTGCAACTGCAGCTCTTGCTAAGTATTCAACAAACTCTCTTTGACCACCACTAGTCTCGCCTAGACCTCCAGGTTGTTGAACTGAATGTGTGGCATCAAAAATAACAGGATAACCATTTTTTGCCATTATAGGTAGAGATCTCATATCAGAGACAAGAGTATTATAACCAAAACTTACTCCTCTTTCTGTAACTAAAATATTATTATTACCTGAGTTTGCAATTTTTTTTGTAACATTAACCATATCCCATGGGGCAAGAAATTGACCTTTTTTAACGTTTATAATTTTTCCTGTTTTTGCAGCAGCTATTAGTAAATCTGTTTGCCTACATAAAAATGCTGGAATTTGCAGTATATCAACATGAGGAGCCACAACCAGACATTGTTCAGCATTATGTATGTCAGTTAATATTGGAACTTCTAATTCTTTTTTAATCTTATCAAAAATAGGTAAAGAATGTTCAAGACCCATACCTCTTTGGCCTTTTAGACTTGTTCTGTTAGCTTTATCAAAAGATGTTTTGTAAATAAAACCCATATTAAACTTAGAGGTAATCTCTTTAATTTTACCTGCCATATCCATAGCATGCTGTTCAGTCTCAAGTTGACATGGACCAGCAATAATACAAATCTTATTATTATTTGAAATTTCTATATTCCCACAATTAACTTTTATATTTTTCATTTATGATTTTTAGCAGCCTTGATAAATGATGAGAATAAAGGATGTGGTACCAAAGGTCTAGATTTAAATTCAGGGTGAAATTGTACAGCAACAAACCAAGGGTGGTTTTTTAGCTCAATAATCTCTGGTAATTTGTTATCTGGAGACAATCCAGAAAAAATTAAGCCGTTTTTTTCAAATTTTTCTTTATAACTAATATTGACTTCATATCTATGCCTATGCCTTTCTTGAATTAATTTTGATTTATAGATTTTTTTGATTAATGAATTTTCATTTAATTTAGCCTCATAAAGACCAAGTCTCATAGTACCACCTAAATCTTTGTCAGTTCCTTTAACTAATTTTCCATCTCTATTCCATTCAGTAATTAAACCAATAATTGGGATACCACCTACGCCAAATTCACTTGAAGTAGCTTTTTTTATATTAAGTTTGTTTCTAGCAAATTCAATAATAGCCATTTGCATTCCAAAACAAATACCAAAAAAAGGAATTTTTTTTTCTCTAGCATATCTAATTGCTTCAATTTTGCCTTCAGTTCCTCTCTTACCAAAACCACCTGGTATTAAAATTCCAGAGATTCCTTTTAGTTTATTTTTGATTTCAGAAATTTTTAAATTCTCAGAATCTATTCTAACTAAATTAACTTTTAAATTATTATCAATTCCCCCATGAGTTAAGGCTTCATCTAATGATTTGTAAGCATCTTTGAGATTTACATATTTGCCAATGATTGCAATATTGATTGATTTTTTTGTATGAAGAATAGTTTTTGTAATTTTTTTCCATGGATTTAAATTAACTTTTTTTCTTGATTTGATACTAAAATATTCAAGAACTTGTTTATCTAAATTCTCTCTATTAAAACTTATCGGTGCTTCATAAATAGTTTTAACATCAACTGTTTGAATTACATTTTCAATATTAACATTACAAAATAAAGATATTTTTTTTCTATGCTCTAATGGGATAGGTCTTTCTGATCTACAAATAATAATATCCGGCTGTATACCAAGACTTCTTAATTCTTTTACAGAGTGTTGAGTGGGTTTTGTTTTAATTTCATCTGAGGCTCTAAGATAAGGAACTAAAGTTAAATGAATAAATAAAGCATTTTTTTTACCAACATCATTTGCAAATTGTCTAATAGCTTCAACAAAAGGAAGACTTTCAATATCACCAACTATTCCTCCTATTTCACAAATTACAAAATCTTCTTTAGATGTATCATTTTTTATGAACTCTTTAATACGATCGGTTATGTGAGGAATAACCTGAACAGTTTTACCAAGATAACCTCCCTTACGCTCTTTCTTTAAAACTTCGCTATAAATTTTACCAGTTGTAATATTGTCAGATTTTTTTGCTGAAATTCCTGAAAATCTTTCATAATGACCTAGGTCCAAATCAGTTTCGGCACCATCGTTTGTTACAAAAACTTCACCATGCTGAAAAGGACTCATTGTACCTGGGTCAACATTTAAATAAGGATCTAGTTTTCTCAAACGAACTTTAAAACCACGTGATTGAAGTAAATATGCTAGTGAAGCTGAAGAAAGACCTTTTCCTAATGATGATACCACGCCGCCAGTGACAAATATAAATCGTGCCATGGAATTATCTTATAGCGATTATTTAATAAAATGGAAAGTTTTAATTCTTAATTTTCAGGAATTGATGGTGTATCACTAGATTTTTCCTCAATGATGTCTAATACAGATGATGTTGACGCAAGTTCACCTCTAGATATTATTGTTAAAGCTAAGCTACAAATGATAAATAACGTTGCAACTACAGCTGTGGCCTTGCTCATAAAATTACCAGCAGATCTAGAAAGCATAAAACTATCTTGCGAAACACCAATACCAAGCGCTCCACCTTCAGATTTTTGAACAAGTATTAAAAGAACAAGTATTGTTGCTAAGACCAGGTTTATTACTAATAATATGTTTTCCATGGAGGTTAAGTATATGTTTTTTTAACGATATCAATAAATTTTTTAGCATTTTGAGATGCTCCACCAATCAAAAAACCATCAATATTATTAATTTCTCTTAAGTTTGTAATATTTTGAGGATTTACAGAACCTCCATATAAAACTTTTGTAGATCTATCTTTAAATTTATTTTTAATGAATTTTACAGTTTTAAGAAGATCTTGAGGTTTTGGTATAATGCCACTACCTATAGCCCAAACAGGTTCGTATGCTAAAAAAATATTAGATTTATTCTTGATATTTTTTAAACCAGTTTTAATTTGCTTAGATAAAATTGAGTAAGTCTTTTTTTTTCTTTTTTCATTTAAAGTTTCACCAATACAAAAAATAACTTTTAATTTGGCTTCCAAAGCACTTTTAATTTTCTGATTTATCAGTTTATCACTTTCACCTTTTTCTCTATTCTCTGAATGACCAATAATCACAAAATGAGCACCAATATTTTTTAACATATGGCAGTTAACAAAACCTGTATGAGCGCCATAATTTTTACTTTCATGACAATTTTGACCACCTATACCTATTTGACAATTTCTAAATTTTTTTGAAAAAGAACTGATTAGAGTGTTTGGAGGACAATAAATTAATCTACCTCTCTTTATTTCTTTAGATTTTGAAAATTTAATAACTTTATCCAATGTATTTAAAGAAGATAAATTCCCATACATTTTCCAATTGGCCACAAAATACATATATTTATTTGTCATAATGAAAATTTTAATCTATAGCTTGATATTTTAAAGATCAATATATTAATAAAGTAATGATAAATCCTTTTAAAGAATTCACAAAAAAAAAGATTGGTGGGTTAATACTAATTTTTGTTATTATAATTGCCTTTGGTTTTGGTGGATTCGGTGGTGGCTTTAGCACTGGAAATCAGAATAATATAGCTAAGATTAATAACACTAATATTTCTACTCAAGATTTTATGGATTACCTGAATCAATCAGGATTAAGTCAACAGGTAATAAAAGAAAATATTGATAAAAATATAATTGAAGAACTTTTGTCGTCTTTAGTTTCCATGACTTTACTAGATCTTGAAATAAAAGATTTGGATTTAATTTTATCAAAAGAAATAATTGTTAAAAAACTTAAAAAAAATAAAAACTTTATAGATAAGGAAGGTAAATTTCAAAGAACTCTTTATGAAAAATTTTTATTAACAAATAATATGAACGCAGCAATGTATGAATTTAAATTAAAGAACAATGCTCTGCAGAAAGAATTATTCACATACATAAGTGGCGGTGCTAAATCTCCAAAATTTTTAATTGATAAACATTTTGTTGAAAATAATAGAAAATTGGATATTGATTTTATTAATTTGAGCAAATTTTATAAAAAGAATGATGAATTTACTAATCAAGAAATTAAAAAATTTATAAATGAAAACTCAGAAAAACTAAAACAAGATTTTATTGATTTTTCGTATGTGGTAATCACTCCAAAAAACTTAATAGGAATTGATGAGTTCAATCAAGCATTTTTTGATGCAATTGATGAAATAGATAACAAAATATCTAAAAATTTTGATTTTGATACAATTATTAATGAACTTAACATTAAACCAATAATTAAAAAAAATTATATCAATTTAGAAAACAAAAAAACTACTGATAGTAAAATTTATAATTCTAGAAAAAATAAAATTGAAATACTTGAAGATAATGGAATGTTCATATTTTATCAAATTGATAAAATTAACTCTAAATTACCAAGTCTAGATAACGATAAATTTTTAAAACAAATTAAAAATCTTTTATTTCAAAAAGAAAAATTTGAATTTAATAAAAATTTACTGGAGCTAATAGATAATAAAAAATTTAATCACACATCTTTTAAAGAACTTGGTAAAGATAAAATTGAAAAGACTCAATTAAATTCAATTAAAGATATTAACAATTTTGAAATTAATTCTGTTGAGATTTTATATTCATTGCCCATTAATACATTTACAATGATTGCTGATAAAGATGATAACATATTCATAGCTAAGGTGACAAATTATGAAGATATACTTATTTCACAAGACTCAGATAAATTTAATACTGTCTCAAATGAAGCTAGTGCAGAAAACCGAAATGTGATCTTAAAATCTTATGATTATCTCTTAAATAGTAAGTATAAAGTTGTTATTAATGAAAAAACCCTTGATAGAGTAAAAAATTACTTTAGATAATGCTAAATCGAAACTTTAAAGATTTTGAGTTTCAACATAAAAGAAAAAAAAATCAAATTATTTATACATCTAGAAAAGCACAGAATGATCAAGAAGTTTTAAATTTAATTGATAACTTTCTTAACGACAAAAATAGCTTTATCTTTGAATCTGTAGAGAAAGGAAAGATAAGAGGTAGATATACAATTTTTGGTAAAAATCCAGATAAAATTTGGGAGTTTAATAATAAAGACTCATTTCTAACTACAGAAAATATAAAAAAAAAAATCAAAGGTACGCCTGATAAAATTATTGAAAAAATTATAGAAGGATTCAATTTTAAAACACCGCTAGGCCTTCCGCCTATTTGCTCTTTGATATCAGGCTATTTTTCTTATGACACTATCAGATATATCGAAAAAATACCCAACAGCTGTAAAGATGATTTAAACCTACCAGATGTAAGATTATTAAGACCAAGAACGTTGGTTATTCATGACAATTTAAAAAAAAAATTTTTTATATTGTAAATATTTTTAATGATGAAAAAATTTTAAATTATAAAAAAAAGTATTTAGAAATTAAAAGTGAAATAAATAATTTATTGAACCAGGCATCTTCAGGAAAAAGTAATTTTTATAGTAGTAACAAAACTTATATTAAAGTTAAATCCAATACATCTAAAAGTAAGTTTTTAAGAATGGTTGATAAAGCTAAAAAATACATTAAGATTGGAGATATTTTTCAGGTAGTTTTAAGTCAGAGATTTGAAGCAAAACTATCAAAGAAACCTTTGGAAATTTATAAAAAACTAAGAGTTACTAACCCTTCTCCATTTATGTATTTTTTTAATTTTCAAGATTTTCAAATAATAGGGGCTAGCCCAGAAATTCTAGTTAGACTAAGAAATAACAAAATTACAATTAGACCAATAGCAGGAACTAGACCCAGAGGTAAAAATTTCAAAGAAGATAATTTTTTTGCAAAAGATTTGTTACAAGATAAAAAAGAACTTTCGGAACACCTAATGTTGCTTGATTTAGGTAGAAATGATGCTGGTAAAGTTTCTAAAATAGGCAGTGTTAAAATTACAGAGAGTTTTATGATTGAAAAATACTCACATGTGATGCACATAGTTTCTAATGTTATGGGTATCTATAATAAAAAGTTTTCAAAATTTAAGTCATTGCTTGCTGGCTTTCCAGCTGGAACAGTCTCTGGTGCACCAAAAATTCGTGCTATGGAAATAATAGATGAACTAGAAACAACAAAAAGAAAAGTTTATGCTGGTGGTATAGGTTATTTTTCAGCAAATGGCGAGTTTGATACTTGTATTGCACTAAGAACAGCTGTTGTAAAAAATAAAAAATTTTATGTTCAAGCTGGTGCTGGTATTGTAGCAGATAGTAAACCAATTAAGGAATACGAAGAAACTGTCAATAAAGCAAAAGCACTAATGAATGCTCTAAAATGATGAAAATTATATTAATAGATAATTACGATAGTTTTACATTTAACTTATATCACTACCTATCCTCATTAGGAGCTAATGTTGATGTTATTAGAAATGATGAAATTACTGATAAACTAATAATAAAAAAAAGATATAATAGAATTGTTATATCACCAGGTCCTGGTAATCCAAATCAATCTGGAAATTGCATCAAGATAGTAAAAACTTTATATAAAAAAATTCCAATATTGGGTGTTTGTTTAGGTCATCAAATAATTGGACAGGTATTTGGTTCAAAGATAATTCAAGCGAAAAGGTTAATGCATGGAAAAACAAGTGTAATAAAATCAAGAAAAATTGGTATATTAAAAAATCTTCCCTCAAAATTTGAAGCTACAAGATACCACAGCTTAATAATTGATAAAAAAACACTTTCCAATGAACTTGAGATTACTGCGGAAACAAAAGATGGAATAATTATGGGTGTAAAACATAAAACATACAATATTCATGGTGTTCAATTTCATCCTGAAAGTATAAAAACTACTATGGGTATGAAGATATTAAAAAATTTTATAAATTATAAAAATTAATGGAAACATATTTAGTAAAACTAAGAAATAAAGAGAATTTATCTTTTGATGAAAGTAAATCAGCATTTAAAACATTAATGGCAGGTAAAGCTTCAGATAGTGAAATATTTGATTTTTTAACTCTACTATCTGCAAAAGGTGAAGTTTCTGATGAAATTGCAGGAGGTGTTTATGTATTAAGGAAAATGTCAAAAAGAGTTAATGTTAAAGATTGTCTCGATACTTGTGGAACAGGTGGGGATGGTATGAATACATTAAATATTTCTACTGCTTCAGCGTTATTACTATCTAGCATGGGTATTAAAGTAGCAAAACATGGCAATAAAGCTGTTTCATCTAAATGTGGATCAGGTGATGTTTTGGAAGCTTTAAATATAAAAATTAATTTAGAACCTAAAGATATTGAAGAGCAAATTAATAAAAATAATTTTGGTTTTATGTTTGCACCAAACTATCACAGTGCAATGAAGTGTGTTGGTCCAACTAGAAAAAAAATAGGTAAAAGGACAATATTCAATATGATTGGGCCTCTAAGTAGTCCTGCTCTTGTTGAAAGGCAAGTTGTGGGAGTTTATGATAAGAAATTATTAAAAATTTTTGCAGATGCTCTAAAGAATTTAAATATTAAATGTGCTTGGATTGTTAATAGTGAAGATGGTTTAGATGAAATATCACCTTATGCAAAAACAAATGTTGTACAATTAAAAAATGGTGAAATTTCAAAAATACTAATAGACCCCAAAGAATTAAATATTGGTGCAAATAAATTTGATGATTTATTAGGGGATGATGCTCAATTCAATGCAAGTAAAATAATAGATATATTTAAAGGTGAAGACAATGACTTCTCAAAGGCTGTCTGCTTAAATGCTGCAGCAGGACTTATAGTTACAGAAAAAAATTCAGAATTTAAAGAAGCCTACGATTCTGCAAGGTCACATATATTATCTGGTAAAACATTTTCAAATTTAAAAAATATACAGAATGTCTGAAAACATATTAGAAAAAATAATAAAAAAAAAGATTGAACATATTGATTTATTAAAAAAGTCTATTTCATTAAATTCTTTAAGTATAAAAATAGATAAAAATAAATCCTTTATTAACTTTAAGGATAAAATACAAAATAATATCGATAATAATAAAATTTCTTTAATTGCTGAAATTAAAAAAGCTAGCCCTTCTGCTGGTATAATAGTAGAAAATTACAACCCTTTAAATATAGCTAAAATTTACAATGATAATAAAGCCACCTGCTTATCTGTACTCACAGAAGAAGATTTTTTTTTAGGAAATCTAATTCATATTACTAAAATAAAAGAAGAATTAAAACTTCCTGTTCTTTGTAAGGATTTTTTTATAGATAAATTTCAAGTTCATCTTGCAAAAAGTTATGGGGCTGATGCTATATTAATAATCATAGCTGGTGTCTCTGATGAACTTGCGTATGAACTATATGAAGAAGCGCTTAAACTTAACATGTCAGTTATTGTTGAAGTACACACTGTTGTTGAAGCAAAAAAAGCTCTTAACTTTAAAGAAGCTTTAATAGGAATTAATAATAGAAATCTTAAAACCCTCAAGACAGATATAAATACAACTTATGACATTCATGATATTCTAATTAATCATACTGGACCTTTAATTTCTGAGAGTGGCATTAAAACAAAAGAAGAACTTTTAGATTTAAATGATAAAACAAATATTAAAACTTTTTTAATTGGTGAATCACTTTTAAAAAATTTAGACAATAATTCAATTTTTTCAGTCCTTTAGTCAAATAAACCCTTATTTTATTGAGTTTTTAGCTATTGTTTATTTAGGAGAACTTTTGTAGAACATAATTTGTACGATATTTGTTCTTATGCTAACTAAAAAACAAAAAAACCTGCTTTTATTTATCAACAAGAAGTTGAGAGCTTCTGGTGTTTCACCTTCGTATGAAGAAATGAAAGACTCACTAAATTTAAAATCAAAATCTGGGATTCATAGATTAATCAGTGCTTTAGAGGAAAGAGGTTTTATTAGAAGACTTGCACACAAAGCAAGAGCTTTAGAAGTTATAAAGCTTCCAGAAACAGCTTCTGCAAATGATATTTATAACAGTTTTTCACCAAGTGTTATTAAAGGTGGACTAGATGCAAAAGAAACTAGCGCAAATGAAATAGAAATACCTGTATTGGGAAAAATTGCAGCAGGAACACCAGTTGAAGCAATTCAAAATGAGGTCGCTAGAATACCTCTACCAAGTAATCTTGAAAAAAATGGTCAATATTTTGGGCTTAAGGTTCAAGGTGATTCAATGATTGAAGCTGGAATTAATGAGGGTGACACTGTTATTATAAAAAGATCAGATACAGCGGATAATGGTAAAATTGTAGTTGCTTTAATTGATGAACACGAAGCCATGTTAAAAAGAATTAGAAGAAAAGGTAAAACAGTCGCGCTTGAAAGTGCAAATAGAAACTATGAAACTAAAATATTTGGTCCAGATAGAGTTAAAGTACAGGGTGTTTTAGTATCTTTATATAGAAACTTCTAAAAAAATAGTCTAAACATTTTAAATGTCTAAAGTAGCAACAAGATTTGCTCCATCTCCAACTGGAGCTCTACATATTGGTGGTGTAAGAACTGCTTTATTTAATTGGTTATTCTCAAAAAATAAAAAAGGTACTTTTCACCTAAGAATTGAAGATACTGATAAAGAAAGATCTAAAGATGAGTATAAGATTCAAATTATAAAATCATTGAAATGGATAGGTATAAATCATGATGGTGATGAATATATTCAATCAACTAAAATTGATGATCATATTGAAGTTGCAAATGAATTGCTTAAAAATGGAAATGCTTATAAATGTTATTGCTCAAATGAAGAAATTGAAGAACAAAAAAAAAGAGCTAGACAAAAAAAACTTCCTTATATTTATAATAGAAAATGGAGAGACCTTGGGGAAAGAGATGCTCCAAAAAATATAAATCCTGTAATTAGATTTAAAAGTAAAATTGAAGGAACATCTATTTTAAAGGATTTGGTCCAAGGCAATATTCAAATAGATAACAATACAATTGAGGATTTTATAATTTTAAGAAACGATGGAACACCAACATATAATCTTTCTGCATCTGTTGATGATCATCAAATGGGTATGACACATATAATAAGAGGTGATGACCATAAGATTAATACATTTAAACAGATTCAGATATATATATCTATGAATTGGGAGTTGCCACAGTTTGCTCATATACCGCTTATTCATACTATAGAAGGAAAAAAATTATCAAAAAGAGATAATGCCTCAACATTAGATGACTATTCTAAAATTGGAATAATGCCTGATGCTTTGAGAAACTATTTATTGAGACTTGGCTGGTCTTATAAAGATAAGGAAATATTTACCTTAGTAGAGAGTATTAAATGTTTTAATCTTGAGGGTATTGGGAAATCACCATCCAAACTAGACATGAGTCGTATTTTATCAATGAATGAACATTATATTAAAACAATAGAAGAAGATGAACTTTACAATCATCTAGTTGAATATTGTGAAATTTATAAAGAAAAGATAAAACATGAAAAAGAAGAAAAAATTAAACTCTCACTATCTTTTCTTAAAAATAAAGCAAAAACTTTAGAGGATATATTTAATAATGCTAAATATATAATCCTTGATGAAGTTGAATTTAATCAAGAAGATTTAAAACTAATAGATAAAAAAGCTAAAAAAATAATATTAGAATTTAAAAATAAAATTTCAACAATAAGTATTTTAAATAAAGAAAGACTTGAACCAATAGTTAATGAGTTGATTAAAACTTATCAAACCAATTTTAAAGGAGTTGGTCAACCATTGAGAGTTGCTTTAACAGGATCAAAATTTGGTCCAGGTTTGTATGACATTATAATTTCTTTAGGAAAAAAAGAGATTGAAAAAAGATTAAGTAACAAGGTACTTGTTTAATACTGAAGAGGCTTCTAACGAAGACGAAGATTCAGATTTAATTTCATTTAAAGTTTTGTTGCAAATATTAATTTGTTCTTTCATAAAATCTGGATTTTTTAATAAATAAATAACTGATTTGTAAATTTCTTTTGCATTACACTCATTTTGTAATAGTTCTGGAATGACTTCCTTGTTATTTATGATATTTATAATATTAACAAATTTAACTTTTATTAGAGTTTTCATAATCAGGTAATTAATCATATTTATTTTATAGATTATAATAGATGGAATATTTGCATTACAAATTTCAAGAGATATAGTTCCTGACTTAGCAATTGCAAAAACAGAACTGGATAAAATTTCAGCTTTAATATTTTCATCAGAAATAACCTGATAATTATTTAATGAACTATTTTTTAAAAAATTAAGAACTAATTCTTTATTTTCATCTGTAGCATGGAAGATATAAAAATAATCATTAAATTTTTCATTCATTAATTTAATAAAATCAGATAGAATTGGTAAAAGAATATTAATTTCTGAATTTCTGCTTCCAGCAAATATAGAAATAATTTTTTTATTATCTCTGATTAATGAAGTTAGATTGATCTTTGATTTTTTACTATCCTCAAGCAAAGGGTGGCCAACAAAGGTATTTGTAATGTTTTCTTTATCAAAATATTTTTTTTCAAACTTAAATAAAAGCAGCATGTGGTCTATAAATTTTTTAAATTTTTTTACCCTTCCTTCTCGCCAAATCCAAACCTGAGGAGCAACGTAATGAATTGTTTTAATATTTCTATTAATTTGTTTCACTCTTTCTGCAACTCTAAGAGTAAAATCAGGACTATCTACACTGAACAAAATATCTGGATTAAATTTAACAATTTCATCTACAGTTTTATTAATTCTATTTTTGATACTAAATATATTTAATAAAACACTCGTAAAACCCAGATATGTGATTTCTTTTAAATCAAAAATAGATTTTATACCTAGGGCTTGTAAGTGCGGACCACCTACACAAGAATATTCAATATCAGAATTGGATAGTTTAAGCTTTGATATAACTGCAGATGCTAATCTATCTCCTGATGGCTCTCCTGTAAGTATAAATATTTTTTTCATATAATCTTAATAAAAATTTTATTCTTATTAGCAAAGTTTATGCATTTCTTTTTATCTATAAAAATATTTTGATTTGCTTTTAAAACTACTCCTTTTAAATTTGCTCTTTTACAGTCTTTAAATGTATCTAAGCCTATGGCTGGTAAATCTGCACGTAAATCTTGTTTTTTTTTAGGAAACTTAATTAAAATTCCATTTTGATATGTGCCAGGAGTTATTGATTGAAGCATTGTTTTTGTACCTTTTGAGTTTTCTTTTTTAACTACTGTATTATTTTTTATAACCAAGCCCTGAACATGATTGTAAGCATTTAAACTATTCAAAAATTTGATACCCTTTTTAATACATATTAAATCAGATTTATTAGGTTTTATTTTGCTAAAATTTCCCTTAAGCAAAGTTAATTCTGGATTAAAATAATTTGATTTAATTACTCTAATGTTATTTTCACCTAAAATTTTAATTAATTCTTTTAAAATTGCTGCATCACCTAACTTTGATGCTTTGATAATTCTTGGAGAATAATAAATACCTTTTATATCAAATTTAAGATTTACAATTTTTGGTTTTTCAATTTTACCAGCAAATAAAACTCTTTTACATTTTTTTTCTTTAATTAAATTAAGAATTTGGCCAAACTTGCCTATACTAATAAAATAACTATTCTTATCTTTTTTAAAAAGATTGTTATTAGTTAAGTCTATTATAAAGTATTTTAAATTTTTATTTTTAATCTTATTTAATATTTTTTTTGGAAAATCTGTACTACCTAAGAATAATCCAATCATTTTATTTAAAATAAGGTGTACAAATTGGTCTTTTTTTATCTTTATTAATAAAATCAATCACTTCTTTTACTAGATTATTTTCTTCAAAATTCCCATTTAACTTGCTTAAATTTTCATTCAATCTTTCAGTTTTAAAAATCTCTTTATATGCTTCTGTAAGGTCAATGATTTCTTTATTTGGTACCTTATTTCTTCTTAATCCTACAACATTTATTCCATTCAAATAATTTCTATTACCAGTCGACAATCCATAAGGAATAACATCACGTGAAACTCCAGTCATTCCACCAATCATTGCCATTTTTCCTATTCTAGCAAATTGTTGCACGCCACAGTTACCACCAATTATAACATAATCACCTATTTCAGCATGACCTGCTATAGCTGCACTATTAGCTATAACAATATTGCTACCAATAATGCAATCATGGGCAATATGTGCGTTAATCATGATTAAATTATTATTACCTACTTTTGTTACACCTCCACCTTGTTTCGTTCCTGGATTGATTGTTGAATATTCTCTTATTGTATTATTGTCTCCTATTACAAGTTCTGTTTTTTCACCTTTGTATTTTATATCTTGTGGATCATTTCCAATAGAGGCGAATGGATAAATCTTATTATTATTTCCTATAATCGTGTAACCAGTTATATTTACATGTGATTGTATTTTTACATTATCTTTTATCTCTACATTAGGTCCAATAACAGAATACGGTCCAATTTCTACTGTTGAAGAAATTTTAGCATTAGGATCAATTATTGCAGTTTTGTGTATCATTTATTATCCTTTATGAAATTTTTCAAATTTTTTGCAGGATATCCCATAACTTTTGTATTATCTTGAATATCTTTTATTACACCACTGCCACCACCTATCTGAATATTGTTACCAATATTTAAATGTCCAGAAATACCAGCCTGTCCTCCAATTATCACATTATTTCCTAGAGTTGAACTTCCTGCAAAACCGACTTGACCAGCAATAATGCAATTATTCCCAATTTTATTATTATGAGCTATATGGACTTGATTGTCTAAAAAGGTATTTTTGCCTATTATTGTATTTGATAAAGATCCTCTATCAATTGTAGAACCACATCCAATTTCACAATTATCTTTAATTATAACCATACCTATATGTGGGTATCTAAAATTTTGTTCATTATGGGGGAAAAAACCAAAACCTTTTTTACCAATAACACAACCATCTAAAATACTTACATTATTTTCAATTATTGTATTTCTTATAATAACATTTGAACCTATAGAACAATTATTACCTATGATCACATTACTTTCAATTATTGAGTTATGTCCTATAAGGCATTTTTTACCAAATTGAACATTTTTCCCTACTAAGACATTTTTACCATATTTAATATTTTTACCTAAAGATAATTTAGAAATGTCAGAAACATCAAGATCAAAATCATCAGTAACAGATTTAGGATAAAAAATTTTAGTAATTTTTGCTATATCTACAAGAACATTTTTAACAATTATAGCAGTACAATTATTAGGTAATATGTGTGCTAGATTTTTATTTGTAATACAAAAAGAAGCTTTAGTTTTAGAGGCTAAGCTTTCATATCTTTTTGAATGAAAAAAAGTTATATCATGCTTATCAGCAACAACAAGATCCCTAATATCCAAAATTTCAATATTTTTAGATATATCATCTAGATAATCAACACCACTCAAATTTAATAAATCTTTAATTTTGAATGGACCTTTATTTATAAAAAATGGATTAATCATTGATAAGATTATTTATCAAAATTTTTATTAATTGCTTATCAATAATTATTACTAATTATTTTTTATCGACTATAGTGGCAGACCATATGGCATCAGCCATTTTTTTTCCATCTACAAAAGCCTCACCCTTATATTTCCACACCCTACCATGAGATCTTATGGCTTCTATATTAAGTTCAAGTTTACAATCAGGTATTACTGGACTTCTAAAACGAGCTTTTTCAATACCCATTAAAAAAACAAGTTTATTATCATACTCCTTTTTATCAATACCAGCTGCAGTCAAAGCAGCAGCAGCTTGACCAAAGGCTTCTACAATTAAGACTCCAGGCATTACTGGATTTTCTGGAAAATGTCCTTGGACAAAAAAACTATCTTTTTTAACATTTACAATTGCTGTGGCAGAAAAAAGTTTTTTAATGTTAATCAACTCGTCAATAAGTAACATTGGTTCTCTATGTGGGAGTAAATTTATTATATCTATCTTTGAGAGACTATTTTCCATTAAAAAATCATTTAATATCTATTTTTTTAAATTTTTTATTTAATATTTCTGTAATAACACTTGTTATTTCTAAATCTTTTTTTGCTATTACTATACTATTTTTATGTAAAATAAAAGATACAGCATTTTTTGTAGCATACTCAGAAACTATAATACTAATATTATTTGCTAATTCACTTTCAGCTTTTATTTTTTTATTATTTAACAATCTAACTTTTTCTTTTTTATTAAGATTGTACTTATTTATTTCTTCTTTTAAAGATTTTGCCTTTTCTGTAAATTCTTCTGCTTTTAATAAGTTTTTTTGTGAAATTAGTTTTGTTTCTTTTTCAATTAATTTATTTTCTTCTTTATCAAATATGATTGATAAATCTTTTTTTTTGAATTTATTTGATCAATGATAGATTTACCTGCTAAGGAATTGTTCATTATATAACTTGTGTCTAAGTATAGTATGTTTTCAGATTGAGAGCTTTTAATTGATAGTAACAAAAATATAATTACTATATAAAATTTTCTACTATTCATTAAAACGCTGTTCCTAAATTAAATCTAAATGTTTCTGTAATATCATTCGAGTGTTTCATTAATGGTTGTGATAATGAAAAATTCAGAGGGCCTATTGGAGTTAAAATATCTAATGCTACACCTGTTGATGCTCTAATTTGGCTATTATCATTAATTGAACTATCGTGATCGACACCCCAAACGTTAGCGGTATCAATAAAATAAGAAATATCAGTATTTTGAAAAGATGGAAGTAACTTTGGAAGTGTAGCATTAAAGTTTAATGTTGAAATATAATTTCCACCTAAATATTCACCATTTTTAATTGGTCCAACTTTTCCTTGTTCGAAACCTCTTAATTTTTTACTTGGAATATACAGTCTTTTTGAAAGTCTAACATCTTTACTGCTTATGGTATTTACAGCTTTTGAAGAAAAGCTTATTTTTGTAATGCTTTCAGAAATTTTTTGATATCTGCTGATTTCAAAAAAATTAACAATTTCTTGGTTTTTTGAGATCATTGGTAATTCTTGATAAAAATAAGTGTTATAGCCTTCATCTGCTTTGTATCGTTTATTTCGTAAATCATAATTAAAAGAATAATTAAAATATGTATCAAAGTAATTGCCTTTTTGTTTTTTAAGATTTTCACTTGCTAAAGAAGATGTTGTTAATTTTTCATAAGCTGTACTTATTTCTGGGCTAAAATATAAATTTTCATATTGCTGGAAAGATGTACCTATGCTACCCCCAATTTCTGAAGATTTATATCCAAAATCACTGAGCTTGTCTGTGGATGTGCTATTCAACGATGTAAATAATGTATTATCTGAATTATTAAAATTTTCTTTTTTATAAGAAAATTTTCCTCTAATTTGATCTTGTGAAAACTGTAGATTTGTATCTAAATTAATACCCTTGCCCATGAAGTTATTTTCTTTTATACCTCCTCCAATAGTTCCACCTTGTGTACCTACACCTGCACCCAATGAAATTTCACCAGTGGGCTTTTCTTCAACAATTAGGTCTATAATCTTCAAATTTTCGTTTGAACCTGGATTCAAAGTTGTCTCAACTGTTTTAAATATATTTTTTGATTTAATGGCGTTTATAGATTTATTAAATAAAATTTCATTATATGGGTCTCCCTCATCAACAATAAAAGAGTCCCTTATAACATCCTCTATTGTGAAATCATTTCCAAGAATATTTATTTTCTCAATATAAAACTTTTCAGTATCAACAAGAGTTATTTGAATGTTTAGTTTGTTATCTTGGACAATAGTTTCTGAAAGAGTTGCGTCAATAAACTCATATTGCTTAGAAAGTGCGATTTTATCAACTTCTCTTAAAACTTTTTCAATTTTTTCAAAGGAATATTCTTTATTTTTAAGTTTATTCAAATCTTTATTTATATTCACAAAATATTTAGGATCATAATCTTCTGATAAAATTATTTCCATTTCATTAAAGGTATATTTATTACCAGCTTCTATTGAAAAAATTAATTTAAAAGAATTATCATCTTTGAATTCAACAAATGAATTTGTTACATTTGCCGTGTAATAACCATTATTTCTATAAAAATTAACTAATAATCTTTTATCACGTTCCACTCTTTCAGTATTCAAATAAATAGATTGAGAAACGATTTTCCAAAATCTAGAAATATCTGAGGTTATAATATTTCTTAGCCTTTTATCCTTAAATTTTTTATCACCAACAAATTCTATCTCGCTTATTTTAGCTTTATCACCTAAATTAATGTTATAAATTAGCTGTATGGTGTTTTGATCTTCATTTAACAGGGAGTCAATTTTTACTTCAGAAAAAAAATATCCTGAGGCTTTTAGAATATTCTTAACATTATTTAGATCAGAAACAAACTTTGTTTCGACATAAGACATTCTACTTTTTAGAAAAAATTGTTCTCTCAAAACTTCACTAAGTTTTTTACTTCTTAAACCATTTATTTGAATATCTTCAATAATTGGATTCTCTAAAACAGTAATTTCAAGTGTAGTATTGTTAACCTTAATATTAACATCTTTAAAAAAATTTGACTCATAAATATTTTTCAAAACATTATTAAGTTCACTTTGCTTGTAATTTTTTCCTAAATTTATTTTACCAAAAACAATAATGGATTCTTTGGTAATTCTCTTATTGCCAAAAACTTTTACATTTTTTATAATTGAAGCAAAAGCATTGATTGTTAAGAAAAAAAACAAGAGATTAGCAATAAAGATTTTTCTTAACATGTGAAGTTTATACAACTATTGTTTGATTTTTAAAAAGCTTTTGTTCTATTTTTAGGCTTACATAAGTGTTTAATTTTTGAATTTCGTCTATATTTTTTGCTTTTTGATGCTTATATTTAAGAAACTCTTTTGAATTTAATATGTTTAATAGAATTTTTGCTATCTCGGGAAATTTAATTTTATTATCTAAAAATAAATTAACTAATTTGTCATTAGCACTAACTATAATTGTTTCATACAAAGAATCTTTAACTGACAATTTCGAAATAATTTTTGTTAATGGGAATCTTTTTTTATCGACTGACTCTAAATTTAAATTATTTAATATCTTTAAGTTAAGTTTTTTTGATTGAATTTTTTTTTTTCATTATTATAGAGTGAATTAAAAATTGGAATAGTCATATTAGTATCATGTATTAAAAGTTTAGTTAATCCATTATTTAATTTTACTATTGCATGTAAGTAAGATTGTGGATGTATCAAAATTTTTAATTGACTATACTGAATATTAAAAATTTTTTTAGCTTCAATTATTTCAAAAACTTTATTCATCATTGTAGCTGAGTCGATAGATATTTTTTTTCCCATTGACCAATTTGGATGCATCAGTGCTTTCCGTGGAGTAATAGCTTTAAATTTTCTTAATGGTGTTTTAAGAAATGGTCCTCCAGAAGCTGTTAAATAAATTTTATCAAAATCATTATATTTTTCTTTATTAATTAAAGACCAAATTGAAAAATGCTCAGAATCAACTGGTATGAACTCTGTTTTAAATTTTTTTAAATTTTTTTTAATTAAATTCCAGCCACAAATAATCGACTCCTTATTTGCAATTGCAATAACTTTTGTAAATTTTATAATTTTAAGGGTAGGTTTCAATCCTTCAAAACCTGTTATTGCACTCATTGCATAATCTAATTTTTTATTTGAAAATATTTTTTTAAAAGAGTTAAAATCATTATAAATATCAAAATTACTATCTTTTAAAATTATTTTAGCCCGAAGAAAAGAATTCTTGTCTGTGATAATAAGTTTTTTAACATTAAAAAATTTAGCTTGTTTAATTATTTTTCTATAATTTTTATTAGCTGAAATTAACTCTATTTTAAATTTTTCTTTATCTTTTTTAATTATATTTAATAATGAACTTCCTATCGATCCAGTTGAACCTAAAATTGCTATTTTTTTCATATTAAAATATATTAAATAAAAAAAATCCTAATGGTATAGCAAAAATCATTCCATCAACACGGTCTAGGAAACCACCGTGTCCAGGTAGTATGTCACTAGTATTTTTTACTTTTGCCTTTCGCTTAATATAAGAAATAAATAGATCACCTAACTGTGATGTTAAAGAGATTAAGATGGTAATTATAATCAATATTATAAAATTGTGATTAATCATTTCACCCCAAAAAAAAGGTATCAAAGACATTGAAAAAAGAAATGAACCTATTGACCCTGAGATTGTTTTATTAGGGCTTATTTTAGTTAGTTTTTTTCCTTTAAAAAATTTACCAAAAGCAAGCCCTCCTATATCAGAGAGTATTGAAACTAAAGTTGAGTATAACAAATATACTTTTAAATCAGGATGATAGCCTTCTATATAAAAAATAAGACTAACTAGAGATAATAAATACAATAATGATAATATTTTGAATAAAAATCTATAAGATTTATCTATTAATGAGTTTTTTTTTTTAATCTTAGAAATTAAAGCATAGAACTCAACCCATATAATTATTGCTATAATGATTAAAAAAACAATCATTGCAAATGAATAGAGGTACATAACTGTTATTAAAAAAAATAGAAAAATTGATGTAATTATTCTTTTTTGTAGTTCAGTAGTCATTAAATTGATCCAAAATTTCTTTTTACTAATTTATATTTAGACAATATTTTTCTAAAATCATTTAAATTAAACTCTGGCCAAAGCTTTTTTTCAAAAAAAATTTCTGTATAAGAAATTTGCCATAACATGAAATTACTTAATCTATGAGTATTACCAGTTCTTATTAAGATATCTGGATCAGATATACCTTTGGTAAACAAATTTTTATTAATATTCTTTTCATTAATTTTGATATTTTTTTTATTAATTAATTTTATAGAATTAAGTATTTCATTTTTTGAACCATAATTTAGTGCTACGTTAACTTGTAATCCTAAATTTTTTGAAGTTTTTAACTCAGAATTTTTTATGACCTTTTTTAGATTTTTTGGTAGTTTGTTAATTTCTCCAATAAATTTTAGTTTTATTTTTTTTTTTATCAAACTATCTACTTTATTGATCAAAAAATTTTCTAACAAATTAAATAAAAAATTAATCTCTTTTTTTGGTCTTCTCCAATTTTCTGTAGAAAATGCATAAAGTGTTAAATGTTTGATATTTACTTTTATACATTCGTTAATAACACCTTCAACTGAGTTTAGTCCTGCTTTGTGTCCTGCGTTTCTTGAGTTCTTATGTTTGATGCCCCATCTGCCGTTTCCATCCATGATGATGGCAACATGTTTAACTGGGTTCATATAGTCATTATTTCTTTTTCTTTAGCTTCAATCTTTTGATCAATTATCTTGATATGTTCGTCTGTAAAAGCTTGAACAATTTTTTCATTTTTTTTTTCATCATCTTCACTAATGTCTTTGTTTTTAACTAAACTTTTTAAATCATCGTTAGCTTCACGTCTTATATTTCTAATTGAAACTTTACATTTTTCACCAATTGACCTTATTACTTTTTTAATTTCAGCTCTTCTTTCTTCATTTAAATCTGGAACAGGCAGTCTAATTAATTGACCATCTAGTTGAGGGTTTAAACCTAACTCCGATTTTTTTATAGCAGAGTCGACTAATGGCACATTATTAAGATCCCAAACTTGAATATTGATTGTTCTTGCATCTGGCGTTGTTATACTAGAAACTTGATTTAATGGCATTGCTTGACCATAAACGTCAACTCTAACAAGGTCTAGCATTGATGCATTTGCCCTTCCCGTTCTTAATGATGTTAATTCTTTTGAAAAAACCTCAATGGTTTTATCCATTTTTTGATTATATGGTTTTTCATTAAACATTTATTCACCTATTTTGATTCTAAAAAAATCACTAATTTTTAAATCTGGTATATTAAGTTCTTTTACAACATCTTGCACTTTTTTTTTAGGTTCCATAACCCATGCTTGTGTTAGTAAAGCATTTTCTTCTTTAAATTTACTCATTTTACCTAAACTTATTTTTTGAGCAATTTCCTCTGGTTTTCCAGAGTTTTTAAGTTCTTCAGTCACAAGATCTTGTTCTTTTTTCAGAATTTCTTTATCAATTAAATCTGAACTTAAGGCTAATGGATTTGATGCAGCTATATGCATTGAAAGCTGCTTACCAAAGGTTTTAACAACATCACTATTATCTGAAGTCTCTAATGAGGCTATAACTGATAATTTCGATAAATTATCTTGAACTATAGTATGTAAATAATTAAAATTTTGTGTACCTGATTTATCAAAAGTTTTTGCTTTACCAATTGTTATTTTTTCACCCATTTTTGCAATTAACGAAACAAGGTTATCTTCAACTGTTTGACCATTTAACATTTTAGTTACATTTAATTTTTCTAAATTTGAATTATTTTTATCATTTAATTCACTTAGTTCTTTAGCAAAAGAAACAAAGTCATTATTTTTAGCAACGAAGTCAGTTTCACAATTAAGCTCGACTACTGAAATTTTATTTTCATTTCCAGACGTTGCTATAACACCTTCTTTAGCGTCTCTAGACATTTTTTTTGAAGCTTTTGAAATTCCTTTAACTCTTAAAATTTCTATGGCTTTGTCTAAATCTCCACCAGACTCTTTTACCGCTAAATTACAATCTTTAAAGCCAGCACCTGTTGCTTCTCTCAATTGCTTTATTTTTTCAATATCACTCATATCAATTTAACTTTTCATTCACTTTTTTTGAAAACTTAGCATCTAACTTTTCTCTATCTAATTGTTGAACAGTTTTAGTAGATTTTTCTTTAGTCTTAACGCCTTCAATTTGTGGTTTTTCATCAATAGTAATCGGAGATGCTTTTTTTGCATTTTCGATAGTTTCTTTTATTAAATTACAATAAAGATCAATTGCTCTTCTAGCATCATCATTTCCTGGAATTGGATAATCAATTCCATCAGGATTAGAATTACTATCTAATACTGCACAAATAGGAATTCCTAATTTAGATGCTTCAGCGATTGCAAGTGATTCATAGTTTGTATCAATAATAAAGACTAGATCAGGAACTTTTTTCATTTCTGCAATTCCACCTAGTGCTCTTTCTAATTTTTCTTTTTTTACACTCATCTTTAAAAGTTCTTTTTTTGTAAAACCTCTATTTTCAGCGACAAGGTCAGCTTCATATTTTTTCATCTTTTTTATAGACCCAGATATGGTTCCCCAGTTTGTTAACATTCCCCCTAACCATCTATAATTTACAAAATATTGACCTGTTTCTTTTGCAACTTCTGCTATAGCCTCAGATGCTTGTTTTTTTGTTGATACAAAAAGAATTTTTCCGTTATTAGCTATAGTAGTGTAAACTTTTTCCAAAGCTACATTCGTTAATTCAAGTGTTTGGGTTAGATCAATAATGTGAATTGAGTCTCTTTTTCCAAAGATATATTTTTTCATTTTTGGGTTCCATCTTAAAGTCTTATGACCTAAGTGAACACCTGCTTCTAATAGTTGTTGGATCGTTATATTTGGTATTTTCATATTTATTCCCGGTTAAGCCACCACAGTAATTTCCATTTAAGGACCGGAGGTATAAAACCACAAACTGTGTGCGTGTTAATTTAATTTAAGAGTTATTTACAAATTATTTTGAAAACAAACAAGTCTTTTTTATTGAATAATGATAGAAATATCATTGTTTCTTAAGATATTTATAGCTTTTCTATCTATTAGCCTTTTATTTTTAAGTTTGAAGCTAATATCGTTTATTTTGTCTTTTAAGTTTATTTTTACCTCTGTAGCCCCATCTTCGCTTATTAATTCAGATATCTTATCAATATCATTTATCGATTTAACAGTAAATACAATTTCACTAACAGGTTTATTAAAAAGATTTTTGAGTGAAGATATCTTTTGAGCATTTATTCTTTTAAATCTATTTTCATCATTTGAAATTGTTTTAACCAAGGAAATAATTAAAGAATTACCTTCAATCAAAATTTCCCTATTAAGCTCAAGAATATCAGAAAAAATAAAAAGCTCAAAAACACTTGTTAAATCTGTTAGTTTTATAACGCCATATGAATTACCCTTGGCCGTTTTTCTTTCTGTAATTTTTAAAAGAGTTGCAGCAATGTTAGCTTCTTTTATATTGTCATCTAAATTAAATTTTACATAATCTACTATCTTATAATCATCAAAAATTTCTTTAAATTGATTTAGTGGGTGATCAGATATAAAGAAACCAATAGCTTCAAATTCTCTTGATAACCTATCTTCAAATTTCCAGTCCTCAATATTAAGGACTATTTCATTATCTTGTTCATTATCAGAAGTAAATAAATCAATTTGATTTGTTGCTCTATTTTCAAAAACACTTTTTGTTTTTAAGATAAAATTAGGAATAGAATTAAATAAAGCCTGTCTATTATTATCTATACAGTCAAAAGCACCTGCTTTAACTAAACCTTCTAACTGTAATTTATTAATATCTTTTGGATTAACTCTATTCAAAAAATTATTTATAGATTTAAAATCACCATTTATATTTCTTTCTTTAACAACATTTGATATTGCTTCATAACCAACACTTTTAATAGCACCTAATGCATAATAAAAATTATTCTCATCAAACTGAAAATCTGCAAAACAACTGTTAATATTTGGTCTTACAACCTTGATATTAATTCTTTTGAGCTCTTCATGGAACTCTCCAAGTTTATTTTGATTGGATATATCCATTGTCATTGACGCTGCAAAAAATTCTTGAGGATAGTACGTTTTTAAAAAAGCTGTTTGATAGGAAATTATTGCATAAGCTGCTGCATGACTTTTATTAAAACCGTATTCTGCAAAAGGTTCAATTTTTAAAAATATACTAGTAGCTATTCCCTTGCTAATTCCATTTTTAAGTGCACCTGCAATAAAATGTTGTTTTTGTTTTTCAAGCTCTGCTCTCTTCTTTTTACCCATGGCTCTTCGTAGAATATCAGCTTCGCCAGCTGTAAAACCTGAAAGTTTTTGTGCAATTTGCATTACTTGCTCTTGATATATAATGACTCCATAGGTTGGCTTAAGAATATCTTCAAGTAATGGATGTAAATAATCAGGTTTTTGTCTTCCATGTTTACAGTCATTATAAACTGGTATATTGCTCATTGGTCCTGGACGATAAAGTGCTACCAATGCAATTATATCTTCAATATGATTGGGTTTCATTTGTAATAGAGCCTCACGCATTCCAGCACTCTCAACTTGAAATAACCCTACAGTATTGCCTGAAGATAAAAGTTTAAAAACTTTCTGATCTTCAAAATCAATATCTTCAATTTTAAAATTTTTAGTTTTTTTGTTAATTAGCTTTTGAGTATTACTTATTACAGTTAGGGTTTTAAGGCCTAAAAAATCAAATTTGATTAGACCAGCATTTTCTGCAGAATACATATCAAATTGTGTAGATGGCAATAACAAATTAGCTGCAGCGTCTTTATATAAAGGCACAACTTCAGTTAACTTTCTATCTGCTATTACAACCCCAGCAGCATGAGTTGCTACATTTCTATTCAGACCTTCTAATTTTAGAGAAAGATCAGTTAGTTTTTTTACACGAGAATCTTCGTTAACAAGTTTTTGAAGCCTTGGTTCGCTATTAATACATTCTGTTAAGCTTTGTGGTCTTGATGGATCAAATGGTATCATTTTAGAAATACTATCAACAAAGCCATATGGTAAACCTAATACCCTGCCTACATCTCTAATAACCATTCTTGCCTTTAATTTTCCAAAAGTGATTATATGAGCAACACTGTCTTTATATTTTGTAGTTAGATATTTTAAAACAAGATCTCTTTTTTCTTCACAAAAATCTATATCAAAGTCAGGCATAGATATACGATCAGGATTTAAAAATCTTTCAAATATTAAATTAAATTTTATCGGATCAACATCTGTAATAAAAAGACACCATGCGACAAGTGAACCAGCGCCAGAACCTCTTCCAGGTCCTACTGGTATGTCATTGTTCTTTGACCACTTAATATAATCAGAGACAATTAAAAAATAACTTGGATATTTCATTTCAATTATAATTTTTAACTCATGATCAAGCCTATCTTTATATTTTAAAAATTCGCTATTAGTATTCAGTTTATTTTCATCAATATTAAAAACCTTTTTAAATTTTTCTTTTAATCCATCTAATGAGTCTTTTTTGAGTATTTCGTCAGCACTAACACCTTTTTCAGAACTAATATTTGGTAATATAGGTTTAGAAAATTGAGGTCTAAAATTACATTTAAATGGTAAATTAAAATTATTCTCTAAGGCCTCTGGTAAATCTGAAAATAATATTGACATTTCTTCATTAGACTTAAAATAATGTTGATCACTGTACTTAATTCTATTTTTTTCATTAATATAAGTTTTTGCTCCAATGCAAGTTAAGGCATCATGAGCTTCATGCATATCTGATGTTAAATAGTAAACCTCGTTAGTAGCAATTATGGGAATCTTAATTTTAAAAGATTGATCCAAATTGAATTTTTCAAAAGTATTTTCGTTTTGATCTCCATGTCTTTGAATTTCTATATAAAAATTATCTTTAAATTTTGATACTAACTTTTTATAAACGTCAGTTACTTCTTCCAAACGACCTTTTTCAAATAATTTACCAAATAAACCTTGGATTGTTCCAGAAAGCAATAATACGCCTTCAGTGTCAGCTAAAAGCTCTTTAATATCTAAATGAGGAACTGAAAGTGCATCATTTTCAAGATAAGATCTGGATGAAAGTTCAATAATTCTTTTGTATCCTTTTTCATTAAGAGCAATTAATGGAAGCAATCCAGTTGTGTCTTCAAATTTAAAATGGATTTGTGTGCCAATAATTGGTTGTGTTCCAACTTTTGAGATATTTTCTGCAAACTCTAATGCTCCACATAAATTTGATGTATCGGAAAGACCAGCGCATGATACTTTATTGTTTTTACAAAAATCTTTTAAACTGTCAATTTTTATTGCACCTTCACAAATTGAATACTGCGTATGTATTTTTAAATGATTAAAATTTTGATTATTTGTTTCTGGCATTGATAGTTTTTATATTACCATCAATCATTTCTAATTTGCAATCAGCCATATTGGCAAAAAATCTATTATGGGTTGCATAGATTATTAATCTACTTTTATTTTTCAATTTATATAAAACTTTAAATACTTCTTTTGCGGTATTACGATCAAGGCTTCCTGTTGGTTCATCAGCCAATATAACTTCAGGTTCATTTATAATTGCTCTTGCTATAGCTATTCTTTGTGCTTCTCCACCTGATAATTCTGATGGATAGTGATGCTCACGCAATGAAAGACCCATTTCTTTAATAATTTTTTTGGCTTTTTTTATTGAGTTGTCTTTATCTCCACTTAGAGCTAAACCTGCAAGATAGACATTTTCTAGAGCTGTAAAGTCAGGTAGTAAGTTATTTTGTTGATATATAATGCCAATTTTATTTGCTCTAACTTTATCATTTTCATTATTATTATTAAAATCTATTAGAGTATCATTAATTAATAACGATCCTGATGTAGGCTTATCTATCATTGATAAAATATTTAAAAATGTGGATTTTCCTGACCCTGATGGGCCCACGAGTGAGTAAATTTTACCTTTAGCAAATGAATAATTAATATTTTTTAAAACAATTAATTTTTTGTTATTAGAAAAAGATTTAAAAATTTTTTTTAATGATATTAATCTATTCATATTTTAACCCTTTAACTGGATCTAATCTTGAGGCTTTAATGGCAGGAAAAATTGAAACAATAATAGTTATTAAAATTGAACATATCGAAATAATAAAAATTGATTTTGGGTTAATTTCTGAAGGCATTGTACTTAAAAAATAAATTTCTTCTGGAAAGAGGCTAATATTGAATGTGTTACTTAAAAACTCTCTTAAGTTTTCTACATATAATGAGAACATCACACCTAAAAAAATTCCAAAGAAAGTTGCTGAAGTACCAATAATAACACCGACAAAAAAGAAAATTTTTGTAATAGATTTATTTAAAACACCAATAGACTTTAGTATAGCTATATCTCTTGTTTTGTTTTTAACTAAAATTGTAAGTCCAGAAATAATATTAAAAGCAGCCACAATAATAATTAAAGATAAAATTATAAACATAACATTCCTTTCAACTTTTAAAGCTGAAAATAACGAACTATTCATATCAGCCCAAGTATAAATAAATTCATTTTCAAATAACTTTTGAATACTTGTTTTGGCTTCTTCGATATTTGAGGGATCATTTAAATATATTTCCAAGTTTCTCTTTCCTTTTTCAAAAGCAAAGAAACTTTCCAATGTGTCTAGATTAACAAATGCAACATTTGCATCAAAATCGGTAAGTCCACTATCAAAAACTGAATTTATGATAAAAGTTTCTTGTTTAGGTAAACTACCAATGATTGTTTGAATCCCAGTCGGTGACAAAATAGACAATCTATCACCTATACCAAGACCTAAATTATAACTTAACTCTTTACCTATGGATATAGAGTTTTTTGATAATTGAGCTGATTGTTCATTAAAATCTCCTTTTTTAACAACGTCTAATTTAGGATAATCTTTACTACTGTACCCTCTTAAAATTATTCCTTTTGTGTAATTTTTACCTATAACAATAGCTTCACCTGAATTACTAAAAATCAACTCCTTTGAAATTTTTTTTAAGTAAGTATTTTCAAGTTTATCTAAGCTAATTCTATTTTCATAAGGTTTAACTGTTACATGTGAGTTAAATCCCACAATTTTATTAACTAACTCAGTTCTAAAACCATTCATTACTGACATGACGATGATTAATACAGCAACACCCAGGCTTATTCCGATAAATGAAAAAATAGAAATAATATTTAAAAAGCCATCCTTTTTTCTGGTTTTTAAATATCTAAATGTAATCTCTTTTTCTAATGTAGAAATCAATTTTTTGCTTTTAATTCAGTTAAAATTTTAGTTATTTGCTCTATATTTAAGTTCCTTGGCTCTTTTCCTATTTCTTTAAATTCTAATAAGTCTCCTTCAGATTTTTTACCAATTATAATTTGATAAGGTACACCAATTAAATTGAATTTCTTTATTTTTGATGAAAGGTTTTCATCCATGTCATCAATAATTGTGTCTATATTATTATTTTCAAAATGTTTAAAAAGTTTTGTGGCTTTATCAAGTGCTGATATATCATTTTTATTAATCATAGGAATTATAGCAAGTTCAAATGGTGCTACAGAAAATGGCCATTTCATTATTTCCTTGTTATCATCATATTTTGCTTCAATAATGGCACCTACTAACCTTGATACGCCTATACCGTAAGAGCCCATCTTTACAAAATCTTTTTTCCCACCAGGTAGATCTACAGCTGCGTTTAACGCTTTTGAATACTTGTCACCAAAATAAAAAATATGCCCTACTTCTATACCTTTGGTAATAAGTCTATTTTCTTCAGAAACTTTTTTTTCAAATTCATCTTTATTAAATTTCTCATCTGCAACAGCATAGAATTGTTCATATTTTATTCTTAAGTCCTCTAAAGATTTTTTATTCATTTTTGAATTCTCACTATCTAAATTAAAAATTCTTTTATCAGTAAAAATTTTACTCTCTCCAGTATCAGCTAAAATGATAAACTCATGAGAAAGGTTTCCACCAATAGGTCCAGTATCAGCTGCAATTGGTATTGCAGAAAGTTCTAGTCTTTTAAAGGTTTTTAAATAAGAATAAAAAAATTTATTATAAGAAAATGTGGCATCATCATCATTAATATCAAAAGAATATGCATCTTTCATATAAAATTCTCTACCACGCATAATTCCAAATCTAGGTCTTACTTCGTCTCTAAATTTCCATTGAATATGATAAAGCAATTGTGGTAATGATTTGTAAGATTTAACACTTGATCTAAAAATATCTGTTACCAATTCTTCATTAGTTGGTCCATAAAGCATCTCTCTATCTTGTCTATCTTTAATACGAAGCATTTCATCACCATAATCATCATAACGACCACTTTCTTTCCAAATATCACTAGGTTGAATAGTTGGCATTAGTATTTCTTGAGCACCAATTTTATCCTGTTCTTCTCTAACAATTTGTTCAATTTTTTTCATCACCTTAAAACCTAATGGTAACCATGAATAGATACCTGCGGAAGATTGTTTTATCATTCCGACTCTAAGCATTAATTGATGTGATTTAATTTTAGCTTCTGATGGATTATTTTTTAATATTGGAATAAATGATTTTGAAATGTACATTCTAGTTAATTATATATCTTAAATTTAAATATTCATATTTTATCAATAAATAAATTATCATGAAAATGACTGTTGTAATACCAGTACAATAGATAAATTTTTTTAACATTTTAGGATTTTCTGGTGAACCAGCATCTTCACCATCGATTTTAACAGATTTTTGTCTATTAACGTCTATAGGAAGAATTGTAAAAAAAACTATCCACCAAATTATTATGTAAATTATAGCAAGGCCTGTTGCGCTCATTAAATACTTACTAAATTGATATTTATAAAAGGTTTTTTTCCTGTGTATTCTTTAGCACATTTCCTACATATAATTTTTAATGCATCAATAAAGTTGTATTCTTGTTTTTTACTTTTGATAGAAAAAGTTCTAGCTGTTTTTTCAATTACTTCTTCCAATTCATAGATAAATTCATCAAAATCATACACTGGTAAGCCTCTAAAAGTTATTACAGGGCTTTTATGCATATTTCCCTTTGGTGTAATTAAAATAGTTACTTCCATATAGCCATTAGCACTTATATTCTTTCTATCTTTGATCGATTGAGAATTTTCTTCAACACTTATATTTCCATCTAAATAAAGTCTACCATTGGGTGCTTTATCATACACATGAGGTTTACCAGGGGCTAACTTAACAATATCTCCATTCTCAACTTGAACTGGATGAGGAACTTTCATTTCATTAGCAAATTTCATGTGTTCAATCATATGTCTATGTTCTCCATGCACAGGAATAACACAGTCAGGTTTAACCCAATCATACATTTCTCTAAGGTCGTCTCTATTTGGGTGGCCAGATACATGTACAAATTCACTTTCTTCAGAAATGACCTCGACTCCATCTTTAACTAATTGGTTTTGTAATTTATATAATTTCTTTTCATTGCCTGGAATAATCTTAGAGGAAAAAATAACAGCATCATCTTTTTCAATAAAGACATCTGGATGAGTATAACTAGAAATTCTCATCAGTGCAGCCATTGGCTCACCTTGACTTCCAGTACATAAATATACTATTTTTTCTCTAGAAATATTCTTTGCTTCACGCGGGTCTATTGGTTCAATAACATTTTTTAAATAACCACATTGTCTTGCTGCTTTAAAAATTCTATGCATAGATCTTCCTACTAGCGCTATTTGTCTACCAGTTTTTTCTGCACAATAAAAAGCTGTTTCCATTCTAGCTACATTAGAAGCAAAAGATGCCATAACAATTCTTTTTTTTAAACTTCCCATTATGTTTAATAAGCTTTTTCTAACATCAAGTTCAGATCCAGCTTTACCCATACTAAATACATTTGTTGAGTCACAAACCATGGCCAATACACCTTCTTTGCCAATTTCTTTAAGTCTATTAGAATTAGTCTTTTCACCAAGTAATGGTTCTGGGTCAATTTTCCAATCACCTGTATGAAGAATTATACCAGCTGGAGTTTCAATTCTAAGACCATTAGGTTCAAGAATTGAATGTGTTAAAGTTATATATTCAATTTTAAAAGGATCTAAATTAACTGTACCATTCAATTGAACTATGTTTATGTAATTAGCTACATCAATATTCTTTTCTTTGAACTTTTCTTTTATTAAAACAGCAGTGAATGGAGTTGCAAAAATTTTGCATTTTAATTGAGGCCATAAATGTGCAATAGCGCCTATATGATCTTCATGGGCATGAGTTAGAATAATACCTAGGAGGTCTTCTTTTTTATCAATTATGAAGCCAGGATCTGGATAAATTAAATCTATACCCGGCAATGTATCATCTGCAAAAGTAACTCCAATATCAACCATTATCCACTTGTGCTCACCTGGTTTTCCAAAGGCAAATAGGTTCATATTCATCCCTATTTCGCCAGATCCCCCTAAGGGGCAAAATAATAATTCATCTTTCATATTTATTTGATTAAAACACTAGCTTTAATTAGACCGTTAATTGTAATGTCTTTATTTAATTTAACTTTCGTTTTTATTGAATTTTTGAACAAATTAGAAAATCCCCCTGTAATTATAATTTTAAAGGACATCTTGGTCTCCTTCTTAATTAAATTAATGATATTGTCAATTAAACCTTCATAACCCCAAAAAAAACCAGCCCTAACGGCACTTGTAGTATTTAAACCGATAATTTTTTTTGTTTTCTTCAAATTAACACTTGGTATCTGAGTTGCCTTATCTATTAGGGTACTAAGAGAAAGTTTAACGCCCGGAGCTATAACACCACCATGATAAGTATTTTTAATTAAAACATCAAACGTTGTAGCTGTACCAAAATCTAAAATTATAAAATTATCTTTGTTGTTAATGGCACTAATAGCATTTGCTAAGCGATCAGAACCAATTTGTTTATAATTAACTTTAATATTAATTAATCTATTTAATTTAAGTTTTTTTAATTCATAACATTTAATTTTATAAACTTTATTAAAGAAACTTTTAATTTCATTATACAATTTTGGTACAACGCTACAAATTAAACATTTTTTAATTATTTTATTTCTAATATTTAAAGTAGATATAGCTTTTTTTAGTGTAGAAGGATTAATTTTTTTTGTACTTATATTAATTCTTTTAATAATTTTATTTTTTGAATTTACTAAGCAAATTTTAGTTTCAGTGTTTCCAATATCTCCAACAATAATCATTTTAAATTTTTTCTATATTTTTTACATTAAATTTTGGTAATAGAGGAATAAATTTTTCATATATTTTTTTCAACTTTAAAATAGCATTAACTGGTGTAACTTTTTTACCTGTTAACTCTAAAAGATTTGTAGTTGGATAATCTTTTAATATAGGACTTTTAATTAAATTTACTCCAATTCCAATAATAATAAATTTAGTACTAGATTTTAATATTGTCTCCTGCAAAATACCTGAGATTTTCATGTTATCTATTAATAAATCATTTGGACTCTTAATTCTAATTTTCTTATTATAAAAATTTAATAATAATTTTTTAACTAGTAAACAGTTTATTTTTGTTAATTCTTTTAATGAAAATTTGATTTTATCTATTGGAAAAAAAATACTAACGAACAAATTTCCCTTGAAAGAAGTCCATTTTTTACCATATTGGCCTCTCCCCTTTTTTTGTTTGTTGGCAATGACTATGCCCGATTTGTTATTAGTATTTTTAATTATTTGAATAGCCAAATCGTTAGTGCTATTTACAATTTTATAGCTATATTTTTTAAGTTTCATTAAATAATATTAATTCTAGATACAATTTCCACTAATTTACTAGGGTAGATAAAGTATAATAGAATTAACAGTGTTGATAAGGATAATGATATTTTTAACCATGTACTATGGTTGGTGTCATATTTTTCTTTTTCTTCATCGAAATAAATAACTTTGATTATTCTTAAATAATAAAAAGCTGCTATTACAGTCGACAATAAACCAACAATTGCTAAGAAATACATTGATTGTTCAATTACAGATTTGAATACATAAAACTTGGCAAAAAAGCCTGCTAATGGTGGAATTCCAGCTAATGAAAAAAGGATGATAAGAAATGATAGAGATAAGACAGGATGGTTTTTAGATAGTCCAGATAAATCTTCTATGGTATCAAAATATTGATCATTTCTTTTCATCATAAATAAACAGCTAAATAAACCAAGATTCATTATTAAATAAATACAAATATAAACTATTGATGATTGGATACCTTCGTTGGTTCCAACAGAAAGACCAGCCAAAGCATACCCGATATGACCAATAGAGCTATAAGCAACCAGCCTTTTTAGATTATTTTGTCCGATAGCTGCGACAGCACCAAATATCATTGAAGCAATTGATAAGAAAATTATGATGGGTTGCCATTGATCAATCATATTAAGAAATGGAACATATAAAAATCTTATAAAAACTGTTAAGGCCGCTACTTTTGGAACTATTGCAAAAAATAATGTTACAGATGTTGGAGATCCTTCATAAACATCTGGAGCCCACATATGAAAAGGTACAGCAGATATCTTAAATGCCAATCCAACTAAAATAAATACTATTCCAAATGTTAATCCATAATGAGTTGAGTCCATCGTAGTTCCTATAATGTTAAAATTTGTTGATCCAGAAAACCCATAAATTAAAGAACAACCATAAAGCAACAAGCCAGATGAAAGTGCACTTAATACAAAATATTTAAGACCAGATTCTGATGATTTTAGTTGATCTCTGTTAAATGATGCTAGCACATATAACGCTAAGGATTGAAGCTCAAGTCCAATATAAAAAACCATAAGATCATTAGAACTAATCATAACCATCATGCCTAAAATAGAACAAAGAATTAGAATTGGATATTCTATTAAAAAAATTTTAGATATCTTCAAATAATTTGTAGAAATTAATAAAACAAAAGCTCCACCTATAATGGTAATAATCTTCATCAAAGATGAAAGATTATCAATCACATAACTATTTGCAAATAAAGTTAAACTGTTTTCTGAAAAATTATTTAATATTAAAACTCCAGTAATAAATAAAAATCCTATTGATAGATTGTGAATTATACTAGAGCTATTTTTTTTAAAAACTCCAAGGATTAATAAAAACATTATAGATAATGAAATAAAAATTTCTGCAGAAATAAAATTCAAGTCAATCATTGTTTTTGTACCTCGGGACCATACATATTTAAGTTAAAATTATACATTTCAATTAAGTCTTTTACTGACACCTCGATTGTGTTAATTAATGGCTCTGGATAAAAACCAAAGAATAACACTGGTATTGCTAAACTCCATAAAATGAATTTCTCTGAATTATCTAAATCAGGTATTTTTAAAAGGTCTTTATTTATTAAATTTCCAAAAACTACCCTTCTATAAAGCCACAACATATATGCAGCACTAAAAATTACTCCAAAACTTGCTATAACTGCCACTAAAAAATTATCTTTAAATGCACCCATTAAAATTAAAAATTCACCAATAAAACCACTTGTCCCAGGTAAACCTAAAGCAGCTAAAGTAAAAAGCATAAATAGAATCGAGTATTTTGGCATAACAGAAACTAGGCCACCGTAAGTATTAATTAATCTTGAGTGCATACGGTCATAAACAACACCAACACACAAGAATAATGCAGCTGAAACTAAACCATGACTAATCATTTGAATTATGCTTCCTTCAACACCTTGTTGTGTAATTGTAAAAATACCTAAAGTCACAAAACCCATATGAGCCACAGAAGAGTAGGCAATTAATTTTTTCATGTCTTCTTGCATTAAAGCAACTAAAGATGCGTATATGATTGCAATTAAACTTAGTACATAAACTAAAGGTGTAAATAATTCAGAAGCAACTGGAAACAAGCCTAATGAAAATCTAATAAAACCATACCCTGCCATTTTAAGCAAAATAGCTGCAAGCAGAACTGAACCTGCTGTTGGTGCTTCCACATGAGCATCAGGTAACCAAGTGTGAACAGGCCACATAGGCGTTTTAACAGCAAAAGAACTAAAAAATGCTAGCCATAATAAATTTTGATATTTTGCATCTATACCTAATTCATAAAGTTTAACTACATCTGTTGTGCCAACAATCCAGTAAATAGAAATTATTGCAATTAACATTAAAACAGAACCAAGCAAAGTATATAAGAAAAATTTAAAGGCAGAATAAACTCTTCTTTCTCCACCCCAAATTCCAATAATTAAAAACATTGGAATTAATCCTGCTTCAAAAAATAAATAAAATACAACTAAATCAAGTGAACAAAACACGCCTATCATTAAACTTTCCATTACCAATATTGCGATAAGAAAATCTCTCAATTTATTTTTGATTGTATTATTTACTGATATAATACAGAGAGGTGTTATAAGTGTTGTTAAGATAATGAACAGAATTGACACCCCGTCTATACCAACTTTATAGTTAATAAATCCTTTCAACCATTCTCTGTCTTCAACAAATTGAAAGCTAGATGTTGAGGGATCAAATAAATACCACAAATAAATTGAAATTAAAAAGTTAACAAATGAAGTAAACAAAGCAACATATTTTCCTGTATGTGATTTTTTATCTTTCGAAAATAATAAAAATAAAGCTCCAATAGTTGGTAAAAGAATCAAAGATGATAAAATTGGAAAATTCATTATTGTAAAATTAAAAATGTTAAAAAAGCAGAAAGACCTATCAATATCATAAAGGCATATTGATAAATAAATCCACTTTGAAATTTACTAGCTCTTAAAGATAAACTTTTAATTATTAAAGACAATCCATCAGGTCCAAACTTATCTATAATTTTTATATCGACTATCTTCCAAAAGAAAAGTCCAATTTTTTTTGAAGGCTGAATAAAGATGACATTGTATAATTCATCAAAGTACCATTTGTTAACTAAAAAATTATATAAAGGTTTATTAGATTGTGCAAATTGATTTGGTAAATCTTTATTTTTTACAAATAGATAATAAGCTACTGGTATAGATAAGAGAACAAGTATGGGTGTAATTAAAATAACCCATAAAGGTGGATGATCTGTGCTTAGTGGATTTAAAAACATAATAGAGTCTCCCCAAAAGTGATTTTCTTCTCCATGGCCAATGAATAAATCTTTAAACAAAAAACCAGCAAAAATTGCTCCTATTGCTAATATAATTAAAGGTATAAGCATAACAAAAGGTGACTCATGCATTTCATCAATTTTTATTTTTTGATTATTGTATGTTCCATGAAATGTTTTAAAAATTAATCTCCAAGAGTATATTGAGGTAAGTAAGGCTGTCAAAATTCCAATACCAGCAGCATAATATCCTACAGTGTTACCTCTAAGGTAAGCAAATTCTATAATTGCATCTTTTGAGTAAAAACCAGAAAGAAAAGGAAAGCCTGTGAGAGCTAGAGTACCAATAATCATTAAAATCCAAGTATATGGTAACTTTTTATAAACAGCTCCCATTTGATTTATATCTTGTTCATCTTTAAATGAATGGATTACAGACCCTGACCCCAGGAAAAGCAATGCCTTAAAAAAAGCATGAGTAAATAAATGAAACATTGCAACATTATAAGCTCCAACACCAGTTGCAAAAAACATGTAGCCAAGTTGGCTACATGTTGAGTATGCAATTATTTTTTTAATATCAGTTTGAACTAGAGCTATTGTTGCAGCAAAAAAAGCAGTTGTCATTCCTACTACTGTAATAATATTTAAAGTTAAAGGAGAGTATTCAAAGATTGGAGAACATCTAACAACTAAAAAGACACCTGCTGTAACCATTGTTGCAGCATGTATTAACGCAGATACAGGTGTTGGACCTTCCATCGCATCTGGTAACCATGTGTGTAAAAAAATTTGGGCTGATTTACCCATGGCCCCAACAAATAAAAGGATACAAATTAAATCAATAGCCTTAAAATGCATTTCTAAAAATAATATTTCCTTCTCAACTATCTGCGGAATTTGTTCAAATACTTCAGAGTAATTGACAGTGTCAAACAGATAAAAAATTAAAAATATTCCTAAAGCAAATCCAAAATCACCTACTCTATTTACTACAAAAGCTTTTATAGCAGCTGCATTTGCTGAGTCTTTTTTAAACCAAAAACCAATTAAAAAATATGAACAAAGGCCTACTCCTTCCCATCCAAAAAATAATTGAAGAAAATTATCAGATGTTACTAACGTTAACATTGCGAATGTAAAAAGAGAAAGATATGACATAAATCTTGGTTTGTGTGGATCGTGAGACATATAACCAATTGAATAAATGTGAACTAATGAAGAAACTAGAGTAACAACAACAAGCATTACTGAAGATAAAGGGTCCACCTTGATAGACCAATTTACATTAAGTGTTCCTGAATTAATCCAAGATGCAATAACTAAGTTGTTTTCATAACCGTTAACGATAACTTGATAAAATATAATTAAAGACAACAGTGCTGAAATTGAAACAAATAAACTTGTAACTATTTCCGAATTTCTATCACCTATATATTTTCCAAAAAAACCAGATGTAATAGAAGCTAATAATGGAAGAAATACTAAAACAAATTCCATATTAGCCCTTCAAACTATTGATTTCTTCAACTCTAATTGTTGACGAGTTTCGGTAATAAACTACTATTATTGCAAGCCCAATTGCAGCTTCTGCAGCAGCTACAGTTAATATAAAGAGTGTAAAAATTTGTCCAGTTATATCATTTAAGAAAATTGAGAAAGCTACCAAATTAATATTAACTGCTAAAAGAATAAGCTCAATACTCATTAATATTACAATGATATTTTTTCTATTTAAGAATATACCAACAATACCAATCGTGAATATTATTGCTCCTAGGGTAAGATAATGACCTAAACCTATGTTAATCATCAGATTTAATTCCCCTATTGCTCTCAACATCAATCATTTCAACTCCATCAGATCTTTCTCTGGATATTTGCCTAAAATAACTCTGTCTCTTAACACCTGATCTTTTTCTAAAAGTAAGAACAATAGCACCCACCATTGCTACTAATAAGATCATTCCACTTAATTGAAAAATATGGATATAGTCAGTATATATGACAAATCCAATAGCATGAGTGTTACTAATACTACTGTCTATATTTAGCGACATAGCCGAAACAAGATCTGGCTTATATTTCCATCCACCAATAACAATTATTAACTCAAAAAATATAATTACACTTATAATCAAACCAACAGGAATGTGTTTTGAACTCTCCCTAGCACTAAACCATTGATTTTTTTGTTGAGCTACATTTAACATCATTACAACAAATAAAAATAAAACTGCAACAGCACCAACATAAACAATTAACATAATCATTCCTAGAAATTCAGCACCTATCATTATAAATAGACATGAGATGCTAATAAAATCTAAAATTAAAAAAAAAACAGAATGAACAGTATTTTTAGAAACAGTAACCATTATTGCAGAAACAATTGCTACAAATGAAAAGATATAAAAAAAAATTGCATGTGCTAACATAATAATTATCTATAAGGTTTATCTGCTTTAATATTGGCAGCTAAAATATTTTCCCATCTATCACCATTATCTAAAAGTTTTTCTTTATTATAATATAACTCTTCTCTAGTTTCTGTTGAAAATTCAAAATTTGGTCCTTGAACAATTGCATCAACGGGACATGACTCTTCACAGAGTCCACAATAAATACACTTCATCATATCAATATCATATCTTGTAGTTTTTCTACTTCCATCAGCTCTTTCAGAAGATTCAATGGTAATTGCTTGTGCTGGACATACAGCTTCACATAACTTGCAAGCTATACATCTTTCTTCACCGTCAGGGTATCTTCTTAAAGCATGTTCTCCTCTAAAACGAGGACTAATTTTTCCTTTTTCAAAAGGATAATTAATTGTTTTTTTGGATTTAAAAAGTTCTTTTAGAGCAATTGAAAGACCTCCTAAAAAATCTAACATAAAAATTGTTTTAAATATTCTAGAAATTTTCATAATTAATTAATTGGTAATAGATTAAAATAAAATAAATAACTTGCCGTAAAAACAACCCATAAAAGTGATAAAGGTAAGAAAATTTTCCAACCTAATCTCATTAACTGATCGTATCTATATCTTGGAACAGTGGCCTTTACCAATGCAAAGAGCACAAAAAGAAATAAAATCTTAAATATTAACCAAATAGGTCCTGGAATTAAAGCGAATGGGTAAATTTCAATTGGAGATAACCACCCTCCTAAAAAAAGAATTGATCCCATGGCACACATTAATAAAATATTTGCATATTCACCTAACCAAAACATAGCGTACATCATTCCAGAATATTCTGTTTGATATCCAGCTACAAGTTCAGCTTCGGCTTCAGGTAGATCAAAAGGTGGTCTATTAGTTTCTGCTAAAGCTGAAATAAAAAAAATCACAAACATAGGAAATAATGGAATTACAAACCATAGATTTTTTTGAGCCATGACTATGTCGCTCAAGTTAAGAGAGCCAACACATAGTAAAACATTAATTATAATAACACCTATTGAAACCTCATACGATACCATTTGTGCAGCAGATCGAATTGCGCCTAAAAAAGGATACTTTGAATTTGAGGCCCAGCCACCCATAATAATTCCATAAACACCTAAAGATGAAACCGCAAATAAGTAAAGAATACCAACATTAATGTCGGCTAACACTTGTGTTGCACTAAAAGGAATAACAGCCCAAGATATCAATGCCAAAGTCATGGTAACAATTGGTGCTAAAATGAATATTACTTTATTTGAACTAGATGGAATAATGACCTCTTTAAAAATATATTTTAAAGCATCAGCTAAAGATTGCAGTAAACCAAATGGACCTACAACATTAGGACCTTGTCTTTTTTGGACAAAAGCCCAGATACGACGATCTAACCAAACTATCATAGCAACAGAAACAAGAACTGGAACTAATAAAAATAAAATTTTATATATTTCGGAAAAAATTAAACTTAAATATTCCATCTATTAACCTTCAGTACCAGTTGGTTTTAAATTTATTTTAGAGTTTTTACATTCAAACATTGTTTTGGATGCTCGTGCTACAACATTTGAATAATAATAATCATCATTAGAAATTTTTAAAATTTCTTTATCAAAATCTAAATTTTTAATTTCTGTCGATTTAGTTGAAATATCTTTTTCAAGTAATAAATTTATCTGATTAAGCAAACTACTATCAAGCTCATCTTTATCATTGAATAATTTTCTATGATTCATTGCTTCAGCTAATTCATTTATTATTATCCAATCTTCTTTTGCATCTTCAGGTGGGTAAGAGGCCTTATAAGCTTTTTGTAATTTACCTTCTAAATTAGTAAAATAACCATTTTGCTCAGTATACGCTGCACCTGGGAGTATAATATCTGCCATTTCTGCACCCTTGTCACCATGGGTACCTTGATAAATTATGAATTCATTTTTTTTTTCAAATTTAAGATTGTCTACACCTAATAAATAAACAATTTCAAACTTATTATCTTCTAAATCTTTTAAAATTTCATTTGAACCATCTTCTGTTTTGTATAATCCTAAGTCAAAACTACCAACTGTAGAGGCGTTATCTGAAATTGTATTTAAAGAATTCCACTCATTAGATGTCTTATGATTATTTTTTAAAAAAGACTTAATGGACTCAAAAATATATTTTGCAGATTTATTTTTTAAAATAGACTGACCAAAAATAATTAAAGGTTTTTTAGCATTTTTAATTAAGCTTGATACCTCATGATTGTTTTCAGTGATTTTTTTAATATTTTCAATATCACCATCCAAAAAATCATATGGGTAAGTAAGGTCACCAACATCATTTAAAGAAATTATTTTTGTCTTATTTTGCAAATAAGCTTTTCTAATTCGTGCATTTAAAATAGTTGCTTCGTATCTAGGATTACTACCTATAAGAAAAATAAAATCTGCCTCTTCAATTCCATTGATTTTTGAATTAAATAAATAATTTTCTCTTTTTTCTGGATTTAAGTAAATATGATCATTCCTTGATTCAACATTATATGAGCCAAGTGTTTTGTTAAAAAACTCTTTAAATAGATAAAGTGTTTCCATATTAGCTAGATCACCAGTTATTCCACATATCTTTTCTTTGTTGGTGTTTTTAAACTTTGACTTAATTATATTAAAGACTTCATTCCACGATGCTTTTTCAAACTTACCATTATATTTTATATAGGGTGTATCTAAACGTTGATTTAATAAACCATCACAGGCATATCTTGTTTTATCTGAAATCCATTCCTCGTTAATATCTTCATTAATTCTTGGTAATATTCTTTTTACTTCCCAGCCATATGTATCAACTCTTATATTGGAACCAATAGCATCCATTACATCAATAGACTCAGTTTTTTTTAATTCCCATGGTCTAGCTTCAAATACATACGGTTTTGACGTTAAAGCACCAACGGGACATAAATCTACAACATTGGCAGAAAGTTCTGATTGCATAGACTGCTCAAGGTATGTTGTAATTTGCATATCCTCACCTCTACCAATTGCACCAATCTCAGGCACACCAGCAACCTCTGTAGCAAACCTAACACATCTAGTACAATGTATGCATCTAGTCATTTGAGTTTTTATTAAAGGTCCCATATTTTTCTCTGAGACATCTCTTTTATTTTCTTTGTATCTAGACTTATCAACTCCATAAAACATTGATTGATCTTGTAAGTCACATTCACCCCCTTGGTCACAAACAGGGCAATCTAATGGATGATTGGCAAGTAAAAATTCCATAACACCTTTTCTTGCTTTTTCAACAAACTGTGTATTTGTTTTAATATTCATTCCTTCTGCAGCAGGCATTGCACATGATGCTATTGGTTTAGAAGATTTTTCTATTTCAACTAAACACATTCTACAATTACCAGCAATTGATAATTTTTCATGATAACAAAATCTTGGAATTTCAACTCCAGCTTTTTCACAAGCTTGTAATACTGTAAGACCCTCTTCAACCTCTACATCTATTTCATTAACTTTTAACTTAAGCATTTTTTTTATCCAATAAGTGTTGATCTACTAAATAAGGAATATCTTTTAACTTTTTTATTGTTGGGTTAAGGTTGTTTCTATTTTCAATTTCTTTTTTAAAGTGTCTTAACAATCCTTGCACAGGCCATGAAGAACCTTCACCAAATGCGCAGATTGTATGTCCTGCAATTTGTGTTGTAACATCCCCTAACATATCAACTTCATCTCTTGATGCTTCACCTTTTGCCATTCTTTCAAGCATTCTCCACATCCAGCCAGAACCTTCTCTACAAGGTGTGCATTGTCCACAGCTTTCATGTTTATAAAATCTAGCTATTCTTGCCATACATTTAATTATGTCTTGATCTTTATTAATAACAACAATGCCTGCTGTTCCTAATCCACTTTTTTCTGCTACTAATGAATCAAAATCCATTGTTAAAGTTTCACATGTTTTTTGTGGTATTAAAGGCATTGATGAACCTCCTGGTATTACAGCTTGTAAATTCTCCCATCCACCAACAACACCACCAGCATGCACCTCAATTAATTCTTTAAGAGATATACTCATTTCCTCTTCTACATTGCAAGGGTTGTTAACGTTTCCAGAAATACAGAAAATTTTTGTTCCAGTATTTTTTGCTTTACCTAATGATGCGAACCATTTTCCACCTCTTCTTAAAATAGTTGGAACAACTGCTATAGTTTCAACATTATTAATTATAGTTGGACATCCATAAAGACCAATTAACGCTGGGAATGGTGGTTTTAATCTAGGTTGACCTTTTTTACCTTCTATACTTTCAAGTAAAGCTGTTTCTTCACCACATATATATGCGCCAGCGCCATAATGAATATAAATATCTAAATCCCAACCACTATCTGAAGCATTTTTTCCTATTAATTTTTTTTCATAAGCTTCATCAATTGCAGCCTGAAGTTTTTCACCGTCTATAAAATATTCTCCTCTTATGTAAATATAACAGACGTGTGCTTGGACAGCATATGCAGCAATTAAACAACCTTCAATTAATTTATGGGGTTCAAATCTTAATATATCTCTGTCTTTACAGGTGCCTGGTTCTGACTCATCTCCATTTATAACTAAATAATGAGGTCTTGAACCAAGCTCTTTAGGAGCAAAAGACCATTTTAAACCAGTTGGAAATCCAGCTCCCCCTCTACCTCTGAGTTCTGAGGCTTTAACTTCATTTATTATCCAATCCCTGCCTTTACTCATTAAATCTTTGGTATTTATCCAATCGCCTCTTTTTTTTGAAGACTCAACATCTGATCCCTTATCATTATATAAATTCTGAAATATTCTATCTTCGTCTTTAAGCATTTTTTAAATCCATTAGTGTTTTTCTTGTATTTTCAGGTTCATTGTTTACACGACCTCTATAAGATCCTGGTTTAGGTGTTTCACCACTTAGTATTTTATCCAAAATTTTTAATGTTTTTTCTTCATCTAAGTCCTCATAATAATTATCATTAATTTGCATCATAGGGGCATTAACACAAGCACCCAAACATTCAACTTCCATCCAAGAACAACTCTGATCTTTTGACAGTTCATTTTCATTTTCAGATATCTTTTCTTTACAAGCTTTAACTAGTTTATAAGCACCTCTAATCATGCATGGTGTAGTTGTGCAGACTTGAATAAAATGGTTACCAACAGGAGCTAAATTATACATGGTGTAAAAAGTTGCAACTTCGTAAACTTTTATGTACGGCATGTCTAAAAATTTACCAATATACTTCATGGCTGATAATGGAATCCAATTATTATTTTGTTTTTGTGCTATATAAAGTAAAGCCATTACTGCACTCTGTTGTTTATCTTTAGGATATTTTTCAACTATAGTTTTGGCGGCTGTTAGTGAATCAGGATTGAACTCAAAGTTCTCAGGTTGTTCTTTTGAAGGTCTTCTTAAACTCATTATCTATCCACCTCTCCAAATACAATGTCTAATGAGCCTAATACAGCAGGCACATCAGCAAGCATATGACCTTTGATTAAGTAATCCATTGAAGCTAAGTGAGAAAACCCAGGAGCTCTAATTTTACATTTATAAGGTTTGCTAGAACCATCTGAGATTAAGTATACACCAAACTCACCTTTTGGTGCTTCTACAGCGGTATAAATTTCATCTTTATCTACACGATAACCTTCTGTAAATAATTTAAAATGATGAATTAAAGCCTCCATAGATTGTTTAATATCATTTTTTGGCGGAGGGCTTATTTTTCCATCTAATGATTTAATTGAACCTTTGGTCATTTTTGCTAAACATTGTTTAATTATAGAAACACTCTCTCTCATTTCTTCAATTCGACATAAATATCTATCATAACAGTCTCCATTTTTTCCAACAGGAACTTTAAATTCTAATTGATCATAACATTCATACGGTTGTGATTTCCTTAAATCCCAAGGGACACCTGATCCTCTAATCATAACACCACTAAAAGAGTAATCTAAAGCATCTTCTTTTGTTACAATTCCAATATCAACATTTCTTTGTTTAAATATTCGATTATCTGTAAGAAGTGTTTCAAGATCATCAATTATTTTAGGAAAAGATTCACAAAATTTACCAATATCATCTTCTAAACCAGTGGGAAGATCTTGATGTACCCCACCTGCTCGAAAATAATTAGCATGAAGTCTTGAACCAGAAGCTCTTTCATAAAAAGTCATTAATGTTTCTCTTTCCTCAAAACCCCAAAGTGAAGGTGTTAAAGCACCAACATCTAAAGCCTGTGTGGTAACATTTAATATATGGCTTAATATTCTGCCAATTTCACAAAACATAACTCTTATGAACTGGGCTCTTGTAGGAACTTCAATTTTTAGTATTTTTTCTATAGCTAGGGCAAATGCATGTTCTTGATTCATTGGAGCAACATAATCAAGTCTGTCAAAATAAGGTACGGCTTGCATATATGTTTTATTTTCGATAAGTTTTTCAGTACCTCGATGTAATAAACCGATATGGGGGTCTGCTTTTTCTACAACTTCCCCATCTAATTCTAAAATTAATCTTAACACCCCATGAGCAGCAGGGTGTTGAGGTCCAAAATTAAGATTTAATGTTTTAATTTTTTTTGTCATTTTTATTGTCAGTTTGATCTTTTATATATTTTGTTCCTTCCCAAGGGCTTTCGTAATCAAAGTTTCTGTAATTTTGTTCTAATTTTACTGGCTCATTAATAACTTTTTTTTGATCTTCGCTATACCTAACTTCAGTATGTCCAGTTAATGGAAAATCCTTTCTTAAAGGGTGACCTTCAAAACCATAATCTGTGAGTATTCTTCTTAAATCAGGATGATCTTTAAACTTCACACCGTACATATCAAAAACTTCACGTTCCATCCAATTTGCAGCAGGGTATAAAGGTGTTAACGATGAAATAACTTCATTTTCATTAATCAAATAATTTAATATTATACGCTGATTAAACTCGTGACTTAAAAATAAATACACAACTTTAAACCGTTGGGTATTTTCAGGGTAATCAACTACAGTGATATCAATTAATTGCCTAAATTTTGTATTTTCATTACTTTTAATAAATAAAGTAACATCTATCAAGTCTTCACTGTCAATATTTATATAAAGTTGGTCGTGCTTAATTTCAGTTTTTTTAATCTTTGTTGTGAGTTCAGAATTAATTTTTTTTTCAAGATCAATTAAGTTAATCATAATAATTATCTATTAAAAGACCCTTTGTTTCTAATTTTTTTTTGGAGTTGCATAATACCATAAAGTAAAGCTTCAGCAGAGGGTGGACAACCAGGCACATAAATATCTACAGGTACTATCTTATCACATCCTCGGACCACAGAATAAGAGTAGTGGTAGTAACCTCCGCCATTAGCACAACTTCCCATTGATATTACATATCTAGGTTCAGGCATTTGATCATAAACTTTTCTTAAAGCCGGAGCCATTTTATTTGTTAAAGTTCCAGCGACAATCATAACATCAGATTGTCTTGGTGAACCACGAGGAGCTGCTCCAAACCTCTCTAAATCATACCTTGGCATTGCAGTTTGCATCATCTCCACTGCACAACAAGCTAAACCAAAGGTCATCCAATGAAGTGAGCCTGCTCTAGACCAGTTAATGAGATTATCAAGTGAAGTTGTTATAAAACCGTTTTTACTAAAATCTTCTGAAAGTTTTTTAAATTCCTCTGGTATTTTTTTATTTTTTTCTTCTAAGTTCATAATTAAAATACTATTCCCAATCTAATGCACCTTTTTTCCATTCATAAATAAAACCAATTGTTAGAATAAATAAAAAAACCATCATAGAAGAAAAACCTAATAGACCAATATTTCCTAGAGAAATAGCCCAGGGAAAAAGGAAAGCTATCTCCAAATCAAAAATTATAAAAAGTATAGCTACTAAATAAAACCTAACATCGAATTCTATTCTTGAGTCTTCAAAAGGTTCAAATCCACATTCATAAGCTGATAGTTTTTCAGGATCAGGATGTTTTGGTGAAAGTAATAAATTCAGAACAACAAAAGAACAACTCAAAACAAGTGCTATAATTAAAAATAAAATGATCGGCAGATAATCTTTTAAAAATTCTGAAAGCATAAAATCTATATAGCAGTTTTTATATCTTCTTGTAGTGCTCTTACGTCACAATTTGACATATATTAACATAAAAATAGGAAAAAGTGGCGGGAGTGAAGGGACTCGAACCCTCGACCTATCGCGTGACAGGCGATCGCTCTAACCAACTGAGCTACACCCCCACTTTTATTGTTTTGGTGGGCAGTAAAGGACTCGAACCTTTGACCCCCTCGGTGTAAACGAGATGCTCTACCAACTGAGCTAACCGCCCATAACCAAAATCATTGTGTTTTATATCTTTTGGGTTAATAACGTCAAGACTTATTGCTAGTTAAAAATGGCTAAATTCAAAATTTTAAACAAAGAAAAATGATAGCCTGCTATATGAAGTTTGAAAGCCTTATTTCAAACCAAAGATTTATATTAGTTAATTTTAGTATAATTTTTTTCGAAAACATCAAAACTTCTAGCTGCTTGTTGCATTAAGTATCTACCAAGTGCTATTGAGGGAGTTGAATTTGAGGTAGTCATTGCATCTATCTCTCTTTTAACAATTTTTAATTTATCTACATTTGGAGAAAACGCATATTCACAATTTTTTACAAAATCATTTATTGGTTGATTTTTTTCATTAAGCCAAGAATTCAAATCAAAATCAAACTTAATATTTTGTTTTGCATCGTCATTTAATCCTTCATCAAAGATGTCTTCAATCATATAGATATTTTTTAACCATTTTTCTGAAGAATCTAATATTTTATCAAAGCCTTGGGTAATTTTAATATCAAGTTTATTTCTAATGACATAAAAAATTGCAGATATCACATCATTTATATTTAATAACGCTAATGCAGAATATTTACCTAACAAATTGTCACCAATATCTCCATCCATTAGTTTTTGGTAGTTTTCTTCCTTTGAATAAAAATCTATTGCTGCTTGTTTAGTTTCAAATAATTCTTCATGAGATTCTATACAAAAATTATCAAAAATATCTTTAAATTTTCCATTATAATCTTTATCTTTAATGAGCTCACTTACTTTTTTTGATACTTCATACCAACTGATATTTAGTTCTTTTGTTATTTTATAAATAGGTAAAAAAGTTTGTGTTGATAATACTCTTAAAACAAAACTATAATTTCTACATTCCAAATAGTCTTCAAAATTCATTGTATTAGTTTCAATACAAGCCTGCTCAATTTCAAAAACTTTATTGTCATTATACGTACCAAATTGTTTTGGTAAAATTCTCCACTTACCTTTCATTTTATATTTCTCTATAGCTGCATCTCTTCCTAATTCAGCACCAACAAGCACCATTAAAGTGTGGGTTGCTGGTTGAATATGATGGTCCATTAAAAACTTTATCCCTTCAAAATAAGTTTCTTTTGTTTCCCCAGGTAATGGAATTATCATTTCAGAATTAGCAGGTTTTCCTCTTTTTTGGATTTCTCTCACATAATCTATATATTCTTCAGTTGTCCAATTTTTCCTTTTTATATCTGAAAGAGTTAGAGCATTCATAGATTGCATTGACAGACCAACTTGTACTCTATTTTTTAAAATATCATTAATTTTAAGTAAATTTTCTCTATTACTTTTTGGTGTTAAGCATTCTATATATTGTGGCCAATCATATTTATTCATAACTTCGAGTACATAATTTGATAGCTCTACATCTTTTTCAAAAAGGCCCCAATTAGAATCAAAAATAGCAACATTTTTTGATCCATTTTCATGTTTAGACATTTTTTCACCTACATACCAAAACTCTTCCATCAATCTTTCAGAACTAAAAGCAGTAATTTTTGAAGAGTCTAAGCCCTGATCACAAAATGTGCACATGAAAGGACATCCTCTCGCTGTTTCAAAAGCAGGAATACAACTGCCATCTAAAAATTTATCTAACAAACCAGTTGTGTATGGAGATAAAATTATATCTCTTCCCTTAGATTTTACAGAACCTTCTGAGCCAATTCTTAACATATACTTACCGACTAATAATTTCTTTTTATCTAAAGAAATACTGGCGCATCCATTAATTGGTTCATCATTTTTATTAAGATTTTCAACAGAAAAACCTGCCTCTATAAAGCGCTGTATAATTTCTAAAACAACAACCTCACCATCACTCCATGCAAAATAGTCTACACTAGGTCTCTTTAGAAGATAGTCATAACATTTATCATAAGTCTGGTCTGCATTTGTGTTCACTATATTTCTTTGGCCTGTTCCAGCTGGAAACTCTGGACCACCCAATATACACAAAGTATTAGGATCAATTTTCTTTGCTTCTATGCAAATAATATTTGAAATTTCTGCATTCCAAATATAATTCGAGCAAGCCACAACATCAGGTTTCCAATTTTTTAATAAATCAAAAATTTCATCAGGATCAATTGAAAGAATAAGTTCCATATCGACGTCTTTAACTTCTTCTTTAATATAAGATCCAATATATCCAATTCCTATCGGAACATAATTTGAATGAGATCCTATAGTCGAGTGTCTTGCATCACAAAGTAAAACTTTTAATTTCTTCATTTAATATTAGATTTAAATACTCTTACTGTTGAATAACTGCAAGCAACTTCTATAATAATTGAAAATATTATAGTAGAAATTACAGTATAATGAAAAAATGGGATTGCCATTACATAGCATGTTAATAAGCCTTCAATAGAATAGCCATAAACACCTTGTATCCATACTCCAAAATTAGATATAATAAAAAATAGTAGTGATCCAATCAAAGGACCAGATATTCTCATTAAAATACTTTTTTTAAAGAATTTTGCAATCAAACCAATAATCATAACACTTCCCCAAGTAAAAAATGTTATAGAGTGAAATCCAATAATTAAATCTGTTAATAAAAATGAGAAAATAATTGCAGCTATATATTTTCTTCCAAATATTAAGGGTATATAAAAACTTAAAGCAATCAAACTTGTAAAATTTGGTGGATGAGGAATAAATCTACTAGCAGCTAGGGCTAAAAATATTCCAAGTGAAATTTTTAAATAATTCATTATTAGTTATTTTATCTGGCAAGATGATTGATTACAAGAGTTATATATCTTAAGATTTTTAATTACCTCCCCACTCATACAACTAAAATGACTTATTTAAACCAACATTTATTGTTCGAGGTGTACCAGTGTAAAGATTTGCATTTTCATAATTTTTATCTAATAAATTCTTAAGAGAAAAATCTACATAATAATTATTATTAAGTTTGTAAGAGCTTTTTAGATCTACAAAAAAATATTCATCAAGAATCTGATCTCTATAACTTTGATCTTTAGTTCCATAGTCTCTAGTTCTTCCTTTATATGTTAATAATAAAGAGCCATTTAAACTTTTGTTAAATTCATAATCAATTTTTGAACCAAAGGCATGTAAAGGTACACGAACCATTGCACTATCTATAGGCCCATTACTTAAATCTAGACAACTTGTATAGCCATACGCATCTTTTAATGGCTTATCACAATCCATACCTGAATAAGATTTTGTATATGTATAATTAAAGTCAATATTTAATTTGTTATTATCAGTCCAATTTGTGGCTAACTCAATACCTTTGCTTGTATTTTTACCACCAGCAAAATTTTGTTGGATGAAGTCAATATTTGAACCCATCAATGGGTCTTCAATTTCAATATCAAAGTAAGTAATATTAAATCCTAAATCTAAAGTATCAAAATAAGTTTCATAACCGATATCAAAACTAGATGTTCTTTCAGCATTTATATTGTTTGAAGATGTTCTTGAGTACGCGTAACCATTACTTTCGTATAAAGACGGAAATAGAAATCCAATTCCATATGAGGATCTAATTTTACTATTACTACCTAGATCATATGCTCCTGTAGCTCTGTATGATTGTTCGTCTCCTGCACTTGTATGTTTGTCATTTCTACCCCCAATAGTTGCATAGATTTTTTCATAAGGTCTAAACTGATAGTCAATATACTGAGAATAGATTTCTGCACCAGATGTTAGCTTAAATTTATCACCAGCACGTTCATGATCAAATTCTGCCCTAAGAAACTCTACGTCTGTTCCATAGATTATTTTACTATCTAGATTAAGATTATATTCACCCAAATAAGTGTATATATCTTTAGAGCCTGCAAAATCATTTTCTTTACCAGTAGCCTTTGTTGCTTTTCTTGTTGAGCCAGATTTGCTAAACCCAAAAGTATTTTTAAAGTTATTATTAATGTTTTTAAATTTAAAACTATAGTGAGCCTCAATATCATCAGTTTGAGGTTTTAAATCATCCTGTCCATTTGTAGGACTATCATATTTTAAAAAGCTATCAGTGACCCTTAAAGAATTTTCGATTGTATTATTATCTGAAATTTTATAACCATAATTCGCTGTTACACTATTATTTTCATAAGGATCCTTTTCGGTATTATCGTTATTCATTGCTGAAATACCATCAGTTGAATAATAATTAAAACCTACATAATAATTTTGTTTTTCATCTGCTCCATCAAATGAATAAAAAACATCTTGCGTATTATTTTCACCGGCTCTTACAATGGCCTCTTGATGTTTGCCTAATTTACCTTTTTTAGTAAAAATGTTGATTGTTCCACCAACAGCACCATTCCCATAAAGTGAACTCTGACTTCCCTTTAAAATTTCAATTCTATCTATAGAATCTTTAAATAAACCTTGTGAATAAAATCCATTATCAGACGCTGAAGGATCATTCATTTTTACTCCATCTATATAAACAGTCGAGTAACGTTTTGGTAAGCCTCTCAATTGAATACCGGTATTTGTTCCTTTTCCACCCAACTGGAAAATATTTAATCCTTGGACCTCAGCACCCAAAAGATCAGTTAAAAATGAGTCTGAAGAATTTTGAATAGTTTCAGAGTCAATAACGGTCACTTGGCTACCAACAGTACTGTATGACTGAGGATTTTTTCCAGCAGAAATAACAATTACAGGAATTTCTTTCGAAAAAATAGCGGTTGAAAATAAAATAAAATATAATAATAAAAATACTCTTAACATCATTCAACATACCTTTTTTTTATTCTATAAATATAGAACAGGTTAATTTATGCCGATGTTAATTAAAATTGTAGAACTAGACTTTTCCTGGCCATTGTTCAACAGCGGGCTATATTGGGTGGCACTCGGACTTTACCGTTGCAGGAACAGCTAATGATTTACACATTAATTCCCCACCAAGATACAATACTCCTGTTAAATATTTCAAAAATAAACAAAAGTCAATCTAAAAAAATAAATGTAGATTTTTTTTTATATTACAATTTTCGAATTTTAATAGTTATTGAATGCTAGCTTGAGATTTGTCATCTGGTTTAACAATTTTTTCTACCTCAACCCATTCAACTCTCTTTAGCTCTTTTGTTAGGGCAATTTTTAAAACTTCATCAGCATGCTCAACAGAAGTAATCTTTATGTCATCTATAATTTTTTTTGGCATATCTACAAGATCTTTTTCATTTTCTTTTGGTATCAAGACTTGTTTAATTCCAGCTCTATGTGCCGCAAGTAATTTTTCTTTCAAACCTCCTATAGGTAAGACCTGTCCAGTTAGAGTAACTTCACCCGTCATAGCCACATCTCTTTTTACAGGATTATTTGTGATTGCAGAAACTATAGAGGTAACCATACCAATACCAGCTGATGGTCCATCTTTAGGTGTTGCACCTTCAGGTACATGAATGTGAAAATCTTTTTTTTCAAACAAAGGAGGAATAATTCCATAATCTAAACTTTTAGATCTAATAAAAGATTTCGCAGCTTTAATTGACTCTTGCATAACTTCACCTAGTTTTCCAGTAATTTGCATTCTACCTTTTCCAGGCATAATAACGGTTTCAATTTTTAGAATCTCGCCACCATACTCTGTCCAAGCTAGACCAGTAACTACACCCACTTTATGTTGGCTTTCCAATTCTCCAAATTTAAATTTTTGTATTCCTAAATAATCATGTAAATTCTTTAGATCAATTTTAACTTCTTTTTCTTCTCCAGTTACAACTTTTTTAACAACTTTTCTTGCAACCTTCGAAATCTCTCTTTCTAAATTTCTTACTCCAGATTCTTTTGTGTAGCTTCTGATAATTTCTTTAATAATATCTGCTGACAAAGTCATTTCTTTTTCTTTAACACCATTATCTTTAATTTGTTTTGGTAAAAGATATTTATTAGCAATACTTATTTTTTCATCTTCTGTATAGCCAGCTAATCTTATAACTTCCATTCTATCTAGAAGTGGTGGCAAAATATTTAATGTATTAGCTGTTGTTACAAACATAACATCGGACAAATCATAATCTACCTCAAGATAGTGATCGTTAAATGTAGCATTTTGTTCAGGATCCAATGCTTCGAGCAATGCAGAAGAAGGATCTCCTCTATAATCATTTCCAATTTTATCAATTTCATCAAGAAGTATTAATGGGTTTTTAGTGCCTGCTTTCTTCATCATTTGAATAATTTTTCCTGGTAAAGAACCTATATAAGTTCTTCTATGACCTCTAATTTCTGCTTCATCACGCATTCCACCAACAGAAACTCTTACAAATTCTCTATTCGTCGCTTTTGCAATTGATTTACCTAGAGATGTTTTTCCAACCCCAGGCGGTCCTACTAAACAAAGGATCGGACCCTTAATTTTTTCCATTCGTTTCTGAACTGCTAAAAATTCTATAATTCTTTCTTTTACTTTTTCTAAACCAAAATGGTCTGCGTCAAGTACTGATAATGCTTTTTTAAGATCAATGGCAACTTCACTTTTCTTAAACCATGGTAAGTCAATCATCCAATCAAGATAGTTTCTAATAACTGTTGCTTCTGCAGACATTGGACTCATATTTTTTAATTTTTTGAGTTCAGACATACATTTTTTTTCTACATCTTTTGGCATTTTAGCTTTTAAGATCGATTTATTTAAACTCGATGTTTCATCTTTTCCATCTTCAATTTCACCTAGTTCTTTCTGTATAGCTTTAAGTTGTTCATTTAAATAATATTCTCTCTGAGTTTTTTCCATCTGAGTTTTAACTCTTCCTCTTATTTTTTTTTCAACACCAATAATACTGGTTTCATTTTCCATGATCTTAATAATAGAATTAAGTCTTTTTTTAACATCAATTGTCTCAAAAATTTGTTGTTTTTCGGAGATAGTAGCTGTCAAGTGCGACGCAATATTATCAGCAATATGCGAGGCATCAGTTAACTTTTTAATATTGTTAATTGTTTCACTTGAAATCTTTTTATTAATTGAAGTTAATTTTTCTAATCTTCTGACTGCTGTCATTGCTAGTGGAATTAAATCTTCATCTTTAACAAAAACATCATGATAATGTGCATATTCAGTAATAATAAATTTTTCATTATCTTTAAAATTTAAAATTTTAACTCTTTTACTTCCTTCAACTAAAACTTTTACTGTACCATCAGGTAACTTCAATAATTGTAAAATATTTCCTTCACAGCCATACATAAAAACATCTGTTTTTTTTGGATCATCTATTTCAGAATTTTTTTGTGTTACAAGAATAATTTTTTTATCTTTTTTCATCACTTCATTCAAAGCGGCAATAGACTTATCTCTTCCAACAAATAATGGTATGACCATATTTGGGAAAACAACAATGTCTCTTAATGGTAACAAGGGTCGTTCAATTTTAACATCCATTATCTAAATATGGATATTAAACGAAATATTGCAATAGCTATTTAATAGTTATTAACCTTTAGTTAAGCAGCAGAAGTTTTATCTGTCTTTGTTTTAGTAGTATTTTTTGAATGAACTATAATAGGTTGAGATAGACCTTTGGCCGCACTAACATCTACAATCACTTCCTCTATATTTTCTTGACTTGGCAGATCATACATAGTTCTTAATAAAATATTTTCTAAAATCGATCTAAGTCCTCTTGCACCAGTTTTCTTATTAATAGCTTTTTGCGCAATTTCTTTAATAGCATTGTCTTTAAAGTTTAACTTAGCACCATCTAATTTAAATAGTTCTTGATATTGTTTAATTAAAGAATTTTTTGGCTCTTGTAATATTTTCACTAAAGATTTCTCATCTAAATCCTCTAAGGTGGCTATCATTGGTAATCTTCCTATAAATTCAGGTATCAAACCGTATTTTAATAAATCTTCAGGCTCTAAACTTTTCATCCATTCACCAGTTTTTTTGTCATCTGTTTTTTTTACATTCGCACCAAAACCAATAGAAGTTCCTTTGTCTCTTTGAGAAATTATTTTATCTAAACCAGCAAATGCTCCTCCACAAATAAACAATATATTTGTTGTATCTACTTGTAAAAATTCTTGTTGAGGGTGTTTTCTACCTCCTTGAGGTGGAACACTAGCAACAGTTCCTTCCATAATTTTTAATAATGCTTGTTGCACACCTTCACCAGAAACATCTCTAGTTATTGATGGATTTTCTGACTTCCTACTGATCTTATCAACTTCATCAATGTATACAATTCCTCTTTGGGCTTTTTCAACATTGTAATCTGCAGCTTGTAATAATTTTAAAATAATATTTTCAACATCTTCTCCAACGTATCCTGCCTCTGTAAGTGTAGTAGCATCTGCCATTGTAAATGGCACATCAAGAATTCTAGCTAAAGTTTGTGCTAATAAAGTTTTTCCACAACCAGTAGGTCCAACTAGAAGAATATTTGATTTAGAAAGTTCAACTGTTTTACTAGTCTTATTTTCATAATTTAATCTTTTATAATGATTGTGCACAGCGACTGATAAAACTTTTTTTGCGTGAGGTTGACCAATAACATAATCATCTAAAACAGTGCAAATTTCTTTTGGCGATGGTAGTCCATCTTGGTGTTTAACAAAACTATCCTTGCTTTCTTCTTTAATAATATCCATACAAAGCTCAACACATTCATCACAAATGAAAACTGTTGGTCCAGCAATTAATTTTCTAACTTCATGTTGGCTTTTGCCACAGAAAGAACAGTAAAGAATATTTTTATTACTACTAGTCATAATTTTATAAACGAATCAATTGGAATACTTTAATATAGATAGCTGATACTAATCAAGTATCTACTTACGACTATTCAAGATGTTGTGCTTTAAGATCTATTTTCCACTACTTCGTCAATCAAACCAAAGTCTTTTGCTGAATTTGGGGTCATGAAATTATCTCGTTCGAGTGCTTTCTTAATATCATCAACTGATTTATTGGTATGTTTCGAATAGATTTCATTAAGTCTTTTTTTTAGTGCCAAAACTTCATTGGCATGAATTTCAATATCTGTAGCTTGTCCTTGAAATCCTGCTGAAGGTTGATGGACCATTATTCTAGAATTTGGCAATGAAAATCTTTTACCTTTTTTTCCAGCAGATAATAAAAAAGAACCCATTGAAGCAGCCTGGCCAATGCATAACGTTGATACATCAGGTTTTATATATTGCATTGTATCATAAATACCCAAACCAGCTGTAACTAGTCCACCAGGACTATTGATATATAGATTGATTTCTTTTTTTGGATCTTCTGACTCTAAAAATAAAAGTTGCGCTGTAACTAAAGATGCAACATTATCATTAATAGGACCTACTAAAAAAATAATTCTTTCTTTTAAAAGCCTTGAATAAATATCATAAGCTCTTTCACCTTTGTTTGACTGCTCCACCACCATTGGGACTAGGTTATTCATTTCTTCAGAAAAATATTTTGTCATAAGTTGATTCTTTTAACTTATACAACTTGTGATTACTTTTTGCTAACTTTTTTTACTTTGGTTTCTTTAGATTTTGAAGTTTTTGGCTTGGCTATATCTTTTTTAGTAGTAACTTTTTTAGTGTCAGCTTTTTTTTCCTCTTTATGGTCATGATCATGACTGTGGTCATGTTCTTGTTTTTGATATTCTTTTATAATTTTTTCTGCTTCCTCTTTGCTTATTTCTTTTTTATTAGCTTTTGCTTTTGCTTTAATTGAGTTAATAATTTTTTCTTCATATACCGTACCTCTTAAACTTGCCAAAGCTTGAGGATTTTTTTTATAAAACTCCATAACCATCTTTTCTTGACCTGGCATCATCCTAAGTTGTTTTTGTACTTCAGCCTGAATTTCTTGCTCAGTAACCTTAATCTTATTTTGTTCACCAAATTCATTTAAAACCAATCCAACTTTAATTCTTTTTTTTGCAATGGCTTCAAAAATTTTTCTACTTTTTTTAGCATCATCTTCACTCATGCCTTGAGCTAATACTTTAACTTCTTCTTCTACTAAATTACTAGGAATCTCATCAACTTTAAAATTTTCAACTTCTTTTAAAATTTGAGTTTTAGCTATTTTGTCTAAGGAATTTTTGTACTCATCATTAATTTGCTTTGAAACTAATGTTTTTAAATCCATAAGATCTTTTGCACCTAAATTTTTAGCAAAAACATCATCTATTTTTATTTCTTCAGATTTTTTTACAGCTATGATCTTACAAATAAAATTAGCTTTCTTCATTGCAAATTCTTTTTGTGGATAGTTTTCAGGAAGTGAAGCCTCTACCAATTTCTCATCATTTTTTTTTACTCCAACTAATTGTTTATCAAAACCTTTTATAAATAAATCTTTACCAAGTATTAATTGTGTATTTTTCCCTTCACCCCCAGTAAAATCTTTTCCATCAATTGTAGCCTTGTAATCAAAAATTACAGAATTACCTTCAACAGCCTTAACATCGTCTGCAACATCTTTAAAATTATTCTGACTCTTCGCTATTTCTCCAATTCTTTTGTTAGTTTCTTTTGGATCAATTTTAACAGAATATTCATCAAATTTAATGCTTTCTACTGATTTCAGTTCTACTTTAGGAAACTCTGTTACAGAAATTATATATTCTAAATCTTTATCTTCTCCGTAAGTTTTTAAATCAAGCTTAGGTTGACCAGCTGGTTTTATTTTATTATCCTCTAATGCTTTTGTTGATGAGTCCTTCAACACTTTGTCTAAAACCTCACTAAAGATTGCTTGTCCAAACTGTCTTTTTAGAATTTCCTTAGGAACTTTTCCTGGCCTAAAACCTTTTAGGTTAACAGTATTTTTAATCTTTTCATATTTTTCATCCATGTGATTGTTCATAGTTTTTTTATCTATGAAAACTTTAATGTCTTTATTTAAACCTTTTATGTTTTCTATTGTTACTTTCATAATTTTATAACTTTTGTATGGTAGGCGAAAAAGGACTCGAACCTTCACATCTTTCAATACTGGTTCCTAAGACCAGCGCGTCTACCAATTCCGCCATTCGCCCAGAATTTAAATCGGTTTATATATTATTGCTATCATTTGTCCAATGACAATAATTGTAAAATATATTAATAATTAATTGTAATTGCAGATAATTTAAAAAAATGATTATTTCACCATGTATAAGTATATGTAAAACCGACCCCCAAACTGGATATTGTTATGGCTGTGGAAGAAGCAATGAAGAAAAAAAAAATTGGAAGCTAGAAAGCACCTCTAGTCAGTGGAAAAATGACAATTTAATAGAAATTCAAAAAAGGCTTTCTGGTTGGCAATTAGAAAGCTTTAAAGATTCATACAAGCACAAAATAGAGAATGGAGTTTCTCTTTTTAAAAAAAATTTAAACAATGAATAAATCTACAATAGCTATATTAATCTACATATTGGGACTAATTTTTGGAGCATTAGTTTTAAATATGTGGAGTGCTAATACAGGTTCTAAAACTTTCATAGGAATTATTTGGACGGCAATTTTATTAATCGCACTATTTTATGCAGAAAAAAATGAAAGAAAATAATTTCAAAATTAAGTTCTTAATCTACCTTTTTTTATTAGTTAATTTTCAAACATCAATTTTTTCAGAAATAATGATATTAAAAGAATGTAAAAACTTTAAATATAGTTTTATAAAAAATGAATATATCTTAGATTTTGAAAAATCTTTGATGACAAGAAATTTTGTTTATGACAACAAAACATTTAAAAAACTTAAATTAACTGACTTAAGTATAAAAAAAGAAAACTCAATAGAAAAATTTATATATGAGGATAATAATTTATTTTTTACAGATAAAGTTGGATATCCTCAATTTTATACACAATTAGTTTTTGAGAAAAATAATCCAAAAATAAAAATTAAAACAGTAATAAATAATGAAGAGGCTCTTACTCAAGTATCAACCTGCAATAAAGTAGAGGTTTTTGAAAAAGAAAGTTAAGATTTTTTATTTTTAGCTGTGGTCTTATTAAGTTTATTAAATAAATTTAATTTTTTTGCTCCAAATTTAGTATTTGTAATATTACTTCTATGTTTAGCAAAAGCTTGCTTTTGGGCTGACTTCATTGCTTTTTTTGATGACATATAATCATTCTATATTTTTTAATAATAAAATATAGTTTTAATTATTATGAACCTAAAATTTAAGAAATTAAATGATACAATAATTAAATGTAAAAAATGTCCTAGGCTTACAAAATTTAGTAGAAAAATTTCTAATACAAAAAGAAAACAAAATATATCAGAGATCTACTGGGGAAAACCAGTAACTGGTTTTGGAGATGTTAATGCAAAATTAATGATTCTTGGTCTTGCACCAGCAGCACATGGTGGAACAAGAACTGGTAGAGCATTTACTGGAGATAGGTCTGGACATTTTTTATTTAGCTGCCTACATAAAGTAGGGATATCTAATTTATCTTCATCAACACATAAAAAAGATGGTTTAAAACTTTACAACACTTACATCACCAATATATTAAAATGTGTTCCTCCTGGTGACAAACCATTAAATGAAGAATTAAATAATTGCTCAAATTATTTTGCTAATGAAATTAAGAATTTAAAAAACTTAAAAGTTATAATAACCTTGGGCAAAATTGCTTTTGATAATTGTATTAAATTTTATAAAAAAAATTTTACAATAAATCAAAAATTAATATTTAAACACGGCGCTAAATATAGACTTCCTGATGAAAAAATTTTAATTCCTTGTTATCACCCTAGTCCTCGAAATGTTAATACAAAAGTTATTGATAATAAAAAGATGATAAGTTTACTTAGAGTTGCTAAAAATATACTCTAAATTTTAATACTATCACAAAAGTAAGGTTTAAAATCTTGAAATAAATTATTTGGTATTTTTATAGGTTTGCCATCCTTATTAACAAAAACCAAATGTACTTTTGCTTCAGCTATTAAATCTTCTCCTCTTGATATAAATTGGTTCATATAAAAAGATGTTTTTGTAACTGATTTTACAAAAGACCTAATAACTAACTCTTCTTCAAGATAAGCTGAAATTTTGTATTCAATATTGCATGATTTGACTATAATTAAAGCTCCAAAATTTTCTTTAATTTTTTTATTACTAAAACCCAGTTTAACTAAAGCTTCTGTTCGAGCTCTTTCAAGAAATTTTAAATAATTGGCATAATATACAACGCCACCTGCATCAGTGTCTTCATAATACACTTTAAGTTTATGATAAAAGTTTTCGTGCATTTTATATATTAACAAAAAAAAAGTTATTTAACAGCAAACTAAAATATAATATTTTTCATGAAGATTTATTTAATATGGTTAATTGGTGTTATTGTTTGAATTTTGGAGTACCCGATGCAGCACCAATAGAAGATGTTATTATTGTTTTTATTTTTGTCAATTTTAAGTATCAGTAATAAAAAAATTATTAAATAATTTTTATTTTGCTGAAAAATAAATACTTTGATAATAAGATATAGCTTTTAATTTTGAGTTATCTGTGTCTGTCATTATTGCAACTCCTGATATATCTAAAACCTCTATACCATGTAGCCTCATAAAATCATCTTTAACGTTAGCTTTAACTGTAACCCATGTATTCAAATTATTTTTTGTTGAAGACAAAACATAATCAATTGACTTTTTTGTATAGGGGCTAGGCCAATTTTTTCCAACTTCATTATTGCTAGAAAATACATAATTTATTGCTCTATTTGATAGGGCCGTAGACCCAGTTTTTTTTATTACAAATACTCTGGCAGCATAATCATGTCCTTTTTTACTATTTTCTACTATGCCTGATAAATCTTTTTCAACTTTCCAGGTAATATTGATAAAAGGGGTTTTTAATAGATTAATTAAAACTTCTTTACCTAATCCAGAACCTTTACCTTCAGCTTCAGCTTTAATAAAATTACCATTTTCATTAGCACCAAGTGTCCAAGTCGTTTCACCTTTATATTTTTTTCCAACTTCTAAAGTTCTGAATTCTTCCTCTGTAAACTCAAAAACAGTGACTTTTTCAGCAATAAGAATATTTGAAAATAAAAATGAGAAAAACAATATTGCAAGAAATTTTTTCATAAAGAGAATATATAACTAAAGTTTTTTAAAAAACAACATTTGAACATAGTTTAACCAACCTATGATCAATATTTAATATTAAAAGAAAAAAATGAAATCAATTTCTATATTTATACTTCTAATTTATTGGTCAATAATCTTGTTAGCGCCTGTTATTTCAAAAGAAAACAAAATTGATTTAATAACTTTAAAAACTACACTTAATAAGTAGATCTACCACCACTAATATCAAAAACAGCCGCTGTTGAAAACGAGTTCTCTTCTGATGAAAGCCAACAAATTAGAGATGTAAACTCTTCTATCTCTAAAAATCTACCCCTTGGCACTTTTGATAACATTCTAGCCACATGTTCTTTTGACATTTGGTCTAAAATTCTTGTTTTAGCCCCCGCTGGAGTAACAGCATTAACAGCAATATTCTTGTCAGCTAACTCTTTACCAAGTGATTTAGTTAATCCGATAGCTCCTGCTTTTGCCGAACTGTAAGCACTTGCATTAGCGTTTCCATCTTTCCCAGCAACAGAGGCAACATTTACAATTCTACCATAATCATTTTTAATCATATAAGGTACTACAGACTTACAGCAATTAAATGTACCCATTAAATTAATTTGTACAATTTTGTTCCATTCATTAACGTCATAATCCCAAAGAGTGGATGTTGATCCAGTAATACCAGCATTATTAATTAAAATATCTATATTTGATGATTTTGCTATTATATCTACAGCTTCTTTAACATTTTCAAAGTTAGAAACATCAACAATATTATATGAAAGATTTGTATCATTTACTGTTTTAGCTGCTTTTTTCAATTCATTTTCATCAATATCCCAGATAATAGCTTTTGCACCAGATCTTAAAAAACGTTTAGCAATATCCAATCCAAAACCTTGAGCACCTCCAGTAATAATTGCTGTTTTACCCTTTAAGTCAAATTGATGCATAAGATTATTTACTAGCTAACAAATAGTAAGTCAATGAAGAGATAAATGCACCAATAATCCAAGAGAAAGAATGAAAATTCATTAAACTTTCGTTCCAAATTGTTGAGGCTGCAAAAATAAAACCTATAACTAAAGAATAGATTGCTTTGAAGTGCCAACCGTTAGTGTAAAAATATAAATCATTACTTTCTAAAGAAAAAATAGCTTTATTATCTAAATTAGTTTTTTTAATAATATAATAATCAACAATTATAATACCAAAAAGAGGTCCAAAAAAAGCACCAAAAGTATCTATAAAAGCTAAAATTCCAATTTGACTTAAAAGTGGTAACCAAAAAATACCTATTAGAAAACCAAAAAGCGCAATTATTATTGCTGAGGTTTTTAAATTAAGTTTTGTTGGTATAATATTTAAAAGTATATTTTGTGTTGGTACATAATTTGCAATTAAATTTGTAGATACAGATGCAAAAATTATAAAAAATAAGACTATTACAGTTAACTCAGTGTTATTTATTTTTCCAATTATATCTGTTGGATTTGTCAAAATTCTTTCCATAACTTCCAAATTTTTATTTAAAAAAATGTCTGCTCCAATAACAATAAATACAGCAAAAAAAGAAAATATTAATAAGTTTATGATTAAACTTGAGTTTCCTTTTTTTAATTCATTTTCATTTTTTACATATCTGCTAAAATCACCAAAGTTTACGATTATAATTGAAAAATAAGCAAAAATAGTTCCTGTAACTGTAATTAATGGAACTGTATTATTTTTATCAAATAGATTGTTAATTGAGAAAATGTCTGCAAAAGCTGCAAAAGTAACCTTAACATCATAGAGAAATACAGTTAAAAAAAATACAATCATACCTAAATAAACAGTTACGGCCGAAAACCTCATGATAGATCTGTTAAATTGATGAGATTTACTAAATAAGAAAGTTTGTAAAAAAATAGCAAAAATAAACGCTATCCAGTCAATAATGTTCAATCCTAAAAGAAAAATTAGAAAGATATCATGATTTAAAAAAGTACTTTCAAAAGAAAAAATAATAATTCTTATTAAAAAACTAAACAATCTTGATAGAAAATATGTTTGAATACCAAACATAAAAATACCAACCAAGCCTCTGAAGAGACCAAAATACTTCGCACCTTTTATCCCCAGAGAGCTTCTTAGGATTACTGGAAAAGGTAAACCATATTTTTGTGAAGGTTTTCCTATCAGGTTGGCTAAAAAATAAACAAGAAAAGATGCTATAAGCGTTCCTAATAAAACAACAAATATATTTAATTCATAAACTAGATAAAGCGATGCTATTAAAGAAAAACCAATTACGCTTTGAATGTTACATCCCCAAAAGCAGAATAAATCTTTCCAATCCCAAATCTTGTCGTTAGGATTAACTGAAACCAATTCCCAGTTAATAAGGCTTTTTTTTGATTTAATTTGATTCACTTATTAGATAATAAACTAATAAATTCTACTGTCCATATAGATAGGTTGGAAGCCATAAAGCTATCTGTGGGAATGCGATAATTAAAATTAACCCAATTACTTGGATTACCATAAATTGCATCATTCCATAGTAGATATCTTTTAAATCCCACTCTGGAACTACACCTTTTAAAAAGTAAGCTGATAAGGCAACTGGTGGTGAGAGCCAGGCAGTTTGAAGGTTTACTGCAACTAAAATTGCAAACCAAGTTAAGTTAAATCCTAAAGCTTCTACCAATGGTAATATAATTGGCACAATAATCATTACAATTGGTACCCATTCCAAAGGCCACCCTAAAAGAAAAATCATAGCCATTATCATTGCTAAAATTAAATATCTATTCATTTCTAAGCTAAGTAAAAATTCGGTAAGTAACATTGGAGTTCCCAATCTGGAAAATACGGCTCCAAAAAAATTTGATGCAGCAACTAAAACCATAATTAAAGCAGAAATTTCTAATGTTTTAACAAGAGCTTCTTGTAATTTTCCAAGTGTTAATTTCCTATATGCCAAAGCTAGAAGTAAAGAACCCATGGCACCACAACCTGCCGCTTCTGTAGGTGTTGCAAAGCCAAATAAAATACTTCCCAATGCAGCAAAAACTAGCGCTGCTGGTGGAACTAAACCTAAAAAGAACTCGATCCAAACAGCTTTAATGCTAGTTGCTCTTAATTCTTTTGGTAAAACTGGACCTAAACTTGGATCTATCCAGCATCTAATTGTTGTGTAAGCAGCGTAAAGTGTTGCTAATAATATCCCTGGAATAATTGCTGCTGCAAATAAATCTGTTACAGGAATTTCCATAATAGGTCCCATTACGACTAACATAATGCTGGGTGGTATTAGAATTCCAAGGGTGCCCCCGGCTGTAATTGTACCAGCTGCCAATCGAACATTGTAACCTGATTTGTTCATTGATTTTGCAGCCATGATTCCTAAAATTGTTACTGAGGCACCAACGATACCTGTTGCAGCTGCAAAAATAACTGAAACAAATAGTACGGCGTAATATAAGGAGCCTCTTACTTTAGCTAACATTAATTGAAATGCTGAAAATAATCTTTCCATTAAACCAGCTTGCTCCATCATAATACCCATAAAGACAAAAAGAGGTACAGCTGCGAGAGTTTGTTCTGTCATGACCATAGAAAATTGTAAGGTCATTAAATAAAATACTAGCTTACCAAAACCTAAATAACCAAAAAAAAATCCTAAAAATATTAAGGTAAATGAAATAGGAAAACCTACAAATATTGAGAAAAGCATTACACCAATAAGTATAAAACCTAAGTATGCGGGGTTAATTAATTCAGCTAACATTATTTTTCTCCTCCTGGCCACACACCTTTTGTTGCTGCCCAATAACTTTTAAATAATTCAGAAATCCCTTGGACTAATAAAAATACTATTCCAAGCCATAAACATGACTTGATTGGCCACATAAAAGGCATCCACGCAGTATCCATACCTTTTTCACCTCTCATAATTGACTCCTGAACAAATCCTGTTGTCATGTATAAAAAAACAATTAACCCAGGAAAATAAAATAATAAATAAAGCCAAAAATCTACTCTGCCTTGAGTTTTAGTTTTAAAATTTCTATATAAAAAATCTGCTCTTATGTGAACACCTTTTGATAGGGCATAACCAGCCCCTAACATAAATAATGCACCGTATAAAAATCTACTCATGTCATATGCCCACATTGTTGGAGCATTAAAAAGTTTTCTGGCCAAAACCTCATAAACCATTGCAAATATCAATGGTATAGTAATCCAACAAACTACATTACCAATCCATTTATTAGCTAGATCAATTTTTGTAATAGATGATGCCATCCATTTTGGCATATCTTTTGGCATTGGACCAGAACCACCACGCCTTTCGGCAATCATTTCATCTGAAATATCTAGCTTCAAAGGTTTGATTTGTTCTTTAGGAATTTTTGAATCGTGATTTTTTGGCATAAATAAAATCTCTAAAAAAAAACTAAAGCGGACTGTTAAGTCCGCTTCAGTTGCAATTACTTTTTATCTAAATACTACTTTAATGTCTCTGCGTGAGCCATTCCTAGCTTAGCATTAGACATTTGAGATCCAGCCCAAAAAGGTACAGCTATATCAGCAAAGTCTTTTTGTGACTGCCATACTTTAGCAAAAAATGGGTTTTTAGCCGCATTTTTTTCTAAACTAGCTTTTGCTGCAGCCATATACGCTGGAAAGTAGTCAGCAGGAGTATCATGTAAAATTACACCATGCTTCGTAGTCAACTCTCTTAGAGCTTTTCCATTTTCATATATTCTGTAACTCATTGATTTTGATAAAGATGCATTCGCAGCAACTTCTAAAGCTTTCTTTTCAATTGCAGACATTTTCTTGTAAGTTTTGCCTGTAATATAAAAGTCAGCATTTACTACTACTTGGTGAAGACCTTGTAGGTAGTAATGTTTTAGAACTTTCTGAAAACCAAATGTCATATCCGGTTTAGGACAACACCATTCAGCAGCATCAATTGTTCCTGCTTCAAGAGCTGGTAAAATATCTCCACCACCCATTGCTACAGAAGCTACACCAATATCTTTATAAGTTTGTCCTGGAATTCCTGGAGGAGTTCTGAATTTATACTTTCTAAAGTCGGCCATGCTGTTAATTGGCTCTTTGAACCAACCTAAAGCTTCAGGGCCTACTGGTTGTAACATAAAGCCTTTTATGTCTCTTCCCATTTCAGTCCATAGTTGGTCATAAAGTTCTTTACCACCACCATACTGAAACCATGATAAAAATGCGATATTATCAATACCAACACCTGCACCTGCTACTGGAGAACCAAATAACATAGCTGCTGGGTGATCGCCTGACCAATAGTGAGTCCAAGCAAAACCACAATCAATTAATCCTTTATCAACTGCATCTAAAGTTTCTTTTACACCTACTACCGATCCAACGGGCATAAGTTCGAACTTAAGTGAACCTTGTGTTAATTCAGTTACCGTGTCAGTGAAATCTTTCAACATTTTTACTTCATCTGATTTTGAATTAAGTACAGTTTGGCACTTAAGAGTTTTTGCAGAAGCTCCAGTAACTGTCATAACAGTTAAAAGAAGAGTTCCTACAACTAATGATATGATTTTTTTCATATTATATATTTCCCTCTTGTTGTTTTTTTATAAAAAGAACCTTCTCAAAAATTTAAAATTAAAACAACTACTAATATACTAAAAGTAAAACTTATAAGTGTTGGTAACACTGGTATTTTTAATTTTTACCATTATAAGGATTCTAATCTAATGGAAAATTTTGATTATATCATTCTTGGAGCAGGATCTGCAGGATGTGTCCTTGCAAATAGATTATCTGAAAATCCAAATCATAAAGTCTTACTTTTAGAGGCTGGTGGGAAAGATAATAATCCATGGATACATATTCCAGTTGGTTATTTTAAAACGATGCACAACCCTAATACTGATTGGTGTTATCGAACTGAGCCAGACGAAAGTATGAATAATATATCAATAAGATATCCAAGAGGAAAGACTTTAGGTGGAAGTTCATCAATCAATGGTCTCTTATATATAAGGGGACAGCATCGAGATTATGATATTTGGAGACAGTCAGGAAATACTGGTTGGGGATGGGATGATGTTTTACCTTATTTTATAAAAGCAGAAAATCAAGAGAGAGGTAAAAGTGAGTTTCACGGAATAAATGGACCTTTATCTGTTTCTGACCAAAGAATACACCTTCCTCTTTTAGATGAATTTCAAAATGCAGCAGAAGAATTTGGTATCCCTAAGACAAAGGATTTTAATACAGGTGATAATCACGGATGTGGTTATTTTCAAGTAACACAAAAAGATGGATTTAGATGTAGTACTTCAGTTGGATATTTAAATCCAATTAAACATAGAAAAAATTTAAAGATTATTACCAAGGCACATATTAAAAAGATAAATTTTGATAACAAGACTGCTAAAGAAGTTGAATTTTGGCATGGTGATGAGCTTAAAAAAGTGAAGACAAATAGAGAGATCATTATATCTTCTGGCACAATTGGTTCACCTCAAATTTTACAAGTATCAGGAATTGGTAATCCAGATAAACTAAAAAATCTTGGTATTGATTTGGTTCAAAATCTGAACGGCGTTGGTGAAAATCTACATGATCATTTAATGTTAAGGCCAATTTATAAAGTAAATGGCCTTAAATCACTTAATAAGAAAATTAACAGTTTGTTTGGTAACTTAATGATTGGGTTAGAGTATGTGTTTAATCGTAGTGGTCCAATGACAATGGGTGCTAGTCAACTTTGTATGTTTGCTAAAAGCAATCCCTCTTTAGAGCTTCCTGATTTACAATGGCATGTTCAACCAATGAGCATGGATACCTTGGGTGCAACTAAAAATCATAATTTTCATGCATTCACCCCTACTGTTTCAAATATTAGACCCACAAGCAGAGGTCACGTAAGTATAGTTGATAAAGACTCAAGAACTTATGCAAAAATTAAACAAAATTATTTATCGACAGATCATGACAGAATGGTTGCAGCAAAAGGACTTAAACTAACAAGAAAAATTATATTAGAATCAGAAACTTTTAAGAAATATTCACCTGAAGAGTACAGACCAGGAATAAATATTAATGATGATGAAGAACTAGTTAAGGAAGCCTCAAACTATGCACAAACTATATTTCATCCAGTTGGAACATGTAAAATGGGTCAAGACGGTATGGCGGTAGTTGATGAAAAATTAAAAGTTAGAGGCATTAAGAACTTAAGAGTAATTGACGCTTCTATTATGCCCAACATCACATCAGGAAATACAAATGCACCTACAATAATGATTGCAGAAAAAGGTGCGGATATGATATTAAACAGCTAATGTTTTCAGAATTGTTTGGAGCTGAACAGCTCATCATTTTAGGTCAAATTATATTCATAGACTTAGTGTTAGCTGGCGATAATGCAATTATAATTGGTATGGTTGCCTCTAAATTTCCAGTTGAACAAAGGAAAAAAGTAATTTTCTGGGGAATTGGTGGAGCAGTAATTTTAAGAATTATCTTAACCATTTTAACTGCTTATTTATTACAAATAACAGGATTAAGACTTATAGGTGGATTACTTCTTCTTTATATAGTCTACAAACTTTATACAGATGTGATCAAGGGTCAGTCAGGTGAAGAAAATGTTAAAGTAGATAATTCAAGTTTTGTGAAAGCAATTTGGACAGTTTTACTTGCTGATTTTACAATGAGTTTAGATAATGTTTTGGGTGTAGCTGGTGCTGCGGGTGATCATTATGTTTTGTTAATTTTTGGATTAGCTTTATCGATTGTTTTAATGGCCACTGCAGCAAACTTAATATCTAGATGGATTAATGAATATAAGTGGATAGCTTGGGTCGGTTTGATTGCTATTTTAATTGTAGCAATTGATTTAATATACACTGATATAAATATACTTTTATTATAATGTTTAAAAAAATTGATCTTAAGAATAAAACTGCTTTAGTAACGGGAGCTGGAAAAGGACTTGGTAAAGCTTGTGCAATAGCTTTAGCTGAAGCAGGTGCAAAGGTTATTATAATCAGTAGAACTTTGTCTGACTTGACAAAAGTTGAAAAGTTAATCAAAAAAACTAAAGGAACATGTTTAAAATTTGAATGCGATGTAACTGATCTTAATAAATTTAAAAATATTTTAAAAAAAATTAAAAAATTAGATGTTTTAGTAAATAATGCTGGGAATAATAGACCAGAGCATTTTACACAAGTTAAAAAAAAAAATATGGAATATCTAGTAGAATTAAATATGAAGGCAGCATTTAACGTTGCTCAAATATGCTCTCAAAAAATGGTTAAATCAAAAGATAGAAAAAAAATTGGTGGTTCTATTATCAATATGTCTTCTCAGCTAGGAAGAGTTGGTGCTCCAATAAGAAGTGTTTACAATATGACTAAATTTGGCTTAGAAGGTTTAACAAGAGGTATGGCTATAGAATTAGCAAAATATAATATTAGAGTTAATAGTGTATGTCCTACATTCGTAGAAACTCCTATGGTTAAAGTTTTTTTTGAAAATAAAAAATTCAAAAAACAAGTTTTAGAAAATATTCCACTGGGAAGAGTTGCTCAAGAAAATGATGTATCAACAGCAGTTGCATTTTTAGCTGCAGACAGCGCAAACTCAATTACAGGCACATCTTTAATGGTTGATGGGGGATGGACTGCAAAGTAATGCCTAAATTTTTAAAAGATATTAATTTAAAAGGTAAAGTTGCAGTGGTGACTGGCGCAACGAAAGGCATTGGTAGATCAACAGCAATTTCATTACATCAAGTTGGAGCTTCAATTATAGCTATTGGTAGAAACAAGAATGATCTCAGCTCATTAAAAAAAAAATTAAAAATAAGAATTCAAACAATTATGTGTGATGTAAACGACTATGAAAAAATTAGTAGAGAAATTAACAAAATTAAAAAAATTGATATATTAGTAAATAATGCAGGTACAAATCTACCAGAACCTTTTTTAAAAGTTAAAAAATCTTCATTAGAAACTCTATTGGATGTCAATATTAAAGCAGCTTTTAATATAGCTAAACTTTGTACCGACAAAATGCTGAAACTTAAACGTAGAAAAAATGTTGGTGGCTCGATAATTCACACGTCTTCTATGTTTGGTCTTGTGGCTGGTCCCAATAGATCTGTTTATAGCATGACTAAATTTGGGATTGAAGGTTTAACAAAAGGAATGGCCGTAGACCTAGCTAAATTTAATATAAGAGTTAATAGTGTTTGTCCTACTTTTGTCGCAACACCTAGAGCAAAAAAATATTTAGCCAATAAAGAATTCAAAAAATATGTATTAAGTAATATTCCACTTGGAAGAATTGCAACAGAGAGTGATGTGGCAACAGCGATTACTTTTTTAAGTTCTAATGCTTCTTCTATGATAACTGGAACAAACTTAATCATAGATGGTGGATGGACTGCAAAGTAATGAAAAAAACTTTATGTATTTTATTTCTTTTTATATTTAATCAAGCAACTGCTATTGAATTTAATGGAAAATTTATTCAAGGACATTTTATTATTGGAAAAACAAATCCTAATACAAAAATTTTAATTGATAAAAAAAAAGTTAAAGTAACTCAAGATGGTTATTTTGTATTTGGTATTGAAAAAGACAGAAAGCTCGATATTGTAATTATAGAAGGTGATGAAAAGATTGTTAAAAAAATTCAAAAACGTAAATATGATATTCAAAGAATAGATAATCTACCAAAAAAGAAGGTTACTCCTCCTGAAGAGTTTTATGTAAGGATAAAAAAAGAAAACAAATTAATAGCTGACGCAAGAGAAATTGAAAGTGACTTACAGTTTTTTAAAGAAAAGTTTATTATCCCTGTTGATGAGGCAATAGTTACTGGTGTTTATGGTAGCCAAAGAATATTAAATGGAATACCTAAATGGCCACACTACGGTTTGGATTTTGCTCAGAAAAAAGGGACGCCTATTAAAGCAATGAATAATGGAATTGTTACTTTAGCTGAAAAAGATTTGTTTTATACTGGTGCCACTCTAATTTTTGATCACGGTCATGGAATTTCAACCCTATATATGCATATGGATAAAATTTTTGTAAATGTTGGTGATCATGTTAAAAAAGGAGATATTATTGCAACTGTTGGATCTTCAGGAAGATCAACAGGTCCTCACTTGGATGTGAGACTTAATTGGTTTGGCACTAGACTAGACCCGGCAACTATATTAGATATCAAATAATGAAAAAAACCTTATTAGAGAAAACAGCAAACAAATTAGTTAATGCTTTTGTTAATAATAAAATAATTGCACCATTGCCGTCAAAATTTACAAAAAAATTAAATGAAGCAGAAAAATTAAGAAAACTATGTGAAAGTAAAATATCTGACCCAATAATTGGATTCAAGGCAGCAGGAACTGGAATACCTGTAATGAAAAAACTTAAAGAAAAAAGCCCATTTTATGCTGCTATTTTCAAAAAGAATTTTTTAAAAAGTGGTCAAAAAGTGAAGATTAATAGATCTACTTTAGGAATTGAGCTTGAAGTTTGTTATCTAGTTAAAAAATCTTTTTTTTTTTCTAAAGGTTTAATTACCACAAAAAATATTACTAAATATATTTCGCATATGGCAACCTGTATAGAAGTTGTTGGATATAGACAAAGAAAAAAAGGAATTACAAGTTTTGGTGACTTATGTAGTGATTTTGGTGCTAATGTTAAATTTCTCATTGGAAAAAAACAAAAATTTAAAAATATTAATATAGGTAATTTAAAAACAAATATTATTAATAAAAAAATTAAACAAAATGTTAATGGAAATACAAACACTGTTTACGTAAATCCTTTAAACTCACTTAGATTTGTACTTAATAAGCTTAAAAAAGACAAAGTAAATCTTAATAAAAACTTTTATGTTTTTACAGGTTCTACAGTAGGTGTTGTGCCAATTTTGGGAAAAGGTTTATACACTGGAAAAGTAGATCAACTTGGTTCTGCTAAAGCAATTATTTATTAAGGTAACTGATAATTTATTTTTTTTCTATTTTAGCAAATCTCTCAGAAATAATTTCTGATTTAAAATTATTGCCAAAAACAAATTCATCTATAGCTCGTTTTACTCCAGGAGCATAGCTCAAATTATAATCATCACAAAGAATAGTACCATTATTATTATCCAAAACAGGCTTAGAATAATATAAATCATTTTTAACCGTTTCATAAGCATGCCCCCCATCTAAAAAAACATAATCAATTTTTGACATATCAATTTTTTTTAATAATTTATTTGAGTTTCCTTTAATTAGATGAACATTTTTATTAAATTTTTTTAGAAGATCAGATACGGCTTCTATAGAATATGGATCTTTTTGAAGAACATATTTAAAATAGATCTTTTTTAGTGGATTATTAAACTTTGTACTTGGAATAATTTCATCAGAGTTCTCAGAACTTTCACCAAACAAATCTAACCCTATATACTTAAAATCAAATTTATGAATACTGTGTAGAAGTTCACATACATTTCTCGCTGTAACACCATGAAAAACACCTATTTCAAGAAAATTTTTGGGCTTTTTAAAAGCTATTTCATCAAGAAATCGCTCACCAATGTTTGCTTGCTTAAGACTAGTTTTTCTAAAGTATTTTTTATACTTCAAGAGATTAACTAAATGCTTCTGTCCAGGTTCCTTGAGTAGATGCTTTAGAATATTCAGTAGAACGACCTTCAAAGAAGTTCATGTGTTCGACTGCATTCAACATGGAATCTAACCAAGTAAGTGGGTTTTTTTCCACATCGTAAATTGGTTCTAATCCGAGTTGAGATAATCTTCTATTAGCAATAAACCTGATATAAAGTTTTACATCTTGTGCTGTAAGACCTTCCATAGGACCCATTTCAAAAGCTAAATCAATAAATGCATCTTCATGCTCTATGATTGTTCTGCACGCTTTATAAAGTTCTTTTTTTAATTCTGGAGTCCAAATTTCTGGATTTTCGTTGATGAACTCTTTAAACAGTCTAATCATTGAATTACAATGAAGAGTTTCATCTCTTACAGACCAAGTAACAATTTGGCCCATCCCTTTCATTTTATTATGTCTTGGGAAATTAAGCAAGATTGCAAAACTTGCAAATAATTGTAAGCCTTCAGTAAATGCACTAAATACAGCTACAGTTAATGCAATATCTTTTTTTGAACTCATGTCAAAATTTTGCATGTAGTCGTATTTATCTTTCATCTCTTTATACTTCATGAATGCAGAATATTCTGACTCGGGCATTCCAATTGTATCAAGTAAATGAGAGTAAGCAGCTATGTGAACTGTTTCCATTGAAGCAAATGCAGTCATCATCATTAAAACCTCTGTTGGTTTAAACACTGTTGTATAGTGTCTTAAATAGCAGTTTTGCACTTCAACATCGGCCTGAGTAAAAAATCTAAAAATTTGAGTTAATAAATTTTTTTCAGATTGTGTTAAATTTTTTTGCCAGTCTCTAACATCATCACCTAATGGTACTTCCTCTGGTAACCAGTGAATTCTTTGCTGTGTTAACCAAGCATCATAACACCATGGATATCTAAATGGTTTATAAACTGGATTTTCAACTAATAAGCCCATCTTTTGTGGTTGAACTATTTCATCTTTTGGTGGTTGAATAATTTTACCGTTCATTTTTTCTACTGACATGATAGGCACTCCTCGTATTCTGGTTGATCTGTTGTTTGTGGTTTTGATTTATAAACATTTGCGGTAACATCTGTTGCTTTCGTATCATTAACATTTTCTGCACGTTGTATTGATTTTGATCTACAATAATAAAGGCTCTTTAAACCTTTTTTCCAAGCATCAAAATGAATTTTATGTAGTTCTCTTTTATGAATGTCTGCTGGTACAAAAAGGTTAATTGATTGTGCTTGAGATATAAAAGGTGTTCTATCTCCACTTAATTCAATAATCCATTTTTGGTCCAGTTCAAATGCTGTTTTAAAGACATCTTTTTCTAAATCAGTTAAAAAATCTAAATGAGAAACAGAGCCTTGGTTTGTTGTAATACCAGACCAAACATCATCAGTATTTTTCCCATGTTTTTCTAACAACTCTACTAAATATCTATTTTTAACATTAAAAGACCCTGAAAGAGTTTTATGAGTATAACTGTTAGCTGCAACTGGTTCTACTCCTGGTGACGCTCCACCACAAATAATAGATATAGAAGCTGTAGGTGCAATAGCAGTTTTGTTAGAAAACCTTTCATTATAACCATAATCAGCAGCATCTGGACATGGTCCTCTTTCATCAGCTAAATCTTTTGAGGCTTGATCAACATGCTCTTGAATATGTTTAAATATCTTTTTATTCCAAGCTTTACTCATAACAGATTCAAGTGGAATATTGTGTTGCTGTAAATAAGAATGGAAGCCCATAACACCTAGGCCAACACTTCTTTCTTTTTCAGCAGAATATTTTGCATCATCAAATTGCTCTGGAGCTCTTTCAATAAAATCACTTAATACATTATCTAAAAATCTCATAACGTCATTGATCATTACCTTGTCATCTTTCCACTCATCATACTTTTCTAAGTTTAAAGATGATAAACAACAAACAGCCGTTCTATCTCTTCCATTTTTATCTATTCCTGTAGGTAATGTAATCTCACTACAAAGGTTAGAAGTTTTAACAGTTAAGTTAGCAAGTTTGTGATGTTGAGGAATTTGTCTGTTAACTGTATCGATATAGATAATATAAGGTTCACCTGTTTCAATTCTTGCAGTTAATAATCTAATCCATAAATTTCTTGCAGAAATAGTTTGCTGTACAGTTCCATCAGCTGGGCTTTTTAATGCCCACTGTTCATCTGTTTCAACAGCCCTCATAAATGCGTCCGTTACTAAAACACCATGATGGAGGTTTAATGCTTTTCTATTTGGATCTCCTCCTGTGGGTCTTCTCATTTCAATAAATTCTTCAATCTCAGGGTGATCAATTGGAAGATAACATGCGGCAGACCCTCTTCTTAATGATCCTTGGCTTATTGCCATCGTTAAAGAATCCATTACTTTAATGAATGGAATTATTCCTGATGTTTTTCCAACTTTGCCGATTTTTTCACCAATAGATCTAAGGTTTCCCCAATAACTTCCTATCCCACCACCTTTGGCTGCTAACCAAACGTTCTCACTCCATAAATCAAGTATTCCGTTCAAACTATCTGATGCTTCATTTAAAAAACATGAAATAGGTAAACCTCTTTTAGTTCCACCATTTGATAAAACTGGTGTTGCGGGCATAAACCATAAGTTACTAATATAGTTATAGACTCTTTGGGCATGTAAATTGTCGTCCGCATATGAACTTGCAACACGAGCAAACAAATCTTGAAAAGATTCGTTGTGGCCTAAATATCTATCTTTTAAAGTTGCTTTACCGAAGTCTGTTAATTTAGAATCTCTTGATCTGTCAATCTTGATAATTATTCCCTTTTCATTTTGAAATAATTCTGTTTCATTGCTTAATGAAAATAAATCAGGTCTTTTTTCTTTTGTTAATTCACTGTTATTTGGGCTATATTCGGAGACAGCTTTCTTAAGTGCCTGTGATAGTATTTTGTTCATATTTAAATATTTTTTTCAGTTATTTTTCACAAAACAACTACATGTTGTATGCTAAAACCATTGATACACTATATAAATCATTAATCAACAGAACATTTATAGAACATATTAAAAAAAAAACAATAAAAAAATTAAAATAAATGTATGAAACATAAGTAATGACAACAAAATTAAAAATAGACCCATATGGATTTAGAGAGTACGACGCCAGATGGTTGTATGAAAAGGATATAAACCAACTTGGAATAGAGAATCTGGGAAGAGGTTTGGGCACTCAAATTATAAAACATACAAAAAAAACTAATCCAAGAGTAATTGTGGGTCATGATTATAGGTCTTACAGTGAAGAAATAAAAACTGCTCTTAAAAAAGGACTATTTTCAACTGGATGTAATATTGAAGACATAGGTTTATCTTTGTCACCTACTGTTTATTTCGCACAATTTAATTTAGATGCTGATGCTGTTGCAATGGTAACTGCTAGTCACAATGAAAATGGTTGGACTGGGGTTAAAATGGGTATCAAAAAAGGCTTAACTCACGCACCAGAAGAAATGAAAGAATTAAAAGAAATAACTTTAAATGAATATTTCATAAAAGGTAAAGGCAGTGAAAAACAGATAGAAGGTTTTCAGCAAATTTATAAAAATGATTTAATAAATAAAAATAAAGTTAAAAAGAAGATTAAAGCAGTTGTAGCATGCGGTAATGGTACAGCTGGAATATTTGCACCTGAAATTTTAAGAGGTATTGGTTGTGAAGTAATAGAATTAGATTGTGATCTTGATTGGACTTTTCCAAAATACAATCCAAATCCAGAAGATTTAGAGATGTTACATGCTATTGCAAAAGCTGTAAAAGATAATAATGCTGATATTGGTTTTGGTTTTGATGGTGATGGCGATAGAGTTGGTGTAATTGATAATACTGGTGATGAAATATTTTCAGATAAAATTGGGTTATTAATTGCTAGAAATTTATCTAAAACTCATAAAGGTTCTAAGTTTATCGTTGATGTAAAATCAACTAGTTTGTACGCAACTGATAAGGTATTAAAAGGGAATGACTGTGAAATTGTTTATTGGAAGACAGGTCACTCACACATTAAAAGAAAAGTTAATACTGAAAAAGCTCTAGCAGGCTTTGAGAAAAGTGGACATTTTTTCTTTAACCAACCCTTAGGTTTTGGTTATGATGATGGAATTAATTCAGCAATTCATGTGTGTCATCTATTAGATAATGAAGATAAAAGTATGCATGAAATTATAAAAGAACTTCCTAATACTTTTCAAACACCAACAATGGCGCCTTTTTGTAAAGATGAAGAGAAATATCAGGTTGTTGAAGAATTGGTTAAACAAGTAAATGAAATTAAAGATAATAAAACTAAAATTGATGGCCAGGAGATTAGTGAAGTCTTAACAGTTAATGGTATCAGATTTTCTTTTAAAGATGGTTCATGGGGATTAATTAGAGCCTCATCAAATAAACCATCATTAGTTATTGTTACTGAAAGCCCAACATCAGATGAGAGAAAGAAAAAGATCTTTGATTTTATTGATGACCTTTTACAAAAAACTGGCAAAGTTGGCGAATATGATCAAAAGATATAAATATTTACTAATCTTAATCCTTCTTTTTACCTCTAAAAGTCATGCTCTAAGCCCTGAATATGAGAAGGAATTGTATATTGGTTGTTACACTAACTCTAAAACATATATAGGTGCTGATGGGGCTAAAATATACTGCCAGTGCACAATTGATAAATTAAGCAAGAAATTCAATGATAAAGAGATCAATGAAGTTTTTAAAAAAACACCTGAAGAGATTCAACAACTAACTGCATTTGCGACAATTGAGTGTGAGAGTAATAATTAACTTTTCAAATAATTAAATAATTAATAGGTTTTAAAGATGGAAGATAATAAAAATTTCGGCTTTGGAACTCAGATTAGAAAATCTCCTTACTTTAATTCAACTGTTAAATGGGGTGCAACTGGCTTTTCAGTCTATAATCACATGTATATTCCACGTGACTTTGGATCTCCTGAACAAAACTTTTGGAATTTAGTTAATGAAGCAATTTTATGTGATGTTGCGGTTGAGCGACAAGTAGAGATTACAGGACCAGATGCTACAAAATTTATTCAACTATTAACACCAAGGGATTTATCAAAACTTGCTGTTGGACAATGTAAATATGTTTTAATTGTAAATAATGAAGGTGGAATTTTAAATGATCCAGTTTTATTAAGACTAAAAGAAAACCATTATTGGTTATCTCTTGCAGATAGTGACATTTTATTATGGGCACAAGGGGTTGCGGTAAACTCAGGTCTTGATGTTAAAATTATCGAACCCGATGTCTCCCCTCTTCAATTACAAGGACCAAACTCTGGAAAAATTATGGAAGCTTTATTTGGTGAAAGTATTAATGATCTTAAATATTATTGGTTAAGAGAATTAGATTTAGATGGCATTCCTTTAATAGTCTCTCGAACCGGTTGGTCAAGTGAGCTTGGATATGAATTATACTTAAGAGATGGCTCTAAAGGTGATGAATTGTGGGAAAAGATAATGGCAGCTGGTAAACCTCATGGATTAAAACCAGGTCACACATCATCAATTAGACGTATTGAAGGTGGAATGTTATCGTACCATGCAGATGCAGATATAAACACAAACCCTTATGAACTAAATCTAGGAAGATTAGTTAACCTTGATACCGATATAAATTTTATTGGTAAAGATGCTTTACAAAAAATAAATCAAGATGGTATTAAAAGAAAGCAAGTTGGAGTTATCTTGGATTGTGATCCTTTAACAGGCCCTAACACTACCTTTTGGGAAATCTTAAAAGACAATCAGCAAGTTGGTAAAATAACTTCTGCAGTTTATTCACCAAGACTAAAACAAAACATAGCACTTGCAATGGTTTCAATTAACAATTCAGAGATTGGAACGGTGCTTGATGTTAAAATGAATGACAAAATCATTAAAGCAACGGTTGCTGAGAAACCTTTCTATGATCCTAAAAAGAAGCTAGCTAGTAGCTAACAATAAGAGTATTTATAAACCATGTTAACTCCAAAAGATTATATTTCCCTATACTTACTAGTTATTATCTTAACGGTAGTCTCAGTTAACTTCATGTACCGTCTCTATTTCTAGTAATATTCCCTATCCCTTTTATTAAGAAAAGACCTAGATGAACCAAGTTTCCCTTTATTAATTGGATCAGAACAACTCACAAATCTCATTCCACAATTTGGATCTTGTCTTGGAGCACTTTTAAAGACAACCTTGATCTCAGCTTTTCTCAACTTTTCTAGCTCCTCTTTCCTCTGACGGTCTCTCATTTTTTGATTTAATAAATTTATAGTTGAGAAACATCTTTAATTAAAAACCTGACCCAGAACCACGATCCCTAAAAACTTTTTCATTTAGATGAGGCTCTCTTAATTTCTTTAACTACCGTTAAGTAATTACCTTTAAGCACTTTATGGCCTTTTAAATGTTTTGAAAACTCTTTGTATAAACTCTCATAATACCAAGCGACTTGCTTTGGTGTTGCTGTAAATCTCTTCCAGATCTTCTTACCTACTCTTTTGTGATCACTAACAATGCAAGTACCATTATGTAATTTATCACAAAGGGACACAAACATGGAAGATTGGCCTTTCTTCTTTATATCTGAAATATACTTTTTCTTTCTAGCTAGCCAAGGTGGTTTAGGAACAACGATAGTATCACTACACTCATCAACTATTTGAGCAACTTTACTACCAAACAGTTTTTTAATTTTAATTAAGGTCTTTAACCCTCCTTGATCTTCAACAGCATCGTGTAATAAACCTCCTATAGCTTCATCAGTAGTACCACCATCTTCTATGACGTTGTTACTAACTGAAACTAAATGAGTAAAATAAGGAATTCCTGTTCCCTTACGGTTTTGTTTAAAGTGTATCTTATAGGTGAAATCTAAAGCTTTTTTATATTTCTTTTTGTTTATTTTTTTGTTCATTTATCTTTCTTTCTAGAACCTTCAGTAGTCCACCATACAATCAGCAAAACAAATCCAATGCCAGTTATAGAAATTAACTGCCACCAACCTGATCTATTAATATCATGAAGTCTTCTGCAGCCAACTGCAAGCAATGGTATAATCGTAATTAACCCAAAAATAGAATATATAGCCAGAGGTGCAAGAGAGAGTATGACTGAACCAGCTAAATGAAATAAAAAGAAATACCAAAATTCACTTTTACCTGCTCTTCCCTCAAAAGTAGCATATTTGTTAAAACAAACAGAAATAGATTCTCCAAAATTCATCGTGTTTGATTTTTTTAGTTTAGCATTATTTTGTGATGATGTCGGTCTCCATGGCTCAATAGGATTATCATCTATTTTTGGTATTTGTCTTTCACCAACTTGTTGGTCCAGTGTATTTCCGCAGCCTTCACATTTTCGTACACCTATCAATTTTTTTGGTACAGATACAATTGTATATTTTTTAACACAGAATGATCTTCCACAACTAACATTAGCATTTGGGTTTAAATCCTTTAATTTTTTTTCTTTTTCTTTTTCTTTTTTTAAATCAGCAGTTCTTAAGTCTATGTATATAACTTTAGCTTTTTTTTCGTCTCCCTCTGCTTTTTTAAAAGCTTTCAACCAACAACTATCATCGTAGTTTTCACTTTTTAATTCATTTCTAATTATTGAGGCTACTACTTTATCAATATCTTCTGAAAAATCTGTCATGAACCAAAACCTTACCAAACCTCTAATCAGGTGTCTACGTGATGGAATTAGGTGAGCTCTCTTTCAAGCCAAATTAAGTTAAGTATTTAGGTTCTTACTGTTCACTTTTTTTTGCCTTCTCCACAAAATAAAAAATAAAAGTATTAGTCCAGGTTGTAAAATTACAAATATAACAATATTAGCAAGTTCATAACCCATACCAGTTACTTCCCCTATAACTTCAAGAACCCATACACACCAAAGAAAGAATTGATCAATCATAAAGTTTTATTCAATATTTGTCATTTCAACATCACATTTATAGTGCTCTAAGAACCTATCATTTTTATAATCATACTTTGATAATGTCATGCTAGGTTTTGTATCTCCATCAAATACAATCATTTGAAAACCTAATTCATAATCTGCAAACCTTGCAGTTACTTGATTTTCTCCAATATCTAATTTGTTAGCTTCAATCATTACAAATTCACCCTTCTCTTTATCAAAATATTCAAGCCCTACTGCTTGCATTGTGAATTTTAAAGGATCATGTTTTCTTCCAATGATTATATATTTCATATTAAGACATGAGATTTTTAAACCTTGATCAGCGTTAGAGGTTGTTGGTAATAACAATAAGATAAGTAAAATAATTCTTAACATTGTCTAACTGTCCAAATGATCAATAGTTTTACAAAGCTTATTAGCCTCTAAGACAGAGGGCACAAGTTTATCTAATTTCCAGTTATTGATCGTTATATCAAAATACTTGGCCGCTTTAAAATCAATCCCATCTACTATCTCAATTTCATACTTCTGAAATTCATCATAGAATTCTTTTAAGAAATGCATGTATTCTTTAATAGGAAATGTTCCCAAACTAAATGATACTCTGTATCCCATTAAAAAAGGCGAAACATCTATAACATTTGCTGTTACATCTACACCATTAATCTTTATAGGAATATTTTTGTTTATTAATTGCTTAATATCCCCAGGTTTTTCATAAGTGTAGAAAGTAAAATTATTATAAACTTTTGTACAATTACTTTCTGTTGAAATAAAAAAATTCAATGAGTCCCCGTGAGTAACTTCACCTGATACTCTGGCATAGGCTAAACTGTTAAATTGATCGATGGTCCATTCCTCATCATCAGCTTGAGCCTGATAGGCAATAACTAATAGAAATAAAAATAAGTGTGCTGAAACAAAAATTAAGAACCGCTTCATGATTTAAGCTCCAGGGTTATTACATTTTTCTTGAGTATTTTGATTATTTTCTCCCAAATGACGCTGTTATGGGTGCTTGGAATGAGTTCAAATTTAAAGGTTTGTTTGTAGACAGGTTTACAATTCTCGTAAGCAATGTAAGCGCTTACATGACAGTATTTATTAATACCGTTTATTTCCATATATCAAAACTCCTATTATTCGTTGTATTTTTTAAGGTAAGTAATTTGTAGTTAGTAATGGTTTCGCCCCTTCTCTTATCAAGGGGTTTACGGAAAGAGGACATGAAGAAAAAAAACCGTAAATATTTGAAAAGGAGTGAAATCCAATGCATGATTCTACTTAGATCATTACCGTTTGTTTAAATCTTGCTCTAATAATGTTTAATTTATGAAATATATGATTGTTAGAATTATAAGGATAATGACAATCCAAATAGTAAGATTAGTTAAGAATTGTTTTAATTTAGAATTAGATTGTAGAAAAGTTGGGAGTACTAATAAGAGTATTCCCACCATATAAAAAAAAGGTAATATTTTATCTACCATTAACTACCTTAGCTTAAACCTAGAGCAGAGAAACTTAAAGATTAAATAGTTAAATTTTCCAAGACCATAGAAGTTAGGTTCAGATTTCTTAGCTTTTACCTTCTTAACTTTTTTCTTCTTCATAATTGATTTGGTTTTGTGTTTCATTTAAATTTTTCAGATTATAGCAATCAGTGCAAAGTAAGATCACTTCTGGTCCTGAGCTTACTTGTGTTAAGATGGCTGTATCATCTCCACACTCACTGCATCCTGATAAACGTTTCTTCATTTATGTTTATTACGGGTAATTTCATTAATTCTATCAATATAGTTTTTAATCTCAAGGTTATCTTGAGCTTTATTATCTTGTTTGAGGTTTTTCTTTCTTTGATAATAATAATAAATAGGCATAACAACAAATAAGGAAACGATAATAATTGCTAATATGATTTCAAAAGTTGTAACCATTTAATATTTAATGACAGGCTTGATTGAATTTTTTAAGTCTCCAATAATTATATGGCCAAGGTGTTAAAAAGCCAACTGTTAACATAATCGGTACTACCCACCAGGTAAGTTGTGCTCCACCTGTTAGTAAATAATCTGTTAAGTTCATCGTGATTTCCATACTAACCATTGAGATGAAACTCATTCCACAGGCAGTTTTTAAGGCATTAATTAATTTAAAGTTTTGTCTCATTAAAATAAAAGTTTCAAGCATAATGCTGGTTAATAAACCATTAATGAGTGCTAAAGTCATAATGCCCAATACTGGAAAAGGAATTTTACTTAACTGAAAAAATAGTATGGTTCCAAAGTCACCAATTGCACAGCCAATAACACACCACATCGTATTCTTAGCGCTTTTTCTCCACGTGTGTTTACACGACCAATGAAATGTATCAGTTGCCATTTAATTTATTTACTTAAAATTATTTGATGTTTGTAATAATCATCAGGCCAAAAACTTTTAATGTAGGCTAAAACTGAATCTATATCTTTGTCACTAAGATTATCTCCAAAGGCACCCATTTTTCCTTCATAATCAATAATTACTCCAACCAAACCATATTTAATAATTTTATGTAGTGTTTCATCATCATGGTGCCAAGTGTGACCTGTACCATTTAAAGGTGGCGCTTTTCTATGACCATCTTCATCAACGCCCTTCCAATTTTCAGCACCTGATAAATTAACTTGATGACAGCTTGCACAATTATTTTGGTATGCAATTTTACCTCTAGCAATCATTAATTCAGAATCTCTGGTAATTGGATAATGATTATCAGAATAAGAAATGCTACTTAATGATATAAGTAGAGTTAAAATTAGAAGTATTTTTTTCATAACTACTAAATTTATATATTAAAAATTGTTAGATTAATCTTATATTTTTTTAAGATTGATTGATTATAATCTTTAATAATGAACAATTTTTTCTTATTTATTGTCACACTTTTTTGCTGGTCCCCTACTTGGTATGTCATCAAGTTTCAATTAGGTTACGTTGATCCATTAGTATCGGTGTTTTATAGATTTTTGATAGCTGCAATAGTTATTTTTGTTTATTTAATTTATAAGAAGAAAAATCTCAAGTTTTCTTTAAATCAGCATCTTTGGTTTTTGCTATTTGGTGTTTGTCTTTATTCTCTAAATTATGTTTTCTTTTATCTATCAAACACTTACTTAATAAGCGCATTTCCAGCAGTAGTTTTTTCAACTGTAGTTATTATGAATATTTTAGGAGAAGGCTTTTATTTTAAAAAGAAACCTTCTTTAAAAACCTTACTTGGAGCAACTATTGGAATGATTGGAATTATAATTATTTTCAATGATGAGATTTTCAACTTTAGCTTAAGTAATGGAACGCATGTTGGATTATTTTTAGCCTTACTTGGTACATTTTGTGCATCAACAGGTAACATGGTTCATCAAAGAAACTTAAATAACAACTTTTCATTAATACCAACACTTGCTTATGCAATGTTTTATGGTTCACTGGTCACACTATTAATTACCCAAATAAAAGGCACTGAATTATTATTTGAATATAGTTTCAGTTATATCACATCCCTTGCTTATTTATCAATATTTGGCTCAATATTTGCTTTTATCTTTTACTTAAGATTATTAGAGAAAGTTGGAGCAGGACGAGCAGGTTATGTGGGGGTTGTTATGCCTGTACTTGCTTTATTAATCTCAACCGTGTTTGAAAACTTAGAATGGCAACAAGATTTAATAATAGGCTTGCCTATTTTAATAATTGGAGCAGTGCTCGTTATTAATCAAAAAATTAAGCCTATAAAATAATTTCTAAGAATTTTTTATTTATTACATTTTCCGATAGAACCAAAGGAACATTTGCTTCCATCAATCCAAACTGCGTTATTAAGATTAGCACCTTCAAAGTTAGCATTTAAAATATTGGCGCCCGTCAAATCAGCCTCAAAAAGATTGCTATTAGTAAAGTTTGTCTCAATTAATGAAGCTCCTTTAAAGTTTACTCTTGTTAAATTAGCACTCAAAAAGTTAGCTTTTTCAAAAATACCTCCTTCAAGATTTGCTTCATATAAATTCGTTCTAATAAAAGAAGATTCTACAAAATTGCCATTAGCTAATGTTGCATTCATCATTACCCCTTTATCGAAGGTAACTTTAATAAAACTGATAAAAGAAAGATTAGAATTTGGTATATAGGCTCTGCTTAAATCTTGGCCTTCAGAGAATTGACAATTTGAATAATCTACCCCATCAACTGGAGCATCATCACATCCTGCTTTTGCACCACTAGTTAACAATAAACTTAAGACTAAAATGCTCAAAAGCTTGCTAATAAAGCTCGTTCCTAATATCTTTTTCACAATTAAATGCTAACAAATCTTTCTTAGGATGTCTTGAGTTAATTTAATTAGGTTTTGTCCAATAACCATAAACACAACGTGAGCCCTGTCTAGAACAATCATAAGTATCATGTAAGACACCATCTTTAACAACAGTTATGTGTTTCGAGCAAGATACAATCAAAGTTCCACTTGGAAGTTCATCCTTTTTTAAATGAACTTTACAACCTTGACCAATAAACATAGTTGGTGTCCACTGCCATCCTAGTTTTTCAAGATATTTCTTAACCACCACTCTATGAGTACCAGACCTTGGGCTATCATTTTTTTGTTTTAAACTTCTAGCAAGTCTAGTTTGTGATGTAGTTCTAAATTCTTCATTTGCTTTATAAAGATCATCATAAATTTTTTGGTAAGGAAGATTTGTTACAATTGCAATGGATCTAACTACACAGTCTCCTGCTTTCCCTTTATATCCAGCAGCTGCTCTACCCCCATCATTAATTTCTAATTCTAAGTTGCTGCTTGAAAATAATCTTTTAAAAAAATTCAAGATTTACTTTTATGATCAAGGATCTCAACCATACACTGAGTTGCATATTCACGCCATTCCGCAGCAGATTTATCCTTAAGATTATTAAGGTGGTTCATGTTGCTATCTATATTTACTTGATGTTTGATTTTATCTGTTTCATCAAGATTTTTTTCCATGTTAGTAAGATTGGTTTTCATTGCATTGATCCAACTATTACCTAGTTCAACACATTTAACATCGTCTTTCTCATCACAAATTTGTTTAAAGAAATTAAAAATAACATCATCAGCTTTTATTTCTTTATTCATATTATTTTCCAAAAATACCCAATTTTACATCATAATCAACTGCAACTCCATAATCTGGATCATCATCACTATCGACTACAAGTTGTCCTGCTTTACTTAATAATTTATGACAATCACGAGTGAGATGTCTAAGCTTAATTCTTTTGCCAAAACTATTATATTTATCTGCAATATCTTCAATTGCCTTTAAAGCGGATTGATCAATTACTTTTGATCTAACAAAATCGATAATAATGATATCAGGATCTTTAGCAGGATTAAAAAGTTCTAGAAAACTATTTGTTGAACTAAAAAAAAGAGGCCCTTCTATTTCATAAACTTTTGCACCTTTTTCTGTTTTGGAGGCTCTTTCTGTTGCTCTAATTTTTGATGCTGATTTCCATGCAAAGACTAATGCAGAAACAATTACCCCTACTAATACTGCTACTGCTAAATCTTCTAAAACTGTAACAACAGTTACAAGTATAGTTACCAGTGCATCACTTTTTGGAACAAAAAATAAAATCTTTAAAGAGTTCCATGCAAATGTTCCAATCACTACCATGAACATCACACCTACTAGAGCAGCAATAGGTATCATTTCAATATATGAAGATGTGTATAAAATAAAGATTAACAAAAATAATGCAGCAGATATCCCTGCAATACGTGTTCTACCACCAGATCTAACATTGATCATTGATTGACCAATCATCGCACAACCACCCATTCCTCCAAAGAAACCTGTAACAGTATTTGCTAAGCCTTGTGCTAAACATTCCTGGCTAGCACCACCTCTTTTATTAGTTATTTCTCCTACTAAATTTAAAGTTAACAAACTTTCTATCAATCCTATTGAGGCTAAAATGAATGCATAGGGAAAAATAATCTTCAATGTTTCAATATTAAAAGGAACACTTGGAATAGAAAAATCTGGAAGCCCACCTTTAACACTAGCTAGGTCACCAACATTAGGAATATCGATTTTTAAGGTTAAAGCTAAAATAGTTGTAAATAAAATAGCCACTAACGTTGATGGCAATAATTTTGTGATTTTTGGCAAAAACCAAATAATAAACATCGTAAAAACAACAAATATAATGGAATAGAGTAATGTATTACCCGTAACCCAAACTAACTCGCCAAGTGCATTTATTGTTTTAAACTGACTAAGCTGAGAAATACCAATTACTATTGCTAATCCATTTACAAAGCCAAGCATCACAGGCTCTGGGACCATTCTAATAAATTTACCAAGTTTAAATATACCTGCAATTAATTGTAATACTCCCATCAAAACTACTGTTGCAAATAAATATTGAACTCCATGATCCATAACAAGTGCAACCATTACAACGGCTAAAGCACCTGTTGCCCCTGAAATCATTCCAGGTCGACCCCCTATTAAAGCGGTAATTAAACCAACTATAAAAGCTGCATAAAGACCAGATAAAGGCGCAACACCAGCAACAAAAGCAAATGCAATTGCTTCTGGAACTAAAGCTAAAGCCACTGTTAATCCAGACAAAATTTCAACTCTAAAAAGTGAAAGGGATAACCCTTTCTTTGGAATGTAGTTTTGAGAATTAAATCTAAAAGACTTTACAATCCCTAAAATTGCTTCTGATGCAATTTGTGAATGGGGTTTAATTTTTTTCAAATATTTTACTAGTTTTGTTATTATTAAAAGATTGCTTAACAATCTAATAAAGCAAGTAGTTGATAAAGTCTACTTTCAATTATTAAGTGTATAACTATTTAGAGAGAATCACATAGAAGTAATATAAGGGTGGTGTAGGGAGACTGAAACCACCCCGACCCCTTTCTTAAAAATATTTTTTTAACAAATCAATAATTTTTGTTAACGATTCTTTTGAATAAGGTTTACTTTTAACCACCCAAACTGATAGTGGCCACGTACTATCTTTGGTAGATCTTGCAATAATATGAACATGTAATTGAGGAACAATGTTACCAATTTTTTCAACGTTAAGTTTTTTTGTTTTAAATATTTTTTTCATTAAATTACTACAATGAACAATTTCTTTCATAAGTAACATTTGATCTTTAGAATTGAGTTCTGAAATATCATTAATATTTTTTCTCTTAGGAATTAAAATGATCCAAGGAAATTTAGCATTATCAATTAAACGAATACTACATAGTTTTAAATCAACTATTAAATGAGTATCTTTTAAAAAACTTTTGCTTACGTTATTTGCCATAATTATAGTTTAAAATATTCATATAAAAACTTTACTGCAATGATAAGTAAAAATATTCCAAAGTATTTGCTAATTTTATTCTTATCAATAGTGTGAACTGTTCTTGCACCAATTCTAGCCATAAAGGTTGTAATTGGTATAAAGATTAAGAAAGCAGGGATATTTATAAAGCCAAAACTTAATGGAATATTTGTTTTTAAATAACTGCCTGTTATCAAAAATCCTATTGCTCCAAATAATGCAATTAAAAAACCAATTGCAGCAGCACTTCCTATGGCTCTATTAATTGAATAACCAAAGAACTTTAATATTGGAACATTCATAACAGCTCCACCAATACCCATGGGTGCTGAGATAAAACCAACCAAAAACCCTAAAATAATTTTTAAATGAAGTTTAATTTTAAGAGTTATGTTTTTCTCTTTCTCCTTTAATAATAATAGATAAACACTTAATAGGAATATGATAATTGCAAAGAAAAGAACTAAAGTTTTAGTTTTAAGGGTAGCTGCAAAAATAGTTCCAAAAATTACACCCAACACTACAAAAATTCCATAGCTTTTCACAATATCAAAATCTACTGCTTTAAATTTATGATGGGTTAAAATTGATACCGTTGAAGTTGGAATAATGATTGCAAATGAAGTTCCAACTGCAAGGTGCATGACATATTGTTGATCAATTCCTAATGAATTAAAAATATAAAATAAAAATGGAACAGTAATTAGGCCTCCCCCTATCCCAAATAAACCTGCAACAAATCCAACAGGAATTGCTGTTAATGCCATTAATAGACTAAAATAGATGTACTCGTTAGATAATAAAGAACTAAGCAGATTGACTTACCGACGTATCAACATTGTTATATTTAATCTTATCCATGATGTGATCGATTTTTTTAACATCGGCATCTCTAACACACATGTTTTCGCTTAAATACCTTTTCCAAAAACTAGACCCTGTTTGACCGTGAAATAATCCAAGTGTATGTCTCATAATTTGATTTAAACGAGTTCCTTTTTTAATTTCTTCTCTGACATACGGTAACAATTGTTCGATTACATCTTGTCGACTTGGCACATTTTCATTATTAAATATATCTCTTTCAATATCAGCTAATAAATAAGGAGTATGATAAGCAGCACGTCCAATCATAACTCCATCAACTTTTTCTAAGTGATCTTTCATTTGATCAGTTGTAGTAATTCCACCGTTAATAATAATTTCTTCATTAGGGAAATCTTTTTTTAATCTGTAGACAAAATCATATTTTAAAGGGGGTATGTTTAAATTTTGTTTAGGAGTAAATTTTCCAAGAATAGCTTTTCTTGCATGAATAATAAAAGTTTTAACACCAGTGCTTTTTAAAGTTGAAATAAAATGATGTAAGTTTTCATAGTCTTCAGTATCATCGTAACCAATTCTTGTTTTAATCGTGACTGGTAACTTTGTAACCGATTGCATTTTGCTCAAGCAGTCTGCAACTAAATTTGGTTCTTTCATCAAACATGCACCAAATTTATTTTTCTCAACTTTTTTTGAAGGACAACCAAGGTTTAGATTTATCTCATCATAACCAAAGTCTTCACCTGCTTTAGTAGCCTCTGCAAGTAAGGCTGGAGATGATCCACCAATTTGAAGGGCTATTGGTTTTTCATTTATATTAAATTCTAGTAATTTTTTTTTATCCCCTCGATGAATGGCTTCAGAAACAACCATCTCACTATAGAGCAAAGTATTTTTACTAATCAGTCTTAGAAAAAAACGTTCATGACGATCAGTACAATCCATCATGGGTGCAACGGATACTTTCCTGTTCATACTAAACTTTTATATTATTTTTTTAGCTATTTGTAGTCTCTGAATCGTTAGAGTTTACTTCAGTTGTTTCAGCTTCTGTTTCAGCTTCAGCTATTTGATCTAAAGATACATCTTCATCTTTCTCATCAGCTTCCTGCTCAGCATTAACATTTACTTCTGGTTCAGCTTTTGCTGTTAATTCTGCTAAATCTTCTGCTACAACCTGAATTTTTTCTGGAATTTTTCTTGCTCTTTTTGATGGTAAAATAGGTGTTCCACTTTTAGAAATTTCACCCTTGTACATGCTTTCGAAATCATCTCCAGTTATTTCATCATCTTCTGAACCATCATCAACTTGCTCAACATGCTTTCTTAATTTGTGAATTGCACTTTCGGTTAAGTCAACAACCTTAATTGATTCTTCGGCAATTTCTCTTAAAGATATTACTGTATTCTTATCGTTATCTCTATCAATGGTAGGCTCTAAACCTGAGTTTAATTGTGCTGCTCTTTCTTTTGCAACCAATACTAACTCATAAGGACTTTCTACCTTATCTATGCAATCTTCTACAGTTACTCTAGCCATGGGCAGTATCTATACGGTGGTTAAAAAAAATCAAGGATAATTTTATAAATAGTAAGGATTAAGTCTGTTCTTTATGAGAAATAACAACGATATTGCGATTAAAATATAAGATCCTGAAACTATAGCGATTTGTTCAATAGAAAAGCTATTATCGATTAATATTCCAAATAAAGCTGTACCAAATGCAGTTGAAAAAACCATTAATGCTGTTGTTAGTGCTTTAATAGAACCAATATATTTAACTCCATAAATTTCAGCCCAAGTAGCTGAACCTAGAACATTTGCTAAACCGTTTGAAATTCCAATTAAACCTAAAAATAGAAATGATGAAATTGGTGAGTTAAAATAATAAAGCACAAACGTTGAGACCAATAAAGGAATGTTCATATAAATTATTAATTTTCGACTACTAAACTTATCAATTAAAAAGCCTGTTAAAAATAAAGTTAAAACTGATAAAATTGAATACACCATAAAGGATTGAGCAATAACATAAGGTCCCCAACCTTTAGATGACACTATAAAAGACTGATAAACAAATGTGCCCGTTGCAATTGAAGGCATTGCTAACATACTTAGACAGATAATATAAAAACGATAATCTTTTAACACTTCACCTCTTGTCCATTGTTTAATATCTTTAGTTTTAATATTTGTAGTACTAGATGTTTCTCTTGAATCTAATTTAACATTTTTAACTAATGTAATGATGACTATGGGTAAAATAATAATAACTAAAATTGATATCGCTACCCAAATATTTCTCCAATCAACAAAAGTTAATAAAAAAATAATTAATAAGGGTAAAATAAATTCAGCTAAAGATAAACCAAGCCAAGTTGTACTTAAGGCGCGTCCCCTAGTCTTTTCAAAAAATCTTGAAATTGTTGTAGTTGCTGTGTGAGACATTAGTCCTTGCCCTGACAGTCTCATTAAAAAAATTGACAAAAATAAAAAAGCAACTGATGAAATTTTAGAAAATAAAAAACAAGAGATCGCTAACAAGGCTATTACATAAGATGCGAATTTTAAAATATTAAAGTCATCTATCTTTTTACCAACCCAAACGAGTATAAAACTACTTAATAAAGTAGCGGATGCGTAAATGGATCCAAACTGACCGTGGGTGATAGAAAGTGCATCCCTTATACTTGAATTAAATAAACCTAAAAAAAAACTCTGTCCAAAGCTTGAAAAAAATGTAAATATAAAACCAAATAAAATTACTTTAAAATTCAAACTTTTAAACATAGGAAATAGAAATTATGAGCAATGTTGCATTTATAGGTTTAGGTGTCATGGGTTATCCAATGGCAGGATATATATCAAAAGCAGGCCACAATGTAACTGTTTATAACAGAACCGCTGCAAAAGCTGATAAATGGGTTGCTGAATATAAAGGTTCAAAAGCAGATACACCTGCAAAAGCTGCTGAGGGTGCTGATTTTATATTTACCTGCGTTGGAAATGATAATGATTTAAGAGAAGTAATATTTGGTGACAATGGTATTTTTAAAACAATTAAAAAAGGTTCTATCTATATTGATAACACAACTGCATCTGCAACGATTTCGAGAGAAATTAATGAGTTTGCTAAAAAAAATGATTTTGGTTCTTTAGATGCACCTGTATCAGGTGGTCAAGCTGGTGCTGAAAATGGTGCACTAACGGTAATGATAGGTGGCGAACAAGCTGACTTTGATAAAGCAAAAGACATTATTAATTGTTTTAGTAAAAAAATGAAATTATTAGGTGGTGCTGGTAATGGCCAATTAGCAAAAATGGTTAACCAAATCTGTATCGCAGGTTTAGTTCAAGGTTTATCAGAAGCAATTAACTTTGGGAAAAAAGCAGGTTTGAATATGGAAGATGTAATTGAGGTTATATCTAAAGGTGCTGCTCAATCTTGGCAAATGGAAAACAGATACAAAACAATGATTGATGATCAGTTTGAATTTGGTTTTGCAGTAGATTGGATGAGAAAAGATTTAAAAATTGCAATGGATGAAGCTAAAAATAATGGCTCACAACTCCCTGTAACTGAAATCGTTGATAAGTATTATAGTGAAGTTCAAGAGATGGGTGGAAAACGTTGGGATACTTCTAGTTTGATTAGAAGACTTAGTAAATAAGTCATAATGCAACCAATTTACTACGAAGATTTTGAAGAGATTAAAAATAAGATCTGGTCAATGTTGGATAATGCTATCAAAGATAGAGGGTCTCCTTTTAGAATTCCTGTATTTATTTGTGGTGGTCAAGATGACTTTGATGGAAGAATTGTAGTTCTTAGAAAATCAGATAGAGAAAAAAATCTTGTACAATACCATAGTGATATTAGATCAGATAAAATTGCTAAATTAAAATCAAATAAAAACGCAGCAATGTTATTTTATGACAAGGAAGAAAAGATCCAAGTTAGACTTAAAGTTGAATGCATTGTTAATCATGGAAATGATATTACAAAACAGTCTTGGTTAAATACAGGACACATGAGTAGAAAATGTTATTTAGTTGATCATGGTCCAGGGACGAAATCTGAAACCCCTACTTCAGGGTTAAAACCTGAGTTAGATAATTTTGAATTTACGATGGAGCAAAGTGAAGTGGGTTATAAAAACTTTACTGTTATTCAATGTAAAATTAAAAGCATGGAGTGGCTTTATTTAGCAGCCAAAGGTCATAGAAGAGCTAGATTTGATTTAGAGAATAATAAAGATAACTGGTTAATTCCTTAAAATACTGACTTAGAGTATTTTTTCCAATTATCTTGATAATGAACAGCATTTTCAGTAATTAATTTTGTCTCTTCAGTGGAAACCTGACGTACAATTTTACCAGGGGAGCCTACTACTAAAGAATTATCAGGAATGACTTTGTTTTCTGTAACAAGAGCATTGGCACCTATAATACAATTTTTTCCAATCTTTGCTCCATTTAAAATAATAGCACCTATTCCAATTAAAGAATTATTTCCAATAATACAACCATGCAGCATTACTAAGTGACCAATGGTTACATCTTTACCTATTTTTAATGGATAGCCTGGATCAGTGTGTAAAATACTCCCATCTTGAACATTTGACCCTTCACCAACATGAATATTTTCAACATCACCCCTCAATGTCACATTAAACCAAATGCTGGTATTTTTTTCTAAAGTAACATCTCCAATGATAGATGCATTTGAGGCAGACCAATTTTCACCTAAATTTTTTACTTTTTTATCTTCCAAATCATAAAACATAACTTATATATTGTTATAACATGCCGATAAAAACTCCAATATGTGATTTTGGACAAGCAGCTAAAAGCTTTGAATTAAAATCAACTAATAACAAAATTATCAATTTAAATGATGTTATAGGAGAAAATGGAACATTAATAATGTTTATTTGTAATCATTGTCCTTACGTTATTGCAGTAATCAAAGATATTATTGAAGATTATAAAGATTTAAAAAAATTAGGTATTAAAGCAGTAGCAATATCCTCTAATGATACAATTAATTATCCAGAAGACTCGTTTGATAAAATGATAAAATTTCATAAAGATCATAATTTTAACTTTCCTTACTTAATTGACGAAACTCAAGAGATTGCAAAAAGTTATGGTGCGGTGTGTACACCAGATTTTTTTGGCTACAACAAAAACTTAGAGCTTCAATATAGAGGGCGGATTAGAGAATTAAAAAATTTAAAACCAATAAAATCAGGTGAAAGTGATTTATTTAAAGCTATGAAACAAATAGCTAAAACTGGCAATGGCCCTAAAGATCAAATTCCAAGCATGGGTTGTGGAATAAAGTGGTCAGATAACTAATGTATCTAGTAGTCACAAGATCTTTTCCACCAGAAATTGGTGGTATGCAAAATTTAATGTGGGGTCTTGCGAATGAACTTTCAAAAAACTACATGATAAAAGTTTTTGCTGATTATCATGAAAATTATAAAACTTTAGATGAAAAAGTTTCTTTTTCTATTGAACGTATTGGTGGAATAAAACTTCTTAGAAAATATAGAAAAGCTCAACTCATTAATGAATTTATTAAAGAAAATAAAATTGATGGTATTATTGCTGATCATTGGAAAAGTTTAGAGCATCTTAAAACTAATAAAAAAAAGATATGCTTGATCCATGGTAAAGAAATTAATCATGAGAAAGGTACCTCTCTTAACAAAAGAGTATTAGAGGTTTTAGATAATGTTGAAACTATTGTTGCTAATTCTGAGTATACTAAAAATTTAGCTATTTCATTGGGGGTTCAGCAAGATAAAATTATAGTTATTAATCCTGGTGTTGATCTTGTTGAAGAATTAAATAAAAAGACTTTAGATAAAGTAGAGAATTTATTAAAACATAAATCTCCGCGACTTATTACTGTTTCTAGATTTGATAAAAGAAAAAACCATGAAAAAGTAATCATGGCACTTCGAAATTTAAAACAAGTCTACCCAAGTATTATCTACATTTGTGTGGGTTATGGCGATGAAGAAGAAAATATTAAAAAATTAGTAGCCGAACTAAGTCTTCAACCCCAAGTGATGTTCTTCAAGGATATCTCTAATGAATTAAAAAATGCATTAGTTGCTAAATCAGATATTTTTGTCATGCCTTCAGTTGTTCATAAAAAATCTGTTGAAGGATTTGGTATTGCTTATGTTGAGGCTGCACAATATGGATTGCCTTCTCTTGGAGGAAAAGATGGAGGTGCAGCAGATGCAATCGAACATGAGAAAACAGGTTTAATATGTGATGGTAATGAGTTAGATGAAATTTACTCATCAATTAATTTAATGTTAGAAAATAATAAATTCCATGAGTATGGAAAAACTGCCAAAGAAAATTCTGCTAAATTTAAGTGGAGTACGATTATTGAAGAATATAAAAAAATTCTAAACTAAATCTTTTTATTTTTAATTGTTTTATAAATTTGCCATCCAACAATTAGAATTGTAAATCCTATTATTATAGCAGTAAGAGGTCTGTCCCATAAAAAAGTCCAAGAACCATCACTTATTAATAAAGATCTTCTTAAATTTTCTTCCATTAAGCCACCAAGGACAAAGGCTAATATGAGTGGTGGCATTGGAAAATCATATAAGCGCATAAAAGTTGCCACTACAGCAATTCCAATCATTAAATAAATATCAAAATTATTAAATGACATTACGTAAATTCCTGTAATTGAAAAAAATAGAATAAGTGGAATTAAATAGTTTTTAGGAACCGCAAGTATTCTTGCTATGTAGGGTATTAAAGGTAAGTTTAGAATAAGTAACACTACCATTCCAATGTACATAGACATAATAACTGACCAAAAAATTTCAGGATTAGTTATATAAAGTCTAGGCCCTGGTTGAATTCCAAATCCTAATAAAGCCCCAAGCATTACCGCAGTAGTTCCACTTCCAGGTATTCCTAAAGTTAATAAAGGAACAAAGGCCCCAGAACACGCTGCATTGTTTGCAGTTTCTGGTGCAGTTAAACCATGAACACTTCCCTTACCAAATTTTTCTTTTTCTTCATCGCTAACAAAATTTCTTTCCATTCCATAGGCTAGAAATGAAGCAATAGTTGCACCAGCTCCAGGTAAAACTCCAATTAAAAAACCAATAACAGAGTTTCGAGGAATAGCTTTTAACATTTTACCTCTCTCTTCTTTATTTATCTTAATTGAACCTAGTTCTGTCAATGAAACTTGTTTGGCAACTGCAGATGGGTCATTTCGTTTTAAAATAATTGTTAAGGCTTCACTCATAGCAAAAGTTGCCATTACAACTAAAACAAAACTTATCCCATCAGATAAATTCATATTATTAAAAGTAAATCTTGTAATATCAGATAATGAATCTTGCCCAACTGATGCTAGCATTAAACCTAAAACAACCATCATCATTGCTTTTAAAAATTGACCCTTTGATGAAAAGGCTGCAATGGCTGTTAAACCCAAAATCATTAAAGCAAAATAATCTGGTGACCTAAAAGATAAACTTACTTTAGATAAGCTTGGTGCAAGAAATAATAAATAAATTGAAGCAAGGGTTCCACCTGCAAAAGAACTCCAAGCAGCAATAGCTAATGCTTTTCCAGCTTTACCTTGTTGAGCCATAGGATATCCATCAAATGATGTTGCAACAGTTCCAGGAACACCTGGAGCATTTAATAAAATTGATGAAGTTGATCCACCAAATACTGCACCATAATAAACACCTGCCATTAAAATTAATCCAGTAGCAGGATCAAAACCATAAGTAATAGGTATCATTAATGCAATTGCCGTCATTGGTCCAAGACCTGGTAGCATTCCAATGATGGTTCCAAAAAAACAACCAATCATAACCATAAAAATGTTTTGGAACGTAAGAGCTGTTTTTAAACCGATTAAAATTCCTTCGATCATCCCATAACTCCAATTAGTTTTAAAAATGGATCTCTTAGATAAATTTCAAGCACTCCATGTAAAAGGTACATAAAAGCACCCACAAAAGGGAAAGAGAGTAAAAATATTAATTTCCACCTTCTCTCACCTAACGCATAATAAGAGGACGCTAGAAATAGAGAGGTAGTTAAGAAATAACCTATCTTTAATATAGTTGCTCCATAAATAATTGCTATGATCACTAGTATAGCAGTTTTCTTGTACTCTAAATTATTATGATCAACTTTAATGGTATTAGGCTCTGGTAAAATAATTTTTAAACCAGAAAAAAATAAACCTGCATAACCTAAATAAATTGGAAATGTTCTGGCATTAAAAGGTGCGTTTTCATCAAATGAAAAAACCTGAATTTGATACGCAATATATAAATAGAATGCTGAGAAAATAAAAAAGAGCAGTGATATAATTTTAGTAGTATTTATATTCACTGCTCTAATTTTTAAATAATCCTAAAGGATTATATAACTCCTAATTTCTTCATAAGAGCTGTCATTTCTACAGTTTGTGCATCTAAGAATTTAACAAAATCCTTATCTGAGTTATAAATATTAACCCAAGCATTTCTTTTTCTAACAGCTTCCCATTCAGGAGTTTTCATAACTTTACCTAACATTGTAGATAAAGCTTTTTTATCTTTATTGCTCATATTTGGAGGTCCAAAAAATCCTCTCCAGTTTACAAACTGAACATCATATCCTTGTTCTTTAAGAGTTGGTGCATCCGGTGCATCAGCTATTCTTGAAGGAGCAGTAATACCAATAATTCTTACTTGGTCTCTTGCACCCATAAGTTCACCTAAACCTGTAGAGATAATTTGAGTTTCTCCAGATAAAAGTCCAGCTAACGCTTTTCCACCAGCATCATAAGGAATGTAAGCAACATCATTTGGATTAGCACCAGCAGCTTGGAAAGCTAAAGCACCAATTAAATGGTCCATACTTCCTCTTACTGATCCACCCGCCATTTTGATAGAGCTTGGATTCTTTTTATATGCATCAACTACATCTTTAAAGTTTTTGTAAGGTGAGTCTTTTGCAACTGCAATCGCACCGTAGTCACCAATTACACCAGCGATTGGTGTAACATCTTTATAAGATAAAACTCCAGATCCTGTAACATAACCTTCGTGTCTAGTAATAGATCTTAAAACTAGCGGCGTAGATTGCACTAAAATTGTATTTTTAGGTTGAGTGTTAATCATGAAAGCTAAAGCTTTTCCACCACCACCACCTGACATATTTTCAAATGATGCTCTTTTTAACATTCCTGATTTTGTTAAAGCTTCTCCAGTACCTCTAGCAGTTCCATCCCATCCACCACCAGCACCACCACCAATTACAAAATGGATTTTATCCATTGCGATTGAATTTGTTGCTGTTGCAGAGAATAATAGAATTGCTGAGAATAATACTGAAACTAATTTTTTAATGTTTTTCATTATATTCCTCTATTGTTAGTTTTTAATATTTGCAGTTAATTACAGTATCATTATGAATGCAAGTTATCGTATTGGATACAACTTGACGTTGATTTTTTTTCTTGCTTAACTGGTGAGTATTCTCTTTAATATTTTAATAATAAAAAAATAGATATCACTAATTGCGAGAATTTATTTTCTGCTATCTTTTTTAAGGTAAGTGATAAAAGAATATTTGTTAATGAAAAATTCTTCTATTCAATTTAATTCCTCTAACATTAAAGAATTATTTTCTAAAAAATTTCTATTAGTTATTTTAATTTCTATCCCAAGTGCAATTGTAGCTGACTATTTTAATATACCTTTAGCTTGGATGCTTGGCCCTATGCTTGCAGTTTCAATTGCAGCATTAAGTGGAATAAAAATTAAAATGCCAAAAATAGCTTTAAGTTCAATTTTAATAGTTCTTGGTCTTCATATTGGAAATTATATAGATCAAAATTTAATCAATCAGATGACTGAATGGGTGTGGACTTCAATAATAATGTTTGTCTATATTTTGATAAGTATTTTAATTGTATCTAAATATTTACAAAAGTTTTCAGGTTATAATGTTAAAACTTCTATTTTTTCAGCAGCACCGGGTGCACTAGGACCTTTAATGATATTAGCTGAACATGAAAAATCTGATTTATCTCAAGTTGCTACATCACATTTAATTAGGTTAATTATAATAATAACTGTCATTCCCTTTTTTGTTGTTAATTATTCAACAAATGAAGTTCTAGTAATTGAAAAATTTAATTACTTAGATCAAAATCATTTTCATCTTTTAATCCTCTTAATAGGCTCAATATCATTAATTTTTATATTTGATAAAATTGGTGTGCCTGCTGCATTATTATCTGGAACACTAGTTGCAAGTGGAATTCTGCAAATATCTGAAGTTGCTTCCTATAAATTACCAGATGAAAGTATAAATTTTTGTTTGCTTATTTTGGGTGCCTCTGTTGGTTGTCGTTTTGCAGACAAATCATTAAAAGAAGTTGCGGGTAATACGTTCCATAGTTTGATTGCAACTGCAATACTAGTAACTCTTGGATTGTTAGCTGCAATTGTTGCCACATACTTTGTGGATACCAATTTCTTAACTCTACTCTTATCTTTCTCTCCTGGTGGAATTTATGAGGTAGCAGTTATTGCAATAGCTTTTGATTTAGATCCCAACTTTGTAGCATTTCATCATATTATTAGATTACTGATGATACTGTTTACCATTCCTATAATATTGAAAATTATTGGTAAGAAATTAAATTAATATTTTTTCTAAAACTTTAGCTGCACTTAATTTTTCTAAATCATCAACTTGTATTGCTTTAAAGTTTTCTCGTTCAATACTAACTTTAAAAGCAGTTGTGTGTTTACCAAATAAAGCTAAACCTTTTGCACCTAGGTGTGCTGAAATATGAGCTGGGCCCGTATCATTTGCAATAACAAATGAGCTTTCTTTAATCAAACTTGCTAGTTGAGAAATATCTAGAGCTTTCCCTTTATCTAAAATTGAAACAGCATTAATGTTTTTTGCATCATCAATTTCAGATGGTCCTGGAGCAACTACTACTTTAGTTTGGTCTTTATATTTATTTTTAATTAACTCTATTAGCTCATTATAATGAGGCCATTTTTTATGAGTTAGATGGGCTGAACAAAAAGGAAATAAGACAATGTATTTATCTAATTTAAATTCCTGTTTAATATTATCAATGTTAGTGACAGCCCAACTAAAGTTTGGTTTCATGGTGTGCTCTGTTTTAATTCCAGAAGTTTTTAGCTGATGATCAAACCTGTCTAGAACTGGGTTTTTATCAAACTCTTCTTTTAAAGTGTTACTTGGAAGAGTAGTTTCTGAACTAGACCAAGTATTAAAATTTGCTTTTGAAAATAAAATATTTTTATAAAATTTTGTTCTAGATGAGTTTTGTAAATCATAGACTTTTATTATATTCAGTTTCTTTAAGGTTCTCATTAACATGTATAAATAAATTAAGTTAAACCTTGATAGACGCCTATCTAAAATAACATTATGAACAAGTGGGTTTTTTTTAAATAATTCAAAATAGGGTTTTGTTGTTAATATATGTATTTGATCTTCTGAATGGTTTTCAGAAATATCTTGAATTGCCCCACAAGCTTGGGCTATATCTCCTAAAGAACCATGTTTGATAACTAAAATATTAGACATATTTCTAACAACTTAACATAGTATAAATTTTTATGAATAAAATTCTAGTTGAAGTATCTGTGGGTGAACTTTTAGATAAAATTTCTATTTTAGAGATTAAACAAGAAAAAATTAAAGACCCTAAAAAACTAAAATTTATTAATAATGAACATGGTATTTTAAAAGATCAATTAGATAATAATGTTAAATCTGATGAAAAACTTAATACACTTTTTAAGTCACTAAAAGATATTAATGCAAAGTTATGGGTGATAGAAGATGATAAAAGATTGTGTGAAAAAAATTCTGATTTTACTGAAAACTTTATAAAACTATCAAGAGATGTTCACTTTTTAAATGATGACCGAGCTAAAATAAAACTAGAGATGAATAATCATACGGGCTCTAAAATTAAAGAGATTAAAGAATATACTTCTTATTGAAAGCTATATTTTTTTTCTAAATATTTTATTAAATTGTGAATTATGAAGGTCATAAATAAATAAATTCCTCCAGCTGTAATAAATATTTCCAATGGTTTGTATGTGGTAGATACGATGTGTTTAGCAACACCTGTAATATCCATTAATGTAACAGTGCTTGCTAAAGACGTACCCTTCATCATTAATATAATTTCATTACCATAAGCCGGTAAAGATTGCCTAATAGCAACAGGAATTTGAATTTTATAAAAAATAACTTTATTTGAAATTCCTAAACTTTTACCTGCTTCAATAATTCCAGGTTTAATTGTTTGAAAAGCTGATCTTAAAATTTCTGATGTGTAAGCACCAGTATTTAGTGCAAATGCAATTATAGCGCACCAATATGGTTCTTTAAAAATAACCCAAAGAAAAGTTGATCTGAAATATTCTATTTGCCCTAGCCCGTAGTAAATTATAAATATTTGAACTAATAAAGGTGTGCCTCTAAAAAAATAAGAATAAGCATAAGCAAATCTATTGATAATAGAATTTTTACTTAATCTTAAAATTGCAAATAACAAACCAATAAATAAACCGATTATTAGTGATACTGATAATAATTTTATAGTTATAACTGCTGCACTCAATAATTTTGGTAAGCTCGAAGCCATTAAACTTAAATCCATTAAAAACCCCTACTATATTTAACTTCAAGTTTATTAATTAATTTCATGCTTAAAAATGTTAACATTAAATATAAAACTGCAGCAAAAGAATAAAAAAATAATGGATCTCGTGTTGATCCAGCCGCAATATATGATTGTCTCATAATTTCTACTAAACCAGTAACAGATATTAATGATGTATCTTTCAAAGTTATTTGCCAAACATTACTTAAATTAGGAATTGCTAACCTTAACATTTGAGGCATTATTACTTTTAAAAAATAAATATATCTTTTTAATCCTAAAACCTTACAAGCTTCAAACTGACCTTTATCAATTGATTGAATTGCTCCTCTAAAAACTTCTGTAGAATAAGCTCCTGAAATTATACCAATTGCGACTGATCCTGTAATAAAAGCATTTATTTCTATATATTCATTGTAACCAAATATTGATGCTACATACATTATCGCACCACTTCCACCAAAGAAAAAAAGATAAATTACTAGTAACTCTGGAACTCCTCTTATCACTGTAGTGTAAGAGTTTGCTATAAGGTTTAAAAATTTGTTATTAGATAGTTTGAGAGGTGTAAAAATTGCTGAAAATAAAAAACCTATTAACATTGCTGTAATTGAAACAGCAATAGTCATTAGAGTTGCATAAAACAACTCATCTCCCCATCCAGTTTTTCCGAAAGTTAAAAGATCCATATCGAAAGGGCGACTAAATGAATAGTCGCCTTTTCAAAATATTAATTACATAGAAGCATCAAAACCAAAATGCTTGATCGCTAGTCTACTAATAACGCCATCTTTTCTCGCTTGATTAATAGCGTTGTTGAAAGCTTTTAAAAGCTCAGCATCTCTAGCACCTAGTGATCCACCTAATTGAGAAGCTTGTCTTAAGCCAACTCCAACACCATTTCCAAATGCTCCACCAGAAAAAGTTGGTCCAACTAGAATAACTGGTTTTCCAGATTTATCAGCATAGTCAGTAAAAGCTACAGCAGCAGCTAAAGCTACATCGCATCTTCCTGAGGCTAAGTCTAAGTTAACTTCATCTTGTGTTTTGTAAGTTCTAACATTGACCTTTCCTACATCACCAGACTCTAAAAAATTTTGGTGGATAGTTCCTGTTTGAGTACAAACAGTTTTTCCAGCTAAAGCAGCAGTAATTGTTTTAAGAGCTTTTTTAGCATCACTGTTTGGACTTGAAAGTCCAATTCCTGCAGGAGTATCCATTCCCTCAAGACTTGAACCCTTCATTACAGCAAGAGATGCCACTTCATCAGCATAACCTTGAGAAAATGTTATAACTTTTTTTCTCTCGTCAGTGATTGACATACCTGCCATTATTGCATCAAATTTTCTCATTTGAAGAGCTGGTATCATTCCATCCCAATCTTGCTCCACTACTTCACATTGTCTTCCAATGTATCTACATAGTGAGTAAGCTAACTCAACTTCAAATCCAATTAGTTTACCTGAGGCATCTTTTGAATTCCATGGAGGATAAGCTCCTTCAGTCCCAATTCTAATTTTATCAGATGCGTAAACATTTCCGATAATTAATAGAGAAGCAAGAACTGAAAAAATAGTTTTTTTAAATATATTCATTATTTTCTCCTTTGATTAAATAAATATTATTTCATAAATTTAATGAATTAAAAAGAAAATTAATGGTTTATTGATGAAGAAAAATTCCAAGAACAATCAAAACTAGGGATGTAAACTCTAGATAATTTAGTATTCCCAAAATGATGATTAAATACATTTAGCCAACTATCAACTTGTTTGGGCTTTTTATCTTGACTTCCAACTTGAGCTGTAATGACTCCTTTTGGTTTTAATATTCTAATCATAGAATCCATATTTTTAGCTGCAAGATCTATACAAAACTGATCGTCATTAAGGTCTACAAATATATGATCATAAGTATCGTCTTTTACAGATTTGATACTTTCAAAAGCATCACCCCATACACATTTTACAGAATTTTTTTCAGTAGATTTTTTTCCAATATCTCCTAAATGTTTATTACAAACATCAACAACTTCTGGGTCGAGTTCATACCAATCAACAAAACTAAAATCTTTAGAAATACATTCTCTAGCAACACCTCCATCACCACCTCCAATTATAGCAGCTTTTTCATTATCATTATTCAGGTTAAGGCCTGCACCAACAAATGTTGAGCTATATAAATGTTCATCAGTTGAAGCAACCTGTATTTCTCCATCAATGAATAGAGATTGACCAAATTGTTCTAATTCTAAAATTTCAATGTGTTGGCCTACTTTTGATTTAAAATCTTCAAGTACATCATTTACTACATATGATTTTTGCAAACCAGAAGAGCTATAAATATCATGATAAAGAGATTTGGTATCTCTGTTAAATTCTTTTTTAACTATTCTTTTATGTTTAAATTCTTTTTTTACTATATCTAAAGCTATTGATGGTTTTACTTTTCCACATGTAAAAAAATCAAAACTAATAATTCCTTTTTCAGGAAAAGTATGAAAACTGATGTGACTTTCTGCTAACAAAGCAAGAATAGTGAAGCCCTGGGGTTCGAATTTGTATTTTGAAATTTTAAGAACTGTTACTTCTGCGGTTTTTGCAATTTTATAGATAGTACTCTCAAATACTGAGGGATCATATTCCTGAGTTGTACCAATGATATCTAAAGTTATGTGCTCGCCTACTTTAGTCATAAAAAAATTATCCCCTCTTATAATTTTTTGCTTTACTTAAAACTTTATTCATTTCTTTTGATGATAAAATTTTAGGTTTACCAATTTTTAAAGCTTTTATATACTGGTTCGAAAGATTTTCAACCTCTTCGGCTAACTCAAACGCTTTAGATAAATTTTCAGAAAATGCAATCTGTCCGTGATTACTTATTAAACAAGCGTTTCTTTGTTTTAGAGCTTTAAGAATATTTTTAGATAATTCTCTTGTTCCATAGGTTGCATATTTTGCACATTTAATATCTTTACCCCCTGCCATTGCCACCATGTAATGGAATGCTGGTATTCCTTTTCCATGAGTAGAAATTGCCGTTGCACAGCTAGAGTGTGCGTGTACAATTGCTTTAGCCTCTATTTTATCTTTATAAATATCTTGATGAAACCTCCATTCTGAGGATGGTACTCTTTTTTTTTTATCAAATTTACCTTTAAGGGAAACAAAAACTATATCTTTATTTTTCAATGAAGAATATTTAGCTCCTGAAGGTGTTATTAAAAAACCATCCTGAAATCTTGCAGAAATATTTCCAGACCTTAATGCGGAAAGCTTTCTGCTATTTAGCATTTTAGCATACTTAATAACCTCAGATCTTAAATCTTTCATTATCTAAACATCTTCTTTAACGCATCACTTGATGCTTCAGAAATTCCATTTTCTGTAATTAGTCCTGTT